>CAYROO010000001.1:0-69455 GCA_964425915.1 uncultured Polycyclovorans sp.
AGCACCACCTTGACATGGTGGGGGTCGTTGGTTCGAGTCCAATCGCGCCTACCAAAATCAAAGGCTTAGAGGTGGCTGCCCACCTTTCAGCTTATTTTCAGCGAGTTTTCAGCATTCACTGAAGTGATTTCAGCCCCGCAGAGACCCTGCGGGGCTTTTTCGTTTGCACTGCGCCGACTCGAACCAACCTCCATCATCAACTCGCACGTCAAGACGTGCTCGAGGGTGGTCTGCCCCAAGGGCCGACGCCCCGCACAACCTGGCGCGGGGTCGCGTCCAATCGCGCATACCAACGTTTAAAGCCTCCGGAAACCCCAGGGGCTTTTTCGTTAGCGCCGAGTTCACGCGGCTCCACGGCGCCCATCACGCGGACGACAGAATGGGTAACCGCTTTTGGGGTTCCACATTCGATCCACCAACGTGGCTTCCGGTATCGTACCGACATGCCCACCGCGCTCATCGTCACTGTTGCCTGCCCTGCCACGGTGGCCGAGCCCATCGCGCACCACTGTGTGTCAGCACATCTAGCTGCCTGTGTCGCGATCGTCCCCGGGGTGCGGTCGGTATACCGCTGGCAGGGCGACATCGAAACGGCGGAGGAGGTCGTATTACAACTGAAGACCACCGACGATCGCTTCGAACAACTGAAGACCGCGATTCTCGCACAGCATCCCTACGAACTTCCCGAGATCCTGGCAGTCCCAGTGATCGCGGCGCATGCGCCCTACCTCGATTGGATTTTCGACACGACCCGATGAAGCCGCTTGCTTTGTTGCTCCCCCTGCTGTTGCCGACGCTGGCGCTCGCGGCGCCCTGGTCCCGGATGTCGGAGCCCGCGCTGCTGACCGTTGACGAAGCCTTCCAACTGGAGCCGGTCACCTGGCGGGCGGGCATCCTCACGGTCAGTATCCGGGTCACCCCCGGGCACTACCTGTACCGGGACAAGCTGAAGCTCGCCTCGGGCACCGACGATCAGGCGCTGACCCTGCCCCAAGGTGAACGCTACGATGATCCGCACTTTGGCGCGGTGGTGATCTATCGCCAGGATCTGCGCGCCGAGGCGAGATTTGCGTCCGCCCCCACCGAAGTGACGGTGCACTGGCAGGGCTGCGCCGACATCGGCGTGTGCTACCCGCCGCAACAGCGCACCGTCGACGTGGATGTGCTGCCATGAGTTTGCGCGGCACACTGGGTGTTCTGGCGATCGCGGTGTTTTCAGGCCTTGGCGGCTATGTTGCCTATTTCGCTGTGCGCCATGCCGAGCACAACACCGACCTGCCGGTGGCCGCGCCGGCGGTACAGCTGGAAGACTTGTCGGGCGCGACACGCGATCTCGCCGAATGGCGTGGAAAATGGCTGTTGGTCAATTTCTGGGCCTCCTGGTGCCCCCCCTGCATCAAGGAAATCCCGGTGCTGGTCGACGCCCAGCAGCGCTGGGCCAGCCGCGGACTGCAGGTGATTGGCCCCGCCATGGACGCCCCCGACACCGCCCGCGACATGGCGACACGATTGAAGATCAACTACCCGGTAATGGCCGGGGACCAGGCCATCTCCACCGCCATGACCGCACTTGGCGACACCCTCGGCGCCCTGCCGTTCTCGGTGCTGATCGACCCGCAGGGACAGATCGTCGCCCGCCACTATGGCGAGTTTGATGCGGTCAAATTGGAAAAACTGCTAAAAGCTCATGTTAAAGGCGATTTCTGACGAGATTTGTCGGTAACTTACCCGATCTCACAGACTGCCTTGTCAGCAATCGGTCCACTCGTGCAGAATCCAAGCTCACCCCAAGCCGGACGCCAACGTGCCCCGTCTGCTGCTGATCAACGGTCCCAACCTGAATCTGCTGGGCACCCGCGAGCCCGAACGTTACGGCACCCGTACGCTGCCTCAGATTGAGGCCGAGCTGCAACAGCAGGCGGCCGATCTCGGACTCACCCTGTCGACCTTCCAGAGCAACCACGAGGGCGCTCTGGTCGACCGCGTCCAGGCGGCACGCGGCAGCGAAGACTTCATCGTCATCAACCCCGGCGCCCTGACCCACACCAGCATTGCCCTGCGGGACGCCCTGCTGGGGGTGGCCATTCCCTTTATCGAAGTCCACCTGTCGAACGTGCATGCGCGTGAGGCCTTCCGCCAGCACTCGTACTTTTCGGACATCGCGATTGGCCAGATCGTCGGCCTCGGCGCCCAGGGCTACACACTGGCCCTGATGGCGGCGCAGGCCCACCTGGCGCGTCACCCCTGATTTCCCGACGTCTTATTCCTATTCCTACCGCGCTCCCACCCCCACACAGGATTACAAGAAATGGATCTGCGCAAGATCAAGACCCTGATCGAACTGGTTGAAAACTCCGGCATCTCCGAGCTGGAAGTGCGCGAAGGTGAAGCGGCCGTCCGCATCAGCCGCGCCTCGGCCGCCCCCCAGGTGATGATGGCACCGCCGCCAGCCGCCGTCGCTGCGCCCGCCGCGGCACCGGCAGCGGCTCCGGCCGCCGCACCGGCAGCGCCGCCGCCAGACACCCGCCACGTGGTGCGCGCCCCCATGGTGGGCACCTTCTATCGCTCGCCCTCGCCCGGCGCCAAGGCGTTCGTCGAAATCGGCCAGACCGTCAAGGTCGGTCAGACGCTGTGCATTCTCGAAGCGATGAAGATGCTCAACCAGATTGAGTCGGACAAGGCGGGCGTCGTGGTCGAAGTGCTGGTGGACAACGAAAAACCGGTGGAATTCGACCAGCCCCTGTTCATCATTGAGTGACGCTCAATGAAGGAAATCAAAAAGATTCTTATCGCCAACCGTGGCGAGATCGCACTGCGAATCCTGCGATGCTGCCGTGAACTCGGCATCAAGACCGTCGCCGTACACTCCACCGCCGATCGCGACCTGAAGCACGTTCTGCTCGCCGACGAAGCCGTTTGCATTGGCCCCGCACCGTCGCCGAAGAGCTATCTCAACATGGCGGCGCTGATCTCCGCTGCCGAGGTGACCCAGGCCGATGCCATCCACCCCGGCTATGGCTTCCTGTCGGAGAACGCGGATTTTGCCGAAAGCGTCGAACGCTCGGGCTTCATTTTCATCGGTCCGAGGCCTGAAACCATCCGCATGATGGGCTCGAAGACCAACGCCAAGGCGGAAATGATCGCCGCTGGTGTGCCTTGTGTGCCTGGCTCCGAAGGCGTGCTGCCGGACGATGAGGAGCAGTGCCTGGAGATTGCCGAACGCGTCGGCTACCCGGTATTGATCAAGGCGGCCTCCGGCGGTGGCGGTCGCGGCATGCACGTGGTCCGCAGCCCGGACGAGCTGATCAACAAGATCCAGTTGGCGCGCACCGAGGCCCAGAACGCATTCAATGACGCCTCGGTATTCATGGAAAAGTACCTTGAGACCCCGCGTCACATCGAGTTCCAGGTGCTGGCCGACGGCGAGGGTCACGCCATTCACCTGGGTGAGCGCGACTGCTCGATGCAGCGACGCAACCAGAAAGTGGTGGAGGAGTGCCCTGCCCCAGGCATCACGGACGAGCAGCGCGAGACTATCGGCAGCCTCTGCGTGGAGGCCTGCAAGCGAATCGGCTACCGCGGCGCCGGCACCTTCGAGTTCCTGTACGAAAACGGGTCCTTCTACTTCATTGAAATGAACACCCGTATCCAGGTGGAGCATCCGGTGACCGAGATGGTGACCGGGATTGACCTGATTAAGGCACAGATCCGTATTGCCGCCGGGCTGGGCCTAAAGAAGCAACAGAAGCACGTCCGCATGCGCGGTCACGCCATCGAGTGCCGGATCAATGCCGAAGACCCTCGCAAATTCATTCCGTCGCCCGGCGAGGTCAAGAAGTACCACGCCCCGGGTGGGCCGGGCATCCGCATTGACTCGCATGTGTACCAGGGCTATCGGGTGCCGCCGAATTACGACTCCATGGTGGGCAAGCTGATCGCCTGGGGCTCGGATCGCAAGACGGCTGCCGCCCGCATGCGGCAGGCCCTGGCAGAGATGGTGTTCGAGGGCATCAAGACCAACATTCCGCTGCAGCAGCGCATTCTGCGCGACAAGGTGTTCCTCGAAGGTGGCCATAACATCCACTACCTCGAAACCATGCTTGAAGACTGGGAACGGGAAAGCACGGGCTGATCGTCCAATTCTGAACTGACGGGTACAGGAAATCGCCCGGGCGGTGCTAGACTGTGCTCGGTCTTGCCGTCCGGATCCCAGATGAACGAGTGCAGTCCTGCCGAAGCCGCCGCCGGTCTCGCCGAACAGAGGCTGGTTGTACTCGACATCCGGGAAGCCGAAGAAATCGCGCTTGCAACCGTACCCGGCGCCTTGTGCATCCCCATGTCCGAGATCCCGGACCGGTTGGCCACACTGCCGCGTGACCAGCCGCTGGCCGTGCTGTGCCACCATGGCGTGCGCAGTGCCCATGTGGTGCATTTCCTGGAACGCGCCGGCCTTTCCGGGGTCTTGAACATCACCGGCGGTATTGATCGCTGGTCCACCGATGTGGACGGCACGATCCCGCGGTACTGACTATCACGCTTGACCGAAAGGGACCTCATGCACCTTGCCACACGCCTCGCCGTCGTCCTTTGCTGGCTACCGGCCACGGTCAGCGCCAACGGCCTGCTGACGACCTATGACCGCGCGGTCTCGGAAGATGCCACCCTGGCCGCCGCGCGCCACGCCCGCGATGCAGCGGCGGAGGCGTATCCGCAGGCACGGGCAGCGCTGCTGCCGCAGCTGTCGGCGGGCTACGGCGCCTCCTACAACGATACGGAGGCACAGCTGCAAGGGCAGCCTGCGCAGATCCGCGAGGGCACCAATCGCAGCCTCGATGTCACACTCAATCAGGCGCTTTTCGACTGGAGCGCGTTCAAGCGGCTGGATCAGGCCAGTCAGCAGGTGGCCCTGGCCGACACCCAGTACCGTTCGGCGCAGCAGGAGCTCGCCTTGCGTGTGGCACAGGCCTACTTCGGCGTGCTGTCTGCGGCCGACACGCTGCGCTCGGCGGGCGCCGAAAACGAGGCCGTTGGCCGGCAGCTGGAACAGGCCCGGGAACGCTTCGAAGTCGGCCTGTCAGCGATCACAGACGTGCAGGAGGCCCAGGCCCGGTTCGACCTGACCGTCGCACAACGGATCGAAGCGGAGCGTGCGCTCGACGCCGCCAAGGAAGCCCTGCGCGAAATCATCGGAGAGCGTCGCGATGATGTCGCACGACTGCAGGACGAAATCCCGTTACCGGCCCCCAACCCGGCCAACAGCGCTGCCTGGGTTGCTGCGGCGCGCGAGGGGAATCTCGGTCTGCTGGGCGCACGCTATACCGTCAGTGCAGCCGAGGCTGGCGTCAAAGTGGCGCAGGGCGCACACCTGCCCACCGTGGGTGCGCGCGCCAGCTATTCGGACAGTACCTCCGAAACCGGCGTGTTTCCCGCCGACACCACGCAGGAAAGCTATGGCGTGCAAGTCACCCTCCCGCTGTTCAGCGGGCTGGCCGTACAGTCCCGCGTGCATCAGGCCCGCAGCACGCTGGAGCAGCGCCGGAGCGAGCTCGACGGGCGCCTGCGCAACGTCGAACGTCAGACCCGTGATGCCTACCAGGCCGTGATGGCGGGCGCAGCGCGCACCAAGGCACTGAAGCAGGCGGTGGTGTCCAGCCGCACGGCACTGGGAGCCAGCGAAACCGGTCTGGAAGTGGGCACCCGCACCGCCATCGACGTGCTCAATGCCCAACAGCAGCTCTACCTGGCCGAGCGCAACTACCTGCAGGCGCGCTATGACTATCTGCTGTCGGTGCTGACCCTCAAGGCCGCCGCTGGACGTCTGGGGCGCGAGGACCTTGCCGAAATCGATACGCTGCTGGTGGCGTCTGAGGCGCCGCAGACGCCGTGATCCGTGATTCGCAGCTGCAGCGCTTCCGGCCGCATGGCCGGGTGCACGGGTTTAACTTTCCGGCCGCATGGCCGGAAAGAGCAACACATCCCGGATGGAGGGGGCGTCGGCGAGGAACATGACCAGGCGGTCAATGCCGATGCCGACACCAGCCGTCGGCGGCAAGCCGTACTCAAGGGCTCGGATGTAGTCGGCGTCGTAGACCATGGCCTCGTCGTCGCCGGCATCCTTGGCCGCTACCTGGGCGCGGAAGCGTGCCGCCTGATCGTCGGCGTCGTTGAGCTCGGAGAAGCCGTTGGCCACTTCGCGACCGCCGAGGAAGAACTCGAAGCGGTCGGTGACCTCCGAGTTGTCGTCATTGCGCCGCGCCAGCGGTGACACCTCGGTCGGATATTCGGTGATGAAGGTGGGGTCCATCAGCTGCGACTCCACGGTCTTCTCGAAAATCTCGGTCAGCAACTTGCCCGGTCCGTAGGTGTCCTTCACATCACCGCCGACCTCGCGCGCGCGCGCCGCCAGAGCCGCACGGTCATCGAACCCGGTGAAGTCGGGGTTGAAGTGGGCCACGGCCTCGCGCATGGTCCAGCGTCGAAACGGCACCTCAAGATCGTAGTCGCGCCCGTCATAGCGAAGGGCCGCACTGCCATTGACCGTCACCGCACAATCGCGGACCAGGGTCTCCACCAGGTCCATAGCATCGCGGTAGTCCGCGTAGGCCTGGTAGAACTCCAGCATGGTGAACTCGGGGTTGTGACGGGTGGACAGCCCCTCGTTGCGGAAATTGCGGTTGATTTCGTAGACCTTCTCGAAACCGCCCACCACCAGGCGCTTCAGGTATAGCTCCGGCGCGATGCGCAGGTACATGTCGCGGCCCAATGCGTTGTGGTGCGTCACGAATGGCCGCGCGGTGGCGCCTCCCGCGATCGGCTGCAGCATCGGGGTTTCCACTTCCATGAATCCGATGGCATCGAGAAACTGGCGGATGAACCGGACGGTGCGCCCCCGCTTCTCGAACACCGCCTTCACATCAGGGTTGACGATCAGATCCAGATAGCGCTGGCGATAACGCACTTCGGTGTCAGTGAGGCCAGCCCACTTTTCCGGCAGGGGTCGCAGGTTCTTCACCAGCGGCTGCAGCTGCTCCACCCACAGCGACAGCTCGCCGGTCTTGGTCTTGAACACCCGACCCACCACACCGAGGATGTCGCCGATATCGGCGGTTTTGAAACCTTGGTAGCTTTCGTCACCCAGGGTGTCGCGCTGGCAAAAGATCTGGATGCGCCCGGCACTGTCCTGCAGCTGACCGAAGCTGGCCTTGCCCATCACCCGCTTGGCCATGAGCCGGCCAGCCAGCCGAAATCGGCCTTCGACTGCTTCCAGCTGCTCTGGCGTGTGCTCACCATAGCTGCCGTGCAGATGCTCGCTGAGGGTGTCGCGCCGGAAATTGTTGGGGAAGGCTTTGCCCTCTGCCCGCAGCTTCTCCAGCTTTTCACGGCGGGTGGCAATCAGATGATTTTCGTCGGCGGCGGGGGGCGTCGTCGGTTCGGACATGGTCGTTACAGGCCCTGCTTGAGGCTGGCTTCGATGAACGGGTCGAGATGGCCATCCAGCACTTTGACGGTATCGGCAATCTCCACCCCGGTCCGCAGATCCTTGATCCGCGACTGGTCGAGCACGTAGGAGCGGATCTGACTGCCCCAGCCAATGTCGTCCTTGGAGTCTTCCAGCGCCTGTTTCTGCGCGTTGCGCTTCTGCATCTCCATCTCGTAAAGCTTGGCCTTGAGCATCTTCATGGCACGGTCACGGTTGGCGTGCTGGCTGCGCTCGGTCTGGCAGGCCACCACGATGCCGGAGGGCACGTGCTTGATGCGGATAGCGGATTCGGTCTTGTTGACGTGCTGCCCGCCGGCGCCAGAGGAGCGGAACGTACCGACCTCCAGATCGGCCGGGTTGATCTCGATCTCGACGTTGTCATCCACTTCCGGGCTGACGAACACGCCGGAAAAGCTGGTGTGTCGGCGGTTGCCGGAATCGAAGGGGCTCTTGCGTACCAGTCGGTGCACACCGGTTTCAGAGCGCAGCCAGCCGAAGGCGTAATCGCCCTGCACGTAGATGGTGGCGGACTTAATGCCTGCCACTTCACCATCGGAGCGCTCCATCAGCTCCACCGTGAACCCCTTGCCATCGGCCCACTTGGTGTACATCCGCAACAGCATCTCGGCCCAGTCCTGCGCCTCGGTGCCACCGGAACCGGCCTGCACATCCAGGTAGGCGTTCGACGCGTCCTGCTCGCCGCTGAACATGCGCTGGAATTCCAGCTTCTCGGCAAACTGCTCGAAGCGGTCAACGTCATTGGAAACCTCGGCCACGGCGCCAAGATCGTTCTCGGCGAGCGCCAGTTCGAGCAGCTCGCCGGCATCGACCAGCCCGCTCAGCGCTTCCGAAATCGGTTCAATGATCCCTTCAAGTCGCGCGCGCTCACGCCCCAGATCCTGGGCCCGCTTGGCGTCGTTCCAGACCGCGGGATCTTCCAGCTCGGCATTGACCTCGGCCAGCCGGTCCTGCTTGACATCGTAGTCAAAGATAGCTCCGCAGCGCGTCGAAACGCGTCTGCAGAGCCGTGATCCTGCCTTTGATCTGGTTCGGTTCCATGAAGAGCCGGTGGTGGGGAATATGAGAGGGCGCGCAGTATGCCAGCGCCTCGTGAGCGGGTCACGCGCCGCCATGACGCTGCTATCATGCCTTCATCGGGGCATAACACCGAATGGGACCGAACTCTAGGGGAGCACTATGGTTTTCCGATCCAAGCTTTTTGCAGCGCTACTGGGCGCCACCATTGTTTTGCCAGCCTTCGCGCAGGAAGAATCTCAGTCCAGCGCACTCAAGGGCCGCACTTGGTACGTCTCGCCGACCGCCAGCTACATCCTGGCCGATGAAGACCGCGGCACCGATGACGGCTATGGCGGCACCCTTGCCATCGGCAAAAAGGTGACGCGCGCACTGACCCTGGAGCTGATGGCCAGCTATGCCACGATGGATCCCGACGCTGGCGCCGGACTGATCGACAATGGCAGCTTCTCGCTGACCGGGGTCGGTGCCGGCATGATGCTGTTCCCGGTGCAGTCGGTGCCCAATTTGTATGGGCGCCTGAACGTGATGCACGGCGAAGCTGAGGGTCAGCCGGGGCTGATCGCCAACTACGACACCACCCTGCTGGATGTCGGCCTCGGCTATCTGTTCGAAATCACGCCGAAGATCATCATCCGGGCCGAAGCCCTGTACCGCCAGGACCCGCACAACCGCGAGCTCGCCGGCATTCAGCCCAAGAACAACGACAAGTTCTATGACGGCGTCTACAACCTGGGTCTGGTCGTGCCGCTGGGTCACAAGCCGCCGCCTGACCCCGAAACCATTGACAGCGACGGTGACGGCGTCCCCGATCACCGTGATCAATGTCCGGATTCCGCACCGGGCGCGCAGGTCAACGACACCGGCTGCGAGCTGGACAGCGACGCCGACGGCGTCCCCGACGGCCGCGACCAGTGTCCGGACACGCCCGCCGGCCAGCAGGTCAATGCCAGCGGCTGCCCCATCGACTCCGACGGCGATGGCCTGCCGGACGACATCGACGAATGCCCCAACAGCCCGGCCGGCGCCAAGGTACTGGACAACGGCTGTGCCCTGGCTGGCGACTGCCGCCGCCCGCGTCCGGGTGAAGAAGTGGATGCCAACGGCTGCGCCGCCAACCAGTCCTTCATCCTGAAGGGCGTGAAGTTCGAGTTCGATTCGGACCGACTCACCGCCGACGCCAAGGAGATCCTCAACAAGGTGGCCGACACGCTGATCGCCTATCCGGAGATCGACGTCGAAGTGGAGGGTCACACGGACTACCTCGGCACCGATGCCTACAACCTCGGCTTGTCCGAGCGCCGCGCCATCGTCGTCAAGGAATACCTGATCGGCCGAGGCGTGGAGGCCGACCGGATGACGCCGGTGGGCTATGGCAAGGCGCGGCCGATCATGGAGAACACCACCGAGGAAGGGCGCGAAGAAAACCGTCGCGTCGAACTGCGGCCAATGGAAATGTAAGACCGCCTGCGGTCATCCAACCCGCCCGGCATTCCGGGCGGGTTTTTTTTGCCCGCGATCCAGCGGTCTGTCCCGGTTTCGCCGGTTTGCCGCCCCGCCGTGGCCCCCTCGTGCTGCGGTCATTGGCTTTGCGCCCGCATCACCGTAGCGTTCGCCCCCAAGTTCCAGCCCTCCCACAAGGACGATTTCATGCCGGCATACAAGGCCCCGCTGCGCGACACCCGTTTTCTGCTCAGGGAAGTGTTTGATTTCCCCGGCCACTATGCCGAACTGGAAAACGGCAAGGACGCAGACCCGGAAACGGTGGATGCCATTCTCGAAGAATGCGCGCGCTACTGTGAGGAGGTGTTGTCGCCGATCAACCTCAGCGGCGACCAGGAAGGCTGCCATTTCGACAATGGCGTCGTGCGCACGCCCAAGGGCTTCCGTGAAGCCTACGAGCAGTTCGTAGCCGGCGGCTGGCAGGGCCTGTCACATCCCACCGAGTACGGCGGCCAGGGCCTGCCCATGTCGCTGGGGCTGATCAAGTCGGAAATGATGGGGACCGCCAACTGGTCCTTCACCATGTATCCCGGCCTGTCACTGGGCTGCATGAACACCATCATGCAGTACGCCAGCGAGGACCTGAAGCAGCGCTACATGCCGCCGCTGACCGAAGGCCGCTGGTCCGGCACCATGTGCCTGACCGAGCCCCAGTGCGGTACCGACCTGGGCCAGATCAAGACCCGCGCCGACGACAACGGCGATGGCACCTACGCCCTCCACGGGACCAAGATCTTCATCTCGGCGGGCGAACATGACCTCACCGAAAACATTGTCCACATCGTGCTGGCGCGGCTACCCGACGCACCGGGGGGCACGCGCGGCATCTCGCTGTTCATCGTCCCCAAATTCCTGGTCAATGCGGACGGCAGTCTCGGCGAACGCAACCCGGTGAACTGCGCCTCGATCGAACACAAGATGGGCATCAAGGCTTCGGCCACCTGCGTCCTCAATTTCGACGGCGCCCGCGCCTGGCTCATCGGCGAGCCTAACAAGGGCCTGGAAGCCATGTTCACCTTCATGAACACGGCCCGTATTGGCACCGCCGTGCAGGGGGTTGCCCATGCCGAGCTGTCCTACCAGGGTGCCCTGCCCTACGCGCTGGACCGTCGCTCCATGCGCGCGCTGTCGGGCAAGAAGGAGCCGGACAAGGCCGCCGATGCGCTGATTCACCATGCCGATGTGCGCCGCATGCTGCTGACCCAGAAGGCAGTAGCGGAAGGCGGCCGCGCGATGATCTATTTCGCCGCGCAGTACGCCGACCATATGGTCAACGGCATTCTCGAAGGCAATCAGGAAAAGTACGAGACCTGGGACGACAAGCTCGGCTTCTTCACTCCCATCCTCAAGGGCTTCCTCACCGAGATGGGCCTGGAAGCGGCCAACCTGGGCATGCAGGTGTTCGGCGGCCATGGCTACATCGCCGAGCATGGCATGGAGCAGATCGCCCGCGACGCGCGCATCGCTACGCTCTATGAAGGCACCACCGGCATTCAGGCACTGGACCTGCTGGGCCGCAAGGTGCTGTTGACCACGCGCGGGGCCTGTGTCCGCGAGTTCACCGGCCAGATCGGCCGTTTCGTGCTGGAACATGTCCGCAACAAAAAGACGCGCCGCTTCTGCACCGAAATCGGCCGCTATGCGGCGGAATGGAACGTGCTGACCCTGCGGCTGATGATGATGGCCCGCAAGGACCGCGACGTGGTCTCCAGCGCCAGCCATCACTTCCTGATGTATTCCGGCTACGTGATGATGGGCTACTTCTGGGCCCTGCAGGCCGCCGTGGCGGCCAAGCGACTGGCCGAGGGCGGCAGCGAGACCCCGGCGTTCTATCAGGCCAAGCTGGACACGGCAGCGTTCTATTTCGACCACCTGCTGCCGCGTGCCAAGGCGCATGCGGCGTCGATGACCAAGCCCAGCCGCAGCATGACCCAGTTGTCGCCGGAGCACTTTGCGTTCAACTGAGCCGCACGAGGACCGAGGCCGCCGCCCTTGGCCGGGCGGCGGCCTGATTCATTTTGGGGGATCGACAACCGTCACCGTGAAGGCACCCTCAGCGACCTGCACCTGCAGCGGCACCCCCGATTTGACCTGAACGGGTGTGCGCACCAGCGCGCCATCGGGATCGCGAACCAGGGCGTAGCCACGCCCCAGTACCGCCAGCGGCGAAAGCCCCTGCAGGGCGCGTTGCGCCTGCGACCAGCGCGCTGCATCGCCCTGCAGCCGTTGCCGGGCGGCGGCCTGCAGGCGCTGGGTCAGGCCCGCCAAGCGCGCCGTGTCGGTGGTCAACCGACGGCGCGGGTCGGCCAGTCGAAGGCGCGCCTGCCATCCCGCCAGCCGTTGCGCCTCGGCTTCCAGGCGACGCCGCTGTGCGCGCTGCAGCCCCCCCTGCAATTCGTCGAGGCGCTGGGCCGCGTCCTGCAGTCGGCGGGCGGGCTGTTGTCGCTGCAGCCGACCCTGCAGTTGCGCCAGTCGTTCCGTCTGATCGCGAACCTGGCGTCGGATCGGCTGCACCAGGCCCTGGACCTGCCGCTGCAACACAGCCTGCCACTGCCGCAGCTCGGGCGTCGCGTGCTCGGCAGCGGCGGTTGGGGTTGGCGCACGCAGGTCCGCGGAGAAGTCGGCGATGGTGGTATCGGTTTCATGCCCGACACCGGTGACAACGGGCACCGGGCAGGCACGGATGGCGCGCGCCACAGCCTCCTCATTGAACGCCCACAGATCCTCCAACGAACCGCCCCCGCGCACCAGCAGCACCACATCCACCGGGGCCTGTCGCGGCAGGTCCTGCAGCGCCGCCACCAGCGCAGGCGCCGCAGCGGCGCCCTGCACCGTCACCGGGTACAGGTACACCGGCGCCAACGGGAAGCGTCGGGCCAGGGTGGTCAGCACATCCTGCACCGCCGCCCCGGTGGCCGAGGTGATCAGGCCGATGGCCCGCGGCACCTCCGGAATGGGCCGCTTGTGATCGGCATCGAACAGGCCTTCTTCACCGAGACGCCGCTTCAGCGCTTCGAAGGCCTGCAGTAGCGCACCTTCACCGGCCGCTTCCATGTGCTCGCAGATGAGCTGCAGGTCGCCGCGCGCGGTGTAGAAGCTCACCTGGGCCCGCACCCGAACCGAATCCCCGTTCTGCGGGAGGGGTCGAACATGCGTATTGGCGCCCCGGAACATGGCAGCCCGCAACTGCGCTTCGCCATCCTTGAGGGTGAAGTACCAATGCCCGGATGCCGGTCTGGACAGGTTACTGATCTCGCCCTGCACCCAGATCCGAGGGAAGCTGTCCTCCACCACACCCCGCAGCAAGCGCGCCAACTCGGAAACGGCATAGACCGTTCGCGGTGGCATCACTGAGTCCGGCGCAGGCATTTCCGTATAATAGCTTTTTGCCGGAGCGCGCCCCCCATGACTTCCCGGATCGCACGAGAAGCCCTGACCTTCGACGACGTCCTCCTGCAGCCGGCCTATTCCGACATCCTGCCGCGGCAGGTCGACACCGGCACGCAGCTGACGCGCCATATCCGCCTCAACATCCCCCTGCTGTCCGCCGCCATGGACACGGTCACCGAGAGTGGCCTCGCCATTGCCATGGCCCAGGAAGGGGGCATGGGCATTGTCCACAAGAACCTGCCCCCGGAGGCCCAGGCGCAGGAGGTTCGTGCGGTCAAAAAGCATGAATCCGGCGTCATCGTCGACCCCATCACGGTCGAGCCCACCATGACCATCGGTGAGGTGCTGCAGCTGACGCGGGCCAACAAGATCAGCGGTGTGCCGGTGGTCGACGGCGATGATCTGGTCGGCATTGTCACCGCGCGGGACCTGCGTTTCGAGACCCGCTACTCCGAGCCGGTGTCACGCATCATGACCCCCAAGGCGCGGCTGGTAACGGTTCAGGAAGGCGCCTCCAAGGAAGAGGTCCTCGGCAAGCTGCATGAGCACCGCATCGAGAAGGTGCTGGTCATCAACGGCGACTACAAGCTGCGTGGGATGATCACGGTCAAGGACATTCAGAAATCCACCGACCACCCCCTGGCCTGCAAGGACGAACGCGGTCGTCTGCGCGTGGGCGCTGCCGTCGGCACGGGTGCCGACACCGACGAGCGAGTCGCGCGGCTGGTGGAGGCTGGCGTTGACGTGGTGGTGGTCGATACCGCGCACGGTCACTCCAAAGGCGTGCTCGACCGCGTTCGCGCCATCAAGCAGGCCTACCCCGACCTGCAGGTCATTGGCGGCAACATCGCCACCGGCGAAGCGGCGCTGGCGCTGGCGGATGCCGGTGCCGATGCGGTCAAGGTCGGCATCGGACCCGGCTCCATCTGCACCACCCGCATCGTCGCTGGCGTCGGCGTCCCACAGATCAGCGCCGTGATGGCGGTGGCCGAGGCGCTGCGAGCCCGTGGCATTCCGCTGATCGCCGACGGTGGTGTTCGCTACTCCGGCGATTTCGCCAAGGCGATCGCCGCTGGCGCCTACGCCGTGATGGTGGGCTCGATGCTGGCCGGCACAGAGGAGGCGCCAGGCGAGGTCGAGCTGTACCAGGGTCGCTCGTACAAGAGCTACCGCGGCATGGGATCGCTCGGTGCCATGTCGCAGGGCTCCAAGGACCGCTACTTCCAGGACACCACCGCCGAGGTGGAAAAGCTGGTGCCCGAGGGGATCGAGGGGCGCGTGCCGTACAAGGGGGCGATGGGCGCCATCGTCCACCAGTTGATCGGTGGCCTTCGAGCCTGCATGGGCTACACCGGCTGCGCCACAGTCGACGCGCTGCGCACGGAAACCCAGTTTGTGAAGATCACGGGTGCCGGCATCCGCGAGTCGCACGTCCACGACGTGACGATCACCAAGGAAGCGCCCAACTACCGGATTGACTGAAACGCCGGGAATCGGGAATGGAGAATCGGGCATCGTAAAGGCCACCGACCCTTCGCTTCTGAAGATTCCCGATTGCCGATTCCCGATTCCTGAACGCATGAACATTCATACCGACAAGATCCTCATTCTCGACTTCGGGTCGCAGTACACCCAGCTGATTGCGCGGCGGGTCCGTGAGCTGGGGGTCTACTGCGAATTGCATCCCTGGGACATGGCGGACGACGATATCCGCACGTTTGCACCCAAGGGCGTGATTCTTTCGGGCGGGCCGGAGAGCGTGCTGGAAGCTGGGTCACCGCGGGCGGCGGAGGCCGTCTGGCAGCTCGGCGTACCCGTGTTGGGAATCTGCTACGGCATGCAGACCATGGCGGTCCAGCAGGGGGGCTCGGTGGCGCCCGGCAAGGTCAAGGAGTTCGGCTACGCCGAAGTCCGCGCCCACGCCCATTCGCCGTTGCTGAACGGGATCGAGGATCGCGTGAACGCCGACGGGCATGGTCTGCTCGACGTGTGGATGTCGCATGGCGATCATGTCGAACGTCTTCCTCCCGGCTTCGAGCGGATTGCCTCGACCAAGGATGTCCCGCTGGCCGGCATGGCGGACCCCAGCCGGCACTACTACGCGCTACAGTTCCATCCCGAGGTCACCCACACGCCGCAAGGCGGCCGCATCTACAGTCGCTTCGTCCACGAGATCTGCGGCTGCGGCAATGCCTGGACTCCGGACAACATCATCGATGACGCGATCGCCCGGGTCCGCCAGCAGGTCGGCGACCGCCACGTCCTGCTCGGCCTGTCGGGTGGCGTCGACTCGTCGGTGGTCGCAGCCCTGCTGCATCGCGCTATCGGCGACCAACTGACCTGTGTATTCGTTGACCATGGCTTGCTGCGACTGAACGAAGGCGATCAGGTGATGGCGGTGTTCGCCCAGAACCTGGGCGTCAAGGTCATTCGCGTGAATGCGGCCGAGCGCTTCATGACCGCACTGGCCGGTGTCGATGACCCCGAAGCCAAGCGCAAGATCATCGGTCGCCTCTTCATCGAGGTATTCGATGAAGAAGCCGGCAAGCTGCAGGACATCGACTTCCTCGCCCAGGGCACGATCTACCCCGACGTCATTGAGTCTGCCGGCGCCGTGCACAAGATGGCGGACGGCAGCGTCCGCAGCGGCAAAGCCCATGTCATCAAGAGCCATCACAACGTCGGCGGACTGCCGGCGCACATGAAGCTGAAGCTGGTGGAACCGCTGCGCGAGCTGTTCAAGGACGAAGTGCGCAAGATCGGTGTCGAGCTGGGACTGCCGGCCGAGATGGTCTACCGCCACCCCTTCCCCGGCCCCGGCCTGGGCGTGCGGATCCTCGGTGCGGTGACCCTAGCCGCCGCCGACACCCTGCGTCAGGCCGATGCCATCTTCATCGAAGAACTGCGCCAAAGCGGCTGGTACGACAAGACCAGCCAGGCCTTCGCCGTTTTCCTGCCCGTCAAGAGCGTCGGTGTCACCGGCGATGGCCGACGTCACGAGCCGGTGATCGCCCTGCGCGCGGTGCAGACCATCGACTTCATGACCGCCCAGTGGGCCCACCTGCCCTATGAACTGCTCGACGTCTGCGCCCGCCGCATCGTCAACGAAGTCCCCGGCATCTCCCGCGTCGTCTACGACATCTCCGGCAAACCACCGGCGACGATTGAGTGGGAGTGAGTCCCCGAGCAGCGTGCAGGGCCCCGCGTGCAGCGCGGGATGTTAGCGTCGCGAGGGGACTCCCTAGCGCAATGAGTGACCCCGGCAAATGCAGCCTTACCTAACGCAAAACACAGCGTGCAGGGCCCCGCGCAAAGCGCGGGATGCTAGCGTCGCGAGGAAACTCCCTAGTGCACCAACCGACCCAGTCCAGTGCCGCCTTACCTAGCGCACAACCCAGCGTGCAGGGCCCCACGCGCAGCGCGGGATGCTAGCGTCGCGAGGGGACTCCCTAGCGCAGTAAGTGACCCAGCCCAATGCAGCCTCACCTAGCGCACAACACAGCGTGCAGGGCCCCACGCAAACCTGACTCGCCCCCGCCCGCTCGCCGACCGACGTTCAATGTCCCACGCTGACGACGACCTTCGCTGGATGGATCACGCGCTAACGCTGGCGCGCCGCGCCGAGGCTGAGGGCGAAGTCCCGGTAGGTGCGGTGTTGGTCCAGGACCGCGAGATCCTGGGCGAGGGCTGGAACCGGCCCATCGGACTGCAGGACCCGTCTGCGCACGCCGAAATGCTGGCGCTGCGGGCGGCCGGGCAACGACTGGGCAACTATCGTCTGCCGGGCACCACGCTTTACGTCACCCTGGAGCCTTGCGTGATGTGCGCCGGATTGATCACCCATGCGCGGGTGCAACGCCTGGTGTTTGGCGCCGCCGACCCGAAGGCGGGCGCGGTGCACTCCTTGTACGACGTCATCGCCGCCCCGCGCCTCAATCACGTGGTGGCCTGGACCGGCGGCGTTCGCGAGCCCGAGTGCGCTGCCCTGCTGCGCGACTTCTTCCGCGCGCGCCGCGGCCGGTGAACTACTGCAGGCCACCCTCCAGCAGCCCCACCAGCTCGACGTGACCGCGCTCGCGCGCGATGTCGGCGGCCGTTTTGCCGTCTTCGGTCTTCAGGCTGCGGTCCACCCCGCGCGACAGCAGCAGGCGGCAGAGGTGCCCGAATCCGCGCACCGCGGCAAGATGCAACGCGGTGACACCGCTGCCGCCAACGTGATCGACCTCGGCGCCAAAGCCGATCAGCAGCGGTGCCAACTGCTCGCCGGCCGCGCCGGCCAGGGCGGCGTGCATGGGGGTGTTCTGCATCGGGTTTTCACTGATGGAGTCCACGGGTGCGCCGAGACCCACCAGCACCAACATGGCATCGCGATTGCCGAAGAAGGCGGCCAGGTGCAGCGGCGTCCAGCCATCGGCGCTGTGGCGACGCATGGCGTCCGGATCGGCCAACACCAGTTCGGCGATACGCCGAGTGTCATCCAGCGCCGCGGCCTCATGCAGGTCCAGCGGGCGCAGCGGACGCAGCAGTTCGGCAATATCGGGGGCGCCGTTGTAAAGGGCAAACATCAGCGGCGAGATGCCCCCCGGTAAGGCCTCCGTCCCCTGGCTCTCGTCCCGGGCCAACGCGGCGCGCGCCGCCTCAAGGTCACGGCTTTCGATGGCCAGCATCAGGGGACGAACGGCGGTCATGGCTTGCTCCCGAAAACAAGGCGCGGAGGCTACCGGGGAAATCCGGAATGCTCAATGCGTATCGCTTGGGGATCACACGGCGACAACAGTTGACGCCCTGCCCTGCGGTCCCGATAATTCGCCCCCCACGGACGGTTAGCTCAGTGGTAGAGCATCGCCTTCACACGGCGGGGGTCACAAGTTCGAGCCTTGTACCGTCCACCAGATTCGCGGGATCGCGCCCCAATCGTCCCCGACGATTGGGGCTTTTTTGTGGCCACGCGGCGGGGCCTTGCGCCTATCATCGGCATATCGCTTCTTCGATGGCGCCCCCGCATGCCGATCTGCCGTACGCCCGCTCTCCTGCTGCTCCTGACCCTGGTGGGCTGTGCAGGCGAGGACCGACCCGTCACGCCCGACACGCTGCCATTGACCGGCCGGGTCAGTGGGCTCACCTCGGAGGGCCTGGTCCTGCAGCAGGGCGCGCAACGGGTGCCGCTTGCGGCTGGCGCCAACACCTTCACCTTCGAACCCCTGGCAGTGGGGGGGCGGTATGACCTCGCCGTCGCCGAGCAGCCGATGGATCAGCGCTGCAGCATCTTCCGCGGCAGCGGACGCGCTGAGCGCACCACCGTGGACGACATTCGAGTGGTCTGTGCCCAATGTGCCCAGGACCAGACCCCGGTGTTCGAGACCCCCCAGGTCCGTGCGGATCCCGTGAGCGGACGGCTGTACCTGATGGACGTCTGCAACGAACGCCTGCACATCCGCGGCGTCAACGACCAGTTCATCGAACGCTACGGGCCGGCATTCGAGCTGTTCACCGACGAAAACCTGCAGGCGGTGACCGGAGATCAGCGCCGCGCGGGTGCCAACGCAATCCGTATTGTCTGGTATCCGGACGGCGGCCCGCGTGATCCGGACGCCGATGGCGGCCGCGTCGGGGACGTGTTCGGCGGCTCGGTGGCGGCCCTGGACCGCCGCATCCAGGCGGTGGTGGATCACGGCATGTTGCCGATCCTCGATATCCACGACTACACCGGCGCTGATCTCACCGGTGCCGATGACGACACCAACGATCCCTCAGACCCCCTCAACCGCACCGTCGCCTGGCTGCTGCGCGAGGACGTACGGGCCTTGCTGGACCGCCACGCCGCCTACCTGGTGCTCAACCTGCTTAACGAGGCCGGCACCTGCTACCTGCAAGCGCCCGGCGACAGTGATCCCCTGTTCAACAACTGCACCGACACCGAGCGCTTCCGCTTTCGCGATGCCTATCGCGACGCGCTGGCCACGCTGCGTGAGGCAGGCCTGCGATTGCCGGTGATCATCGATGCTCCGGACTTCGGTCAGAGTCTGGAAGTGCTGCGCCGGGTTGGCGCACACCTGATGGCCGCCGACGACATCGCGCCAGAGACTGCCGGGGCGCAGCACAACCTGATGTTCAGCGCCCACCCCTACTGGTACTTCTATCCGCCCGGCCGGGTGGACGGCAGCGACGGGTTTGATCCTGCCGAACTGCGTGCCCACCGTGACGAGCTGCGCTGTGCGGTGGGCTTGCCGCGCGAGGGGGATCTGCCCTGTGGCACCCCCGCCAACCTCGCGCTGCTGCTGGGCGAGGTGGCGAGCACCCAGGACGGCGCCGCCGGCGAAAGTCTGCCGCTGCCCTACCGCAACATCCTGGAGACCGCGGTGGCGCTCGACCTCGACTACCTTTTCTGGACCTGGTTCAACGACTTCGATGCCGACCGCTCGCTGACCCAGGTCATCCAGGCGCCGCAGGGCGATTGTCTGCCGGTGACCCCGCCGGAACGCAACAACTGCGGGCGCTATCGCGACGGCCTGCCCGACTTTGTGGGCAGCGACCTGACCGACTTCGGCCGAGTGGCGATCTTCGGGCTCGACGCGGACGCCGGGGATGACGTGTCGCCGGCAACGTATCGACTGGGGCATGCACCCCGCAGCTTCAGCATGCGCGCACGGGACCGCTTCCAGGTCGACGTTTTTCCCTGACACGGCGCGCAGACCGCCAAAATTTCGCGTGGGCAGAAGCACCTGCCGATGCCCGAAGGGGTATCCGGATGCCCGACACCCGGGCGCCGTGCTAGCGTCAGCGTGCACCTCGATCGGAGGTGTTTATTGGGAGCATCCATATGTTGAACCTTGGCGTGACCGTTCGTCACTTCGGGCGGGTTGCGGCACTGGCGCTGGCGTTGTCCGCCGGCAACGCGTGGTCGGGTGATCAGGACTTCACGGTCCACAACCAAACCGGCGTCGATATCTACGAGCTGTACGTTTCACCGGGTTCGTCCAATGACTGGGAAGAAGATGTGCTCGGCGTCGACGTCCTGGCTGACGGCGACAGCGTCGACATCACATTCGATCGCGAAGAAACCTCCGCCCTGTGGGACCTGCAGGTGCGGGACAGCGAGGGCAACAGCCTCACCTGGACCCAGTTGAACCTGCTGGAAATCTCCGAGCTGACGCTGCACTACGAGAACGGCGAGGCCTGGGCAGAAGCCGAATAGGCTGCGCCCCATCTGGCATCCGACCCCCGGTCCGCTGACTGGGGGTTGTCGTTTCTGCGGCTGGGAAATCTGTCTCAATCCCACCGCAGTCGACCCGAACGGTGGTGAGATAACGCCCACGATAACGACATATCAGGCGGAGGAAGACCATGCGGGCAGGGAAACGGTGGGAGCTCGTGGCGCCCATCATCGGTGTGGGCCTGATGGCCTGCAGCAGCGAGGCCCCTTTGGCCACCCTGGCGCCGGGCAACAGCGCTGAGAATCCCTTCGTCGCGCAGGCGAAGGCGCCGGCCGCCCCACGATACCGGCTGGCCAATGGCTGCTATGCCGTCACCGATGAGACAGGCGCGCGCCTGGTGGCCCTGGAGGATGGTGCCCTTGCCCTGGTGCGCGGCGACGGTCCCGACGCCACCCCGTTCCGGATGCGTCCCACCGCGCTGGGGCGCTATGTGTTCTTCGATCCGCAGGGCCGCTACCTCACCTTGGCGGCTCGCGCCGAGGACCTGGCCGGCGGTGTCGATGGCCTGGTGTCGCAGCTGGGCTTCACGGTTTCGGGGGCGGGCGATCTGCTGGAGCTGAATCCGACGGTTGGCCCCGCCTCGGACCTGATCAATTCGCTGGGCGATGTGGTGGTCGGCCTGGGCGGCACCCTGGCCGGCGTGCTGGTCGCCGGCCCGCGCAGCCTGGTCATGCAAAGCCAGCCCGTCGACGGCAGCGAATGGACCTTGCGCGAGGCGGGCAGGATGTTTGTCGTCGACAGCACCCTCACCGGCGAACCGTTGACGGTCTACCTCGGTGGCAACGCATTCCGCTTCTCGCCCGCCGCCGACTGCCGCCCCTACCCCGAGGCCGAGCTCAATGCCAGCGGTACGCCGTTCTCCGGCACGCAGGCGGACGGCACCGTCTTCGGCTATGCCGAAACCCATATGCACCTGGGCGGAACCGAAATGTTTGGCGGCAAGCTGGGATACGGCCGCCCGTTCCACAAGTTCGGCATCCCGCATGCGCTCGGCGACTGCGCCGAACACCATGGCCCGGGCGGTGTCCTCGGGCTGCTGGATACCGCCGTTGACCCCGAGCAGGGCCTGCCGCCTCACGCTACCGCAGGCTGGCCGACCTTCCCGGACTGGCCCAGCTGGGGCAGCCAGATCCACCATCAGACCTATCATCGCTGGTTGGAACGCGCCTGGATGGGCGGGCTGCGCCTGATGGTCAATCATCTGGTGTCGAACGAGGGCCTATGCCTTCTGTGGCCGGTCAAGGGGACCGACTGCAACGAGATGGAGAACATCGAGCTGCAGCGTCAGCTCACCCTCGAACTGCAGGACTACATCGACGCCCAGGCGGGTGGTCCCGGCAAGGGCTTCTTCCGCATCGTCTACAGTCCGCAGGAGGCCCGGCAGGTCATTGAGGCGGGGCAGATGGCCGTCATTCTCGGCACCGAAAACGAGAAGATCTTCAACTGCGGGGAATTCCTCGACCAGCCAGACTGCTCGGTCACCGACATCGACCGCGAACTCGACCGCTGGTGGGATCGCGGCATCCGCGCCATCTTTCCCATCCACCTGGTCGACAACGCCTTTGGCGGGGCCCGCCTCACCGACGACCCGTTCCTGTTCCAGCTCTACAACGCCGCCAACCTGGTGGACACCGGCCACCCCTTTGCCGGGATTCCCTGCGAGGCACCGGACAGCCTGGCGCCCGGCGAGGCGCAGACGGGCTCACGCGGCATCTTCG
Source organism: uncultured Polycyclovorans sp. (assembly GCA_964425915.1). GTDB lineage: Bacteria > Pseudomonadota > Gammaproteobacteria > Nevskiales > Nevskiaceae > Polycyclovorans. The sequence goes on from CAYROO010000001.1 coordinate 22,341, forward strand.
ACACCGTCCTCACCCTGTTCCTCCAGCCCCAACCGCTGCCGCCGCTGACGGGCTGTCGGCGCAATGGCCGTGGGCTGACACCACTGGGTGAGTACTTCGTCCAGCGGCTGATCGATCGCGGCATCATGATCGAAACCGATCACACCGGCGTGCTGGCCCGTAACCGCATCTTCGATATCGCCGAAGCGCGCGGCGTCCCCGTGTTCTCCGGCCATACCGGCGTGATTTCCATCCCGGAAAAGGACAGCGACCGCATCCTGCAGACTGGCGGCATCATTTCGAACTTGCCGGACGATCCTTCGCCGGTGACCGTGGCGTTCATTCAGGATCTGGAAGCCCTTTACCGCGAGATCCACGGCTCCACAGCCGGGCTTTCCACCGGACTGGGGTCAGACATCAACGGCATCCACAATCAGCCGCCACCCCGTGACGACGCGGGCACCCGCCCACTGACCTACCCCTTCCGCTCCTTCGACGGCCAGGTGGTGTTCGAGCGGCAGGTCACCGGCGAGCGCATGTTCGATCTCAACGTCGACGGCGTCGCCCACTACGGTCTCTACCCGGACTACATCGCCGACATGCGCATGCAGCCTGGGGGCGAGGCTGCACTGGGCTACCTGTTCCGCTCGGCCGAGGGTTACCTGCAGGCCTGGCAACGCGTCTGGGACGCGGCCCAGCGCTAGCGCACCTGGCGCAGCCAGTCCTGCAGGTTGTAGTAGTTGCTGACCCGCGCGACGCGGCCGTCACGAAGCTCGAAGAAGGCGCCGCCGGGCAAGGTGTAGGTCTGTCCGGTGGCTTCCGGCAGGCCGGCGTCGGTGTGCAGATAGGTGCCGGTGACGGTGAATTCGGCGGCGGCACGATTGCGGTCCTCGCCAAACATCAAGGTGATATCAACGATCTGCTCGCGATAGCAGCGCGCCATGCGCCGCATAAAGGCGGCAAAGGCCTCGCGGCCGATCTCGCGCCCACCCTGGTTGAGATCGTGGATCACATCCTCGGTGAGCAGGGCGAGGAAGCCGTCCCAGTCCTCACGGTTGAAGGCGGCGTAGTAGGCTTCGAGCAAGCGGCGATTGGCGTCCAGCATGGTGTCGACCCGATAAAAATTGGGGCCGGCACTGTAGCGCGAACGTCGACGCATCGCGCCGGGATCGCTACAGGCACTATCATGCGGCGGCCGTCCTCGCGGAACCCTGGGCCTCCGCTTACCTGATCGCCATCACCGTGCAGCGCAACCGCTATTACACCCTGTCCTTTTCGTGCCCTGACGGCATTGGCATTGTCGCGACCGTCACCGGCTTTTTCCGCGACCATGGCGGGTGGATCCTCCGATCCAGCCAGCATGCCGACGAGGACACTCAGCGCTACTTCATGCGCATGGAAGTGCTGGCGGACTCGCTGCCCTTCCACCTCAGCGAACTGCGCAGCCGCTTCGCACCCATCGCCGAGCAGTTCCAGATGGACTGGCGTATCCACGACAGTGCCATCAAGAAGCGGGTGGTGCTGCTGGTCTCGCGGCAGGAGCATTGCCTCTATGACCTGCTGGAGCGCTGGCGCAGCAAGGAGCTGGAGTGCGACATCAGCGCTGTGATCTCCAACCATCAGACCTCTCGTGGCCTGGTGGAGTGGCATGGCATTCCCTATCACTATGTGCCGGTCAATGCCGATAATCGCGATGCCGCCTTCGCCGAAGTCGAGCGCCTGTTCGTAGAGAGCGGGGGCGACACCATGGTGCTCGCCCGCTACATGCAGATCCTGCCGCCCGAGCTGTGCCGCCGCTATCCCGGGCGCATTCTCAACATCCACCACAGCTTTTTGCCCAGCTTCGTCGGCGCCCGCCCCTATGAACAGGCCTACCGTCGCGGGGTCAAGCACATCGGCGCCACCTGCCACTACGTCACCGAAGATCTGGACCAGGGTCCGATCATCGAACAGGACGTCAATCGCATCGGGCACGACAACTCGGTCAGCGACCTGGTGCGGCTCGGCAAGGACATTGAAAAGGCGGTGCTGGCACGCGGCCTACGCTACCACCTGGAAGACCGCGTCCTGGTCAACGGCCAGCGCACCGTGGTGTTTCGCTGACCCGCCCGGAAGCCGACACCGACGGTCGCCCCGGCGGCGCAGGGATCTCCGCCTCCTCGTCCAGCTCGTCCTTCAAACGGTCGAGCAGGGCCTGCTGCGCCGCCAGCTGTTCGCTGAGGCGGCGGATGTCGCGGTCCAGCTGCACGATCAACCGAGCCGGCGCAGACGTGGTGCTGTGCCCGTATCGTTGTCGCCAGTAGTAGTACGTCTGTCGCGAGATATTCATGCGCTGACAGGCCTGGGCGATGGAGCTCGCCCGCCCTTCATCAATGGCTCTCAGAAAGGCGATGATCTGCCGCGGCGTATAGCGCGACTTCACCCGACCTTCGGTCGGGGACGCTGGACGATGCCGGGTCGTGGTGCTCATGGTCTCAGCCTCCACGTGAGGTCGGCGCGGGGACATCGCGCCGTGGCCAGTCGAGCGCCTGCGGTGACGGCACGCGCTGCCAGGTCTGGCTGCGGCCCAGCAGCGAGAAGCCAATGAAGCCACGGACTTCCAAGGTCTGACCATCCCGGCTCAGCTCAGCCTTGCAGGCATAAGTCTTGCCATCTTCAGGGTTATAGATGGTGGCGCCCTTCCACCGACGATCGTCGTCCCGCTGGAACCCATCGATGATCTTCATACCTTCGATCGGTCGATCCCGCAGCATCTCTACCGGATTGAGCACATCGGTCTTGATCGTGCCGACCCATTCGGCGGGGACCACCTCGCCGGTCACCGAAGTCTCGCCCTCGACAAAGCGGGGGTGCTTCAGTCGCACCACGCGGCCGTCAAAGCCGTCACCGTCCGGGTAGATCTCGATGACGGCGCTCTTCAGCGGGTCGTCGGTTTCCTTCAGCCAATAGCCTGTGATGGATGGCGCTGCCGCCAGGCAGCCGGAAAACAGGGCCAGGATCGTCCCGGCCAAGCATGCGCGATACCGCGAGTAAATGATCATGTTCGCCTCCTTGGCGATTTGCATCAGTCTTGACGCGCGAGAATGCTCCAGAGGGCTGCAAGGGCGGCGCTACCGTCCTCGGCCTGGATGGTGGAGAAAACGTCGAGCGCCTCTTTTCGAAGACCTGCGAGGTAGTACGCCTGCCCGAGCCGCAGACGCGCCTCGTTGGGCTGCAGCAACCCACCCCGCTCTATCCCCCGTCTCATCAGGGCGATGCCCTGTTCATAGGCGCCATACCCGACCAGGTTGTAGCCGGTGTTCACCAGCGGGTCTCCGCTTTCGGCTTCGGCTGCCAGCGCAACCTCTTCCTCAATGGTGGCGCGATCTTCGGCCACCTTTTTGTTCACCAGCTCCCGCAGGCGCTCCTGCCGCTGGCGTCCGCTATCGCCGTCGCGGCCGAGCACACCACTTGCGTACCCGCCTTCAATCAGGCGTTGGGCATCCCCGGGGTAGCCGGCCTGCAACGCCAACTGGACGGCTTCCATGTAATCGCTGGGCTCCATCAGGGTGCCGGTCTGCTCTCGCAAGCGATAGACATCCAGCGTGTAGCGATCCGAAAAACCACTGCGTTGCTCGGTACGGATGATCAGATCCAGCCAGGTGCTGGGCGTCGGGTCGTGTTCGACCATCAGCCGAAGTGCGGTGAGGTAGCCGCCCACGTCATCGCGCTTGGCGGCGCTGCTGGCGAGCAGCTGAAGCTCCTGCTGCGAGGGCGTTTCGCCGCGTTTCAGCTTGCGCGCCAGCTGTCGCTGCATCACCTCCTGGGCGGCGGCATAGTCTTTGTCGAGGTAGAGGGCCTGCGGCTCGATTTCAAGTACCGCCGCCTCGGTGCCGCCCGCCTCCCGATAGCGGTGTACCGCGCGTACTGCGGTGCCATAGTCGCGGGCGCTGAACGCCAGCCGCACCATCGCCGCCAGGATGGGCAGCCGCTGGTCCTCGGGCATGAAGGCCGATGACAGCACCACTTTGAATGCCTTGTTGGCCAACGGCACATTGCCAGCGCTGGCCGCAGCACTGCCACGCAGATGATTGACGATATACACCTCATACGGCGTCAGAGGCCCCCCCGGCACCTGCTCGGCACGATCGATCAAGGCCAGCGCCTTGTCGAAGTCACGGTCCTGGATGGCCCGCCGCGCGTCCTTGAGATGCTCGCCCATGGCCGGCCGCACCGCTGGCACGTACGGCGGTGGCTTGCTGCTGCCCAAGGTATTCGCGCGCACGGGACTGGCGCCCATGGCGACCAACAGGGTCATCAGCAGTACGACGTGCCATCGCCCATTCCGAACCTTCATAGGTAGTCCTCACTGCCCACCACCCCGATCGAGGTGATGCCAAGACGCTGCGCGGAGGCCAGAACCATCGCCACATGCTTGTACTCCACGAGGCGATTGGGACGGATGTGCAGCTCCGCCTGCAGCGGGTTCTGCGCCTCCCGCCAGAGATGCTGTTCGAGCGCCTCGCGCGACGGCAGCGCCACCCCGTTCCAGATCACGGTTCCGTCAAAGTCCAACTCGATGGTGACGATGGGCGGAGGCGCCTGAACGGGCGGGCTGTCGACCGCGGGCATGTCCAGCTTGACCGCATGGGTCTGGATCGGAATGGTGACGATGAGCATGATCAGCAATACCAGCATCACGTCGATCAACGGCGTGGTGTTGATGTCGACCAGCACGTCCTCATCGGTGTGTGTCCCGCCGCCGCGCAAGGTCATGCCCATCAGCTCGCCCTCGGCGGTGGCTCGGTCAGGAACCCGACCTTGCGAATGCCGGCGCGCTGACAGGCCACCACGACGTTGCCCACCGCGTAATAGCGCACATTCATGTCGCCGCGGATATGGACCTCCGGCTGCGGCACCTGAACAGCCGTCTGCTTCAGCAGGGTGAGCAGCGCTTCATTGTCGGCAAGCCGCCGGTCGTTCCAGTACACCGCGCCGTCGCGGTCCACTGCCACCACCACGTTCTGGGGCGTCGTCTCGGTCGGTACGTTGCGTTCTTCCGGCAAGCTTAGCGCTACCGTGTCAGTCACCACTGGGATGGTGATCAGGAAGATGATCAGCAACACCAGCATCACGTCGACCAAGGGCGTCGTGTTGATGACCGAGATCATCTCGTCGTCCTGGCTGGCCATGGGCGCGCCCAAGCTCATCGCACGGCCTCCTCGGGCAGCGCCCGATCCACACGCCGTAGATCGCCGACACGGCCACCGGACAGCAGCACCGCGTGCAGATCAGTGGCAAACGCGCGAACCCGCTCCATCGCCACCTTGTTGCGTCGCACCAGCCAGTTGTAGCCCATCACCGCCGGCACGGCGACGAAGAGCCCCAGCGCGGTCATGATCAAGGCTTCCCCGACCGGCCCTGCCACTTTGTCGATGGACGCCTGCCCGGAGATCCCGATGGCGGTCAGCGCGTGATAGATCCCCCAGACGGTCCCAAACAGACCCACAAATGGCGCGGTGGAGCCCACCGTCGCCAGCACTGCCAAACCGCCCTGCAATCGCAGCCCGATTTCCTCGGTGGCGCGGTTGACCGTCATCGTCACCCACTCGTGCAGGTCGATCCGCTCGACCAGGGTGCCGCCATGGTGCTGCCGCGCACTCATACCGCGGTCAGCCAGGTACCAGAACGGCGAGCCCACCTTGAGTTTGGACAGGCCTTCTTCCAGGGTGGCGCTGGACCAGAACACCTGGCTGGCGCGCGTGCCCTGCGTAAACAACTTCTGTTGCTCGATCAGCTTCACGAACAGCAGATACCAGGTGGCCAGCGACATCAGCAGCAGCACCACGAAGGTGGACTTCGACACCAGATCACCCTGACGCCACGCTGCGACAATACCGTAAGGGTTCTCCACCTCCTCGGCGCGTGGTTCAAGATCACCGAAGGCGGTATCGGGCACCACCGTATAGGGTGCCTGAGCACCACCGGTGGGTTCGTCGGGCAGCACAATCGGCGCACTGCCGCCCTGCGCCAACGCCTGCGGCACTGCAACCAGCACCAGCGTCAACGCCATCGCCACGAGCCCTGCCGCGGACAGGCCGCCGCGCGCGTACGTCATGTTGTCACTCCTCCGGTCAATCCATTTCGGCTTATTTGAATCCCGTCTTCATCGCGGGATCTTCCATGTGTACAGCAAATTGGCCCAACTCTCTTCCACCCGCCCATCGACGGTGCCGGGGATGAAACGGCAGCGGCTCAGTGCCCGCCGCGCGGCCTCGTCCAGCCGCGGGTAGCCGCTGGACTCCTGGATCTTCGACTCCTTCACCCGGCCATCGACGCCGATCAGGAATGCCAGCATGACCGTACCGCGCTCCCCCAGACGAAGCGACAGCGCCGGATACTCCGGCTCGGGGCAGTTGCGGCGCGCGTTGATCACCGGGGAGGTGCGCTTAGGTACGCGGCGAATATCGGGCCGCTGCTCCGGCGTCACCGCCTTGATGGCACTGCTGGGCGGCGGCGGCGACTGCACCAGGACTTCCGGCGGCGGCACGAAGGCGGCCGGTGGAATCTCGATCGTCGGGGGCGGCGGTGGTGGCGGTAGCTGCAGTTCCTGGGTACGGATTTCCTCCACGATCTTGGTCTGGATGGGGGCCGGCATCACCTCGATACTGCGGCGCGCAAGGCCGATCACCAGGAGGTACATCACGGTCACGTGCAGGACCACAACGAAACCGAGCCCCATCAACCGTCGCCGGGGATCAGGACGCGTGCCGATTTCCATCCGTGGTCTCGAACGTTCTGGTGAAGGTGATTCTCACTTGCTGCAGCATCAGGCGCCCGCCGGTCAGTTTTCCAACGGTTGCCTTACTTAAGACGCATCAGCGACCGTTTCCCGCACACTTGCTCCCGAAATGGGATGCGAGTCGTTAATTTGTCTAACATTTTTTTGACAGCGCGTCACGGCGGGAACCGCTGCGATCCGTCATCGGTCGAAGAGCCGACAACCGCTTGGAGCCGCCCGTGACCCCCGAACATGCCTTGCTGTCCATCGCCCTGCATGCGGCCTTTGCCGATGGCCAACAGGCCGACGCGGAACGTACACACATTCGCCGGCTCGCCGACGGTTTCCCGGAAGCCGCTGCGGGACTTGCCGAACTCTATCAGCAGGTCCTGCTGGGGCGGCAGTCGCTCGATCAGGCCGTCGCCGCGCTGAACACCGAAGGGCAGCGGCAGCTGGCCTATGAGATGGCGCTTGGCGTGTGTGAAGCGGACGGACGCCGGACCTCCGCCGAGTCCAGCTTTCTACAGACGCTGAGGGAACGGCTGCAACTCGTGGCCATACCTGCCGCAGCCGACACCACCACCGCGTTGCGGGCGGCAACCGATGCCACCATCCCGGTGACGGTGCAGCAGACCACGGAAGCGGCCCCCAACCGTGCAGACAGCCAAGCCATTGATCAACGCATTCTCAAGTACGCCATCCTCAACGGTGCCTTGGAACTGTTGCCGCAGTCCTGGGCCACCATGGCCATCATTCCCTTGCAGATGAAGCTGGTCTACGGCATTGGCACCGATCACGGCTATCGTCTGGATCAAGGCCATATCAAGGAGTTCCTGGCCACCGCGGGGGTGGGTCTGACCTCGCAGTACGTCGAGCAATTCGGGCGCAAACTGCTGGGCGGCCTGCTCGGTCAGTTGGCGGGCCGCAGCGTCGGCCGCATCGGCAGCGCCGCGACTGGCGTCGCCTTCTCATTTGCCAGCACCTACGCATTGGGCCACCTGGCCAAGCAGTACTACGGCAACCAACGACAGATGAGCACGCAGGATCTGCGAACCACGTTCCAGAGCCTGCTACCTGGCGCCCGGCAGCTGCAGCAGCAGTATCTGCCGCAGATTCAAGCACAGGCCGCCAAGCTGGGGCCGACCGATGTCATGTCGCTGATGCGCGATCAGTCAGCACGCTAGGGGCGGGGCCGGCTAGAGATCACCGAACAGCCGCGGCTGCAGTCGGCCATCGTCAGGGTCTGAGAACTGAGCCAAACCCACGCCCACCAATCGGAACAAGGTGGGTGCCGGCAGGTTGACACGGTCTCGCAGCGCCAGCGCGTGATGGACCAGTGACGCCAGGCTGTCGGGCGGCTGTGCCGGCGTGACATGACGACTCACCACGCGAAAGTCAGCCGTTTTCAGCTTCAGTACGATGGTGCGTGGCACGCGTGTGGTCTTGCCGCGGGCGCGCCAGGTCTTCTCCGCCAGTTGGCGAATGGCCGGCTCCAGCGCTTCCAGTGGCAGGTCTTCGGCGAAGGTGTCCTCGCTGGAGATCGACTGCACGGGGCGATCCGGCTTCACCGGATGATCGTCCAGCCCCTGCGCCAGTTCGTGAAGGCGGCGCCCATAGCGGCCAAACTGTTGCAGCAGCGTCGTCACATCGGCTTGGGCGAGGTCGCCGATCCGCCCGTAGCCCCGCGCTTCCAGCTTGCGTTGCATGACCTGCCCCACCCCCGGGATCCGCCCCACTGACAGCGGCGCAATCACCGCTGCCGCCTGTTCCGGCCGGATCACGAACAGACCATCGGGTTTACGCCAATCGGAAGCCAGCTTGGCCAGGAACTTATTCGGCGCCACGCCGGCCGAGGCAGTCAACTTCAGCGACGTCCGAATCTCGTCGCGGATGGCCTCGGCCGTCGCCGTGGCGCTGCCGACTCCGCGGGCGTCATCGCTGACATCGAGGTAGGCTTCATCCAGGGAAAGCGGTTCGATAAGGTCGGTGTAGCGGGCAAAGATCGCCCGAATCTCGCGTGACACAGCACGATAGCGCGCGAAGTCTGGCGGCACGAAAATCGCCGTAGGACACAGCCGTTCTGCCCGCACCGCCGGCATCGCCGACCGCACGCCGAACCGGCGCGCCTCGTAGGAGGCTGCACACACGACCGATCGGTTGCCACGCCATGCCACCACCACCGGCTGGCCGCGCAAGCCGGGATCGTCGCGCTGCTCCACCGACGCGTAGAACGCGTCCATATCGACATGAATGATTTTGCGCAGCGGCTCCATGATGCCAAGCCTACGGCTTGGCGCGCGGATCCGCTGAGCCGGGTCACTCCCCTTTCAGGACATCGTAGGCGGCGTAGAAACCTTCGAGACGTTCGGCGATTTGCTGCCGCTGCGCATCGGTGATGCGTCCCTGCTGAACGCTGAGCTTGAATTGCCCATCCTCGGACCCCAGTGCGGTCAGCACCGCCTCGTCTCCCACCCCGGCCCGAACGAATAGCGGCTTGCCCTGCAGCAAGGACTCAAAATCATTCGGCCTGGGGACGGGGTCATCCCGCTCGCACAGGATGGCCCGTGCGTCCTCGGGCGCCGGCGGCAGAACCATCAGCCCTGGCGCGTCGGCGGCCGAAGTGAAGTCCCAGTCGGGAATGGCCACCATCTTGCGGCCGCCCTCGGTCAACCAATAGCAGTCCTCGGTTGCCTGCGCCGCCGATGGCAAGCTGACGGCGACCAGGCAGAGGACGATCCAGATTGCGTTAGCGCGCACGATACACCCCCTGGTGTCGGTCTCCTCTCTCAGTAAGACGTTGGGGAAATCGATTCCCGCATCCAGGCGCTCAGTCGACCACGGTGATGCGCGACCAGTCGTCCCCGACGCGGCCCAATAAGGCCGCGAGCGCTGGGCTGCGGCGGCGCGTCAGGCCAGCGGCCCACCGCGCACGGACGCTGGCATGCAGCACGGGCTCCACCCGCCGCACCACGCGGTCCCGCAGCAGACGGTAGAAACCCGAATACTCGTTATGCTGCCGCCCTTCAGGATCGGGCTTCAGATCACGCCGCACATGGGGCTCGAAACCCAGCCCGCAGGCCTCGGCTTCCGCCATCATCCACGCACCCGCGCAATCACCGAGCCGGCGGTCGGGATAGCTGCCGCCGACATCCGAGTGCACACCCGAGAACCACACCTGGCGGAGATCGATACCCGCCTTCGGCTGCCACAGCGCCGGCACGAAGTCCTCTCGGTTTTCGTCGATCGACACCGCGTGCCTGGCATGGTGGATGATGCGACTGGGCGCGGTGTCATGAAACAGGTAACGATCGCCACCCAAGGTGCCCAGAAACGGCATCGGTATGCCCAAGGCGCCAACGGTGTCCCAGACACCGACGAAGTGGATGGCCGTCTGGTCCGCCACCGCATACTGACGCCGGTGGGCACGGGCACGGGCCCGGTCCGGGGCAGAATCGGCGCGGCGGTTACGGTACAGCGCGTACGCCTGGGGGGTCCGAGCCGCATGGTCGCGGCGCAACAACCCGGCATTGCGGATGAAGCCGGCCAGCGATCGTACGGTGTAGGCGCCGCGACTGAAGCCAAAGAAATACAACGCATCGCCCGGCTCGTAGTTATGCACGAGGAAGCGATAGGCATCCTGAATGTTTTTGTCGATGCCAGCGCCGGTGACGCCCGCTTTCAATCGATCATGATCAGCGCCGAGTCCCCAATCATAGAACACCACCTGCGGGACCCCATCATCCGCCACCGGGGCGATGCCACGCGCGAAGCGTATGACGTGAGAAGGCGCGGCGACCTCCGGAGAATTCCAGGTTCCATCGGCACAGATCACGATGCGCTTCATGCGGTCCACCTCCCAACACGCTCAGGGGCATCATACGCCCCGAGCCCGCGATTGCATCCCGGGGCGGTGAGGCCCCGGGATGATCATCGATCAGCGCTTGTGGGCGGCTGACTTGGCGGCGCGGGGCTTGCGCGGCGCTTTGGCAGTCGCTGTGGCGCTCCGCGACTTGGTCGCCTTACCAGCGCCGGAGGTTAGCTTGGCCGCCGCTGCGCGCGGCTTGCGCTGGGGCTTTTCACCGTTCTGCGGGCGACGCCGGGCGGGCGTCGACTTGGCAGTACCCAGCAGCTCCAGGCGCGCCTCGGCATCTTTCTTTCCCAGGCCCCGAACTGCCGCGATGGCACCGAGTTGGCTGCTGCGCGGCGCTGTCTTCTTGGCTTCCCAGTTGTAGATGGTCTGGGTGCTGACGCCGATCAGACGACCCAAATCCTCGGCGCTCAAACCCAGGCGCGCGCGCAAGGACTTTAAGCCCTTGGCGACGAACCGTACCTGGGTGGGGGCGGCATCGGACGCGCTGTCCGCTGCCGTGGGGACCGCCTTCGGCGCCGCCACCCGCCGCAGCTTGGTCAGTTCACGCTCCAGCTGCGATACCTGCTTTTTCAGCGCCGACAGTTGCTGACGTTGCGCCGCGACGATCGATCTCAGCGGCTCCACATGCTGGCGAACGGTTTTACGGGAAAGACGTGCGATTTCGCTTTTGAACAGCGCGGAAATATCGGGCATCCAATCAACCTTGAGAATCAAATTTCAAAGTCATTATGCCGGATCAAACAATCTATTTTAAAAAGCGACGGCAAAGGTCCGTTCACAACATCAACGCAACCGATCAAATAAAGACAAATTGGAAATTTGAAGATAAGTCGACTGCGCCGCGGACTGCTGTGCACTCAACTGCGCCAGACGCGTGGCCGCATCAATGATGTCGGTATCGCGGGTTTGCGACAGCGACTGCGTCAGCTGCGCCTGCGCGCCGTCGCGCCAGGTGGCGGCGCGATCGAGCGCGTTAAGCCGGTTCCCAATCTCGGTACGGGCCCGCGATGTCTGTTCGGCAACCGCGTCCACACCCTGAAGGGCGGCATCGAGTGCGGCATTACGCAAGGCCGGATCGGGTTCACGCAAGGCCGCCTCGGCAGCCTGTAGCCAACCGAAACTGGATTGCCCCGATACATCGCCAAAAATCTGATCGCCGGTGATGCCATCGGGTACGCGCTGCCCATCGGCGATTTCCACCTGGCGCGCCACCGTCGATCCCATGTAAGCGCCGGCACTATCGAAGGCCGCACCGGTCGCGCTCCCCGCAAACAGCGCCTGCCCGGTGCCATCCTCACGGTTGGCCAGCAACAACCAGTCGCGGCCAATGCCGCTCAGTGCATCGGCCATGCGCCCGCGGTCTTCATTGCTGTAGCTGGCGGTGCGCCCGGCGAGCAACTGCTCGCGCACGCGGTCGAGCATCACCTGGGCATCGTCGAGCGCATTCTCGGACATGCCGAGCCGGTGCTGTACGCGCGCGGCTGCATCACCCTGAGCCGCAATCCGTTGCTCGGCGGCTTCCCACGACAGCACTTGCACGGCATCCGCAGGGGCCTCGTGAGCGTGCTGGAAGCGCCTGCCGCTGGCGACCTGCGTCTGCAGGTCCACCAACTTGCCATTGTGCTGCTGCATGGCATGGGTGGCAGTTCGAAACAGCGTTTCACTGGATACGCGCATAGCTGTTACCTCACAGCATTGAGCAAGGTCTGAAATACGGTGTCGGCTGTGGCAATCATCTGCGCCGCCGCCTGATAGGCCTGTTGGAAGCGGAGCAGGTCGGCCGCCTCCTCATCCAGGTTGACCCCGGCCACGCCCCCCAGCGCATCGCGCGACTGGGTGGCAAGCGCACGGGCGGCTTCGGCCCGTGCATCCGCCTGCTGCGCCGCCAGGCCGAGGCTGCCGACCACTTCACCGGCGCGCGCTGCCATCGGTGCGCCCGACCAGGCGGCCACTGCCGACCAGGCGCCGTTATCGGCCAGCCCTGCGGGCGGCGGGCCCGCCAGCGCGAGCCCACGAGGATCGCTGATCGCGACCGCCAGTGGCGGCGTACTGAACAGCGCCGACCCGGCATTGCCGTCGAGATCACGCCCGCCCGCCTGGGCCGTGTTGAAGGCATCAGCGATGTCACTGGCAAGCGTGGTCAGCGCGGCCCGCGGTGCGTCTACCGCCTGTGCGCGGGCGTCGAGCAGCCCGGCCAACTCCCCGCCTGCAGGACGCCCCACCGACAGGGTGCCACCGGTGCCGGCCAGCCGCAGCTCATAGCGACCGCTGACCGTGGTCGCCTGCAGCGACAGATGCCGCGCCTGGCCGTCCAGCACCAGCGCCTGACCGTCTTCGAGATAGACCCCGAGGCTGCCACTGTCCTGCGTCACGGTGCGCACGCCGATCACTTCAGCCAGCGAGCGCACCGCCTCGTCACGTTGATCCAGCAGGTCCGCCGGCGGTAGACCGCCGTTGCCCGGGGCCGCCACGCTGATGGCCCGATTGAGACTGTCGATCCGGTCGATCCACTGATTGGCCACCTGCACGCTGGCCTGCATGCGGCCGTCGATTTCTTGATCAAGTGCCTGCAGCCCCTGGTCGAGCTGGGCAAAGCGCTCAGCCACGGTCTGTGCCTGCGCCAGCAGCGACTGACGTGCCGCACGCGACGCCGGATCCGCCATCAGGGCCTGTACCGCCGTATTGAGCCCAGTCAGTGGCGCAGCCAGGCCGGACTGCGGATCCGAGACCATCGTGTCGGCTCGTACCAGGATGTCGCGGGCTGCGCTGTGGCGGCCGGCAGCGGCGCCGTCGTCGGTCAGACGGGATTGCAGCCAGGTGTCCGTTAGGCGTCGTACCTGCACGGACTGAACCCCGTTGCCGATACGGCCGGTCACCGGCTGCGTCGCCAGCTCGACCCGCTGACGGCTGTAGCCCGCAGTGCCGGCGTTGGCGACATTGTGACTGGTGGTCGACAGCGCCGTGCCGTAGGCCTGCAGCGCTGTGGTACCGATGCGGAGCAGATCAGTCATGGGCCGTCACTCCGGCAATGGCAGGGTGCGCGGCGAGGCGCGTGAGTTTCTCTGCGTATCGGGGGTCGGTGGCATAGCCGGCGGACTGCAGCGCCTGTGCAAAGCGCGCAACGTCGGCACCCGCCTCGCGCGCCGCGGCGTACCGCGGATGTTGCAACAGACGCACGTAATCGCGGACGCCTTCCGCCTCATCGGCATAGGCCCGGAAACGCGCTGTCTCGGCGCGAGCCGTGCCATTCCGCACTTCGGTGGTGGTGGCGGTCACGGCCGCACCCTGCCAGCGACCGCCGGCCTTGATGCCGAACAGATTGTGGCTGTTCCCGCCCGGCTGGTGGCGCCCGAATCCGGTCTCCAACGCAGCCTGCGCGAGGATGGCCTGTGGGGCGACCCCCAGGGTCCGGGCCGCCTCACGCGCCAACGGCAGCAGCCGCTCGACAAAGGCGGTGATGCGGTCGCTGGCGGTCGCCTTCGGCACCGATACCGCGGCCACTGGCGGCGTCGCGACGGTGGTCGGTGGTGTCGTTGTCGGGCGCAACTGACCGACGGTATCCACCTCGGGGACCACACCCTGCTGCTGCCATTGACGCACCAGCTGCTCGGCGAGGCCCAGGCCACGTCCGCGGGTCATCAGGCCGGCCATCTGTTGGTCGAACAAGGACTGAAATGCTCCGGCATCGCTGACGCCACTGCCCGCCACCTTGGCAGTGTTGCGCATACCGGCCAGCAGTTGCTGGGCGAACAGACTCTCAAACTGACGCGCCACTTCCCGCGCCGATTCCGGAACGGACGCCTGCACGTCCCGGCGCAGCGCGCCGAGATTGCCGGCCATGGCGTCCAGGGGGTTCATCAGATCACCACCAGCTCGGCGCGCAGCGCGCCCGCCTGCTTCAGTGCTTCGAGTATGGCCACCAGATCGCCCGGCGCTGCGCCGACTTGATTCACCGCTTGGACGATCTCGGCGAGGGTGACGCCGGCATCGAACAGGAACATCCGGCCATCACCCTGCTGTTCGACGCGGATGCGCGAATCGGGCACCACCACCGTCTCGCCATCGGAGAACGGCGCCGGCTGGCTGACCTGAAGGTCCTCGGCGATCGTGACCGACAGAGAGCCATGCGCGACCGCAGCCGGTCGCACCCGTACCGCCTCGCCAATGACGATGGTACCGGTGCGGGAATTGACCACCACCCGTGCCGGCGCGCGACCTGGATCGACTTGTAGATCCTCCAGTACCGAGAGGAAGGCCACACGCTGTTCCGGGGCGGGTGGACGCACATGAATGGTGACGCCGTCTTCGGCCTGAGCCGAGCCTTCGCCGAACACGGCATTGATGGTTTCGGCGACGCGGCTGGCGGTGGTGAAATCGGCGGTGTGTAGCTGCAGCGCCAGCTGCCCACTGGGATCAAAGGCGGCGGGCGCCGGGCGCTCGACGGTGGCGCCATTGGGGATGCGTCCGGCAGAGGGCACGTTCAGCGAGACGCGAGATCCGTCGCTGCCCTCCACCCCGAAGCCGCCGACCACCAGGTTCCCCTGGGCGAGCGCGTAGACCTGTCCATCGGCACCCTTCAGCGCCGTCATCAACAAGGCGCCGCCCCGCAGCGAACCGGCGTTACCCACCGAGGAAACGGTGACGTCAATCGCCTGGCCGGGCCGGGCAAACGGCGGCAGCTCGGCCTGCACCATCACCGCGGCGGCGTTTTTCAACTGTGGGTTGACGTTGGCCGGGACGGTCACGCCGAGCTGGGTCAAGAGATTGCGCAGCGCCTGGGTGGTGAACGGGGCCTGGGAAGTCTGATCACCAGAGCCATCGAGTCCGACCACCAGGCCATAGCCCATCAAGGCGTTGCTGCGCACGCCGGCAATGCTGGCGATGTCCTTGATGCGTTCGGCGCGAGCGGTTTGTGCCAGCGACAGCAAGGCGGTCAGCACCAGTGCGGCTACGAAGAAGGCACGGCCTACCGGCAGGCGGCGCCGCTGTGCCGGGGTCCGCAGCGGCGTCACCACCGGGGGCAGCGCCGGCGAGGGCCGGACGGGCTCCGGTGCCACCACCCGCACGCCGTGGTCGGAGACCAGCTGCAGGTGACGAACCGGCTTACGCGGAATCAAGGCTGTCGACTCGGCCACGTCACACCTCCTAGAACGGCCACAGCGGGTGGTTGAAGAAGCGCGCCAGCCAACCCTGCGCGTTGGCGTCGCCCAGTGCGCCGCGTCCGGCGTAGCGCACGCGCGCGTCGGCCACGCGGTTGGACAACAGCGTGTTGTCGGGCCCGATGTCCTCGGGGCGGACCCACCCGGCGATCTCCAGGGTTTCGTTGCCCTGGTTGAGCCGAAGCTGCTTGCGGCCCTCGATGCGCATCAGCCCGCTGGCATCCACTTCCACCACCCGTACCGAGATCGAACCCGATAATTGGTTGCTCTGACTGCTGTCGCCGCCGCCTTCAAAACTGCGGTCACCGCTGAAGGTGTTATTGAGAAACGGAATGCCATTGGCCGTCACCGGACCACCGAACAAGGTCGGGCCAGGCAGCGACAGATCGGAGGTCTTGCTGGTGGATGTCGCGCTGCTGGTCTGCGCCTGTGTCTGCTCGATCAGCACCACCGTCAGAACATCCCCGACGCGTCGCGCGCGACGATCGCCAAACCAGTCGTTGGCGGTTCCCGCCTGGTAGATGGCACCCGCGGTGTACACCGGTGCCGCCGGCGCCGGTGGGGGCGGTACCACCGGCGTGCTGGCACAGGCAGCCAGCAAAAGGGCGGCGACGGGGATGAGGGCGCGCATGGCTAGAGCTGCTGCGTGATGAAGCGCAGCATGTCATCCGCTGCAGAGATGGCCTTGGCATTCATTTCGTAGCCACGCTGGGCCTCGATCATGCCGACCAGCTCCTCCACCACATTGACGTTGGAGCCTTCCAACGCGCCCTGCTGCAGCAAGCCCAGCCCGTTGAGTCCGGGTGTGGACTGATTGGGCGGGCCGCTGGAAGCGGTCTCCATCAGCAGGTTCTCGCCGCGGGCCTGCAGGCCCGCGGGATTGACGAAATCGGTCAGGGTGAGCGTCCCCACCTGCACCGGCGCCGCCTGACCGGCGAGCTGCGCAGTCACCACCCCGTCGGTTCCAATCGTGAGACTCTGGGCGCCGTCCGGCACCGAGATGCTGGGCTGCAAGGGGTAGCCCTGCGCCGTCACCAACTCACCCTGGGCATTGACCTTGAGCGCCCCATCCCGGGTGTAGGCGGCGCTGCCATCCGGCAGCAGCACCTGAAAAAAGCCCCGGCCATTCACCGCCACATCCAGACTGTTGCCGGTCTGCTGCAAGCTGCCCTGGGTGAATTCCTTGGCGGTGGCCACCACCCGCACGCCGGTGCCCAGCATCAGCCCGGTGGGCGAGTCGGTTTGCTGGCTGGTGGCGCCGCCAGGCTGGCGCACCGTCTGGTAGAGCAGGTCCTCGAACTGCGCGCGTCCACGCTTGAAACCGGTGGTGGCAACGTTGGCGAGGTTGTTGGACGTCACCGACATGCGCGTCTGCTGCGCATCGAGTCCGGTCTTGGCAATCCAGAGTGCGGGATTCATGGTTCAGCTCTCCACATCAGCGCATGCGCATCAGCGTCTGCGCCGACTCGGCGTAGGCGTCTGCACGCTTGAGGGTGTCCACCGCCAGCTCGAAGCGGCGGCTGTGTTCGATCAGTGCGACCATTTGTTCGGCAGCGTTGACATTGGCGGCTTCGAGCGCGCCGCTGACCAACACCGGACCGGCGGCCGGGTCCAAGGTCTGCCCGTCGCGTGGCACGAACAGCCCGTCTTCGCGACGATCGATCTGGCCGGGTGCGGCGGTCACCACCTGCAGCCGACCCACCTGCGCACGCACGTTGGCCGCACTGCCCTGCGGGGTCAGGCTGAGGGTGCCGTCGGCACCCACCATGAGGTCGCTGTGCGGCGGCAGGCTGATCGGCCCACCGTCACCCAACACGGGCCGGCCCTCGGCATCCAGCAACTGGCCGTTGGCGGTGAGTTGCAGGGCGCCATTGCGGGTGTAGGCAGTGCCGCCATTGGCATCCTGTACCGCCAGCCATCGGTCGTCGGCCAGCGCCACATCGAGCGTGCGCCCAGTGGTCTGTACGGCGCCGCCGCGGGCATCCCAGCCTTGCGGCACCAGCCGTCCATTGACCCGCGAGGACCAGCCGGCGCCTTCCACCGGCACCGCTTCGGTCTGAGTCAGCAGCGCCTTGAAGCCACTGGTGCCGACGTTGGCAAGGTTGTGCGCCGTCGCCGCCTGCGCCCGCAGGGCCTCGGCGGCAGCGTTCATGGCGACGTAGGCGGCGCGGTCCATGTTGACTCCTCAGGCGACCTGCGCCTCAGCGCAGGTTCAGCACCGTCTGCGTGATCTGGTCGGTGGTGGAGATCATCTGCGCGTTGGCTTGGAAGCTGCGCTGCGCGGTGATCATGTGCACCAGTTCGGCGGTCAGATCGACGTTGGACAGCTCCAGCGAGCCGGACTGCACAGAGCCGAAGCTGCCGCTGTCAGCGGTGCCACGCAGCGCCGGACCCGACACATAGGTTTCGGCCCAGACCGTGTCACCCAGCGCCTGTAGACCCTGCGGATTGGCGAAGGTGGCCAGCGCCACCTGCCCCAGCTCGCGCGCCTGGCCATTGGTGTAACGGGCCTGAACGACGCCGGCCGAGGTCACCTCGATGCCGGTGAGCCGACCGGTGGCGAAGCCGTCCTGTGTCAGCGCCGTGACGTTGAATGTGTCACCGAACTGGGTGACTTCACCTAGCGCCAGCGTCAGCGAAAGATCGGCTGCACCATTAGCCTGGGGCTGGCCAGGCAACACGATCTCGCCAGAGGCAGGCGCACTCAGGCGACCGTCCGTGTCGAAGGTCAAGCCCGTCGCGGCCCCGGTACTGGTGCCGTCGACAGCGCTGTACAGATCCCACTGACCCGCAGTGGCGGTCGGCACAAAGAAGAAGCTCGCGGTATGGGCCGCCCCGAGCGAGTCGTACACCGTCATGCTGGTGGTATGCGAATAGCTGGTCGGATCGTCAGGATCGAAGGCATTGGTCGGCGCCGTGCCAGACGCTGCGGGGAGGTTCAGACCCAGCTCGATGCGACTGGTCGCGTTCGGCGGCGCATCCCCGACTGGCAGTTGCAGATCGGTAAGGCGGCCGGTGTCGAAGGTGCCATTGGGCTGCGGCGGATACACCTGCAGGCGATGACCCTGGGCATTGACCACGCGCCCATTGGCATCGGGCGACATATTGCCGGCGCGCGAGTAAACCGTGGCACCCTTGGCATTGAAGGTGAAGAAACCCTCGCCACTGATCGAAAGGTCAAGCGCATTATTGGTGAAGTCGATGCTGCCTTGCCCGAACTGCTGCTGGATGCCGGACACGCGTACCCCACTGCCACTCTGTGTGGAGGCGAGTCCGAGGCTTGAGGCCGCATAGACTTCGGCGAACTGGGTACGCCCTCCCTTGAAGCCCACCGTATTGGCATTGGCGATGTTGTTGCCGGTCACCGCAAGATCGCGGCTGGCGGCGCTAAGTCCCGAAAGGGCGGTCTGGAAACTCATGGGGTGCTCCTGTTATCGGTGACGAGCGCTCAGGCCCGGATCTGAAGAATGTCGCTGAGGCCGACGGTGCTGCCGTCGTCCAGTTCCAGCTGCAGGCCGCTGGCGCCAGGAATGACGGCGGTCACCGTGGCGTCTCGCCGCGGCATGATCGCCACTGTGCTGTCGCCGCTGACGGCGCGGGCAGCGAGGAAATAGGTACCTGGGGCTGCCGTCTTGCCCTGCTGAGTGGTGCCATCCCAGGCGAGGTCCAGCACGCCGCTCTGCGGTGTGTCCTGGCGCAGCTGGGCCACGCGCACACCGTTGGCGTCGAGCACATCGACTTCCACCTGGCGGGTGCCGGGCTCGATCACCAGCGAAAAGGCGCTTGGCTGACCGTTCCACTGCACGACGTCGGCCATCCGCTGCACCGGCTTGCCCAACAGGGCGGCGCCTTGCAGCACCTGGTCGGCGTTGAGCTTGCCGGCCAGGGACTGGAAGCTGTCGTCCAATTGCTGGACCCCGGCCACCACCGAAAACTGCGCCAGCTGGCCGAGAAACTCGGTGTTGGCCATCGGTTCCAGCGGGTTCTGGGCATTGAACTGGGCCAACATCAGTTTCATGAACTGGTCCTGGCCAAGCGTCTGTTGACTGCCGGATACAGCACTGGTGGCGCTGCGAATGGCATTGACGGCGTCCATCAGTTACGTCCCAGGTTGAGCGTGCGCATCATCAGCTCCTTGGCGGTGTTCATGGCCTCGACGCTGGATTGATAGCTGCGGCTGGAGGACATCAGATTGACCATCTCCTCCACCGGATTGATCGAGGGGGCGTAGATGTAGCCATCCGCGTCGGCCATCGGGTGGCCCGGCTGATAGCGGGCCTCGGCAGGCCGCGCGGATTCGGCGATACGGGTCACTGCGACACCGGCGGCGCCCTGCTCGTCCATCACGGTCTGGAACACCGGCATGCGGGCGCGGTAGGCGCCCTCCGGCGTGCCGGCGACCGAGTCGGCGTTGGCGAGGTTGGAGGCCACCGTATTGAGGCGGACCGATTGGGCCGCCATGGCGCTGCCGGCGATATCGAAGAGACGAAAGTTACTCATGGCAGTCTCCTTACTGGCCGGTGATGGCCGTCAGCAGGCCGCGCGCACGCGACTCAAGAAAATTGAGGCTGGCCTGGTAGCGCAGCGCCGCGTCGGCGAAGGCTGCCTGCTCGCGCGGCAGGTCGACACGGTTGCCATCAACCGACGGCTGGCTGGCGAAGCGGGAGATGGCGGCGGAGGTCGGATCGACGGCACCGCCATCGGCCTGCTGCAGCACCGTCGCGAAGTCGAGATCCTGGGGCACATACCCCGGGGTGTCGGCATTGGCGATATTGGCCGTGATCAGTTCAAGCCGCCGCGCCTGCAAGGCGAGCGCGGGCTCGTGAATCCCGAAAATGCCCTGTGTCTGTATGGTCTGGCTCATCCTCGGCTCCTATGCCGGTGGTCGAGCCTTCCCCTGCAAGCGGCCGCGTGTCGTCCGCGAGCGGTCGATGACGGCCGCTAAGCGGCGCGTGCGGCGGCGAGATCCTCCAGCACCGCGTTGGCCAGTTCTTCCGCGGAGAACTTCGGCACGAAACGGTCGGCGCCGACTCGCGCCACCAGCTGCGCATTGAAGCGTCCCGACAGCGAGCTGTGCAGCAGCACCCGCAGGTGCCGCAGGCGCGGGTCCTCCTTGATCCGGGCGGTCAGCGCATAGCCGTCCAGCTGGGGCATTTCCAGGTCGGAGATCACCAGTTTGAGTCGGGCCAGGCGACCGCTGTCGGCGGCCTGTTGCAACCAGGCCAGGGCCTGGGCACCGTCGCCCAACAGGATCGGGTCCGCCCCGAGTGCTTTGAGGGTTCGATCCAGCTGCGCGCGCGCCACCGAGGAATCATCCACCACCAGCACTTCCGGGCGCTCCTCTGACAGCCTGCCGTGCCAGTCCTCCGGCAACTCGGCCGACTCGCCGACGATATCGGCCAGCACCTGTTCAAAGTCGAGGATGTGCAGCCAGCCGCGTGGGGTTTCCACCAGGGCCGTGATGCGGGCCCGGGTTTGCTCGTCCGGCGGCTGGAGGTGGGCGACGTCGACGTGGGTGATGCGCTCCACCCCACTCACCACAAACGCCTGCTGCCGGCGGTTGAACTCGGTGACGATCCAGAGGGGACGGGCGGGCATCGGCAGGCCAAAGAACGCCGGAAGGTCAATCACCGGCATCAGCTGACCCCTCAGCTCAGCCAGCCCCATGACCTGCGGGTGCAGGCCGGACACCGGCGTCAGGGTCGAGGGCGGTGTCACTTCCAACACCTTGAAAACATTCACCGCATAGTGCTGCGGATCGCCCAGGGCAAAGGTCAGCAAAGCCAGCCGGTTGTGTCCCGCCAGGCGGGTCTGCTCATCGATGCGATCCAGTAGGGTGCTCATGTCGAGGCTATCGGCCAAAACCCCACGCGCTTTAGGCCGACGATGCCAAATTTCCGCACGCCGCCATTCATCGGCCCAATGGTGCCGTGAGGCGCCGACGGCCCCGACCCTGCGCAGTCCAGGCCATGGGTCGTCTTTTCGTCATGCTGGGACTGCTGGGTTGGGTGGCGTCGGTTGCCGTCGCCGCGCCGCTTGATGCTGTCCGTGCCGCCGCGACATCGGCCGCGCCGTTCTCGCAGGCCGAAGCCCAGCTCGATCCACGGGTGCAGGTCCAGCCCTGTCGACAACCGCTTTCCACATCGGTCCTCAGCGCCAGTCCGCAGCAGGCCACGGTACGTGTCAGCTGCACGCAGCCCAGCTGGCAACTCTATGTCCCGGTTCGGGCCACCGGCGATGCCACTGTGCTGGTGCTGAAGCGGCCGCTGGCGGCCGGCGAACGGATCGCGGCAAGCGATCTGGAATCGGCGCCGCGGGACCCCGCCACTCTAGGCTACGGAGCGCTATCCTCGCTGGAAGCGGTGATCGGGCGACTGGCCAGGCGATCACTGCCGGCAGGGCGGGTGCTGATCCCCGGCGATGTCCTGGCACCGCCCATGGTGCGCCGGGGGGATACCGTCACCCTGTTTGTGGTGCGCGGCGCGGTGGAAATCCGGATGGGCGGAGAGGCGCTCGCCGATGGCGCTGAAGGCAGCCGAATCGCCGTTCGCAACAGCCGCTCCGGTCGCCGCCTTGAGGGCATCGTGCGCGACAGCGGCCGCGTCGAGATTCCCGGATGACCGCGGCCGGTGTCCCGTCGTCGGAACACCGGCCATCACCTCGGTCTTACTGGCCACTGGCCTCACGATTCGCCTTGCGCTGCTCCCACTTCTCGCGCATTTCCGCTTTGCGGGCTTCACAGGCAGCCGGATCCGCCTCGCAGGCGGCCTTATTGGCCTCCCACTTGTCCCGCATCTCCGCCTTGCGTGCCTCGCAGGCGGCGGGATCGGCCTCGCAAGCCGCCTTGCGCGCTTCCCACTTGGCCTTGCGCTCGGCCTTGATTTCCTCGCAGCGCTCCGGGTTCTCGGCGCACTTGGCGCGCGCCGCCTCCAACCGCTGCTTCATCTGCTCGCAGCGCTCCGGATTTTCGGCGCAGCGCTGCTCGATCTGGGCGCGCTGCTCGGGTGTCAAAGTACCGGATTGGGCCTGCGAAAGGCCGACCCAGCCAGACAGGCACAGCAGGGCCGCGAGGGTGGTGATCTTCAATTTCATGACGAACTCCGATGGTAGGTCCAGTAGAGGATGCGCCGGACCACCTGAAGGTCGCATGAAGGACATGACGACAACCCGACACCCGCCGCTCAAGTTTTGCGGCGGCCCGCCGATAGCGGGATATCTGATTCGGATGTCCGTCATGAAAATCCCTGCCCCTACACCGTCGTCCGCCTCGTACAGCGCCTTGCCAGGCCGTACCCTGGCCAGCGCCGAGCCGCCGGCAGCCATCGCGGCCACCAGCGATTTGCGCTTGTCGGACGCGGCGCGAGCACCGCAATCCGCAACCCTGCGGGAGGCGCCTCAACATGAGGCGCGCATCCAGGCCCTGCGACAGGCGGTACAGGAAGGCCGCTACCAAGTGGACGCCCGCCAGGTTGCGGACCGGGTGCTGCAATGGAGCCTGTGAACCTACCCCCGGCCCTGCAACAGGCGCTGGACGCGCTGGAGCGCGACCTGCTGCGCCATCCGCAGCATCTGCCCGAGGCTACGGGGGCCTTGCGGCGTGCCCTGATGGGCCTCGGTGGCAGTCGTGCTTCGCTCAACACCGAGACCCTGAAGGCCTTGCGGGGTCGCTGCCAACGGCTGGCCGAAATGGCGCGCCTGCGCCTGCAGACCACCGCCCGCCTGCAGGCTGCCTTGCAGCCGCAATCAATCGAATCACGGACTTACACCCGGCGCGGCTAGCGCCCCGGCTCCGGAACCGGAACCCAGGCACGCACCCGCGTGCCGGTGTTCGGGCTGCTGCGGACCTCCACATCCCCACCCAGCAGGCGGGCGCGCTCGTGCATACCGAGCAAGCCAAAGTGGCGCGGCGTCAGTGTCGCCGGCGTCGCATCAGCGGCAAAGCCACAGCCGTCGTCTTCGATGTCCAGCCACAGGCTGCCCGCTTCACGCCACAGGCGTAGCCGCAAACGTTCTGCCTGCGCGTGCCGCAGCACATTGGTGGTTGCCTCCTGCGCGATACGGAACAGAGCGGTCTCGACTTCCGGGGAGTACCGATGCGCTGCCACCTCGATCTGCAGGTCGAGTTGCAGGCGCCCGAGCTGGGCCTGCCGCTCGGCATACCCGCGCAGCGCCGGCCCCAGGCCAAGGTCATCAAGCACCGAGGGGCGCAGGTCCAGTGACAGCTGGCGGACCTGGTCGATGAGGCTGTTGAAGCGCTGATCAAGATCCCGACGCAGCGCCTGCGGCAGGCGCGCCGCCGGGTCGCGGATACGGATCAGGGCGGCGGTGAGCTGCTGGCCGATTTCATCGTGAAGCTCTCTCGCCAGATGACGACGTTCGTGCTCCTGCACCTGCACCAGCTGCTCGGACAAGGCCCGCAGACGTTCGGCCAAACTCTGCAGGCGCTGCTCCTTGTCTCGGCGATCACTGATGTCGAGAATGGTCGCCACGAACAGGGGCTTGGCGCCATCCGGCGAATACCGCAGGACCACCTCCACCGGGTACTCGCTGCCATCGTGGCGACGGTGCACGGTCTCGAAGCCGAGTTCACGGACCTGTCCAAGGCGCAACGGCGCGATCATGCGACGGAAGGCGGCTTCGCTGTACTCCGGCTTGATGTCCAGCGGGGTCATCGACCGCAGGGTCTCCATGCCGTAGCCGAGGTTATCCCGTGCCGCCTTGTTCACCGTGATGAAGCGCAGGCTGGCGGCATCGAACAGGTAGAGCTCGTTGCGCGAGGCTTCCAGGATCGCGGCATAGCGCCGCGCTTCAGCGGCATCGGGTGTATCGGGAATCGATTCGTCGGGCAGCATCATCGGACCGTGCGGGAGCGGCGGGTCCCGCTAAGGTGCGCCGTCCGCCGCCAAAGTCAATCGGCAGCAGGACGGACGGCGCCGATGGGCCGGTCAGAACAGCTCGACGTCACCCACCTGCATGGCCACCTGTGACACCGGTTTGTGCGGCGGCACCGCCACCCGGCCGCGCAGCTCGCGCACCCGCTGGATCAGGCGCGCCAGCTCCGGCACGCAATCCTTGTCCGACTTCAACCGCAGCGCATCAAGTGCGCGCGTCTCGTGCTCGATCTCTTCCAGTCGCGCCAGGTGCACTTCCGCCGCAGAAAGCGCTTGTGTGGAGATGTCTTCGAACTGCAGGGAGCGCACCGCATCGGCCACCGACTGGCTGATCCGCTGGCTCGACGCCTGTGCTTCGTTGAGGGTTTCGCTGAGCGTGTTGTGGATGGCCTGAACATGGCCGATCAGGCGGGTGGTCCCGCTCTGCGCCTCTTCGCTGAGGCTGCCGTCGCGCTGGCTCATGGCGGCGACCGAGCCGCGCACCGAACTGACCGCTTCCTTGGCATCCACCGCCAGGCGACGGATCTGCTCGTTGAAGGTGTTGGACCGCTGCGACAGTGAACGGACCTCATCGGCGACCACCGCGAAGCCGCGACCCGCCTCTCCGGCACGCGCCGCCTCAATCGCGGCATTGAGTGCCAACAGGTTGGTCTGGTCGGCAATGGTCTTGACGTCCTCCAGCAGCACGAACATGTCGTCGAGCTTCTGGGCCATGCCGTCAATGTGGCCGACGGTGGCGCCGGACTGGCTGCTGACCTGCGCCAGCGCGGTCGACATCCGCTCCATCAGGCTGCGCGCCTCGTCGGCGAACTGACGGACGCCACCCTGCTGGGGTTCATTGCCACGACGTTCCAGCACCCGCCCCATGAGGGTGGTCTGGCCGCGACTCTCCTGATTCATCTGCTCGAAGCTCTGGGCCAGCCGACGTACCGCATCCGCCACCAGACCGCGGGCACGCTCGATCTCCTGCCGCGTGCCCTTGATTTCGCTGGTCACGAATTCCCGCATTTCATCCACCAGCTGGCTGCTGGCATCAATGGCCTCGATATGGCGGGCAGTGGGTTGGCTCATCTGGAAGCGGAACAGGTAGGCCAGCGCCCAGCTGACCACCAGAGCGGCGCCACTGAGATAGACCCAGCCCGGCTCCTGCGTGCTGAACAGCAGATAGAGATGGACCACGGACACCAGGATCGGCGCCGCCAGCAGCATCAGGTCCACATGGTGGGTTTTGAGTTTCATCCCGGCCTCCTTGAAGT
Source organism: uncultured Polycyclovorans sp. (assembly GCA_964425915.1). Taxonomy (GTDB): domain Bacteria; phylum Pseudomonadota; class Gammaproteobacteria; order Nevskiales; family Nevskiaceae; genus Polycyclovorans. The sequence continues at coordinate 48,257 of CAYROO010000001.1, forward strand.
TATCCGCGTTATCGGCCCGACGCTGCGCGACTTGAGGCGTTCAGACGTGCCACATGTCGGCGTGCGGCGTCCATCAATCGCTCGGCCACCTGCGACAACGGCAGCACCGCTTCGGCGCCACCCAGCTTCACCGCAGCACCCGGCATCCCCCACACCACGCTGGTGGCCTCATCCTGGGCACAGGTGAAAGCGCCGGCCTGGCGAAGGCGGGTCAGGCCGCGCGCGCCGTCATCGCCCATCCCGGTCAGCAGGCCGGCCGCCAGGTTGCCGCCGGCCGCTTCCGCGGCGCTGTCGAACATCACGTCGACCGAGGGTGCAAAACCGTTGACGCGGGTGTCCTCGCCGAGGCGGCACACATAACGCGCGCCGTCGCGGCGAATCCGCAGCTGCACGCCGCCCGGCGCAATCCACACCTGCCCGGTCGCAATGCGGGCGCCATCGAAGGCCTCGGCGACCCGCACCGAACTGGTCCGGTTGAGACGCTCCGCGAAGGTGCGCGAAAACATCGGCGGGATGTGTTGCACCACCACCACACCGGGCGCATCGGGCGGCAAGGCGGTAATGACGTCATGCAGGGCTTCGGTGCCGCCGGTGGAGGCACCGAGCACAAAGAAGAAATCGGTGGAAAGGCTCAGCGGCTGCGCGCGGCGGATCGGCGCCTTGGTGCGACTGGGCAGCCGCGCGCCGGCCGCCGTCACCACCGCCTCCCGCAACCGCTCGGCGGCATCCCGCAGGCCCTGCGCCAAACCCACTTGCGGCTTGGCAACGATATCCACCGCCCCCAGCTCCAATGCCCGTAGCGCGGCATCGGCGCCCGCCTGCGTCAGTGATGACACCATCACCACCGGCAGCGGATGCAGCCGCATCAGGTGATCCAGGAAGGTAAGACCGTCCATGCGTGGCATTTCCACATCCAGCGTAATGACATCAGGCGACAGGGCCTTGATCATCTCGCGCGCCTGGTACGGGTCCTGGGCGGTGCCCACGACCTGGATCCGAGGATCTTCTCCGAGCAGTTCGGTCAGCAACTGACGAATCATTGCGGAGTCGTCCACTACCAGCACTTTCACGGCCATCAGAACAGCTCCACGGTGCCGCTGGACACCGGCGCCCGCACCAGCTCGGTGCGGTAGCGCGCCTCTTCGGCCAGCAAGGGGTCGGTCGACTGGATCGGCAGCGCCTTGACGAAAGCGCGTCCGGACTGGGTATGGAAAGCCACCTTGCGTGGCGCGGCGCCGCCGAGATCCCGCGCGGTGATTGGAATGCGCTCCAGGCGCAGGAAGTCCTCGACAAACTGAATATTGCGCTTGCCGACATCGGAGGCGGTCATCTGCCGAATCACGGCGCCGCCGCCGAAGACCTTGGCCACCAGCTTGCTGCGTCGTGCGCCCATCTGCAGCAGGGCATTGATCAGCAGCTCCATGGCGTGAATGCCATAGCGGGCCGAGCCGGAACTGTCGCTGCCACCATCGGGCAGCATGAAATGATTCATGCCGCCAATGCCCATGCCGGCATCGTGCAGACAGGCCGAGACGCAGGACCCCAAAGTGGTCACCAGCACCACATCCCGATGATCGGCGTGATAGCCACCCGGCAGCACCTTGATGGTGGGCTGGCCGGCAACCGCCTTGTCCGGACGCGCGTTCATGGGCGGCCTCCGTTGACGCGCCCGTAGACGGTCTGTCCGAGGTTGCGGAACAGGTGCTGGGCGTGGAAGAAGCTCTCGGAGTGTCCGGCGAACATCAGACCATCCGGCCGCAGCACGGCATGCAAGGTCTCCAGCACCTTCAGCTGCGTCGGCTTGTCGAAATAGATCATGACGTTGCGACAGAACACCACGTCGACATCGCGAAACGGCGGGCGCTGGGGATTCAGAAGGTTCCAGGGCTCGAAACGGATCAACTGCTGCAACTCAGGGCGCATGCGTGCATAGCCTTCATTGCTGCCCCTGCCGCGCAGCGCAAAACGTCGCTTCTGCGCCTCATTAAGCGGTGCCAGACGCTGCAGCGGATAACGCCCGGCACGCCCCACGGCCAGGGCATCGGTGTCGATATCGGTGGCGATGATGCGAACCGGGGGACGCAGGGAGTCGAAGGTTTCGCAGGCGGTGATGGCCAGCGAGTAGGGTTCTTCACCGGTGCTGGCCGCAGCACACCAGATCAGCGGCTGCGAAGGCGCGCCGGGGCGCTGCAGATGCTGACGCAGGCGCTCGAAATGGTGGGCTTCCCGAAAGAAGGCCGTGAGGTTGGTGGTCAGTGCATTGATGAACGCGGTGTGCTCGGGATGGCCCGGGTCGTCCAGGCCCTCCAGATAGGTATCGAAGCTGTCGATACCCAGCACCCGCATGCGCCGGATCAGCCGGCTGTACACCATGTCCTGCTTGGCTTCCGACAGTGAAATGCCGGCGAAGCGGTGGATCAGGGCGCGGACCCGGTCGAAATGGCGGCGGTTAAAGCGAACATCCCGGCTTGCGGCGCCTTCTGTCGCATCGACGTCCGTCACAACGGTGGACAGCGGCATGGGTCATGGTCCTGGCGGCAAGAGGGCGCTGCGGCGCCGGATCGCGGGGCCGCCAAACAGGCGGCCCCGGGGTTCGAATGCCATCGGCGTACCGCTCAGCGCGAGACCGTAGTTGGCCAACCACACCAGCCAGCAGGCCGGGCGAAACGGGCACTGACGGGGCGTGCGAGACGTTGCCATGGCCCCGCCTCAGAACTCGGTCCAGTCGTCATCGCTGGCGGCACTGGCAGCGCTGGCTTGCGCCGCTCCGCCGACCGGACGACTGGGACGCGGCGCCGGCTTGCGCGGCGGCGGTGCGCTGGGCCGGTTCGCCGTCGGCAACGGGGTGACCTTGGAGGACGGCGGCGGCACACCACCCCCACCCTGCGCCAACCGGAAGCTGCCCACCGACTCCGCCAGGCCACCGGCCTGTTCCTCCAGCGAGCGGGCTGCTGCAGAGGCCTCCTCGACCAGTGCGGCGTTCTGCTGCGTCACCTCATCCATCGAGGTCACGGTCTGGTTGATCTGCTCGATCCCCTGACTCTGCTCCAGGCTGGCGGCGGTGATCTCGCCCATGATGTCGGTGACCCGCTTCACCGAATTGACGATCTCATCCATGGTGCGACCGGCGGTCTCCACCAGCTCCGAGCCGCCCTGGATCTTGTCCACGGAGTCGGAGATGAGCGACTTGATCTCTTTGGCGGCAGCGGCGGAACGTTGTGCCAGCGAGCGCACTTCCGAGGCCACCACCGCGAAGCCGCGGCCCTGCTCGCCTGCACGAGCCGCTTCCACCGCCGCGTTGAGCGCAAGGATGTTGGTCTGGAAGGCGATGCCATCGATCACGCCGATGATGTCGGCGATCTTCTTCGAGGAATCGGTGATGGCACTCATGGTGGTCACCACTTCGGACACCACCTTGCCGCCCTTGCCGGCGACATCGGCCGCCCCAATGGCCAACTGATTGGCCTGCTTGGCGTTCTCCGCGTTTTGCTTGACGGTACTGGTGAGCTCCTCCATCGAGCTGGCGGTCTCTTCCAGGCTGGCCGCCTGCTGCTCGGTGCGCCGTGAAAGGTCGAGGTTACCCGCCGCAATTTCCTTCGAAGCGGTGTTGATGGAATCCGTCGCCTGCTTGATCTGCATGATCATCTCGGTCAGCTTGTCGACGGTGGCGTTGGCATCTTCCTTCAACTGCGCGAAGGTGCCGCTGTAGTCATCCGTGATGCGCTGCGTCAGATCGCCGGCCGACATCGCGCCGAGAATGCGCAATACCTCCTTGAAGGCCTTCTCGTTGGTGTCGAGCAGCGAGTTGATGCCGCTGCCCAGCGTGTGAAAGAAGCCCTGCTTGCCCACCAGGCTGATGCGTTCGGAGAAGTCGCCATTGTTGGCGGCGTTGACGATCTGGGCGACTTCGCCTTCCACCGCCACCTCCTCGGTACGATCGCGCCATTCCACCACCGTACCCTGACGGTTGCCCTGGTCGTCGTAGATGGGATTGACGATCAGGCTGAAGGTGCGCACCCCCACCTTGATCTGGGCCCGATGGATGCTCTTGAGCTCGGCCAGCATGCGCGCCTGGTGCGCCGGGTTCTTGTGGAAGACGTCAATGCTGCCGCCGAGCACCTTGCGCGCCTCGAACTGCGGCAGTTCCTTGCGGATGTCGTTTTCGGCGTGCGCCAGCATCTCCATCACGGCGCGGTTGGCGTAGGTCACCTGACGATCATTGTCGGCGATCATCACGTTGGTGCTGACATTGTCCAGCGCCTGACGGATGCGCAGGTTCTCGGCAGCAGTGCGCTGCTCGCGTTCAGCGCGCGCCGCCAGCTCCGCCTGCAGCTTCACCTCGTCGGTACGGTCGCGCCACTCGACCACGGTGCCGAGACGCTTACCTTCGGCATCCAGCACCGGCGACACGATCAATCCGAAGGTGCGCCCCCCCAGCTTGAGCTCGGTGTTGTGCGTTGCCGTGAGCTTTTCCAGCATCCGGCTCTGGTGCTCCGGATTCTTGTGGAAGCGGTCGATGCTGCCGCCCATCAGTTTCCGGACGTCGAAATTGGGCAGCTCTTTGCGGATATCCGCCTCGGCGGTCTCCAGCATGCTGCGGACCGCTGAGTTCATGTAGATGATGTTGCGGCCGGCGTCGGCGATCATCACATTGGTCGTCACCGACTCCAACGCCATCTTGATGCGCTGGTTCTCTTCGGCCTGATGCTGTTCGGCCGCGAGACGCGCCGCCTCGGCGCGCTCTTTGGCGATGGCAGCTTGCTTCTGCGCGGTGATATCGGCGGCGTACTTCACCACCCGCACCACGCGCCCGTTGTCATCGAACACGGGGTTGTAGGTGGCCTGGATCCAGACCTCTCGCCCTTCCCGGCCGATGCGCCGGTATTGGCCGGCATCGAATTCACCCCGCCCGAGGCGCTCCCAAAAGGCGCGATAGGCATCGCTCTTGCGCTCCTCCGGGTCCACGAACAGGCTGTGATGCTTGCCCTTGATCTCGTCCAGCGAGTAGCCGACGGTGCTCAGGAAGTTCTGGTTGGCCTGAAGGATCTCGCCGGTCGGCGTGAAGGCGATCATCGCCTGCGAGCGATCCAGCGCGTCGAGCTGGCGCTTCATGCCACCCAGCTCGGTGCTGACGGTCTGCAGTTGCGCCTGCAGTTCGTCCGACCGCTGGCGGGACGACTGTGCTGCCGCACCGGCAGCCTTGTGCGCCCGCAGGGCGAGCGCAGCGGCCGCTCCGATCAATGCCAGGGTGCCGACCACCCAGACCGTCATGGACAGGACGCCGCCCATGTGTGCCAGGCACAAAGCCGGGAGGGCCACGGCAATGCCGGCCAGCCCGACCAGCGGTGCCTCCGGACGCGAAGTGAAGGGGGTGTGGTCAGACATGGAACGCTCCCGTTGGGTCTGGGGAATCACTGGGCGACAGCGCTGTCGAACAGCGCCATCTCCTGGCTTTTGAACAGCTTTTCGATATCGACGACGATCAGCATCTGACCGTCGCGCTCGGCCAGCCCGGCGACGTAACGCACGTCGAGGCCACTGCCGAATTCAGGGGTGGTGCGGATCTCCTCGGGACTGAGGCGCACCACGTCGGAGACGCGGTCCACCACCATCCCGATGACCCGGCTGGCAACGTTAAGAATCACCATCACGGTGAAGGTGTCGTAGACCGGCTCGCCGAGACCAAACTTGATGCGCATGTCCACCACCGGAACGATGGTGCCGCGCAGGTTGATGACGCCCTTGATGAAGGCGGGTGCCGCCGGCAGGCGGGTGACTGCGTCGTAGCCGCGAATCTCCTGGACCCGCAGAATGTCGACACCGTAGTTTTCGTTGCCGAGACAGAAGGTGAGGTATTCGGCGCCCGCCGTGCTGGCTTCGGCCATGTCTGCTGTTGGGGTGCCACCGTCCATCGTCATCTCCGGTTGTCAGGCCGCCACCGCCAGCGCGGATTCGCTGGCCAGTTGCGCCACATCGAGGATCAGCGCCACGCGCCCGTCCCCGAGAATCGTGGCCCCGGCAATCCCCGGGACCGTCTGGTAGTTCTGCTCCAGGCTCTTGATCACCACCTGCTGCTGTCCCACCAGGGCATCCACCATCAGCGCCAGACGGCGACCGTCGGCCTCTACCACCACTGCAATGCCCGGGCCGTCGACGCCACTCGGCAGACCAAAGCGCTCGGACAGGCGGATCAGTGGCAGATAGCGCTCGCGGACCTTCACCAGGCACTGGTTGCCACCCAGCGGCGGCAGGTGCTCGGGGCCGGGCAGGAAGCTCTCCAGCACGCTGGCGATGGGCACGATGAACACCTCGTCGCCGACCGCGATGCTCATGCCATCGAGGATGGCCAGGGTCAGCGGCAGGCGTACGGTGATCCGGGTGCCCTGGCCCGGGGTAGTACTGAGATCGATGCGGCCACCCAGCGCCAGCACGTTCTTGCGCACCACGTCCATGCCCACGCCACGGCCGGACACGTCGGTGACGGTCTCGGCGGTGGAGAAGCCCGGTTCGAAGATGAGCTGGTCAATCTCGGCCGGGGTGGCCGGCGGCTGGCTGATGACGCCGCGTTCCAACGCACGGGCGACGATGCGATCGCGGTTCAGACCACGACCGTCATCCTCGATTTCCAACACGATGGCGCCGGACGCATGCCGGGCCGACAGCTTCAGTCGCCCTTCCTCCGGCTTGCCGGCGGCCAGGCGTTCCGCTGGCGTCTCCAGGCCATGATCGAGCGCATTGCGCAGCAGATGGGTCAGGGGGTCGGTGATGCGTTCGATCATCCCCTTGTCGAGCTCGGTACCCTCGCCGTCCAGCACCAGTCGCACTTTCTTGCCGAACTTGTCGGCGAGATCGCGGACCAGCCGCGGAAAGCGTGAAAACACGGTGCCCACCGGCAGCATACGCACCGCCAGCACCGAGGCCTGCAGCGCGCGGGTGTTGCGCTCAAGCTGCGCCAGACCGGCGTAAAGGCGTTCAAACATCGCCGGGTCGAGTTCGCTGCTGGCCTGCTGCAGCATGGCTTGGGTGATCACCAGCTCGCCAACCAGGTTGATCAGCACGTCGACCTTGTCGACGCCGACCCGAATTGAAGCGGTGGGCAAGCGGGCGGGACTCTGCGGATCTGCGTGATCAGCATCTGCGGCTGCCGTTGGTGGCACCGACTGAGTCTTGGCCGTCAGGGTGACCGGTTGTGGGGTCTCGACCCGATGTGGAATGGGCGATAACGTCAATACGCAGCAGTCTTCCACCCAGGCAAAGATGTCGCGAACCGCGGCTTCGTTCGCCGCCGTTTGCAGCCGAAAACGCCAGGACAGCCGGCAATCATCCGGCGCCAGGTCCGGCAGGTGGAGATCGTCAGGAATATGGACCTCACCGCTGAGCGTGCCGAGCTCGGACAGCGCCTGCATCAGCAAGAGCGGCTCGTTACCGGTGGACAGCAGCGCCGCAGACGGTGCGAAGCTGATGTTCCAGCCAGTCGACGTGGATTCGGCACGGGCGCCGGGGGCAACAGCGTTGTCGGCCTTCACCGTGGCGGACGGATCCAGCACCGCTTTCAGCGCCGCCTCGAAGGCCTGGATCTGGGCTTCCGGCATCGGTTCGCCGGCCTGCGCGGCGGCAATCATCGCCCGCACGCCATCCAGCGACTGGTAAAGCACCCGCAGCACCGCGGCATCCGCCTCGCGGTGGCCGCTGCGCAGTTCATCGAGCAGGGTTTCCAGGTGATGCGTGGCCTGGCTGATACGGGTGAAGCCGAAACTGCCGGCGCCGCCCTTGATCGAGTGGGCGGCGCGGAAAATGGCATGCAGGGTTTCGCCATCGGCGCTGCCATCTTCCAGCGCCAGCAATCCCGCCTCCATCACTGCAAGGCCTTCGAGACTCTCCTCGAAGAAGCCCGCGTGAAACCGGGAGAGGTCGATGCTCATGCCGGGAGGACGCGCTTCAGCGTGGCCAGCAGCTGCTCAGGGTTGAACGGCTTGACGATCCAACCGGTGGCGCCGGCCGCCCGCCCTTCCTGCTTCTTGCCGTCACCGGCTTCAGTGGTGAGCATCAACATCGGGGTGTAGCGGTAGTCCGGCAGATCCCGCAGCGCCTTGATCAGGCTGATTCCGTCGAGATTGGGCATGTTGACGTCCGCCAGCACCAGGTCGAAGCGATCGCCACGCGCCTTGTTCAGCGCAACCGCGCCATCCTCGGCCTCGGTGACCTCATAGCCGGCGCTGCTCAGCGTGAAGCTGACCATTTGGCGCATGGAAGGGGAATCATCAACAGCAAGAATGCGGGGCATGGTCGGGGGCTCCACGTCAGGATCGGGTGGACTGGATTTCGAGGGCTTGGGCCAGGAACAGTCGCTGCACGGCGGCCACGAAGGGCTGCGAGGGGGACTGCCAGCGCAGCGCACGGCCCTGGCGCTGCAGGTCAATCTTCAGCGCCAGCAGTAGCTGCAGGACAGCGGTGCCCACCTGGGTGACGGCGGAGGCATCGACGGTGACGTCGTCACCGTCCGTATCGAGCGTGCCGACCAGGCGCAACTTCAGGTCGTCGGCATCACCGAGCGTGCAGCGGGGGGGGAGGTCGATTTGCACGGTCAGTCACCGGGTCGGGCTTGTACGGCGTATCGGCCGTCGCCCCACCCTGATTGAGACCGCTTGTCCGCTTCAGCTCAGCGCTTGTCCGCTGTCGACCCTGGCGGACAGCGCGCAGCGATGTCGACGCACACGCTCAGGCGATGGCATCGACCCGATCACCCGAGGCGACCTGGATCGCTTCGTAGCTGCAGCGACCCTCCCCACGCTGGAAGGCCGTGTTGGCAATCAGCCAGACCGCCACCACCCGTTTCGGATCCGGCCCGCCGATGGCTCGGCGGTAGTCCGACAGGATTGGCCGCGACTCGGCCAGCCACTGCCCGAGTGCCTCGGTCCCACTGCGAATGACCCAATGGGTTTCACGCTGATCCCACCACGGCAGTGGACATTGGAAGATCGTGTCTTCCGGCAGCGAAACACTCCATAGGTAGGTCAGGTCGAGACCGTTGTCGAATTCCACCGCAATCGACAGGTAGTCATGGGTGGGCGCGGTGTGCTCCGGCAACGCGGACGGCAGCTGATCAACACACCATCGCCAGCTCAGGCGACTGTCGCCATCCAGCCCATGGTCCACCGGGTACTGAAGGATGCCGACATCGGCATGGGTGTGACAGCAGATGCGTCCCGCCTGTGCCGTGTCGGCCCGAAAAATGGCGCCCTCCCCCAGCCGCCACAGGTAATGCCAACCCGCCGGCGGCCGGATCGGCGACTGCAACTGCGCCTGCAATGGGGCAAACAGCGACGGCTCCAGCGCCGTCGCCTGCGCCAATGCCGCGCCAGCCTGCGCCGGCCAGCGCAGCACCGCCACGGTATAGCCGCCCTTGAGCGGCTTGCGCGACAGTTGGGCCTCGAATCGGCCTTGGCGATCGGCAAACTCGCCCGGCGGTTTGGTGCTCAGGCGCAGCCGCCCGCCGGCGCCGCTGTCGATCAGCGCCGACGGCGCGGACAGCTTGCGCAGGGGGGCGTCGCCCACCCGATACCAAAGACCGACGCCGGGTCCAAAGCCGACGTCGAAGGCCTTGGCCAGCCACACCATGCCATCAGCGGTGAGGCTGACCGACTCCCCGGCCGCAAGGTCGATGCCGGTGTCCAGCCAGTCGCCACCCGCAGTCACCGACAGCCAATGCAGCCGCGGTGGCGGTGAGGGCAGCCTGGCCACCACCGCTTCGACCCGCGCCTGAAAATCGGGCATGGGTCGCGCGCCGTGCCCGTACCAGCGATGACGCAATCGGCGCGCCATGAACCGCAGCGTGGTCGGCAGCGTCGAAGGGGTATTGCGCACTGGCATGGCATCGGCTCCGAAGGCAGAAACAACGTGAAAGGACCCTCAGCAGAGGGCCAGCGCGTCGAGCAGGTCCTCGCGGGTGCGCAGCTCGCAGCGCAGTGTCGACAGCATGATGAAGACCCCCGCGAGCCGTCGATGCAAGAACACGATCTCCCGCGGCGGCACACGGAAGTACATGGAGAGTGCGTTGCGCGAAGCAATGCGACCGACCCGCATCGGCAGATCGGAGGCGCCCCAGCGATACGCGCCGTCGTCGGTAAGCAGTTCGGCCGGCACGGTCCCGGCGGCGGGATCATCGAAGGGCTCGACGATGCGTTCGCACAGCTCGGCAAAGGCATTCATGACCGACTCGGGAAAATCATGGCCCATCAAGCCAATGGCGCGGGCGCCGGCATGGATGCGATCGCGATCGCGCAGCAGCGCGCCGCGCATGATCTCGCTGTAAGCATCGATGAAGCCCCGGCCGAACACGCGGGTGGCGCCAAAGTCCAGCAACACGATGCGATCCGGCTGCCCCTTGCCGTCACCGGGCCGGAACCGGTAATTGCCGAAATGGGGGTCGGTCTGGACCATGCCCCAGTCGAGAAACTCCCGCAGGAACAAGCGCAGGAAGTCAGCGCCCAGCGCATCGCGACGCGCCTGAGACAGATCCTGGACCGCAGCGCTACGCACCGCGATCCCTTCCTCGTACGTGGTGGTAAGCACGCGGTCAGTGCTGAAGTCGCCCAGCACCCGCGGTACCACAAAGCGCGGATCATCCTGCAGATGTCGGGCGAACTCGCGGGTGAAGTGCGCTTCGGCGAGGTAATCGACCTCCCGGTGCAGCATCTCCCGCACTTCGTTGAACACCGGATCGAGGTCCAGGCCCTTCGGTGCCAGCCGTGACAGCCCCACCAGCCGTGACAGGCTGCGGATGTCGCTCTCGATGGCATCGGCGACGCCGGGGTACTGGATCTTCACCACCAGTTCCAGACCGTCCGACTTGCGTCGGGCCCGGTGCGCCTGGCCCAGCGAGGCGGCCGCCATCGGGCGCTCGTCGATATCAAGCTCCGCCAGACGACGCCGGCCCAGTGCGCGCTCCAGCACCGGCTGCACCACCTGCCAGGACACCGACGGCGTGTCATCCTGGAGGCTGGCGAGAATGCTCACCGCCTCCGGGGGCAGGAAGTACTGGCCGTATAGCGACAGCATCTGCCCGGCCTTCATCACACTGCCTTTGAGCTGCCCCAGGGCATCGGCCAGTTCCTGAGCCCGCGCCCGATAGAAGCTGCGATCAGCCGCCTCGCGCTCGGCATCGTTGCGGAACACGTTGGCCAGGCTGTGCGCCACGAAGCGGCCACCGGTACCGAGGCCGAGCCGGGTCAACGCCACATTGCGCTCGAATGGCTGGGTCTTCAATCGGGTCATGCTAGATTTTGGACCGTCCGGCTTGTCGGTCATTCCCCCACCCCTTATGAAATCCTTGGTCGAGAGTCTACTGAGTCCCGCGGGTCGTGCAGCTGTCGAGGCCGACACGGTCAGCATGGTGGAACAGTTCATCGCCCGTCGCGGCGGCCTCAAGGGCATCGCCTACAAGACCGGCTACGCCATGCTCAAGAAAGCACGTCCCGGCATCGTCGAGCGCGCCACGGCCCGTATGCTGCCGGAGTTCCTGAACGCACTGGAACCGCTGTACCGCGAGTTCCAGGCGGCACCGACGCAGGATTTCGGTGCCTTCCTGCAGCAGCACGGTGGCCGTGCCGTACGCAGCCTGCTCGGCGTGGCCGACGGACGCGCCGCCCAGGCCTCGGACACGGTGCGTCGCACCTACGACAAATTCCGCGACGGCGCCGAGGATGAAGTGGCGCGCCTGCTGCCCCTGTTCGGCGCCGTCATCACCCGCCACCTGCCCCCCGCCTGACCCTCAGCGCTCAGCGCTCAGCGCTCAGCACTCAGCACTCAGCACTCAGCACTCAGCACTCAGCACTCAGCACTCAGCGAGTGTAGGTGCGCTTGACCACCGCCGGCAGGTATTCGCTGTCGGTCATCGCTTCGTTGTATTGGAAGTGGTCATAGCCGGAAAAGATCCGGTTGATGAAGTAGCGGCCGTCCTTGAAATCATAGGTGATCACCGGCCGCGTCCAGGCGGCCTGGATGTCGTATTCGGCGACCAGATGGCCTTCCTGGAACCGCCACAAACGACCGTCCTGGTCTTCGTTCTCGACCATCACCACGGTCCAGGAGTCTTCATCGACGTAGAAGGTGCGCTTGCCAAAGGCATGGCGCTTGCCGCCGCGCTCGCTGGCCTCAATCACCCAGACCCGGTGCAGCTCGTAGCGGGCATCGCTGAGATCGGGATAGCGCGGGGTCAGCAGCGACGCCGGATCACGGTCTGGGCGGTTGAACCGGTAGGCGTTGTAGGGAATGAACAGCTCGCGCTTGCCCACCAGCTTCCAGACGTATCGGTCGAAGGCGCCGTTGTACATGTCCACCATATCGATGAACTCCAGCCCCTCGGTGCCCGGAAACGGCTGGTCATAACCCACCGGCGGTATCCGCAGCATGCGCCCCAGCTTGGTCAGCAGCACCCAGACGTTGCGCGATTGCTTCTGCGAATTGGCGGTCTCGTGAAACAGCCCGATGATGTCGGGCGAGCGCCCGCCTTCGTAGACCGCCGTGATGCCCAGCGCAATGTAGTTTTCCTTGGCCAGATCCGCGGGCTCGGCAATGTTGGCGTAGCGGAAGCGCACCCGGAAACGCTGGTCGTTACGCGCGGTCACGGTGCCGCTGGGCTGTACCACGGCCTGACCGTAGCGGGAATCCACGGTGTCGCCGCGATAGCGGGTACGGTGATTCCACATGATTTCCACACCGGTGCGCGGTTGCGGGAACGGGAAGCCCAATTGCGCCCCCACCAGGGCATCCGGGCTGTCCAGCCGCGCCCGTTCGCGGTTGGCGGCAGTGGCCTCATAGATGGCGGCCGGATAAGCGACGCTGCGGCGACTGGGGTACACCGTCATGCGGTAGCCCGGCAGGGTCTCCAGCAGCTTGCGATGCGCCGGCGCCAAACGATCGGCGTAGCGGGCGACGTTGTCGGCGGTGATGGTGAAACGCGGCTGGTCGGCCGCATAAGGATCCGGCAACGCCTGGCCCATGACGAAGCCGTCGGGCCGCTGATCCGGCGTGATGCCGCCGGTCCAGGCCGGGATCTCGCCGCTGGCATTGGCGGACTGCTCGGCACCCACCGGTGTCAATCCGCCCCTTGGGGTGCCGCCACCGACGCTCGACGCACCCGTGGCAGTACCGGCAGAGGCGACGACATCCCCGGTCCCCAGGGTCACCGTCTGCCCACTGGCGACCCGCCCAGACAGCGCGATGACCTCCTCCTCACGACTGCGGCGCTCCGCCGCCGCAGCCAGTGCTTGCTCGCGCGCACGGCCGGTTTCCAGATACTTCACCCACTCCTGCGCCAGCGGCGCGTGGCGGTCACGCAGCACGGCCGCCTGGCGGAAGGTGGACAGGGCGGCATCGACATCAGCCTGCTGGTACTGCGCCGTCGCCAACTGCATCAGGGTGTCGCCCTTGGCGCCCTCCTGCGCCAACAAGCGCTGCAGTACTTCACTGGCCTGACCATAGGCCTCGCGGTCCATGTAGAGCTGTGCCAACTGCCGCATCACCAGGGGGTCCGCCTGCTGGGCCAATACCCGCTCCAGCGCCGGAATGGCCAGTGACGACTCGCGCGCTGCCAACCAGAGCTGGGCGAGAAACCGGCGGTTGCTGGCGTTGTCGGCCAGGCTGCCATCGTCCATCCAGGCCTTGAGCATGGAACCCGACTCGAATGGCGCGCCCAGATCGGCCACCAGGCTGACCAGTCGCAGACGATCTTCGCCGGTGGCGAGAAACCCGAGCCGCTGGGCGACTTCCATCACCGCCGCCGCCCGTGTCTTGTTGCCGAGCTTGAGGTGCAGGGCGGCGAGGCGCAGCCAGTCCTCGCCCTGGCGTGGATCTTCCCGCACCAGCGCTTCCACCAGCGGCAGCGCCTCGCGATGGGCGCCGGTGCCGATCAGGCTGGCCATCAGCGCGCGGCGCCAGGAGATATCGGCATTGGGCACCGCCTTCACCGCGTCGCGCAGCAGCGGCAGGGCATCGCGATAGCGCTTGTCTTCCAGATAGGCGGCGGCCAGCGCCACCTTGATCTCAGGGCTGGCATCGCCGCGCCGCACCTGGGCTTCCAGCTGCGGCTGCATCTGTTTGTAAGCGCCGGTGCCGAGCAACAACTGGCCCTGCATCTCGCGCATCTGCTCGGCGGCAATGCCGGACAGCGCGTTGGTGGCCAGTGCCTGATTGAGATATTCCAGCGCCTTGGCATTGTTGCCGTCGCGTGCCGCCTGGGCGGCCATATCCCGCAACAGCAGGGCCCGTTGATAGGGGTCGGTGGTCTGCTTCAGCAGGGCTTCCGGTGCCACCGACTGCTCGGCCGGTGGCGTCGGCAGCTCGCGCACCTCGCTGCGATATTGCTGCGCCACGGCCGCCATCGGCGCCATCAGCGCCACCACGGTGGTGATCAGAGGCAGACGGGATCGACTCATCGCCAGTTGTACGCGCAGTCTTCGGGGTTCATCGGTACCCGCTGCTTCACTTCGCGGGCGCGCTCGGTCTGCTCGTAGATCCAGTTGCCAATGCTTTCAATGGCGGCGGCCTCAAACACGCCGCGCGGATCGGCGTCGATCAGTTTGACGTTGCGGACGCGGCCGTTGGGCATCACCGTGAACACCACCTCCACCCAGCCGCGAATGCCCTTGTCACAGGCCCACTTGGGCATCTGCGGTCGGGCGGTGGACAAGGGCACCAAGGGCTTGCCGGTAAAGCCCCGACCGCCACCATCGCCGCCCGACCCGGCACCACTGCCCTGGCCGGCGAAGCCGGCAAAACTGCCCGCGCTGGCGAGCCCCACGCCGAGGTTGTTGCCGCTGTTGAGCGGCACCGAAATATTGCCCACTTCGGCGGCCGCGATGGGCAGGGTCGGCACGTTGATGCTGGGCCGCTGCGGCGCCGACAAGGCCGGTGGCGCCGCCGGCGGCGGTGGCGGCTCGGCCTCGGGGCTGAACAGCTCCTCCGGCGGCGTGTCGGGCTCCTCCTGGACCTTGACCAGCTCCACGCCGTCGAGCCGGCGCCCGGCGTCGGGCGGGGCCTCCGGCGCCCGCGTCATCCACGCCATCCACAGAAACAGCAGCACCGCCACCGCCACCGCGAACAGGGCGGTGACGGTCAGCCGCGACCAGGGCGCGGCTTCCAGCGCGCGATCAGCGGGGAAGTGCGGCAATGGATACGTCCTTGACGCCCGCCAGGCGCGCCTGGTCCATGGCTTCCACCATGAGGCCGGCACGGGCGTCGGTATCGGCCTGGATCACCACCGAGGCCTCGGGATTCTCCGCACGCAGCTTCTGGATCACCGCGCGCAGGCCACGAATGTCGACCCGCTGCTTGTCAATCCATACCTCGCCCTCCGGCGAAATCGCCACCAGGATGTTGGTCTGCTCCTCCCGCTGGGCGGTCTCGGCGCTGGGACGATTCACCTCGATCCCGGCCTCGCGAATGAACGAGGTGGTGACGATGAAGAAGATCAGCATGATGAAGATGACGTCCAGCATCGGCGTCAGGTCGATCCCGGTATCGTCGCCGGGCGGGCTGTGCCGCTTGATCTTCATGCTGCCATCTCCGTCACGCTGAGCCGGTCACCGAATCGCTCGCCTTCGATGCGCATGCGCGACTGGAACCGGTTGATGAAAAACAGCCCCGACAGTCCCACCACCATGCCCGCCATGGTGGGCACGGTGGCCCGCGACACGCCGGCTGCCATGGCGCGGGCATCAGCGGTGCCCTTGAGCGCCATCACGTCGAACACCTCGATCATCCCGGTCACCGTGCCCAACAGGCCCAGCAAGGGACAGATGGCGATCAGCACCTGAATGGTGGGCAGGGTCTGCCCCATCAGCAGATGCACGCGGCCCAGCAGTGCGCTGCGGATGCGACGGGCACTGAACGAGCGCCGCTCGGCACGCTCGAACCAGTGCGCCTGCACACGTCGCTCCACCCGCGGCAGCACGCGCCAGAAAAACCACATGCGTTCAATGATCAGCATCCACAGGATGACCGCGGCGGCGAAGATCCAGTTCAACACCCAGCCGCCCGTCTCCAGGAACAGGTTGAGCGATTGGTACGGCGCCAGCCAGACCTCAAGCACGGGGGCCCTCCAGCCGCTCCGCCAGCAGCACCGCCGCCTGCTCGTCCAGTGTCTGGATCAGCACGCGCGAACGCGCCGCCAGCAGGGAATTCACGAACAGCAGCGGAATCGCCACCACCAGACCCAGCACGGTGGTCACCAGCGCCTGCGAAATCCCCCCCGCCATCAACTTGGGATCGCCGGTACCGAACACGGTGATGGCCTGGAAGGTGGCGATCATCCCGGTAACCGTTCCCAGCAGTCCCAGCAAGGGCGCAACGGCGGCAAACAGCTTGATCACCGACTGCGCCCGTTCCAGCCGCGGCGTTTCACGCAGCACCGACTCCGACAGCCGCAACTCCAGCAGTTCGGGGTCGTCGTCGTCGCGGCTGTCCTCACGGAAGCTGGCGATGATGCGGCCCAGCGGGTTGTCCTGCCGCGGGTCGGCTAGCTGTTGCAGCTGCAGGCGCATGCGGCGGCCGGTGCCGGTGAGGAACAGCAGCTGGCCGATGGCAATCAGCACGCCGACCAGGCCGATCAGCAGGATGATGTAACCCACCGCCCCACCCTGTTGGATGCGCTCCAGCAGGTCCGGCTTGTCGCCCTCGACACTGAGCAAGGTGCCGCGCGAGGGGTCGATCAGCACCGGCGCAGTACCCGCACGCGTGTCGGCATAGGCCTCCGCCAGCCGGCGCAGGGATCCAGCCGGTTGCCGAGGCAGCGCCACCAGCCGCGCCTGATCGTCGAGCACCAGGTACTGGCCGTCAGCGAAGGCCGTGAAGCTGCCGACGCGCACCACTTCGGCGGTCCGCGACAGGCCGGCGGCATCGACGATCGGCGCCTGGAATCGCACGCTGCGGCCCGACTCCGTCATCTGCTCCATCAAGGTCACCCACAGCTGTTCCAGCTCCGGGATGCCGGGTAGCTCGCGCCCCGTGGCCAGCTGGTCCAGCAACACCAGACGCTCGGGCGTCTGCGCCGTCACCAGAGAATCAGCCGCCAGCGCGCGCAGATCGCCGGCCACCTGACGGATGCCTGCATACATCTGGTCCAGTTCACCGACACTGCTGCGCAGCTGCTCCTTCAGCGCCTGCACCTCTTTCTGCTGGGCTTCGAAGCGACGACGCACCTCGGCGATGCGGACCTCGGCCTTGCGCTTGTCCGCCTCGGCTTCGCGGAGCATGGCCGACTGCTGGTTCTTTTCCCGCAGGAACCGTGCCTCGCGTTCACGGTTGAGCGTGCCCCCCTCCGCCGCCGCGGCCTGCACTTCCCGCAACAGCGCATCCAGCCCCTCCGCGGTCTGCGGCGCCTGGGCCTGGGCGGTACCACTCAGCAGCACTGCCCACAGCAGCATCCAGCGCTTCATGGCTGCACCTCCTCAGCGGCCGCGACCGGCAGTTTCAGCAGTCCGGCGGGCGCGGTGTCGCGCGCCATGCGCAGCCCCTGTCGAATGGTCCGGGCAAGGCCGCTGTCCACTGATAGCCATTCCGCGCTGTCGGCATCCCATCGCCAGGCCTGATCGCCTTCCAGCGTCAGCGCATACAGCGCCAGCCGTCCGACCCGCAGCTGATCGACCACCCGGCCTGCCACCTCGGCACGTTCGGCACCCAGGCCGCGGCCGTAATCGACCTCCACCTGATAGGCCTCCAGCAGACGGCGGTACTTGTCCGCCAGGGTGGCTTCGGGGTCACTCATCAATCGCTCAAGATTGTCCAGCCGCTCCTGGCGCTCCTGCGGCAGGAACGGCAGGTCGAGCGCAACAAAGCGCTTGAGGGCATCGAGCATGCGCAGCATCAGCGGCAACAGCTCGGCCTCGGTCCGCTGCATGGCCTCGATCTGCCGGCTCAGCGACGCTTTCTCCTCGGCCTGCCGCGCCGCGATGGCTTCCAACTGGTCGGCATAGACCGTTAGCTGCTGCGCCTGCCAGCTGGCCGCACGGTAGCGCTCCAACAAGGCGCGGGTTTGGTCGTCCAGCTGGTCCACCCGATCCTGTGACACCGCAGCGGCCTTCTGGGACCGCTCGACCGTGTCGAGCGCCTGTCCCACCGAATCGCCCTGCGCCCAAGCGGCGCCCGAGACCGCCAGCACGGCGGCCCAATAAGGGAAACGGCTCATACGCTCAGCCCTACACGCGCGGCGGAAACCGGAATCGGGCGCTCCTCCAGGGGGCGCAACCAGCTGCAGATGCCATTCATCATTTCATCCGTGTGTTCGTCATCAATGACCCAGTGGCCGCGGTCGGGATAGTGCCGCAGCCGCGCAGAGGGATACCGTCGTGTCAGCTTGCGCACATGACGCGAAGGGGTGAGGCGATCGGCGCCGGCGCTGACGATGTACACCGGACACCGCACGAGATCGGCATCCGCTCGCGATGCGCGACGCCAGTCGGCCCACCAGAAAGCCAGCTCGAATGCGGCGCGCCCGGACTCATGCACCATGCGTTGGTACATCGCTTCATGACGGTCTTCGGGCAGCCCATTGAAGGCGGCGTAGCTGGCCATCCGACGCGACAGCTTCTGTGGCTTGCGCCAGAAACCCCAGCGGGCGAAGGCGGCAAAGAAGGCCTTGAAGTTGGACCACGACAGGATATTCATGCCCCAGGGGAGCGCCGGGGTCAGCAACACCAGGGCGCGACAAGGAATCCGGGTCGCCAGCTGCTGGGCCAGGAGGCCGCCCATCGAATGACCGACGATCACGGGCGGCGTCGACCACCCCTGCGCCGCCACCGTCCGTTCCAGATACCCCAGATATTCCTGCAGGCTGAGCGCACCGACCTGCAGGGGTTGATCCGGCGTCGGCTGGTGCGCCGGCAGGGTCGGCACCAGACAATCAAAACCGCGCGCTTCCAGGGTCAGCCTGATCCGCTCGAAGTCGGCGCCGGTGCACCACATACCGTGGATCAGCAGGGCCGGCGTGCGCGGGCGAAACAATGGGGTTCTGGCGGATTCCTGTTCTGCCATCGGCATCTCCTCGTGATGCCGGGACTCTAGCATTCCCTTACCGGTGGCTGACGTCCTCGCGGTCGGAGCGTCCCGCGGCGCCGTCTACTCATACTGTCGCGTGCTGGTGGCGCCAACCCTGCCGCGGTGCGGCGGCATCAGCGCCGCGACGCGCCCATACTTTCTCGTGGAGATAGTAGGCCACCGTGTTGATACAAGGTTCGATCAGGGCCGTGAGGCTGCCCGCGACCCAGCTGCCGGTGATCAGGTAGGCAACCGTGAACGCCACCGTAAAATGCACGGCTGCAAAGCTGAGCGTCTTGGTCATGGCGGGCACTCCGAATGAGAACGTCCGCAAATGATAATGACTCTCGTTTGTGTTGCAAATGAATTGATTCAAGGATGCCGATAGCCCATGACTATTGTCCTGCGTGCCTTGCTGGTGGCCCTGGCGGCCCTGCCCGCCGCGCTCACGGCTGCCCCCAAGCTACCAGACCTCTCTGGCCTGAAGGGGTGCTGGGCCTACGCCGCAGGCGACCAGGTCTACCGTGAGGTGTGGCTGGCCGCCAGCGACAACCTGATGCTCGGCAGCAGCGACCGTCAGCAGGCCGGACGCAGCCAGACCTTCGAGTTCCTGCGCATCGTCGCCGATGACCACGGCATCCGACTGCTGCTGCAGCCGGAAGGCCAGCCCGCCACTGCCTACCGACTCGCATCGGCCCGGTCGGGCTGGCAGTTTCAGCGTGAAAGCGCTGGCCAACCGCAGACCATCCACTACCAGCGCCTGGACGCACAGCGCCTCCAGATCCGCCTCGATTCCACCGATTTCATCTTGACCCAAAAGGACTGTGACTCATGAGTGATTCCGCCGAGCTGCAACTGTTCCGCGACACCGTCGTGCGCTTTTTCAATGACGAAGTGGAGCCGCACTACGCGCAATGGGAGAAGGACGGCATCTTCCCCAAAGAGCTGTATCTGAAGATGGGTGAGAACGGCCTGCTGTGCGTCGACATGCCGGAGGAATACGGCGGCATGGGCGCCCCGTTCGAGTTCAGCATGGTGGTGCTGGAAGAAGCCGCGCGCATGGGCTACCTGGCGCTGGCGTCCAACCTCTCGGTGCATTCCGATATCGCCGCCCCCTACATCCTGCACCTGGGCAGCGAGCACCAGAAGCAGAAGTACCTGCCGCGCATGGCCCGCGGTGAGTGCATCGGCGCCATCGGCATGAGCGAACCGGGCGCTGGCTCAGACCTACAGGGCATCAAGACCAACGCCCTGCCCGACGGCGACGGCTACGTCATCAACGGCTCCAAGACCTTCATCACCAACGGCCAGCACGCCGGCGTGGTGATCCTCGCCACCAAGACCGACCCCAAGCAGGGCGCCAAGGGCACCACTCTGTTCACCTTCGATACCTCGCTGCCCGGCTTCAAGCGCGGCCGCAACCTGGAGAAGGTCGGCCTGCATTCCGCCGATACCTCTGAGCTGTTCTTCGACAACGTCAAGATCGGCGCGGATGAAGTGTTGGGCAAGATCGGCGGCGGCTTCGGTCACCTGATCGACGAGCTGCCGCGTGAGCGTCTGGCGCTGGCCGTCACCGCCGTCGGCCATGCCCAGGGCGCGCTGGAAAAGACCGTGGAATACGTGACCCAGCGCAAGGCCTTCGGCCAGCCCATCGCCAGCTTCCAGAACACCCGCTTCGAACTGGCCAAGTGCAAGACCGACATCGAGGTGCACCGGGCCTTCGTCGAGAAATGCAATGCGCTCTACGCCGACGGCAAGCTGGACGTGCCGCACGCGGCGATGATCAAGCTCTCCACCACCGAGATGGAAGGCCGGGTCACCGATGCCTGCCTGCAGCTGTTCGGCGGCTATGGCTACATGACCGAATACCCGATCAGCCGCTACTGGCAGGATGCCCGCATCCAGCGCATCTACGGCGGCACCTCGGAGATCATGAAGGAAGTGATTGCGCGGTCCTTGGTGGGCCGTTAAGCCGACCATCGCCCCTGCACTCAACATTCCCCGTCAGCCGGAAGCGTCATTTGCTGCCCCCCGACGCCCTACTTCCTGTCATCCCCGACGCCCTACTTCCTGTCACCCTCGACTTGATCGGGGGTCCAATTGCAACGGTCAGCTGCTGGATGCCCGATCAAGTCGGGCATGACGGGAACCGGGCCTGCACCCACGG
>CAYROO010000001.1:69555-82036 GCA_964425915.1 uncultured Polycyclovorans sp.
CACCGTCACCCCCGACGCCCTACTTCCTGTCACCCCCGACTTGATCGGGGGTCCAGTTGCAACGGTCGGCTGCTGGATGCCCGATCAAGTCGGGCATGACGGGAACCGGGCCTGCACCCACGGGGGCGGTACCGGGCACCATCGCCGGGCGCCCGGTCCGATCCGCATGACAGCAACTTCACCGTCACCCCCGACGCCCTACTTCCTGTCACCCCCGACTTGATCGGGGGTCCAATTGCAACGGTCGGCTGCTGGATGCCCGATCAAGTCGGGCATGACGGGAACCAGGCCTGCACCCACCGTGGGGGCGACGCCCCGGAACGCCACTTCGAGACCGTTGGAGGGCCATGGAAGGCCCGACACGAGCGATCCAGGGATGGACCCGGCCGCAGGCCGGGAGCGGGTCACGAAGGGGGGTGCCGGGGCGGCGCCGGGCACCACCGTTCAGGCGGATCACGAAGGGGGTCCGGGTTAGCGCCGGGCGCCACAGACCCGCTGCATGTCGATTTGGCGGCTGCTGCTTCGACGAAGCGATGACGATATCGTCTCATCTGCCCTCAATGGTAGGAGCTGCCCATGTACGTCGACGGATTCGTGTTGCCGGTCCCCAAGGACCAACTCGCCGCCTACCGCCGCCTGGCCCGCAAGGCCGGCAAGATCTGGCGCGAGCACGGCGCCCTCAGCTATGTCGAATGCGTCGAGGATGACGTGCAAGCCGGCAAGGTCACGTCGTTTCCCCAAAGCGTCAAACTGAAATCCGGCGAGGTGGTGGTGTTTGCCTGGGCCACCTACCGCTCACGCCGCGACCGCGACCGTATCGTGGCCAAGGTCATGAATGATCCGCGCCTCAAGATGGACATGGACAAGATGCCGTTCGATGCCAAGCGGATGTTCTGGGGTGGCTTCAAGCCATTAGTGGAACTGTAGCCTCGGCGCCGGCCGCGATCGCCAGCAGCGCCCGCGGATCGACCAGCTGCACCAGTCCCTGTGGCAAACGTGCGAACCCGCACAGGGCGTCAGGATGCGGCCCGATGGCACGCGGCTCGATCGCCTCGGCCTGTACCTTGACCACATCCGCCACGCGGTCGACGCGAAGCGCGAAACGCTCCTGATCCACTTCCACCACCACCAACTTGCCGGTGGGGTCGGTCGCGGGTGCTGCGATCGCCAACGGGACGCGCAGGTCCACGACGGGCATCACCTCGCCGCGAACATGGATGATGCCCTGGACCCCGGCTGGCGCACCGGGGACTGGATCCGCGGGCTGCCCCGGCAAAGCCTCGCGCAGCCACGGTACGGGCAAGCCGTAGCGCTGCGCACCGAGCATCACCAGCAGCCAGGGGCCCGGAGGAAGGTCAGCCATCGGTTCACTGTGCATGGTCGGCTCCCGCCGGCGGTCCGGGGAGAATGTCGGCCTCGGCCGCGAGAATGACGATGGTGACCCGCCGGTTGCGCTGGCGACCCTCCAGCGTGGTGTTGTCATCGACCGGATGGAATTCACCATACCCCACCACCGACAGGCGCTCGGGCGCGATGCCGCCATCCCGAAGGCGCCGCACCACGGTGCCGGCCCGGGCGGCAGAGAGTTCCCAGTTGGAGGGAAAGATCGAGGTGTGAATCGGACGATCGTCCGTGTGGCCTTCCACCCGCAACCGGTTGTCGAACTGGGTGAGGAC
The DNA here is from genome assembly GCA_964425915.1 of uncultured Polycyclovorans sp. Classification (GTDB taxonomy): domain Bacteria; phylum Pseudomonadota; class Gammaproteobacteria; order Nevskiales; family Nevskiaceae; genus Polycyclovorans. The sequence continues at coordinate 71,232 of CAYROO010000001.1, forward strand.
CTCCCCCAGCTGATCAATCACCGGCAGCACCTCGGCGTTGAGCGCGGATGAGCCGCTGGCGAACAGCAGATCGGTATTGATCTCCACCTCCAGCCAGAAGGTCTTGCGGGTGACGCGCACCCAGTTGTCGGCGATCAACGGCGCCAGGGCTTCGGAGATGCTGTCGCTGATCCGGTTGAGCATGGCGTCACTCTCGGCGTTCAACCGGGCCGTCGCCGGCCGCGCCTCCTTCAGCACCTTGGCCAACGGGGCGCTGCTGAGGATGTCCACCTTGTCATTCTGAAACTGCGGCACCTCCGAGGGTGGCGCTGCCTGCTCGCCCTTGGTGCCCTTGGCGAGGTTGTCCCCGATCTGAATCGGCAACGGCGACTTGGGGGTGCCGCCGAAAGCGGCCGACATCGACGCCGCCATCACCCGGTACTTGCCCTCGTTGATCGAGGACACCGCGTACATCACCACAAAGAAGGCCAACAGCAGCGTGATGAGATCGCCATAGGGGATGGCCCAGGCCTCATGGTTGGCATGCTCTTCGTGCTTGGCCTTACGTGCCATGGCCCCTCCTCAATGTAGGTAGCCCGATAGCCGGGCCTCGATGTTGCGGGGGTTCTCGCCGTTGGCGATGGCCACCAGGCCTTCCACCAGCATCTGCTGCTGGCGCGCACGATCCTGGACGATGGCCTTGAGCTTGGCGGCCATCGGCAGCAGGAACAGGTTGGCAAAGCCGATGCCGTAAATGGTGGCAACGAAGGCGGCGGCGATACCCGTGCCCAGCTTGGAGGGATCGGCCAGATTCTTCATCACCGCCATCAGGCCCAGCACCGCGCCAATGATGCCCATGGTGGGGGCGTAGATCCCTGCCCCTTCAAACACCTTGGCGGCGGCGAGATCATGATGCTCGCGCGCCTCGATCTCCACCTCCAGCACGCCACGCAAGGTTTCCGGCTCGGTGCCATCCACCAGCATCTGCAGCCCTTTCTTGATGAACGCATCGGGCTCATTTTCGACCGCGCTTTCCAGCGCCAGCAGCCCCTGCTTGCGGGCGGTCTGACTCCACTCCACCACCCGTTCCAAGGTCTTGTGTGGATCGTCGCGCGGCGGCATGAACACCCACTTCACGATTGCCAGGGCACGCTTCAATGTGGCGCCGGGCGTGTGCAAGCAGATGGCCGCAATGGTGCCGATCACCACGATCATGAAGGCGGCACCGGACAGCAGCGCGGCGACCCCGCTGCCCTTGAGGATGCTGCCCCCGATCAGGGAGACGAAGGCAAGGATGATGGCGACGACGCTGACGATATCCATGCCTCAATGCTCCGGCTGGTGTGAGACCAGGCCATCGGGATCCAGGATCAGCGCGATCCGGCCGTCGCCGGTGACCGCTGCACCGCCGTAACCGGGTACACCGCGCAGCAGTCGGCCCGGCGGCTTCAGCACCACGTCTTCCCGGCCTTCCACACCGTCGACCACCAGCGCCTGCTCTCCGCGATGGGTGCTGACCCGCACCAGCAACTGGCGCCCGCCTTCCGGCAGGCCCAGCCAGTCGTCAAGAAACAGTACCGGCAGACTGCGGCCCTGAAGGGTCAGCACCGGATGCCCAGCCCGCATCTGCAGCGCCTCCGGATTGAACGGCTGCAAGTCCAGCACCTGCCGCAAGGGCAGCGCCAGGCTGCGGGGACCGCACCGGGTGCGCAAGGTCGGCAGGATGGCCAGGGTCAGCGGCAACACCAACTCCACCACCGCGCCCCGCCCCACCTGGCCGGATAGGCCGATGCGGCCGCCCAGCGCACGTACGGTGCTGGCCACCACATCCATGCCGACACCGCGGCCGGACACCGCTGACACGGTTTCCCGAGTCGAGAACCCGGGTCGCAAAATCAGTTCACAGGCCTGCGCCGATGTCAGCGCGGCCGCGGCGCGCTCGTCGAGCAACCCCTTGCGCACCGCTGAGGCGCGAATGGCGTCTGGATCGAGACCTTTGCCATCGTCCTCCACTCGCAGGATCACACTGTCCCCGCGTTGGCTGGCGCTGAGCAGCAGGCGACCCACCGGGTTCTTGCCCTGATCGCGTCGCTGCTCCGGGCTCTCGATGCCATGATCCACCGCGTTGCGCACCAGATGAATCAGCGGATCGGCAAGAGCATCCACCAGATGCTTGTCGAGGTCGGTATCCTCGCCCGCCAGGTCCACCCGCACCTGCTTGCCGAGATCGCGTGCGAGATCGCGCACCACCCGCGGGAAGCGCGCAAACAGTCGGCCGACGGGCTGCATGCGGACGCGCATCACGGCGTTCTGCAAGCGCATGGTGACGCGGTCGAGTTCGCCCATCAGGCCGCCGCTGCCGCCGCGCACATTCGGATCAGCCTTGAGCCGGTTGCGGACAATCACCAGCTCACCCACCAAGGTCATCAGATGGTCGATGCGTTCACTGTCGACCCGCACCGCCGTTTCCGGCGCGCGCGGTGCTGGCGTGTTGGTGGTTGCGGCGGGCGCCGGGGCCGCCGGGGCCGCCGGCACGGTTACAGCCGCCGGTGGCGGACCGGCCGGGGCGGCGCCGGAACCATGCAACTGGTCCAGTAACGCCTCGAATTCGTCTTCGCTGATGTCCTGACTGGCGGCCGTGCCCAGCAGCGCGTCGAAGGCCGCCAGTACCTCGGGCGGCGCTGCCGGTGGCGCACCGCCCTCATGCAGCAGGGCCACTTGCTGGTCCAACACCTTGACGCCGTCCAGGGCGGCGTCCACCAGTGCTGGCGTCACGATCAGCTGACCGTCGCGCACCCGCCCGAAGGCATCCTCGGCGCGATGGCACAGGCTGACGACCGGATCAAGCCCAAGAAAGCTGGCGCCACCCTTGATGGTATGAAAGCCGCGGAATACCGCGTTCAGACGCTCGGCCGACGGATCGTCGGCCAGCGCGAACACATCTTCGCCGAGCTTCTCCAGCAGTTCGCTGGCCTCGGCGAGAAAGTCCGGCAGCAGGCTGGGATCGGCGGTCGTCATCGGCTACAGCCCCAATGCGGACAACAGGTCATCGGCGTCGCCCTGCGACGCCGACGGTTGATCGAGTCCGGCCACAGCCGGGCCATTGCCGCGCGACAGGTCGGGCGCTTCGCGCGGCGCCGGACTGCGGCCGTCGGCGATGGCCATGAGGTCCTGCTCCAGGCCGCGAATCAGCGCGGTCACGCGGCGGATGATCTGCCCGGTGAGGTCCTGATAGGCCTGCGCCGCATCCAGTGCCGCGCAGCGCTGACGCTGCTCGGCCACCAGATCCTGCAGCCGTTCGCGCACGTGCACCGGAAGTCCCTCGGCCAGGCGCAAGCTGCGATCGAGACTGCCGCGCAGTTTGTCGACCTCGTCCAGGGTGGAATGGGCCGCCTGCTCGGTCAGCGCCACCACGTGATCGAGACGGGCGCAGGCATCCGGAAGCGCCAGCCGCGCCACGTCCACCAGGCGCGTGTCCAGCGGCAGACTGTGCAGTGCTGCCTGGAATTGCGATGTGACCTGGCGCAGGTCTGCGCGCAAGTCGGTCACGGGGGCGGGCTCGGTGCTCATGCCGCCTGGGCCAGGCGTTCGAAAATCTTGTCCAGCTTCTCCTTCAGCGTCTGCGCCGTGAAGGGCTTGATCACATAACCGTTGACGCCCGCCTGGGCGGCTTCAATGATCTGCTCGCGCTTGGCTTCGGCGGTCACCATCAACACTGGCAGCTTGGCGGTGGTGGCGTCGCTGCGGATCGCCTTGAGCAGTTCGATGCCGGTGACACCCGGCATATTCCAGTCGGTGATCACCAGCTCGAAGCCGCCCTGCTTGAGCAGCGGCAGCGCAGTGGCGCCATCATCGGCCTCAGCGGTGTTGTTGAAGCCGAGGTCGGCCAGCAGGTTCTTGACGATCCGTCGCATGGTGGAAAAGTCATCGACGATCAGGATTTTCATGTTGGGATTCATGGCGGTTCTCTACAGGGTCGTCGGTGGAATCAGGCCGCTTCGGCCACGTGGCGCCAGTCCTGCAGACGGGCTCGAAGCCGCAGCAGCGCCTGGCTGTGAAGTTGGCAGACACGGCTTTCGCTGACGCCCAGCACGCGTCCGATCTCCTTGAGGTTGAGTTCGTCCTGGTAGTACAGGCCCATCACCGTGCGTTCCCGCTCGGGCAGTGCTTGGATGCCGTCGGCAAGCGCTTCGCGAAAGGCATCGCGAAAGATCGCCCGCTCCGGCGTATCCGGGTCTTCCAGGGTATCGGCGAGGCCGCGCTCGCCATCTCCGCCGTCATCGAGCGACAACAGCGGCGCACGCGCGGCGTCCTCGGCATGGCGGTGATAAGCCTCCAGCGACATGCCCAGCATCTGGGCGATCTCGGTGTCATTTGCCTCATGTCCGGTCCGGGCCTCGACACTGCGAATGGCATCGGAGATCTCGCGGGCACGACGGTGCACCGAGCGCGGCACCCAGTCGCCCTTGCGCAGTTCGTCGAGCATGGCGCCGCGAATGCGAATGCCGGCAAAGGTGGCAAAACTGGCCCCACCGTCCGGGCGGAAGTGGCGGGCCGCCTCAATCAGACCGATCTGGCCGGCCTGCAGCAGGTCATCCACTTCCACCGACGCAGGCAGCTTGGCCAGCAGATGAAACGCAATACGCCGGACCAGATCCTGATGCTCGCAGACCAGATCCTTGACGTCCGGCGCCTGCACGGCGCGGTAGGCGGCGGCGCTGCTCATGCGGTGGCTCCCATCATCATTGGCGCCCCCACCAGCCGTTCAACGAAGAACTCGACGTGGCCGCGTGCACCCTGCGGCGGCGGCCATTTCTGGATGGCTTGGGCAAGGGTGCGAAAGGCGATGGAGGACGGCGCGCTGGGATAGGCTTCCAGAACCGCACGCTGACGGCGCACCGCCCGTTGCAGGAACTCGTCGTAGGGCACCGCGCCGAGAAACACCAGATGCACATCCAAGAAGCGGTCGGAGACCCGGCGCAGGTGTTCGAACAGTTCGTAGCCTTCGGCAGCTGAGCGCACCATATTCGCCACCACCTGCACCCGCTTCACGCCCTGATCACGCGACAGCACCTTGATCAGCGCATACGCATCGGTCAGCGAGGCCGGCTCGTTGTTGGCCACGATCAGGACTTCCTGGGCAGCGCGGCAAAAGGTGAGCACGCCATCGGCGATGCCGGCGGCGGTGTCGATCACCAGGGTGTCCACCGGCGTCTGCAATTCGGAGAAGGCGCGGATCAGGCCGACATGCTCGGCATGCGACAGATTGGCCATCTGCCCCAGCCCACTGGCCGCCGGTACGATGGTGAGTCCTTGCGGGCCCTCTACCAGCGCCTCCTGCAGGGTGCATCGCCCCTCCAGCACATGCTGCAGGTGGAAGGTGGGCTGCAGGCCAAACAGAACGTCGACATTGGCAAGGCCAAGGTCGGCGTCCATCAGCAGCACCTGCTCGCCGCTCATTTGCAGGGCCAGCGCCAGATTGGCGGAGACGTTGGTCTTGCCGACGCCACCCTTGCCACTGGCGACGGCGATGACCCGGGCCGGGCGCGCCGGCTCCGGACCCGACAGACCCACGGCCTGGTGCAGGCGATCTTTCAGTCGTTCAAGCATGGGCGGCGCGCTCCATCGTCTGGCTTTCGGATTCGAGATCCGCCACGCTGGGCGTCTCGGTCGGCGGCAGGACCTGCCGCGCGTTCTGCATCGCGCGCAGCACCAGGTCGGCGGCGCGTGCGGTGTGGAGGTCTTCCGGCACCCGCTGACCGTCACTGATGACGGTGATGGGCAGCTGTCGTTCCAGTGACACCGACAGGGCGCCGCCGAGGCGCGTGCATTCATCGACCTTGGTCAGCACGAGCGCCTGCGGTCGCACCGGGGCAAAGCGGTTGACCGCCGCCTCCAGATCCTCACGCTGCTGGCCGGCCGACAGCACCAGCCAGGTGCTCAGCACTTCCGGCATGGCGCCCAGCACTTCCAGGGCTTCCGCCAGGCGGGTGTCGGCCGGGCTCATGCCCGGGGTGTCGATGAACACGCAGCGGCAATCGGCCAGTTCGGCAAGCCGCGCCGACAGCTGGTCTGGCGACGGCACGATGAACAGCGGCACGCCGAGCAGGCGCGCATAGGTCGACAGCTGCTCTTCGGCGCCGATGCGGTAGGTATCCAGCGAGGCGATCGCCACCTGGCGCGCGCCGAAGCGACGCACGGCACGTTCCGCCAGTTTGGCCAGAGTGGTGGTCTTGCCGACGCCGGTAGGGCCGACCAGAGCAATGCGACCGCCCTGCTCCAGGACGATGGGCGGCGCCACCTGCAGGTGCCGCGCCAGCCAGCCCACCGGCAGCACACGCGTGCGCTGCTCGTCGGCATCCAACGGCAGGCTGGCGGCCATGCGGCGTGCCACCCGCGGCGAGAAGCCGAGCGTTTCCATCAGCCGATAGACGCGCGCCCGGTTGGGGTGGGCCTTGGCCAGCTGGGTCTCGTTGGCTTCGAGGGTGGCTTCCAGCAGATTGCGCACCTGGGTCAGTTCGGTTTCCAGACGGCGGATATGGGGGTCCATCGCCCATTCCACTGGGGCGGCGGCAGCGGGGGCAGCTGCGGCGGCGGCGCGGCGCGGCGACGGCACGGCCGGCTCGCTCTCACCCCGCTGTACCGCCTGGCGCATCAGCGCTTCGTCGTAGTCCACCGCGGCCACCACCTCGATGCCATCCTCACGGGTATGGCTGGCGAGAATCACCGCGTCAGGGCCCTGCTCCTCGCGCACCCGGCGCATGGCCTCGCGCATGGAACTGGCCAGGAATCGTTTGATCTTCATGACTTACCCCAGTTGCCCGACATGGCGGATACGCGTGGTGTCGGGCAGTTCGTGAAAGGCGAGCACATGCGCCTGGGGGACCGCCGCGCGAAGGAATCGCGCGAGCGTCTGGCGGAGCGTGCCGGGCACCAGCAGAACCGTGGGTTCGCCAACGGCGTCCTGTTGCCGGGCCTGCGTTTCCAACGAGGTTTGCAGTCGTTCCGCAAGGCCGGGCTCCAAGGCGTTCTGTGGGTGTTGCAGACCTTCCTGCAACAGCCGCTCCAGTGCGGACGAAAGGGTGAAAACGGGCAGATCAGCGGCACCGGGCGGTGCAATGCTGGCGACGATCTGTCGTGACAGCGCCTGGCGCACCGCCACCAACAAGGCCTGTGGGTCCTGAGTGCGCGGCGCATGCTCCGCCAGGGCTTCCAGCACCCCGCGGAGATTGCGCACCGGCACCCGCTCACCCAGCAGTCCCTGCAGGACCCGGGTAAACACCGCCAGCGGCAGCACCTTCGGCACCAGGTCCTCGACCAGCTTGGGGCTGTGCTGGGCGGTGGCGGTCAATAGCGACTGCGCTTCCTCGATGCCCAGCAGCTCCTGGGCGTGGTCACGCAACAATTGCGACAAATGGGTGGCGATCACGGTGGCGGCATCCACCACGGTGTAGCCCTGGGCCTGGGCATAGGCGCGCTGGCCCGGTTCAATCCATAACGCCGGCAGCCCGAACGCAGGGTCGTGGGTGGCGATACCCTCCACCGGGCCCAGCACCTGGCCGGCATCCAGCGCCAGATCACGGTCGGGGTGGCATTCCCCCGCCGCCAACTCGACACCGTGCAGCAACACGCGGTAGCGGTTGGGCGCCAGCTGCAGGTTGTCACGCACATGCACCGGCGGGTACAGAAAGCCCAGCTCTTCCGACAGCTTGCGGCGGATACCGCGGATGCGCGCCATCAGCTCGCCGCCGCGCGCGCTGTCGGCCAGCGGAATCAAGCGATAACCCAGTTCCAGCCCGACCGGGTCTACCGGCGGCAGATCCTGCCAGCCGAGCTCGGCGGGCGTCTCACCCTGGGGCTCCGTGGCCGCATCGGGTGCGGCCTTGGCCTGGGCGCGCCGATGCAGCCACACCGCCGCGGCGGCCAGCAGTGCCGCCAGCAGCAGGAAGGCCATATTCGGCATTCCGGGGACCAGACCGATCAGCCCCATCAGCCCAGCCGCCATCGCCACCGCACGGCCATCACCGACCAGCTGGGTGTTCATCTGCCCGCCGATGGCCTGGGCGCGCGACATGCGTGTGACCAGAATGGCCACCGCCGTCGACAGCAGCAATGCCGGGATCTGCGCCACCAGTCCGTCGCCGATGGTCAGCAGGGCGTACACCTCGAACGCCTCGCCGAAAGCCATCTGGTGGGCCATGGTGCCGATGGCGACACCGCCCAGCACATTGACGAACAGGATCAGCAGGCCGGCGACGGCGTCGCCCTTGACGAACTTGCTGGCGCCATCCATGGCGCCGTAGAAGTCAGCTTCCTCGCGGATCTCCTCGCGCCGTGCCTTGGCCTCCTCGCGGGTCAGCAGGCCAGCGTTGAGGTCGGCGTCAATCGCCATCTGGCGGCCAGGCATGGCATCGAGGGTGAAGCGGGCCGACACTTCCGAGACGCGCCCGGCGCCCTTGGTGATCACCGCGAAATTGATGATGGTGAGAATCAGGAACACCACCAGACCGACGGCATAGTTGCCGCCGATCACGAAATTGCCGAAGGCCTCGATCACCCGGCCAGCCGCCCCCGGACCTTCGTGGCCGCTGAGCAGCACCACACGGGTGGAGGCCACATTGAGCGCCAACCGGAACAGCGTCGCCAGCAGCAGCACCGTGGGAAACACGGTGAAGTCCAGGGGTCGCAGCACGTAGACCACCCCCAGCATCACCACCAGCGACAGCGCGATGTTGAGCGTGAAGAAGAAGTCCAGCGCCAACGCCGGCAACGGCACCACCACCATGGCCAGCAGCAAGAACACCACCACCGGCGCACCCAGCGCCTGGACGCCGTTGCCGCGGAAGCTGGACAGCGCGGCAAGGGCTTTCATGGCTGACACCTGACCATCAGGACTCCTCGAAGGGCTTGCCGAGTTCGTCCGGCACCTCCGGCGTCGGCGGCGGCAAGGTTTCGCCCCCGCGGATCCGGTAAGCCCAGGTCAGCACTTGCGCGACCGCCGCATAGAGTGCGGCGGGAATCTCCTGACCAACGGTGCTGCTGCGGAACAGGGCACGCGCCAGCGGCGGCGCCTCCAGCATCAAGATCCGCGCTTCGCCCGCCTTGTCGCGAATGGCCGCAGCCACCTCATCGGCGCCCTTGGCGACCACCACCGGCGCCCGCATCTCACCGGCTGAATAGCGCAGTGCCACCGCAAAATGGGTGGGGTTGGTCACCACCACATCGGCGCTGGCCACAGCCTCGATCATGCGGCCGCGGCTGAGCTGCATGGCGCGCTCGCGGCGCTTCGCCTTAACCTCCGGCCGCCCTTCCGATTCGATGAATTCGCGCTTGATCTCATCGCGCGTCATGCGCAGCTGACGTTTGTGCTGCCACAACTGGAACGGCACATCGATGCCTGCCACCAGGGCCAGGCCAACGAGGCCGATCAGCATCACCTCCAGCAGCATGTGACCGGTGGCAGCCAGCGCGGTCGGCAACGGCAAACCCGACAGGCCCAGCAGGCGATCAGCCTGGAAGAAGATCCACAGCGCCACCAGCCCGCCAATCAGCATCATCTTGCCCAAGGCCTTGCCGAACTCGGCCGCCGCCTGCGCCGACACCAGCCGCGCCAGGCCCTTGAACGGATCGAGTCGCTTGAGGTCCGGCACCAGGCCCTTGGGCGAAAGGTGCAGCCCGCCAATCAGCGGCGGCGACACCAGTGACACCACCCAGGGCACCAACATCAGCACCAGCACCGCCAGCGCGCCGCCCTTCAGCCCGATTCCCAGGGCCTGCGCCGGATTGAGGCTGAGATCACCCGCGGCGGCCAATGCGGCGCGCATCTCCTCGGCAAGGCGGCCCAGCACCTGACCGCCGATGGCCACCAGCATGAGGGCGCCGGCGGTAGTGACCAGGGCCGAAGCCAGTTCCTTCGACCGTGCAATCTGTCCTTCCTCGCGGGCCTTCTCCAGGCGCCGCTCGGTCGGTTGTTCGGTGCGTTCGCCGGCGTCGGACTCACTCATGGCGCCTCCCTCGCCGGCCAGGTCTGCTGAAAGGCGTCGAACAGCGCATCCCAATACACCGACAGCGGGGTTCCCATCTGCGGCACCCACAGCCACAGCAGCAGCAGCAGCGCCACCAGCGCTGCCGGCAAGCCAATCGCGAACAGGTTCAGCGCAGGCGCCGCCCGGCTGACCAGGCCGAAGCCCAGCTGCACCACCAGCAGGCTGGCCAGCACCGGCAGCGACAGGCTCAGCCCGGCTTCCAGCATCGGCACCATCAGCTGCAGCAGGGCCCACCAGGGCGGCACCTCAAAGGGGCCATCGACCGGGACCGCCACATAGCTGTAGGCCAGCAGCCGGATCAGCGCGTGGTGGCCGTCGAGTGCCAGGAACAGCAGGCTGGCGAAGGCCATCAACAGGCTGCCCAGCACGGGCGATGCAGTACCCCGCAAGGGGTCATTGACCTGGGCGAAGGACAGCCCGGCGGTGGCGCTGATCAGTTCGGCCGCCAGCATCAGCGACTCGAACAACAGCTGCAGCAGGGTGCCCAGCATCAGCCCAATGGCGACATTGATGATCACCGCCAGCCACCAGGCGGCGCTGAACATCGGCGGCGTCACCACCGGTGGCAACAGGGCGGCGAGGATCGGCGTCAGCACCACCGCCAGCAGCAGCCGTACCCGCCCGGGCACGGTGCGACCCCCCAGCACCGGCGCGGTGGCAACGAAAGCGCTGACCCGTAAGCCGGCCCAGGTGGTTTGAAGCAGTCCGCCCCAAAGGGCGACGTTGACGTCGGCGGTGATCATTGTGGCGAACCCGCATCGCGCGAATCCACCCCGGCCC
>CAYROO010000001.1:82136-394791 GCA_964425915.1 uncultured Polycyclovorans sp.
CGGCATCCATGCCGGGTCGTTCGCGCCACCCGCGAGCGGTGCTCGCAACAGCGGTTGTCGTGCCGTACACACCACACAGCGCTGGCCATCCTGGCGAACCGTCATCGCGCGAATCCACCCCGGCCCCGGCATCCATGCCGGGTCGTTCGCGCCACCCGCGAGCGGTGCTCGCAACAGCGGTGGCGCTCACCCCACCCACTGCGGTATCGAGAGGATCAGGGCGCGGGTGTAGTCGACAATCACGCGCAGCATCCACGGGCCGGTGAGCACCAGCGCGGCGGCCACCGCCAGCACCTTGGGAATGAACGAGAGGGTCATTTCGTTGATCTGCGTGGCCGCCTGGAACAGGCCGATCAGCAGGCCGGAGATCAGCGCCGCCAGCAGCAGCGGTGCCGCCAGCAGCACCGCCACCTCGATGGCGGCGCGGCCCTGGGTGAGGACGTCCTCCGGCGTCATCCGAAGCTCCGCACCAGCGACCCCGCCACCAGGGTCCAGCCGTCTACCAGCACGAACAGCATCAGCTTGAACGGCAGCGAAATCATCATCGGCGACAGCATCATCATGCCGAGGCTCATCAGCACACTGGCCACCACCAGGTCGATCACCACAAAGGGGATGAACAGCAGGAAGCCCACCTGGAACGCGGTCTTCAGCTCACTGGTGAGAAAGGCAGCCGCCATCACGGTGAGCGGTACTTCCTCCGGCGTCTTGAACCCCTCCGGATGCCCCGACAGCTCGGCAAACATCAAAAGGTCGGATTCCCGCGTCTGCGACAACATGAACTGGCGCATCGGATCGGCCGCTTTCGGTGCCGCCTCGGCGAATGCCATTTCACCGTCCAGGTAAGGCCGCACACCGTCGCCCCAGACCCGCTCGAAGGTCGGCTGCATGACGAATCCGGTCAGCAGCAGCGCGAGGCCGACCAGAATGGGATTGGAGGGCGTGCCGGCCGTCCCCAGCGCCTGACGCAGCAGGGCCAACACGATCAGAATGCGGGCAAAGCCGGTGGTGCACATCAGCAGCGCCGGCAGCACGCTGAGCAGGGTCATCGCGCCCAGCACCTGCAGGCTCAGACTCCACTGGGCGCCACCGCCTTCGGTGGGGGTCATGGTCAGCGCTGGAATCTGCGGCAGTTCCTGCGCCCCGGCGGTCCCCGCCAGCATCAGCAACAGCAGGGCGAGCGCTCTCATGAGCCCTGCTCCTTCAGCGTCGCGGCGAAGCCGCTGCGCGACCACAGCGGCGAAATGCCCGCGGGACTCACCCCGACCAGTACCTTGTCGCCCTCCACTTCCAGCAGCACCAGCTGCTGGCGGGGACCGAGGTGCTGAACCGCACAGACCTTCACCTGCCCGTTGGCCTGCGGCAGCAGACGGAAGCGGCGTACCGCGCGGCCGGCGAACAGAATCACCGCCACCACCACCGCCAGCATCACCAGCATCTGCAGGACGGCGCCGAAGCCCGGACCGGCCGGGACGGTTTCCATGGCTCAGCGCAGCTTGCGAATACGCTCGGCCGGGCTGACCACATCGGTCAGTCGCACACCGAACTTCTCGTTCACCATCACCACTTCGCCATGGGCGATCAAGGTGCCGTTGACGTAGACATCCAGCGGCTCGCCGGCGGCGCGTTCCAGCTCCACCACCGAGCCCTGCGACAGCTGCAGCAGGTTGCGGATGGGGATGCGGGTGCGGCCCACTTCGATCGACAAGGTCACGGTGACATCGAGGATGACGTCGAGATTGACATCGGGTGCGCCACCACCGCCGGCTTCCAGCGTAGGCAGCGAAGCGGGCGTGGCATTGGCGGCGGGTTGTACATTGACGGTCATGGGGTCACCTCAGGCAGCTTTGGCAGGCGGCTCACGCCGCAGGACGGAATCGATCTTCAGGGCATGGCGGCCGTGCGAGACGCCCAGCGTCCCGGACAGCACCGGCAGGTCGTCGACACAGATGTCAATTTGATCCGGCATGTCGATCGGAATGACATCGCCGGGCTTCAGCGCCACCAGCTGCCGCAGGCTGAGCCGCGGCGACGCCAGCTGGGCGGACATCTCCACCATGGCGTTCTGGATCTGCTGGCGCAGATTCACGGTCCAGCGCTCGTCGCGCTCGCCGCGGTCGGACTGCAGACCGGCATCCAACTGCTCGCGGATCGGCTCGATCATGGCGTAGGGCATGACGATATGCAGGTCGCCCTCGGCACCATCGAGATCGACATGGAACTTCGAGACCACCAGGATCTCGCTGGGCGCGACGATGTTGGCAAAGTGCGGGTTGACCTCGGAGTTGACGTACTCGAAGTCGAGGTTCATTACCGGCTGCCAGGCCTCGGTGAGGTCGGTGAACACGCTCTTCAGCAGCAGCGAGATCACCCGCATTTCGGTGGGCGTGAATTCGCGCCCCTCGATCTTCACCGGGAACCGGCCGTCGCCGCCAAAGAAGGTGTCGACGCAGGCAAACACCAGTTTCGGCTCAAACACCACCAGCGCCGTGCCACGCAGCGGTTTGATCCGCACCAGATTGATGTTGGTCGGCACGTACAGGGTGTGCACGTAGTCGGAAAACTTGAGCATCTCGACGCCCTTGATCGACAGCTCCGGGCTACGCCGCAGCAGGTTGAACAGGGACACCCGATAGTGCCGCGCGAAACGCTCGTTGATCATCTCCAGCGTTGGCAGCCGGCCCCGCACGATGCGGTCGTGCCCGGCCAGGTCGAAGGTGCGTACCTCGCCCGGCAGTGGTGGGGCGTCGGTGTCGACAGCGCCCTGATCGACGCCGTGCAACAGGGCGTCGATTTCGTCCTGGCTCAGCAGGTCCTGGCCGCGTTCGCTCATTGCATCACGAAGCTGGTGAAGTAGACGGCTTCCACCTGGCTCGCCACCGCCTCATCGGCCAGGGCGGAACGCAGGCGGTCCAGGGTGTCGACGCGCAGACGTTCGCGGCCCTCGACACTGATCAGATCGGGGTAGGGGTATCCGGCGAACAAGGTCAGCAGACCGTCCCGGATGGCGGGGTCCATGGCCGCGACCTTCTCGAACACTTTGGGGTCACGCGCCATCAACTGCACTTCCACCTGCAGGTAGCGCAGGTTGCCGTTGTCGTTGACGTTGGCGACGAAGGCCGGCTCCAGCTTGTGGTACACCGGCGGCGGAATCGGCGCCGGCTCGTTGGCGTCGGACATGCCCTTGTGACCGAAATACCAGCCACCGCCACCGACGCCTCCCACCAGCACCAGGCCAATGAGTATCAGCGGCAGCTTGGAGCGCTTCTTGGGCGGCGGTGCAGCCGCTTCGGGGGCGTCATCGTCTTCGAGGGGCATGTCGGCTTCCGGTTGGGGCGGGCGCACATTGGCGCTTTCCCGTCACCCTGCAAGCCGCGTGCGATCAGCTCAGGCGAAGCCGTCCATTAGGCCCGACGGTTGCTGCCGTTGGTCGCCGATCCGCAGGCTGTCCGCGGTGTCCTCGTCGGCACTGCGACGGCTCAGCCTGCGCTCGGGCGCGCGCTCGCGGCCAGATGACGGATCCCCGACGTCGGCCCCCATCAGCTGCAGACCGCGCGCCGCCAGCTGACTGGCCAGCTCGGGCAGCGATTGCGCCAACAGCAGACGTGCCTGCGCATCCGTGCTTCCGAGACTGAGCGCCACCTGCCCTTCGCGCACGGCGATATGCACTTCCACCTCGCCCAGCGACGGCGGATCCAGCCGCATCCGAGCCTGCCAGGTGTCGTGGTCGAGCATGTCCACCACCTGCTCGGCGAGCACGGGTGCCGGGTCCGCCGCCGGCAGCGCTGGGCGCTCCCGCATCAAGGTCGCCTCGGCGAGACCCGTCGACGGCGCCGGGGTGAGGGTCATCCCCGACAGCGGGGCGACCGCGGCCGGCGTGGTCGGCATCGCCGGCATACGCAGCCCTGCCTCAGCAGATGCGCGGTCCATCGCGGCCGACGGCATCGCTGAATCCGCTTCAGCCGCAGCGGTCAGCATCGGCTCCTTGGGCAGGCTGTCTGCCCGAAACGCCGCGCGCGTCGGCATCACCGCGGTGGCGATCGGCGCGGCATCACGGGGTGAGCCGCCCGCGCTGCCGCGACCCTCTGGCAGCTTGGGCGCGGTGCCATCAAGGATCACCGTCGCGCGCTGCAGGCGCGACCCACTCTCGACCGCCGGAGCTGCCACGGTGCCGACGATACCCGTCGGAGTGGGTGCGGCGCCCTGGGAAGATGGGCTTGCTGGGGCCAGTGCCGAGGCCTGGCGTGTGACGGTAGCGCCATCAGCCTCATGGGTGGTGCCGGTATCGGCAGGGCGCTGCACAGCCGCCACCGGCGCAGAGCCGGGACTGCCGACCTCGATGGTGGGCATCATCGGCACTGAAGCGGCGGCTGCGTCGACTGGCGGCGTCATGGCCGCGACCGCGCCTTCGGCAGCCGCGGCCTCGGCGTTGCGTGTAGTGGCATCGTCCGCCGCCAGCAGGGCGGCGCGCGCATCGCGCAACAGCGACACGATGGAAACCTGTGTCGACGCCGCAGTGGGCGTGTCGGTGGCGGCCGTTGCGGTCTTCACCCGTGCCGGCTGAATGCGGACCCAGGCGGGCTCGGCAGCCGGGCGGGCCGCCGCGGCCTGGATCCGCGCGTCGACCGACGCGGTATCGATGTCGGGATCGGTGTCGGCATCGGCGGCCATCGCCGATGGCAGGCTTTCCCGCCCCAGTGTGGGCTCGGTGAGTGAGCCCGCGGGTCGTGCCTGAGCGGCCGGCAGGATCGCTTGCCCCGGCTGTGACGGCACAGCCCAGGGCGTGGGGACCGCACTGGCGGTGGCCTCGCCTGCGCCCAATAGCGCCGCCAACTGCGACAGAAAGCCGTTGGCGCCCGACGCTGACGCGGCGACCTGCGGCGGCGCAACGGCACCATTTGCCGGCAGCGCCATCACGTCCATGCTGGGCTCCAGCTGCGCGCATTGACCAGATCATCTTCCTGCCGTTGCTGACGCTTCAGGCGTGCCTGAACCAGCGCGTCCTGCTGCAGCGCGGCAGCACTACCCAGGGATTCCGAGGCCTGCCAGGCGGTCATCCAGCTGGCGCGCGCGGCAGTGACCGCCGCCTGCGCCTGATCGATGCGCTGCTGCTGGGTGTGGATGGCGTCCTGAAGACGGTCGCGAAAGGCCTGGCGATTATTGAGCTGCCACGGCGCCACGCCGACCGCGCTGGCCGCGTAGTCGGCGGCAAAGGCCTGCAGCTGCAGCAGTTGTTGTTCGGCCTGCTGCAGCTGACTCTGTGCTTCGGCCAGCCGCAGCGCAGCCTGATCCGCATGTCGGCGGGTGATGTCGGCCAGACGGGCCAGGCCGGGTTCGCTCATGAGGATTCTCCAGTCAGCCGTTGCAGGGCATCGATCGCAGACGCCAACGGCGCCGCCTCGTCCATGCCCTGAGAAAGAAACTGTTCAATCGCCTGCTGATTCGCCAGCGCAGCGTCGGTGTCGGCGTCGGCGCCGGCCTGATAGGCGCCTACCGCGATGAGATCGCGATTGCGCTGCCAGGCTGCCAGCCAGCGTCGCAACTGGCGCGCGCCAGCCCGCTGCTCGGGGCTGGCGAGGGTGGTGAACAGGCGCGACACGCTGGCCTCGACGTCAACCGCCGGGAACCGTCCCTGCTCGGCGATGCGCCGGGACAGCACGATGTGACCGTCGAGAATGGCGCGGGCGGCGTCGGCCACCGGATCCTGCAGGTCGTCGCCTTCGGTCAGCACGGTATACAGGGCGGTGATGCTGCCCCGCCCCTGCACCGCGCCGGCGCGCTCCACCAGCGCCGGCAACTTGGCGAACACGGATGGCGGGTAGCCGCGGGTCGCCGGTGGCTCGCCCACGGCCAAGCCGATCTCGCGTGCCGCCTGGGCATAGCGCGTCAGGGAATCCATCAGCAGCAGCACGTCCATGCCCTGATCGCGGAAGTACTCGGCGACGGCGGTGGCCAGACGTGCTCCGTTCATGCGGGCCAGCGGACTGGCATCCGCCGGTGCGGCGATGACACAGGCGCGCGACAGGCCTTCCGGCCCCAGGGTGTCAAACACGAAATCGCGCACTTCGCGACCGCGCTCACCAATCAGGCCTACCACCGTGATATCGGCGGTGGTGTGACGGGTCATCATGCCCAGTAATGTCGACTTGCCGACGCCGCTGCCAGCGAACAGGCCGACGCGTTGGCCCCGACCCAGGGTGAGCATGGCGTTGATGGCGCGCACGCCGACATCCAGCGGCGTGTCGATGTGCTGGCGCAACAAGGGGTTGAGGGGCGGCGGCGACAGCACCAACGGTGCTTCGCCGCGCGGGGGCGGACGGCCGTCCAGGGGCAGGCCGTCGGCCCCCATCACCCGTCCCAGCCAGTCGGCGCCGATGCGCGGCACAGGCCCCAGACGGTGCGCGGCCACCCGCGCCGCAGGCTGCAGGCCAGTGAGCGGGCCGGTGGGCATGAGGAAAGTGCGGTCATCGGAAAACCCGACCACCTCAGCCTCCACCCAGGCATCACTGTGGGTCTCGACGGCGCAGGTGGCTTCCAGCGGCAGCCGCAGTCCGCGTGCCTGCAGCGCCAGCCCCACCACGCGCTCCAAACGGCCGGTGGCCAGCATCGGCACGGTCGCCGGCAGGCGGTTCGTGCGATCACGCAGTTGCGCGGTGAGGGTCATTGCGGCGCGCTCCAGCCGGTCACCAGCTGCTGCACGCGACTGGCGAGTCGCGCGTCCACGCTGAGCGGGTTCGACTCCACCCGCAGGTCGCCGGGCGCGAGGCTGGGGTCTGCGCTGAAGCGCAACTGCAAGGGCGACTCGGCCTGCAGCGCTTTCAGCGCTTCCAGCGCCGCCGGCGGCACCCGCAGGTGTACCGGGCTGGCCTGTTCTTCCAGCATGGCCAGGGCCTGACGTGCCACCGGCAGCAGGGCCTCCGGCTGTTGCTCGAACACCTGCAGCGCCAGTCGCTGAGCGATCGCCAGCGCCAGCTGACTGAGCGCCTCGGGCAAGGTGTCGGCCTCACGGGTGAACGGCTTGTCGAGGCTGGCAATCAGCTGTGTCAGCTGTTGCAAGGCGGGTTGTGCCGCCTCGCGGGCGGCGGTACGGCCTTCTTCACGGCCGCGCTTGTAGCCCTCGTCCCAGGCAGCCTGTTCCAGGGCTTCCAGCTTGGCGGCCGTCGGCGGTGCACCGCGGCCGGGATCCAGCGCTGGCGGATGCCAGTGTTGGGCATGGCCCACCTCGGCGGCATCGATGAAGCCGGCATCGAGGTCGGCGCGGCCCATCACAGATAGGCCTCACGCTGGGTGCCGAGCTGGATAGCGCCGGAATCGGCCAGCTTGCGCGCCACCGCCAGAATTTCCTTCTGCGCCACTTCGACATCGGCGACGCGCACCGGGCCGCGCGCTTCCATGTCTTCCTTCATCATCTCGGCGGCACGCTTGGAGAGGTTGTTGAACATCTTGTCGCGTACGCGCGGCTCGGCGCCCTTGAGCGCCAGTGCCAGTTTGTCGGTGGGCACATCGCGCAGCAGCGTCTGGATGCTGCGGTCGTCGAGATCGCCCAGGTTGTCGAACACGAACATCAGGTCGGAGATGCGTGTGCCGAGGTTGTCATCCACCGAGCGGATGCGCTCCATCAGCGCGGCTTCGTCGGCGGAGTCCATGAGATTGAGAATGCTGGCCGCCACCTTCACGCCCCCGATGGTGGAGGACTTGAGGTTCTGGTTGCCGGCGAACTGGCGTTCGAGGATGTCGTCCAGCTCATGCAGGGCATGCGGGGGAATGCCTTCGAGGGTGGCGATGCGCATCACCACATCGGCCCGCGAACGCTCCGGTAGCGCCAGCAGCACGGCGGCGGCCTGGTCGGCATCCAGATGGCTGAGCACGATGGCAATGATCTGTGGATGTTCGTTGCGCACCAGGTCGGCCACCGAGCGTGGCTCCATCCACTTCAGGGCTTCCAGCCCTTTGGTATTGCGGCCCAACAGGATGCGGTCGATCAGGCCACTGGCCTTGTCCTCGCCGAGGGCATTGACCAGCACGTTGCGGACATAGTCCTCAGCGCCGACACCGAGCGAGGTCTGGCGTTCCAGCTCGCCGACGAAGGAGTCCACCACCAGGTTGGCCTGATCGCTGGTAACGCTGCCGAGGCTGGCCATGGCCTGGCCCAGCTTCTGCACTTCCTTGGCGCCGATGTGCTTGAGCACCTCGGCGGCCTCCTTTTCGCCCAGCGACATGAGAAACACCGCCGCACGCTGCAGCCCACTGATGCCATCGCCGAGACGCGGCGCGCTGGCGCCTTTCGGAGGCGTATTGCCGTCAGCCATCATTGCCCACCCATGTTCTGACCACCTGTGCCACCCGCTTGGGGTCCTGGGCGACGGCCTGTCGGGCCATCGCCATCTTGTCGTCGAAACTGAGGGCCGTCGGCGCATCCAGCGTCACCGGCGCGCGCGGCGCGTCCGGCGCCGGCAGTGCCGACGGCACTGCGGGTGTGAGCAGGCGTCGCAGCGGTGCCGGATCGGCCAGATTCTTCAGCAGCGGCCGCAGCACCATCACCAGAATCAGCACCAGCAACAGCAGACCGCCGGCCTCGCGGGCCCCGTCCAGCACCCAGGCCTGTTGCCACCAGGGCATGGGCGTTACTTCCGGGATCACTTCGCTGCGAAACATCCCCTGGCGCACGGTGACCAGATCGCCGCGCGGCTCCGAGTAACCCACCGCGCTCTTCACCAGCGCCTCGACATCAGCGAGGGTCTCAGCACTCCAGGTCGGCGGCCCGGTGGGAACCGGCGGTGGCGGCGCCTGGGCACCGTCTGCACTGGGTGCCACACCTTCCGCCAATGCGGGCGGCGGCTCGATGGCCGGGATCGGCGGGCTATCCAGCAGCACCGCCACCGTGAGCCGCTGGATACGACCACTGGCGGTGCGGGTGTAGGCCATCTCGCGGCTCACCTCGAACTGACGGCGTTCCTGCGTGGTGGTGGTCTCCGGCGCACCGGACGCTCCCGGCGGCGTACCCGCCGTAACCGGATCGCCTACGGTGTTGCTGGCGGCCCCCGGGATACCGCCCGGCGCCCCACCCGCACCGGCGCCGGCGCCGGTGTTGTCACGAATCTGACGGGTGACCTGTTCCTGCGTCACCACCGTATTGGGATCGACGATCTCACGCGCCTGCTCGGCTTCGGTGGGATCCAATTCGACCGTGACCTGCACCTCGGTACGGCCCACCAGCGGCTGCAACAGGGTCTGGATACGATTGACCAACATGCTCTCGGTACGACGTGCAAGGTCGTAGTGCGCGTGTGCCGCCTGTGCCGCGCCGTCCGATTGCGAAAGCAACCCACCGCGGGCATCGACCACGGTGACGTCCTCCGGCTTCAATTCCGGAATGGCCGCGGCAACCAGTCGTGAGATTGCCTCAGATTGCCCCGGTGCCAAGGTGGCGCCCGGCAGCAGTTCCAGCACCACCGAGGCGGTGGCCGGTGCGCGATCACGAATGAAAGCACTGGGCTTGGGGAGGGCCAGATGCACGCGGGCCGAACCGATGCCGCGCAGGCCCGAGATGGTGCGTGCCAGCTCCTGTTCCAATGCGCGTTGGTAGCGCGCGCCTTCGAGGAAGCTGCTGACGCCGAAGCCGGGATCGGCATCGAGGGCATCCATACCGCCCTGACCCACCACCACACCGGCCCGTGCCAGCTGCATGCGCGCTTCCATGGCGCGCGTTTCCGGCACCTGTACCACGCCGGGTCCCGGTCCCAGCTGCACATCGAAACCGGCACCGCGCAAGGTATCCGCTACAGAGGCCGCCTCCCGATCTGCGAGCCCGGTGTAAAGCACCGCCATCGGGGTGCCGCGGCTCCACAGAACCGCCGTGGTGCCGGCCGCCACCGCCACCGCCACGCCCAGCAACAGCAGAACCGGCCGCAGCAGGATGAGGGTGCGGGTCCAACCGGGAGAGAGCGCCGCTTCAGCCATGGCTCATAGATCCTTGGGGCCGCCCTAGAGCGGCATGTTCATGATGTCTTGGTAGGCCTGGACCACCCGATTTCGAACTTCGACGGTGGCGCGAAATGCCACCGACGACTTCTGCATCGCCACCATGGTGCTGGCCAGGTCACCGCGCCCCAGCTCGAACTCCTGCGCCATCTGGCGCGCATTCATTTGGGTATCGTTGACCGACTTCAGGGCCTCGCCCATGCGCTGGGCGAAGCTGGGAGCATCGGCTGCGGCACTGGGCGCAGCGGTGGGCGCAGACGGCAGCTGGCTGCGGCTGCGCAGGGCGCGCATCTCGCCGAGCAGCTGCTGGATGTTGTCGTTGCCGATGGTGTTCATCGCCGGAGCCCTGAGTGCGTCTTCATACCGTCACCGTGCAAGCGCGTGCGGCCGGCATCAGGACTGGCTGAATTCAGCCGATGAAAGGTTGTACTTGCGCAGACGCTCGATCAGCGTGGTGCGCGACATCCGTAGGAGCTGGGCGGCATGGGCGACCACGCCACCGGCCCGGGTGAGCGCTTCACGGATGAGCGCGGACTCGATCCGCGCCAGATGTTCGCGCAGATCCAGGCCCTCGGCCGGCAGCAGGTCGCTGGCCGACGCCGGCGCAGCCACCGGCACCGGCGGAGGCAAGCCGGCCGGACGGTAGCGCGGCGGCAGGTCATCGACGGTAGCGACATCGCCCAAGGCAGTGACCGCGATCCGCTCGATGACATTGGCCAGCTCGCGCACATTGCCAGGCCAGCGGTGCTCGGCCAGCGCCGCCACGGCGTCGTCATCGAGCCGCACCGAGGGCCGCCCCTGGTTGGCGAGGCGCTGCGCCAGGGTGTCGACCAGGAGCGGCAGATCCTCGATGCGCTCGCGCAGCGGCGGGGTTTCGATGGGAAATACGTTGAGGCGGTAGTAGAGGTCCTCGCGAAACAGACCGTCGTTGACGGCGGCGTCAAGATCGCGATGGGTGGCAGCCACGATGCGCACGTCACAGGGCAAGGTGCGGGTGCCGCCGACACGCTCGAAGCTGCGTTCCTGCAGCACGCGCAACAGCTTCACCTGCATCGGCATGGGCATGTCGCCGATCTCATCGAGGAACAATGTGCCGCCCTCGGCCAGCTCGAAGCGGCCCTTGCGCGTGGTGATGGCGCCGGTAAAGGCGCCCTTTTCATGCCCGAACAACTCGCTTTCCAGCAGCTCGGCGGGGATGGCGCCGCAGTTGACGGCAACAAACGGCTTGTCACCGCGCGGGCTGCTGGCGTGGATCTGCTGGGCGATGACCTCCTTGCCCGTGCCGGACTCGCCGGTAATGAGCACGGTGGTGTCATGCGCGGCGACCTGATCGATCAGACGGCGGATGCGCTGCATGCTGGGTGCTTCGCCCGCCAGCGACGGCACTCGCCGATGCACACTGTTGGCGGCGCGCGGCACAGGGGCTTCGGTGGTTTCCGGTTCCAGCGGCAGGGAGTCAAGTTGGAGCATGGTGAGAGTCCGGTGCGTGGCGGGAGATCAGGCTTGTGCCGCCTGGGGGGCGGCGCGCAGGCGGGCCGCGGGATACCCCAGGGCTTCGCGATACTTGGCAACCGTGCGGCGCGCCAGCCGCACACCGCCGCGTTCGAGACGATCCACCAGGGCGGCGTCGTCCATGGGCGACTGCTCACTTTCCAGCAGACGTTGCACCATGGCGCGGGCGGCGGCGGCGGCCACCCCGTCTTCGCCAGCGGCCTGCGAGAAGAAGCAGCGCAAGGAGACCACGCCCTGTGGCAGCTCCACATACTTGCCATTGACAGCCCGGCAGACGGTGGACTCATGCACGCCCACCGCCTCGGCAATCTCCTTCAGCGCCAGCGGCTTGAGCGCCACCATGCCGTGCTGCAGCACCCCGAACTGGCGCGCCAGCACCGCCTGCGCCACCCGCAGCACGGTTTGTCCGCGCTGGCGCAGGTTCTTGATCAGCCAGCGCGCTTCGGTGAGCTGGTGCCGCAGGGGATCGGCATCACGACCGAGCGTATCCAGCATGCGGGCGTAGGCCTGGTTGATGCGCAGCGCAGGCTGGCCGTCACCATTGAGTTCCACGTGCCAGCGGCCCTCGCGGCGTACCACCCGCACATCGGGAATGATCGGTGTCGCCTCCGGCAGCGCTGCGCCCGGCCGCGTGGACAGCCCACGCAGCAGCTTCAGTGCCGCACCAAAAGCCGCGGGGCTGGCCTGCAGGCTGCGCCGCAGCACGTCCAGTTCTCGCCGGCCCAGCCGGGTAATGCCGCGCTCCACAATGCGCAGCGCGAGATCGCGCGCGGCTGACGGCACCAGCCCACGCAGCTGCAGTTCCAGGGCCTCATCCAAGTGGCGCGCGCCGTAGCCATCCGGCCCGATGCGCTGCAGCAGGGTGAGTGCCTGGTCCAGCAGGGATTCCGCCAGGTTGTTCAGCCGCGCCAGCTCGCGCAGTGGGGTGTCGAGAAAGCCGCGCTCGTCAATGGCATCCAGCACGACCAACAGGGCCGCCCGCAGTGTGTCCGGCACCGATTCGACTTCCAGCGCCGCCAGCACCTGCGACAGCGGGTCGGTCGGCATCGGCGCTGGAACCGTGTATTCCGGCCCATCGCCGTCAAAGCTGCCACCACGCGCCAGCACGCTCATGGTGTGGTCCCAGGGCAGCTCCGCCGCCGCGTCTGCCGGGCTCCACACGGCGTCCATATCGAGGGTGCTATCGTCATCCTCGGTGTCCACCTCCGGCTCGCCGTCCAGCATCACATTGGCGCTCAGCCACTGCTGGACCTCGGTTTGCAGGGCCTCGGCGTCCAGCTGCAACAACTGGCTCTGCTGGATGCGGGCGGGATGGGCTTTCTGGGCAAGCGCGGCGTGGAATACAGCTTTCATTGAGAGTCTCCCTGCACGTTGGGGTCCCGACACCGAGTCGGTGTTGGCTTTCCGTCGTGGGGCTACTTTCGCGTAGGACACCTGCCATCACCATGTAGGACGTCACCTACTTTTGTAGGGGATTTCCTGATAATCGCAGCGCAACAAACGCCGGTGTGACGGGCTTTCACATTTTTCCCCCACAGACAGCGGGCGACCCTGTCGGGACAAGCGGCAGCGCCGATGTCTCGATGCACCTCGCATCGCCTACCGCGAAGCTCGACGTCCAGATGACCCGGTCACCCCTGCTGGTACAAGGCGGCCCGGTCGGCTGGAAGCGGGTGCACGCCCGCACAACCTCTCCCTTGGGGCCCCAACCGGCCTACACCCTAACGACCACCATGAACACGCTGGCAGAACAACTCGCGCCGGCTTCGCAACAGCATCCGCACATCACGCGAGTGATCGTCTTCGGATCGTTGACGGACGGGCGTGCCAGACCGGACAGCGAATTCGACATTGCAGTCCAAGCCGCCCAACCGCTCACCCCGGAACCAAAAGTGACGCTGATTGACGATTGGGCACTGGCAACGGGACGCCCCGTGGACGTCATTGACCTGCGGACCGTCGATGAGCCGCTGCTGGGGCAGATACGCAAACATGGCAAACGCGTTCGAGGCAGCGATGGCGCTTTCGCAAGGCTGGTCAGCAAACACCTGATCAACTCAGCGGACTTTCTGCCCTATGTCGAGTGGATGCTCACCGAGGAGCGAAGCGCTTGGATGCGCTAACCATCCATCGCAAGCTGGACGCGCTGCAACGCTGCCTCACCGGCCCGCCTCCGCTTGCACGGTAGATCCCCCAATAAGCCCAATGCCGAGCACCCCCCTTTCCTGTCGCAGCTTGTTCCACTCAGCACTCGGCACTCAGCACTGTTTTACGCACTCAGCACGGTCTTACCCTGTAGGAAAAACCCCATTGCCCCGCCCGCTCCCTGGTCAGATACTGACCAATCTCCCTCCGGAGCCGGCGTATGCGCCATCAAGGCACGATCACCAGCTGGAACGACGCCCTCGGCATAGGCTTTGTGCGCCCGCTGGACGGCGGAAAGGAAGTCGCCATCCGCTTCGATGACTTCACCGACCGCAGCCGTGCGCCCGCCGCGGGCCTGATCGTGACCTACGATCTCAACACCGACCCTCAGGGCCGTCCCGCTGCAAGGCGTATCACCTTGCCCCAGGTGGGCATGGCGACCCAGGCCGCCCAGCCCATACCGACAAGGCCCAACCCAGCCCGGCAGCGCAAGCCCTGGTTGAGCTTCGCCTTGGTGGCCGCTGCCGCCGTAGGGTTGGCGGTGTGGTGGCAGGCCAATATGTCACCCGCCGATGCCGGCCCATCCGCTGCCATCACCCAAGGAACGCTTGAGGGCAACGACGCCGTGTTCGCCCAGGCGCAGCCCTACCAGTGCGACGGCCGCCGTCGGTGCGACCAAATGACCAGTTGCGCGGAGGCCCAATACTTCTTCCAGCATTGCGCTGCCCGCGACATGGACACGAATGGCGACGGCGTAGCTTGCGACATGGAGCTACGCTGCTATTGACAAGTGACGTTTTTTGTCACTTTCTGACGACATGGTCACGCACTGAACCATCACTCAGCGCGACCACCATGTCGATGTAGGTAGTTGTTTATATAGCTTTTTGTTGAAGCTGCTGGCAATTGGCACACGTTCTGCAGCGTACCCATTGAGCTCAAATCCGCTCATCTCAACAACAGTGGAGACGCACCCATGATGAAGAACACCCAGAAGGGCTTCACGCTCATCGAATTGATGATCGTGGTGGCCATCATCGGCATCCTCGCCGCCATCGCCATCCCGGCCTATCAGGACTACATCACCCGCTCCAAGGTGACCGAACTGGTGACGGCTGCTTCGGCTTGCAAGAGCTCAGTTTCTGAATACGCTCAGACGATGGGCGAACTGCCCGGCAGCCTCTCTGCAGCCGGATGCAACAACAACACGAGCCAATACGTCAGCTCACTGACGATGCCCTCAAGCGGCACGATTACTGTTACTGCTAGTGCTGCGGTCGGCGGAACCGCAAGCGGTCAAAACTACGTGCTGACGCCTGACTTTGACGCAGCGTCCGGAACGGTTGGCTGGGATTGCAGCGCCTCCACCATTCCCTCGAAGTATCTGCCCGCGAACTGCCGCTAAACGCGAGCTTCGCTACTCAAAAGCGCCGCCGAAAGGCGGCGCTTTCTTTTGTTCAGACCGAAATAACCAATGGCCCATCCAAAGAGCGCAACGCTTTTCTTGGTGTCACTGACTTGCATTATAAGCTATTTTCCAGGCTTATTTGGTGGGTTCTTGTTTGATGATTACCACAACATAGTCGAAAATGCTGCAATACAGCTAGCAGATAGCGACCTCAATAGCTGGCTGGCAGCAGCGCTATCGTCAAACGCAGGAATATTGCGACGCCCAATCAGCATGCTGTCATTCGCAATGAATGATTACTATTTCGGGATGTCGCCGGTAGCATTCAAAATTGTCAACCTAATTATCCATCTCTTCATTGGTTTACTCATCTATATCCTTGCGCATCAATTAGTCCCACGCCTAATTCAGCCAACTTATTCAATATCCGAAGAGCGTAGATTCAGCGCAATCAGCATTTTCATTTCGTCAATTTGGCTTTTACACCCTTTAAATTTAAGTAGCGTCCTGTACGTTGTCCAGCGAATGAATCAGCTTTCAACGCTGTTCATTTTGGTCGGGGTGTTGGCATATACGACAGGGCGCGTACGAAGCCTCAACGGCAGACCAGGAATGCTTGTCGCGATGGCCACATCCGCCCTATGTGGAATCTTGGCCGTACTGAGCAAGGAAAATGGGGCTATTTTGTTTCTTTATATTTTTGTAGTGGAGTGGGTATGCTTCCGCTTCAAGACTAACAACAAATACGAGCAAGTCGCAATTACATCGTACTTTTCACTTTTTCTGATCCTGCCCATTATCTTTGTGATTGGCTCTCTACTTTTCACCCCCGATTTACTCCTTGGGAGCTATAAGATTAGAGATTTTACCCTCGAAGAACGACTCATGACGCAGGCACGGATACTGGGTCATTATTTGCTATGGATCCTGGTGCCGCTGCCTAGCTTCATGGGCATGTATCACGATTACATTAATATATCTTCCGACTTATTTACGCCGCCCAGCACATTTCTTGCAATTATATCGATTGCTATCCTTACAATATCTGCTCTCAAGCTACGCCTTCAACATCCCGTATTTACTTTTGCGGTCTTGTGGTTTCTTGCAGGCCACAGCATGGAATCATCAATAATCGGATTAGAGCCCGTTTTCGAGCATAGAAACTATGCTCCAATGATCGGGATAATTTTTCTGGTCTCGATCGCAGGCGCACACGCAATCGCGAGAATGAAGCAGTCTGCGATCTTGGCAATAGCGTGCACAGTTATTTTCGCGCTAGCATTTGCAACCCATATTCGAGCATCAACTTGGAGTGACCCGGTCCAACTTGCACTGACTTCCGTCAAAAACCATCCTGATTCCGCTCGCAGCCAGTATGACGCCGGCCTCATGACATTCATGGAAGCCTTAAATAATGGTGACCGCGACGTTGCCTCAAAAAAATCGAAAGCCTACTTCGTAGAAGCGATGGAGTTATCGGAGAGTTACATCCACCCAGTTGTAAGCCTCATGCTTACACAACACCGCGACAATCAGGTTCCAAAGGAACTCATGGATGAACTTTTAAAGCGGATAACGCTCAGCAAATTCATCCAACCCAACCCAATACTCCAATTACAAGAAGCAATTACCGACGGACGCGTAATCGCTAGTGAGGCTGATATGCGGGCAATATTCGAAGCCAGCATGGACAATCCGAGCATGAATACTGCCGCACGCGCACAGATGCTTAACAATTATGGCCGTTACTTTTTTGTTGTCAAAAAAGACGAGCAATCAGCTGTTAGTCTGACTCTTGCAGCGGCGGCCCAAAGCCCAACAAATCCTGTCTACCAAATTAACTTGGCAAAACTAGCCCTCGCGCTAGACGACCATGAACGGGCGAAGCATCACATATCCATAGCCACAATGCTTGACTCGGCACAAATAAACCGGGATGCAATTGAGAGCGTAACTGCCCGAATCGCACAACAGAACTGAACTTCCAGCCCGTGAAGAATGTAGTATCAACGTCGCCATTGAACGCTGCTTTAGGCCGAGTGCGCGCAGTTTACAGTTGCGCATCTAATTGTCTGTTCGAATTATCATTATGAGCGAGGAATCTTATATAATCTTTGGGGCTCCTCTGATCGAAAACGAGGAAATCCGCGAGGTCGAGAGCTGTCTTCGTTCGGGCTGGCTTGGCACAGGCCCCCGCGTTGCACGCTTCGAAGCAGATCTTGCCGCCTACAAGGGAACAACCGCTGAGCACGTCGCGGCAGTGAACTCCTGTACGGCCGCGTTGCACGTCAGCATGGTGGCAGCAGGGCTGGACCCTGGCGCTGAAGTCATCACCACGCCGCTAACCTTCTGCGCCACCGTAAACGCCATCATCCACGCTGGCCTCACCCCGGTGCTGGCCGATGTCGACCCGGTGACACAATGCATCTCACCCGATGCAATCGAGGCCGCCATCACCCCCCGTACACAGGCAATCATCCCGGTTCATTTTGCTGGCCATCCCTGTGACATGGACCGGATCATGGCCATTGCGGAGCGGCACAAGCTGGTGGTCATCGAAGACTGCGCACACGCCATCGAGACCGAGTACAAGAGCCGAAAGGCAGGCACCATTGGTGATTTTGGCTGCTTCAGCTTTTATGTGACCAAGAACATGACGACTGGCGAAGGGGGCATGATCCTTGGCCGCGACATCAGCCGAACGTCAAGGGCCAGGGTACTCGCACTGCACGGGCTTTCAAAGGATGCGTGGCATCGCTTCGGAGACAAGGGTTACAAGCATTACCAAGTCGTGGAGTGCGGATTCAAGTACAACATGATGGACATACAGGCTGCTATTGGCATTCATCAACTCGCGCGAGTGGAACGGAATTGGCTGCGGCGGCATGCGTTGTGGAAGACCTATACAAGCGCCTTCGCCGACCTTCCCATTCGCCTTCCCGCAAACACCGGTCCGGATATGCGGCACGGACATCATCTGTTTACCATCCGGATTGATTCTGACTCGACAGAAGCCAGCCGGGATGCCTTTCTTGAGCGCATGAATGCGCGTCGGGTGGGAACTGGCGTCCACTATCTCTCGATAGCGGAACACCCTTACTACCAAGAACGTTTTGGATGGTCGCCCGAGCATTGGCCGACGGCGATGACAATCGGCCGACAGACGGCAAGCTTGCCTCTTTCCGCCGCCTTGTCCGACTCAGATGTTGAGCGTGTGATTGCGGCAACCATCGCAAGTCTAGGTACTAGCTAAGTGCGGCTCAGATTCTCCCGCCCTGCCCCCCCAGCTGCGGAAGGGGCCTCGACTGATGTCGTCATCATCGGAGCGGGACCGGCTGGCCTCAGCCTCGCACATCGCCTGATGAAACGCGGCGTGGATTTCGTGATCGTGGACTCTGGCGAGATCGGCGAAACCTGGCGCCGTATCCCCCCCGATCTGTCGTTGCTGAACCCATGGTGGTTGTGCGCAATGAGCTGGAGGTCAGCGCTTCTGGATGGAGCACTTGCGCGCAAGAACGCGCGCGATTTCTATGCCCATCTTCGATCATTCGCAGCCCCCGTTGCGGGACGGATACGCGAGCAGTTTCACGTGGTTGCCGTCCTCGGTAGCCCGGATGAAGGGTGGACGGTCACGTCGAGTGGCGGTGACGCGATCCAATGCAGGGCGGTGGTGTGTTGCAGCGGGTACTACGCGCAACCGGCTCCTCCAACTCCACAATTCAGCAGCGATGGCTCGATTCCGAGCGTGCATGTGAGCGAATTGCGACACTACGACGAACTCCTCACCCCGGCGGCCACCGGCCGCGTTCTGGTCATCGGGAGTCGAATTTCTGCCGGTCAGGTACTCGAAGCGCTCGACCAGCGTGGCGTCGAAGCGGACATATCCTGCCGTACACCAATAAGGTTCGAAAGCAACAGTGTAGGCCGGCGAATACGTGTTTCCCTCTATTCCCTGTACGAGCCGCTACGACTCGCAGTGCAGCCGGAGCGCAGGGGGAACTCTTACCCGGGGATGCACGGCGGCAGAGCTCGCGAGCTGATCGAATCAACAAAGGTTCGGACGAAGCCGATGCTGACGTCCGTTCGCGACGGCCAAGCGCACTTCTCCGACGGGAGCCGAGAACGCTATGCACGCTTGATTCTCGCGACCGGCTATCTGCCCGCACTGGACTACCTTCGACCGACGGTGTCCCTACCGCAAACAGCGCTCTATCGATGTCTCAACTCTCAGGGGCTTCACAACGCTCCAGGCGTTTTCCTTTTCGGATTTGACAATCTCCGAAGCCTCCGGAGCAGATACCTCAGGGGGATTCGTGCTGAGGCTGACTGGCTGGCCCGGATGGTCGTTCGATTCCTTTCCGAGCAATCGCGAGCGAAATCTACTTTCTGAAAATTCTAAGCGCCGCAGTTCGAGCCATCCTAGCCAACCAGCGCAGACGGACACCTGGAAACGGCGATGAGTAAACTGCGATCACTGCACCTTGTCTCAGTGCGTTGAAGAGCTCGCGAATCGCCTTTAATCGTGGGCCAGCGTCAGCAAACACAACTGCCGCAAGCGCGCGCTCAAATTGAATCCACACAGTTCGTGCCTCTCGAAACGCTTGAGGACGGCGGTCCTGTTCGATGGCCCCCAGGGACTCAAGCACCACCCGGAACCCGCTGGACTCTGCGAGGCCGATCTGCAGCCAAGGGCGTGCATTGACCTCAAGTAGCTTGGGATGTCCGTTCTGGTCGACTAGGAACCCAATCTCGGCTAGACCCACGTAGTCGAGCGACCGCAATACCTCGGCTGCAGACTCGAGAAGATCCGACTGCGGCGGAAGGACCTCAACTAGGCATCCGGATCCGCCCTCCTTGGGATACTTCCAGCGCTCCACAACGGACATGCCCTCGTAGCACTGACCATTTCCAACGAGATAGACCCCACGCTCGCCATCTGCAAAGCGGCTCAATCGAGACTGCGCCACCCAACGAGTCGACAGTGGCCAAGCACGGCGAACACGAAGCAGAAAATCACTATCGGTCTCTTGCTTGCCAAGCCGAGTCACGATCTTGGCGCCCATACGCCCGAGGTCCATGTCCCACGGTTTCAACGCCGGCTTCAGTATCGCGTCAGGGCCAAGCTTCCGCAGCGCTTCTGGCACTTCCGCAATGTCAGTAAGAATCATTGTAGGCGGTATGTGTCGCGCTGCAGAGGACTTCGCGAGCGCACTGAACAGTTCGGCCTTGTCGAGCCCTCCCATGCGAAGGGACCGAGCACGAGGAAACTCTGTTAGCGGCAGAAGTACTTCAGAAAATTCGTTGAGACACCGAAGCCCCCCATCTTCGGTGGCAAAGCTGACCAGACGAGTTCCTGCTCTATGGGCTAGATCTGCGAGCTCTGAACACATCCTGGATCTCAGGGCGACTGGATCCTGGATGTGGGCAGACAGATCAATAACCCGGTTGCACCCAGGCGCGCCTCGCAGAATCGAACGCGGTGTGAGTGACAGTACCGAGTACTCAATACCTGCACCATAAAGCGCTTCCGCTACGGACAGTGAAACCACCTCCTGTCCGCCGCTCAGAATCACGACTCGCGAAGAGCCCGTTGTGCTCACGCTGGCCTCTCGAATACGTACACAACGTTGTGATATGTCCAACGGGGAGGGGTAAGAACTCTTGACATTCGTCTCAATTCCCACCGAGCGAGGGCTTCATGGCACCGCCTCGGGACAAGGCCGTAGCGCACTGCGAGAATTCCCGGCCAGCGCCCAGCCCTGACGGCACGACGTGATGAAAGTACGAGTCCGAGATTGTTGAAATGATCAATGATCCACTGCTCGGGAACATAGTCCGAATCACGGTCTCGAACGTTATCCAGAACAACCAATCGTCCGCCTGGCGCCAAGGTCTCTGGCAATGCCGTCACTACGTCCTTTATGCCCATCAGGTGTAGTGGCCTGAGCACGTTGATCAGGAGAACCAGATCGAATGCCGCTGCCGAAAAGGGCAGGTTTGGCAGCTTTCCGACACAAAGCATCGCTCCCCCTGCACGCCCCCGAGCGGCCGAAACCAGCCGCAGAGAAGGGTCTATTGCCACGGAACGATAACCGAGGCTGGGAAGTAGAGAACTGAGCCTACCGAAGCCGCAACCCACTTCTAATGCCTTGCCCTGGCCAGGGCCGATGATATCGGCCAGGGCGATTCGCTGAAGCGTCGTGATGTAGTCGGCCTTCAAACCAAGATGATCATGCGGATCGGCTACGTTGATTCCGTTATCGTCGAATGCCGGACTGCGCTCTGGCTCTCCCGGTGACCGCTGTCTCAGCACAAGCATCGCTATGCCTCCCAGAAGCAGATCATTGAACATCAGCCAAGCACGCCCAAGAACCGCCGTCGCGGCCAATACATCCGGTGGGAAGCTCTGGGCAAGCGACAGGAACACAACCTCTCGTACCCCCAGACCGGAAGGTGTGAAAATCGCGACGAATCCAACGACCCATGCGATGCTGTACAGCGCCACAAGTTTGAGGCCGCTGTCGAAGTCCAGTCCCGGATACGCTTCTCCCATGGCGCCCCAGGCCAGCACATATACGAGCCACCCGAAGAACGTCACGAGATAGACGCGGTACATATTGGGTGAAGAAAGGTGCGTTGCCGCCTCCGACAGGTGCGAGATCAAGCGTCCGAATCTCCCCGGGAAGATGCCTCCGCCGACAAGACGGGCGAGCGCTCTCGATACTGGGACCGAAACGACCAATATGATGGATCCAAACACCAAGACGATTGGCAACATTCCCGCTTCATGGTCACTGGCAAAGATCATCGCCACGAACCAGAGGGTGTAGTACATCGCAACCACGATCAGTACGGCATGAGTGAGCACCAGCCTAGAGGCGGCCAGCTCCCCCCGCGTCTGAGTGATCTGATACGCGACACCCCAAAATCGACCTGGGAGATGCCGCACCAATTGCGCGATGAACTGAAGCGCATAAGCCTGCGACCGCCGCACCGCGCCCGGACTGAACTGTCGAAGCATCAGGAAGAAGCTCTCGCCTTTGCTAACCGCCCCGACAAGACACAGGGTGAGCGCTAGCATCAACCAGGGCGCATCCATGCCGCTGACCGCCTCCAACAACTCCGGCCAACCGGCATGAAATATCAGGGCCATCCATACGACCGCAGCCACCGTCATCAACAGTGCGACCGCCGTTTGCCACGGCTTCGTAACGCGATGCTGAGGCTCGTCAGGCTTCAAGACTGCATCGCCACCAGTCATGTCACATGCACCGATGTTGTGGGCACCAGTTCCCGACTCAGGCGCTGGCAGACTCCATCAAGATCAAACCGCAACGCCATTGTTCTCAGGTCGTCAACGACGATCCGCCCACGCCCCTCTGCGGAAACAGCCAACTCGATCGCCGCTGCTATGCCTTCGGCGGTTACTGCTTCCGCAATTGTTCCCACCGCTGCCCCACCAATGAGCGCGGGGAGATCGCCGACAGGGGTGCAGATGATGGGGCATCCCATCTTGATTGAGTCAGAAAATACGACAGGAATACTTTCGATCCTGGAAGGAAGAAGAAGATAGTCCGCTGCGAGAAATGCCTCTACGGCCTCAGCCTTGTCCAGATATCCCCTTAGACGAACGGGTCGCCGCTGTGACAGGAGGCCCGAAACGGCCTCTCGAACCTGAGACTCAAGCGGCCCTCCACCGCAGATATCCACGCTCTCGATCTCAGCCCAGGCGCGCTCGGAGAGAAGGGCCAATGCGCTCATTAGCAAATCAACTCCCTTGTTGGCATGCCACCTACCTAGGAAGAGAAGCCGAAATGGGCCAGATTGTCGGAACGGCGCTGATCGTAGTCCACTGACCCGCCGAGTACTGGGCAGAAACAACACCTCGCGCCCTCCGATGCGCCGCGTGTCATCGGCGAGTTTCAGTCCATCGGAGTAACACAAGGCGGCATTTTTCAGTACGCGTGC
The DNA here is from genome assembly GCA_964425915.1 of uncultured Polycyclovorans sp. Taxonomy (GTDB): domain Bacteria; phylum Pseudomonadota; class Gammaproteobacteria; order Nevskiales; family Nevskiaceae; genus Polycyclovorans. The sequence goes on from CAYROO010000001.1 coordinate 105,151, forward strand.
GATGTATCCCCTTATAAACGGGATACGCCCGAGGCTCCAGATATCGCTACCCAACGTCCAAACCGAGTACGGCACGCCGTATCTTCGAGAGACCCGGCGGGCCCAGTGCCCGGACGGTAAGGCCCATAGCGCGAGCAGGTGCGCCGTTGGACCCGCCTGCACGGCAGCATGGGTTGCTGACTCGCCGGCAGCCAGAACACGGCGAATGACCGACAGATCGGATAGACGCCATGGCTTGAGCGTTGATAGCGGGCGATCTGGTGCAGCGAATCGGAAGACCTCGATGCCTTTACGCCATGCTTCGCGGGCGTTGTGTGCGCCGGGCGCAACAACGCGTATCGGGACGTGCTCAGACAGGGTTTCGGCCAGATCGGCCACAAAGCCACCCGCGGCTTCGCTGCCGTCACCGACGATGGGAAATGAGGTGGTCACCAAAACAAGGGCTTTCTGGTTCGCGGTCATGGCCGGGTTGCCTCAATCGCGTAACCCGCAGTCAGTGCCGACCATGAGGGCAGTAGCTTGCCGGCTAGCCATGCCAGCAGGTTAATGACCGGAACTGCCAAGGCAATTACAGGAAGCAGTGCGATGGCTAAGCTTCGCTGGCGCAGTGCTTCCAGTCCCATACCGCCCAGCGCCAAGCAGGCCAGCAGCCCGGCCGACTCTGCGGCGCCGAGACTGGGCTCGCAACGTTCCAGCTGGAGCCCCGCTTCGCCGATATCGCGGACAAGGCCGTGAATAGTCAGACGTTGGTAGTCATGCGGCGCGTCGTGGATGGGGTACAGGAACGGCATGCTCATCAACAAACGTCCACCTGGCCGCAGCACCCGAGCGATTTCGGCCAATGCCTGCTGGGGATGCCTAAGGTGCTCTAAGACTTCCAGCATCACGACGGTATCGACAGTTGCGTCACCCAGGGGGAGATGGCTCGCGTCCCCGAAAAGGTCGGGGCGAGCGCCATACATGGCGGCTCCGGTCGCGGGGTAATCAAGCGCGATGTATTCAGCTCCTGGGGGCAATACCGCTTCGACCCAACGGTCCGCGCATCCGATATCGAGCACCCTGCCCGGCGGTAGCGAAGAAACCGCATTGTGCAAAGCACTCCGAGTACCCAGCAGCCACTGGGGGTGCAGGGGCGTTGCTCGCACCATTAACAGCAATCGTTGTGCCCTTGATTTGGGCATCGGTCAGGCCTGCGACTTGCTGTACACAAGGGAGGTAATCTGTTCAGACACCAACCCAATCAAAAATATGATGACCGCAGCGCTGAACAACAACGCGCTCATATTGGTAAAGCGATTCATCATGGTGAACGTATAGCCGTAGTACCCAAGCCCCAAAAGGAAGAACACCAAGCTCGCTGGAAAAAACAGCTTCAACGGCGAATACAGCGTTGCAATCTTGAAGATGATCAACAGAAAGCGAACGCCGTCCCGCAGGGGACGGATGTGGCTGGTGGTGCCGACTCGCTGGTACACCGGAATGGGTACGTATGCCACCGGATAGGCGCTACGAAAGAACGCCATGGTGCAGGTGGTTGGGTAGGAAAAGCCGTTGGGCAGGAGATGCAGAAACTCGCGGAATTTGTCGGCGCGTACGGCGCGGAAGCCGGAGGTCAGGTCGGCCACCTTGTGCCCAGTCATCCAACTTGCCAGGCGGTTATAGAACCGGTTTGCCAGACCGCGATGCAGGCTGGCCTGGCCGCTGCGATCGCGCGCGCCCACCACCATGTCAAATCCCTCCTCGAGGGGCGCCAACAGGCGGGGAATGAGCGCGGGGTCGTGCTGACCGTCGGCATCCATGAACACCAGAACATCGCCCTTGGCAGCCCGCGCCCCGCGTTTGATGGCGGCGCCATTACCCATGGAGTACGGGGAAGTCAGGCAGGTCACACCAGCTTCCGCACACAGGGCTACGGTCTCATCGGTTGACCCGTCATTGACGACGATGATCTCGGCGTCCGGTAGCTGTGCCTTCAGCTTCGGCAGCAGACCACGCAAGCCCTCGGCCTCATTCTTGGCGGGCAGGATGATGCTGATCAAATCGGTGTCCCCTCGGCTTGTCGGCCCTCCCGGCCGCGGCCCAATAATGCCCTGAATAACGGCTGGCGGGGGCACAGAGATGCCGCAGGAGCCGGCAGCACCCTCGCGAGGATTCCTGTTACTTCGCTAACCTGCGGTGTTTGCCTTGCGCGCATCCACAGGGGCTCGGCTGCCACGCTCTTGGGTGGCCGATGTCCGGGCATTTCGGCACCATCCGCTGGAACCCTGATCGGCCGCGCGGCCGGGTGGTCTGATGAATCTCGCCAGCATCTTTGCCATCCTCAAGCCGGACCAAGGCATGGACACCCTGCCGGTTGCCGAGGGCTTCTACGACGCACTGGACCGCGACTACGACGGCTTCAAAGGCCATGTGCTGGTGTCGATGCACACCTTCACTGAAGACTGGCCAAGCTGGGAATGCCACCCCAAGGGGGATGAGCTGGTGGTCTTATTGGCGGGCGCCGCGACGCTGGTTTGCGAGTCCGAAGATGGCACGTCAGAGACAGCCCTGGCCCAACCGGGCGACTATTCGGTGGTGCCCCGCAATACCTGGCACACCGCAAAGGTGCCGCAGAACGCCCGGATGCTGTTTGTGACGCCGGGGGAAGGCACGCAACACCGCAGCATCTAACCACCACCTCGCCGGACCCGTACCATGCCAACTTCGCTCTACCACGCGCTCCTCACCCTGCTGGGCGCCACCTTCGCAGCCATCTTCACCGTCCTCTGCATCCCGCCCCTGATGGAAAACCCCGACATCGTGGCGGCGGCCATGGCGGGCTTCGTGAACCCGTTTTCCAGTGGCTATGCGCTGGACGCCATTTTTTGCTGGCTGGTGCTGGCAGTGTGGGTGATCCACGAGGCCCGCACCCTGGGCATCCGTCACGGTTGGGTGGCGCTGGTGCTGGGCGCGGTCCCGGGCGTGGCGACGGGCTTCGCGCTGTACTTGGTCATGCGTGCGCGGCAGCTGGGCGCCGGGCGCGCGGCCTGAGCCTAGGCAAGCACCCCGGTGGCCACCGGCTGCACCCGCCCGCCAACAGTGACGGCACCGTCGGCTCTCAGATATAGGCGTGAGGGCCGCTGAATCTCGAAGCCCTGCTCCACGATGGCCGAGATGGGCTGTTGAAGATGGTGCTGCAGGTAACCGGCCAGTGCGGCGTTGGCGCTGCCGGTAGCGGGGTCCTCGCGCAGCTCAGGGGCCAGGAAGAACAGCCGGGCGGCGTAGTCGGCATCCGGGCCGTAGCCGCCCTCGCAGAACAGGAACACCAGGTCCATCGGCTGCCCTGTGGCACGCTGGGCGTGGTGCAGGTCCACATTGAGCCGTGCCCGCTGCAGGGCGGCCAATGACCGCAGCGGGATCACCACAAAGCGGGGGCCGATCTGCACCTGCTGCGCGGGCAGGCGGGGATGCAGGTCGGCGGGCGTCAGCCCCAGCAGACGGGCTGCCAGGTCTGGCGCCACGGGATCGCCCAGGACCGGATCGGGCGCCGCCAGCCAGCCCAGGCCGGTGCCGTCATCGAACCGCACCGACACCGGGCCAACCGCCAGGTCCAGGGTCACTTCGCTGCGGCCCTGCCGTAGCACCCAGGCGGTGCCCAGGGTGGGATGGCCGGCAAAGGGCAGTTCTTCTGCGGGTGTGAAGATGCGCACTTCGGCGCCCGCTACGGTTTCGCGCGTCACGAAGGTGGTTTCGGAGAAGTTCATCTCCCGGGCGATGGCCTGCATGGTGGCGGTGTCCAGCCCACCAGCGTCCTGCACCACGGCCAATTGATTACCGGCGTAGCGGGTTTCAGCAAAAACATCGACCAGGGTCAGGCGCATGCTTGTTGAGGCTCGGGAACCGGGAGAACATCAGGCACGCAGCATACCCACTCGCCCGCCTACTCATGTCCCCCCATCCCGTTCTGTCGTCCATCCTGCTGCTGATCTGCAGTAACGTCTTCATGACCTTCGCCTGGTATGCGCACCTGAAGGCGCTGAACCACAAGCCGTGGATCGTGGCGGCACTGATCAGTTGGGGCATCGCGCTGTTCGAATACCTGCTTCAGGTGCCGGCCAACCGCATCGGCTACACGGTGCTCAGCGTGGGGCAGTTGAAGATCATGCAAGAGGTGATCACCTTGTCAGTGTTCGTGCCCTTTGCGCTGTTCTATCTGAAGGAACCGCTGAAGCTGGACTACCTGTGGGCCGGTCTTTGCCTGGTGGGTGCGGTGTACTTCGTGTTTCGCAGCGCCTGAACAGACCACCCCCCGGGGTAGTCGCGCGGGCCGCCGGGATTGCCTATCCTCCGCCACAACCTCGCTTTCTGGAGCTGCAATGAACGTCTACGACCGCTACTTGATGCCGGTGCTCATCGATGCCTGCTGTGGCATGAAGGCGGTGCAACGCGAGCGCGCCAAACTGTTGCCGCTGGCGAAGGGGCGCATCCTCGAAATCGGCATCGGCACCGGCCGTAACCTGCCGTTCTATGTGCGTGAGAATGTCGAGCAGTTGATTGGGCTGGACCCGGCCGAGCAGATGAACGCCAAGGCGCAGAAGCGCGCGCGCGAGGCGGGCTTGGAGGTAGAGCTGATGGGGCTGTCGGCGGAAACCATTCCCGCAGCCGATGCCAGCTTCGATACCGTGGTCTGCACCTTCACGCTGTGCACCATCCCCGATCCCGACGCCGCATTGCAGGAAATGAAGCGGGTGCTGAAGCCGGGCGGCCGCCTGCTGTTCTGCGAGCACGGCCTGGCGCCGGAACAGGATGGCGGCGTGCGCAACTGGCAACACCGGCTGACGCCCTACTGGAAGCCCATCGCGGGCGGCTGCCATCTCAATCGAGCGGTACGCCCGATGCTGGAGCGCGCAGGCTTCATCATCGAAGAATTCACGGCCAGCTATCTGAAAGGCCCGAAGCCGATGACCTACGTGTCACGTGGGGTTGCCCGCGCGGCCTGATCCCGGCGATGGATGATGGGAATTGATCCAGGTCATCGCGGCGGCGGCCGCGAACCGTCACTGTAGGTCCGTGTTACCGTCCCACAACGGTATTCCGGCCCCAACCTGGAGACGCGACATGCCCACCCTTCGCCGCATTCTGTTTGCCACCGACTTCTCGGAAGCCTCCCACAACGCACAAGCCATGGCGGTGCAGCTGGCGCAGCGCCACGATGCCGAGCTGCACATCCTGCACGTGGAAGTGGCGCCGCCCATGGCCTATGTGCCGGAACTGGTGGTGGACCTCGACGCCCTCACCCGCAACCTGCATGACGCGGCCAGTACGCAGATGACCCAGCTGCAGGATCGCATTGGCCTGCCGGTCCATACGGCTCTGATCGCGGGCGTCGACGCCGCCACCGCCATCACCGACCATGCCGAAGCTCAGGACGTCGACCTGATTGTGGTTGGCAGCCATGGCCGCGCCGGCCTCAAGAAATTCTTTCTGGGCTCCGACGCCCAAGGGGTCGTCCGCCAGTCCAAGCGCGCCGTCCTGTTGGTGGGACCGCAGTCAGGCGATCACCCGCACCCCAAGGGCTTCCAGCGGATACTGGCGCCGGTGGACCTGTCCCCCGCTTCGGCGGCATCGTTGGCCGATGCGGCTGCGCTGGCGCGGCATGACCATGCCGGCCTGTCGGTGCTGCATGTGGTGGAGGCATGGCCGGTGCCGCCCTATTACGTGGATCGCTTCGAGCAGGCGCAAGTGGCGCATGGTACCGCGGCGCTGGAGGCCTTCCTGCGGGACCACCCCACCCAGCCCGAGCCGGAATGCGAGGTGTTCGGCGGCACCCCGGATACCCGTATCGTCGAACGCGCCAAGGCGCAGGGCAGTGATCTCATCGTGCTGGCCCGCGGCGGCCTCGGCGACTGGGAGCATGTGCTGCTGGGCAGCGTCACCGAGCGGGTGATGGCGCACGCCCCCTGCCCGGTGTGGATTGCCGCCGTCGATCAGCGTGCGCAATAGCCGCCGTCCACCGGCAGCAAAGCGCCGGTGACGTAGCGGGCGCCGGGGCTGCACAACCACAACACGGCGTCGGCCACTTCATCGGCGGTGCCGGGCCGCGGCAGTGGCAATTGCCCGATCACCGCTTGGGTGGCTTCAGCGTGGCGGGTAAACAGGTTGAGCCCCATGCCGGCCTCTATGAACCCGGGGCACACCGCATTGACCCGTATCCCCAGGGCGCCGTAGCTCAGCGCTGCGGACTTGGTGAGACCGGCAATCCCATGCTTGGTGGCGCAGTAAGGCGCGCTGATGCCGCCGTTCACCGCCAGCACTGAAGCGTTGTTGACGATGGCACCGCCACCGGTCTCGCGCATCCACCGAATCTCCTGTTTGAGGCAGTGGTAGGTGCCATTGAGGTTTACCCGCAGGGCGGTGTCCCACACGGTGTCATCGGTATCGGCCAGCCCCACCCCGCCACTGCCGCCCACCCCCGCGTTGTTGAAGGCTGCATCCAAGCGGTGATGGCGTTGCCGCAAGGTCGCGAAGAGCGTCGCCACCGCGGCGCCATCGCCGATATCGCAGGCGTGTGCCTCCGCCATGGCACCGGCGGTCACCACCGCGGCTTCAGCCTCCGCGAGGGCGGACGCCTCCCGGTCGACCAACACCAGGCGATACCCCGAGGCGGCGGCACGCAGCGCGGTGGCACGGCCAATGCCGCCTGCGGCACCGGTGATGAGCAGCAGGGGAGGATCAACAACCGCATCGGCATCAGTGTGGCGATTCATGGTGCGCTGGCTTTCGAAGTTCCTGTCAATTGCTTGTCGAATGGCTGACAAGTGACTGCTTGTATCGTTTTATCTTCGTCACGAAAGGTGCATAGTCGCCCACTCGGAGGGACGCCGACCATGACACAAACCGTAACGCGCCGCAGCGCTCGAGACCGGATTTTCGAAGCCGCTCGCGACCTCTTCTACCGCAGGGGCATTCACGGCGTGGGCGTCGAAACGATTGCCCAGGCCGCCGGCGCCACCAAGATGAGCCTGTACCGCGCCTTCCCTTCCAAAGATGCGCTGGTGACCGAATGCCTGAAGGCCTCGGAAACGGAATTCTGGGAGTGGTGGAACGAAACCCTGGCCCCGCACGAAGGCGAGCCTGAGGCTCAGCTGCGAGCGCTGTTCGATGCGCTCGCCGCCAAGACCTGCGGCAAGGACTCCCGCGGCTGCGCCATCGCCAATGCCGCTGTCGAAATCGACGATGGCGACCACCCGGGCCGGGCGGTGATCGTTGCCCACAAACGCACAGTGCGCGCCCGCCTGCGTCGGCTTTGCGCTGCACTCAAAACCAAAACCCCGAACGAGCTGGCCGACAGCCTGATGCTGCTGATGGAAGGGGCCCACAGCACCCGTCTCAGCTTCCGCAGCCACGGCCCTGCCAGCAGCCTGGCGGATGCAGCGCACCGGCTGATCGCAGCGCATCAGCGCTGACCACTAAACATCGGATGCGCCGCCCAACTCGCGATCGCAACTGCACATTGACGGTCGCCTGGGCCATGGCCATGGCCTGCAGTACGCCTGGGCATGCCGCCGACAATTACGCGCACCACAGTCAGGTCTCACCGTCAGCCGGGGCGATGGCCGAGGCCCCACGCCGAATGTCACTGATTGAAGTCGCCGCGTTTCGTTCACGTCCTACCGTCAGCGTCTTTGCTGAGCACGGCATCAGACTGATCGACCCCGATATATTCCTCGTAAGAGGCGAACGCCTAGCGACCGGCGCTTGCAGCTTTACCGAAGCGTTTCCAGTCAGCGAGCCGGAACTCGCTCGCTCAGACGAAGGTTTGGCGATTACGAGTGTGCAATTGGCAGTGGACTTTCCCCATTGTGAAGCCTTGGTCGAGCGGGGCTTGCGCGAACAATTCTAGAACGCTGCAAGGATCTTCAATCCGGCTGCAGCACGCCCTCCGGCGCGGGCGCGCTCTGGCGCTCACCCACGGTCGCGGTCATGACCATCCCGTGCAAGCTGACCGTGTCGATCTGGTCGCGGTAGCGCGGAGACGGCAGTGCCAGCGGATCATCGGCCGCCCAGCTCACCATCTGCATGCCGAGCACATCGGGGCTGTCCGGCGTGAGCTTGTCCTGCCACCAGTATTCGAAGATGGCACGCTCTGGCGTGAGGTCGACGATGCCGTACCCGTGGTCCACCCACTCGATGAACTGCACATTCTTGTTGGCGGTGGCGATCAGCAGTTCCAGCGCGCGTGCACCGGCCACGTTCAGGGCCTGCGGGTTCTGCGGCACCGCGTTGGCGAAGATCTCGTCGGCCCCGCCCCGCCCCATCGAGCTGGGCGCGAACTCGACGCCGACGCTGTCCCGGCGTGCGTTGAGCGGGCCAAGGTTGCCGGTACCGGCGCGGACAAATCCGGCGACCGCATTTTCCGGGGTGGAGCCACCGCGCAGTGAGGGCAGCGGCAGGCCACTGAGGTAGGACGACAGCAAGGCATCACGTCCCACCAGGTCGGCACCCAGGTTGCCATGGGCATCGCCCGAGACCAGCACCGTGCCGTGGATCCGCTGGGCAGCGGCGTTGCCGCCCGCCAGAAAGTCGCAGAGTGCGCGGCGTTCCGCGGCATAGTCGGCCCAGCGCGACAGGCCGAGTTTGGGGAGCGACACGCCCTCGACGATGGAGGGGATATCCACCGGCGTCATCCAGGTCTGGTTGTTGAGCACCTTCCACTGGACCTGGCGCTGCTGGGCCTCCAGCAGGCCGGCGGTGAGCCATTCGAACTGCGGCGTACCGTAGAGGCTGGCGGCGCCCTCCGGCAGGTGGGTGGCTGCGGGAGACTGGTCGTAACGAGGCAGACCGATCTGGGTATCCACGCCAAAGAATTCCGCCAGCTGACCGTATGGCAGCCGCCGATACAGCAGGCGCACATTCTCGGGTTCGGGGTATTCGCCGTTTTCCATGAGGATGAAGGCACCGCTGCCATCGCTCCGCACCGGCCGCGATGGCGTCCATTCCCAGAACGCCCGACAGGTGTCATCCAGGGTGGTGTCACCGCGCTGGCCATCGAAGGGCGTGGGCAGTTCGTTGCCATAGCCCGGATCGATGTCATGGTTGTCCCAGACGATCATCCAGGGGTGCTGCTGATGCGCGCGGCACAGATTGGGATCGGAGCGGAACAGGGCATAGCGCCGACGCACCTCATCCAGATTCAGCCAGTCCCGGTAGTCCACATCGGCGGTGTCGAAACGGTCGCGGCGGGCCCGCACCTGCTCATCCTCGTCAACGAAGTCGTAGATGTAGTCGCCACAATGCAGCACCAGATCGAGATCGTTTCGGCGCGCCAGATGGCCGTAGCCGCTCCAGTGGCTGGACCAGTAACTGGAGCAGGCCACCACCGCAAAGCGGAGCTGCGCGGCGCGCTGGTCGACGGCCGGCGCGGTGCGGGTGCGCCCGGTCAGCGAGCGTGCGTCACCGGTGCTGAAGCCGTAGTAGTAGGTGGTGGCCGGCTGCAGCCCGGTGACATCCACTTTCACCGTCCAATCGCGCTGCGGCAGTGCCTGCTGGCGACCGCTGCGGACGATGTCGAGCAATGCAGGATCGCGCGCCACCACCCAATCCACCGGCACCGCCCCTGCGCCAGGGCGGGTGACGCGAGTCCAGATGATGACGCGATCGGACAAGGGGTCGCCGCTGGCCACGCCGTGGCAGAACGGTGCCGGGCTGACGGTGGGATAGTCGAACGCCGGCGGCAGGCCAGGCGAGGTCAAATCATCGCCGCTGCATGCCGGTAACAGGGAGGCGGCGCCCGCACCGCCCACTGCCTTGAGAAACCCGCGCCGAGTCGTCATTTCCGCACTGTCCAAAAGCTTGAAAGCGTAGCGACGTCCGGTGACAGCCTCATGATGCCTACCCTGGCTGCCGGTCGTAACGCAGGCCGGTGATCTCCAGTACCTGACGTCCGCCGGGCAACATCACCGTGACGACATCGCCAACGCGCTTTCCCAGCAATGCGCGCGCCAAGGGCGCGTCGATGCTGATCCAGGCGCGGGTGGCGTCCACCTCGTCGGCCCCGACCAGGCGGTAACTGCGCGCATCGCCGCGCTCGTCTTCCACCGATACCCAAGCGCCGAAGTACACCCGTGAAGGGTCGCTGGGCGGGCGATCCGACACCTGCAGCACTTCCAGGCGGCCAGTGAGATATTGCAGACGACGGTCGATCTCGCGCAGCTCCTTCTTGCGGTACTGATACTCGGCGTTCTCCGAGCGATCGCCTTCCGCCGCCGCCGCGGACAGGGCCTTGACCACTTCCGGGCGCCGTTCCCGCCACAGGTGATCAAACTCCGCTTTGAGCCGCCCGTGCCCCTCCGGAGTGATATAGGGCGAGGCCTTGGGAGCGGGTGCGCGCCAGCGGCTCATGGCTACTTCATCATCGCCGTCATGCGGGCGATGCGCTCGGCCTGGATGCGGTTGAGGTTGCGGAACACGGTAGCGGCAATGCGCGGGTAGCGCTGGCGCAAGCGCTCCAGATCATCCGAGTTGAAGCGCAGCACCCGCGCCGGCGTGACGGCGGTGACATTGGCGGTGCGGCGCTGTCCGAAATAGCCGGTCTCGCCCACCACTGACCCGCGGGTCACCTGGTTCAGCACCCGGCGTCGGCCATCGCGATCAATCCAGGCTTCGAGCCGGCCATCCACCACCACGTACATGTCGCGCGCGACGTCCCCCTCACGGATCAACTCATCCTCCGCATCCAGCTTCTCCATCCGCGCGGTGAGCGCGAACAGTCGCGTCTGCCGCAGGCTGAGGCCGGAGAACAGCGGAATGGTGTGTTGCGGCGACTGCCCAAGGTCGATCCGCAGCAGATCCCAATAGCTGACGATCCGCAGCTTGGACCCAAGTGCCGGGGTCAGCGTGAGATCGACGATCCAGGCCAGAAACAGCGTGGTGGCCGACAACCAGCCGAACTGCGCCTGGCTGCGCAGCTCGCTGCCGGTGAACACCAGAAATCCGAGGATCAGCGCCAGGCTGGTCAGCGATACCGGCCGTATCGTATGGCGCAGGGCGCTGGCCACAGCCTTGGCCTCGTTGCCGGTGCTGCGGGCATCGTGGTTGAAGCGCGTGAGGAAGTGGATGGTGTCGTCCACCGCAATGCCCAGCACGATGCAGGCGATCAGGCTGGTGGTGGGGTTGAGGCTGATGCCGGTGAAGCCCAGCAGGCCGAAATAGATGACGATGGGCGCCATGTTGGGCACCAGGGCGATCGCCGCTGCCCGTAGCGAGTTGAACAGCGCCGCCAGCATCAACAGAATCGCCAGCAGCGCAATGCCAATCGACTGCCACTGGCCACTGGCCAGCACCTCGACGGTGCGCGTGGCGACCACCGGTGTGCCGGTCAGGGTGGCCTCCAGTGGGCGTTGCAACCGCGCCAGACGTTGGTCCGCCCGCTGCACGAATTCGGCAATGGTGGCCGAGTCGTCGACGTTGAGTCGCACCGAGATGACCGCACTGCGAAATCCGGCGTCCACCGCCCGCCGCAGCGAATCGGAGCCACCGAATACCAGGATCTGCTTGACCGCCGCGGCGCTGTCGGGGATGCGGAACCAGGCCGGGTCGCCCTCGTTGAGGCTCTGATTGAGGACCTTGAGGTGGTCCAGGTAGGACACGGCTGCGCCCACCTCCGGCTGGTTGCGCAGCCAGTGCTGGAGGTCATCGATCTGCTGCAACAACTCGGGTTGGGTCAGCGCGTCGTTGACGTAGGTATCGATCAGGATCGACACCATGGTGGCGCCGTTGAACGCCTCGTTGAGCATTTCGAAATCGCGACGCACCTCGGCTTTGGGGTCAAAGTTGCCAATGTAGTCGGCGCCGCTCTGGATGCGCGTGGCGAAGAACCCAGCGACCAGCATGGTCACGGCGGACACCGACACGATCAGGGTCCGATGGCGAAGATCGAAACCTGCCAGCCGGTCGGCCCAGCGATGGAAGCGGGCGATGGCCGGCCCCTGCGCGCGCGGCGAACAGCGCACCGCGTCCAGCGCCAGCGGCAGGAATAGCACCATCAGCAGGATCGACACCACCACGCTGAATGCGGCCAGATAGGCAAACTGACGCACCGCCGGCAGCGGCGACAGCGCCAGGGCGAGAAAGCCGGCGGCGGTGGTGGCGGCACACAGGCCGAGCGGCACGCTCACCCGTTGCAACACCCTGAGCAGCCGCTGCGGACGACTGGCGGGGTGCGGGGTGAAGAACTCGGCGAGCACGTGGACCGCGTAGGACAGTCCCAAGGTGAGCACCAAGGGCGGCACGATGGACGTAACCAGATTCATCGGCAGGTCCAGCAGCGCCATCAGCGCCAAGGTCAACCACAGCGACAGACCGATGGTAAAGGCCGCCACCAGGGTGGCCTTGAGGCAGCGGAAAGCCAGGCCCAGCAGGCCAATGATCACCACGAATATGGCCGGCAGGGTGAAGGCCAGGGTATGCAGCAGCGCCTCCGTGGTCGCCGCCTGTACCACCACCGAACCGGTGAGCCAAACCTGCTCGACTCCGGGCACCTGCGCCGCCTCGCGCAGGGCCTCAGTCATGCCGTTGGCACGGAAGGCCTCGGCGTCGAGGCCGTCGAGCCCGATCAGAAAGGCTGCCAGCCGATCATCCGGCGTCACCAGCGACCCCGCGTACAGCGGGTTTGCCTCGATCTGTCCCGCCATGCCGGCGATGCGTGCGGGGTCGGTTCGCGCCATCTCGGTAAAGGTGCTGACATCCAGGGTCTGGGCATCGGCCAACAGATTGGGCGCGGTTGCCAGGGACAGCACATCGGCGACCCCGGGCACCGCCTTGAGGGCTCGCGTCACCGCCTCCACCTGCGCCAGCCCTTCGACGCTGAGCACCGAGGGCAACTGAATCGCCAGCAGCAGCCGATCGGTATCGCCGAAGGTGGACTGGAGGCGGCGATAGGCCACCTGCCCGGCGTCATCCTCGGGCAACAGACGCTCCAGTGAGGGATCAATGCGGACCGTCAGCGCGCCCCGCTCCGGATCCACCAGCGCGATGCCCGCCGCGACGGCCAACAGCAGCACGCCAGTCAGCACGATGCGGGCATGGGCGGCGAGTCGGGCGAACAGACCTTCCATCCGAGGCTCAGTTCCCCAGGTAGAACAGCTGCGGGTTGAACAGCCGACCCGCGAGGTCATCGCCGCTGGTGACGCCAGTGATGGTGAGCGTGGTGTGGGTGCCGGCACGCAGGTCGTTCATCACGCTTTCCGCAGCGAACCAATGCGGGCCACTCTGCTGCAGGCTGGCGGCCGGACTGATGAGGCGCTTGGCGACGCCCTCACGGTCGTAGAAGTCCACCTTCAGGGCGACACAGGTCTCGACGTCGACCCAGGCCTGCAGCTTGACGATACGTTGATCCGGATCCTCGACGTTGTCCTGCTCCACCACCCGTACCGGGCGCCCCTCGATGCCGGCGTCCGCCAACAGTCGTCCGCCACTGCCGCTGAACGCGCTCTGCATGTGACGCAGGTCGTTGTAGCTGAAGTCGGTGCCAAACAGGGGGTTGTCGCGGGTGCCGCCGATAATCCGCCGCACCTTGTTCAGTGCCGGCAGGAACACAAACATCTCGTCGCGCCCATCCGGAGTTTCGCGCATGAGATAGGCGGCGTCACGCATATCAGCCGGCGCGTCCAGCCGCAGGTTGGCGCGCACCTGGTCATTCTCGCGCTCGGCATACAGCCGGCCGCGCAGGCGCCGTTCACCGCCGCTGCGATCCACCGCGTTCAGTTCAAAGGTCTGCACCCGTACCGACTCCGGTACGTTGGCGCGCATGCAGGCGTTGAGCGCATCGATATCGCCCCCGTCTTGCGCCCGCAGCGGTGCGCTCAACAGCAAGCTCAGCGCCAGACATCCCCCACCGATTCCGATCACTCCACGCATCGTCTTCCCCCAGTGCGGTTGAGCCCGAAGCTTACCGCCAACGCGTGACACCCGGCGCGCCCGTTGTGGCGAGACGGGCGAGCGGCTAGCCTTGCGGTTCGCCCCAGACCTCGGACGCACATGATTTTGCTCGTTGGCGCAGGCGCAGTCGGCACCATCCTTACCGCCTACCTGATGGAGGCGGGGCGCGAACCGCTGAAAGTCTATGTGCGCGACCGCGACCTGCAGGCGTTGCAGACGGTGGACGCCACCCGAGTCGACCACGTCACCAGCGGACGGCCGCCGCTGATCACACCCAAACCGGCGCTGACCACCGCACTCGACCTCGATGGGGTCGACTACCTCGTGTTGTGCGTGAAGTTCCCTGATCTGGCGGGCGTGCTGGAACAGATCGGCAGCATTCCGGATCGTTGCACGCTGGTGTCCACCCTCAATGGCGTCAACAGCCTGCGGGTGATCCGCGAGCGCTTCCCGCGCGCCAAAGTGGTGCCGATGAGCGTGATGTTCAATGGCCAGCGACTGGGCCCCCTGCACGCGCGCATCACCACCAAGCCCATCGTCATGGCCGGCTCCGACGACCCGCGCCTGCTGGGCATGTTCGGGCGCTCCGGCATGCAGGTGCTGGGGGTGGCCGGCGAGGCCGCCGTGTGGGGCAAGCTGCTGATCAACCTGGCGAATGCGCTTGGCGCCGCAACGCACACCACCTTCAAGGACCTGTTCACCCACCCCGACCTGCGTGCCTGTTACGTCGGCGTGCTGGATGAGGCCATTGCGGTGCTCCGCGCCGCCGGGATCAAGTTTCAGCTGCCGATGCCCGTGGGCTACGGCACCTACCGCTTCCTGCTGCTGCACGGCGGCCCCATCCTGTGGTGGGTGGCGCGGGTGAAGAATGGACTGGAGGATGGCAGCTATCCGTCAATGGTGGCCGACCTCGACAGTGGCCGCGTCACCGAGGTCAGTCAGCTCAATGGCGAGATCGTCTGTCTTGGCGAGCGCTGTGGTCACCCCACCCCAATCAACCGCGCCCTCACCGAATTGATTCTCGACATGCACGGTGCGCCGGTGAAGTACCTCAGCCCGAGCGCGCTGCGACAGCGTCTGGGTCTGGGGGCGGCATGACCGCCGGGCGGTACCGCCCCGCCTGGGCCGAGCTGGGCGCGCCCTGGGCCGTGCCGGTGCCGATGACGCCGCTGCCCGCGCTACAGGTGGCACAGGTGTCGCCATCGCTGGCAGACACCCTGTCGCTGCCGGGTCTGGCAAGCGACAGCGCTGCCTTTCGCGACACCCTGGCCGGCGCCCGCCCCTTGCCGGGTATCGAACCGGTCGCCACCGTGTATGCCGGACACCAGTTTGGCCAGTTTGTCCCGCAACTGGGGGACGGCCGCGCACATCTGCTGGGCGAGGTCACAGGCGCCGACGGTCAGGCGTGGGAGCTTCAGCTCAAGGGCAGCGGGCGCACCCCGTTCTCGCGCTTTGCCGACGGCCGGGCGGTGCTGCGCTCCAGCCTGCGCGAGTATGTCGCCAGCGAGGCGATGGCAGCGCTGGGGGTGCCGACCACGCGTGCGCTGGCCTTGGGGGTCTCCAGCGAGCCGGTTCGACGCGAGCGCGTTGAACGCGGCGCCATGGTGTGGCGGGTGGCGCCCAGCTTCACCCGTTTCGGCCACTTCGAGTACTGGGCCTACGCCGACCGTCATGATCGCGTCCGGCAACTGGCGGACTGGGCGATGGCGCGCGACTTCCCCGACCTGGTGGGCGACTATGAGGCCTGGCTGTCCACCGTCATCGACCGCACGGCCGAGCTGGTGGCGCGCTGGCAGACCCTGGGCTTCTGCCATGGGGTGATGAACACCGACAACATGAGCCTGTTGGGCCTCACCCTCGACTACGGCCCCTACGGCTTCCTTGACGCCTTCGATCCGGGACACATCTGCAACCACAGCGATGAAGGTGGCCGCTACGCCTACGATCAACAGCCGAGGGTGGCGCACTGGAATTGCGCGCGACTGCTGGAGGCTTGTCTGCGACTGCTGGATGACGACCCCGAACGGGCACTGACCCCGGCACGCGCGCTGCTGGATCGCTTTCCGGTCCGCTATAGCGAAGCGGTGGACCGCGCCTGGCGGGCCAAATTCGGCCTGCGCAGCTCCGAGGAGGGTGACACCGCACTGATGAATGACTTCCTCGGCTTGCTGGCCGGGGGACACCACGATTTCACCCTCAGCTTCCGCGCCCTGCCCGACCGCGGGCGGCTGGGTGATCTCATCCTCGACCAGGCCGCGTTGGATGACTGGTACGCCCGGTATCAGCGACGACTGGACGCCGAGGGCGGCTTGGACGCGGAGCGGGTCGCCGCCATGCAGGGCGCCAATCCCGTCATCGTCCCGCGCAACCATCTTCTGGAGCTGGCGATCCGCGCCGCCGAGCAAGACGACTTCGCGCCCCTGAGCCGGCTGATGTCTGCACTGTCCCAGCCCTATGTGGACAACCCCGCGTTTGCCGACCTTACCGCACTGCCGCCGGACTGGGCGGCCACACTGAGCGTCAGCTGTTCGTCCTGACTCGCGCGAACGTATACCGTCGGCAGGACTCACATTTGGCAACAAAATCAAAGGCAGGGAGTTCACGATGACGCGCCACCCTCGGCTGTGGGCCGCTTCGTTACTGCTCGTGGCCGGATCGCTCGCGGCACAGGCGCCCGTCCCGGTCGAGGTCGAACGGTTACCTGCCGAAGTGCCGACGGCGCGACTCTCGCTGACCGGCAGTGTCAGCACCCCACGGGTGTCACGGCTGTCGCCTGACCTCGCCGGCCGGGTCGCCAAAGTCCATGTGGATGCAGGCGCCATCGTCAGCGCCGGTGAGCCGCTGCTGACGCTGGACGATGCCCTGTCGCGGCTCGCTGGCGCCCGCACCGCCGCCGCCGTTCAGGAGGCCGAAATTGCGGCACGCGAAGCCGCGCGCCTTGTCGATGAGGCCGAGCGGCTGGTGTCGCGCGGCAATCTGCCCGCCAGCCAGCTGGACGTCCGACAGGCGGCTCGCGCGCAGGCCGAAGCCGCCGTGGCCCGGCTGCGCGCTGAGGCGGCCGAGCAGCAGGAGCGCATTCGCCGACATGTGGTGCGTGCGCCCTTCGATGGCGTGGTCACCGAACGGCTGGCCGAACGCGGCGAATGGGTGATCCCGGGCACGCCGGTGATGGCGGTGCTGGCGCTCAATGACCTGCGGCTGGATGTCCAGGTCCCGCAGGAACACTATGGTCGGCTGGCCGACGGCACAAGCGTCGATCTGCGCTTCGATCACCGACCCGAAACGGTGGTCCTGGGCACCGTGATCGCCCAGGTACCGCAGGCCAGCGCCAGCGCCCGGACCTTCCTGCTGCGGGTGGGATTCGACACCGCGCTACCGGTGGTCCCAGGCATGTCGGCGCAGGTGCAGCTGCCCCTGCCCGGTCTGACCGGCAGCTTTGCGGTGCCGCGTGATGCCGTGTTGCGACGAGCCGACGGCACCGCCACCTTGTGGCTGGTGGACCGCAGTGTGTCACCCCCGGTGGCACGCGACCTCTCGGTGCGCCTGGGTGCGCCGCGCGGCGCGCTGGTGGAAGTCCGTGGCGAGCTGCCGCCGGGTGCCGAGCTGATCGTGCGCGGCAACGAGCGCTTGCAGCCCGGCCAGCCACTCTCCATCCGCCAGCGCTGAGGCCGCCATGCTCGACGCTCTGCTGCGCCGTGGCACGCTGATCACTGTCATCACCCTGATCGTGTCCTTGCTGGGCCTGCTGGCGGCCCTGCGGGTGCCGGTGCAGATGATTCCCGACCTCGACGTGCGGATCATCAGTGTCGAAACCCGATGGCCCGGCGCCACGCCACAAGATGTGGAAAAGGAGATTCTCATCGAGCAGGAGGAGGTGCTGCGAAGCATCCCCAGCCTGCAACGCATGAAGTCCACCGCCAGCACGGGTGAGGCGGTGATCGAGCTGGAATTTCCGTTTGGCGTCGACGTGACGGAAGCACTGATTCGGGTCAACAACGCCCTGAGCCAGGTGCCAGCGTATCCCGAGAACGTTGACGAGCCGCAGCTGTTCGCCAACTCGTTTTCGGCGAACGCTTTCATGTACTACCGGGTGCAGCCCCTGGACGGCAACCCGCAGTCGCTGGACATCGATCTCATCCGAGACTTCGTCGATGACGAGGTGCGTCCCCGCATGGAGCGGGTTCCGGGCGTGTCCCAGGTGGAGATTCGCGGCGGCGCCGAACGCCAGGTGCAGATCCGGGTGGACCCGGCCCGTCTCGCCGAGCGGGGGCTGACGTTGGGCGACGTCCGCGAGGCCATCCGCGCCCGCAACCGTGATGTCTCTGCCGGCGACCTGGAAACCGGCAAGCGCCGCTACCTGTTGCGCACCACAGGGCGATACCGCGATCTCGCTGCCCTGGAGGACACCCTGCTGACCCGCGGCGACCGGCCCGAGGTGCGCCTGCGCGATGTCGCCACGGTGGTGATGGATCACTACGAGGTCCGGGCGCTGTCACGGGTCGATGGGGTACCCAACGTCAGCCTGGCAGTGCAGCGGGAACTGGGCTCCAACGTCATTGCCATCAAGGAGGCGATGGCGCCGGCCGTGGCGCAGATCAACCGCGACCTGCTGGCGCCGGCCGGACTGGCGCTGACCCTGATTTCGGATGACGTGCGCTATGTCGAAGCCTCGGTCGCCAACGTCTGGCAGAACCTGGCCATCGGGGCCCTGCTGGCGGGCATGGTGCTGTGGGGATTCTTTCGCACCGTCCCGCTGACGCTGGTGGGCATGATCGGCATTCCGGTCTGCACCGTCGCGGCCTTCCTGGGCCTGCTGGCGTTTGGCCGCACGCTCAACGTCATCTCGCTGGCGGGCGTCGCCTTCGCCATCGGCATGACGCTCGACAACAGCATTGTGGTGCTGGAAAACATTCAGCGCGCGCGACGACGGGGACTCAGTGCGGCACAGGCCGCCGCGGCCGGGGTGCGCGAGGTGTGGCCGGCAGTGCTCGCCGCCACCATGACCACCATCCTGGTGTTCGCCCCGATTCTGTTCATCGAGCAGGAAGCCGGCCAGCTCTACTCGGATATCGCGGTGGCGATCTCCGCCTCGATCCTGGTATCGATGCTGGTGGCGATCAGCCTGATTCCGGTGGCCAGCCAGCGCCTGCGCTTTGACGTGGCGGCGGTCGGCGGCAACGGCTTGCCAACACCGCCGGCGTGGATCGATGCCCTGATGGCGCGTCCGGGCCGCCAGTGGGCCTGCATCGTCGGCGTAGCCGGAAGCACGATCATGGCGGCCTGGGCGCTGACGCCCGACGCGGAATATCTGCCTGAGGGCGAAGAACCCAAGACCTTTGCCCGGATGTTGGCCCCGCCCGGCTACAGCCTCGCGGAGATGGCGGCCATCGCAGAGCAGGTCGAGGCCCACTTCCTGCCGCACGTCAACGGCGAGGGCACGGATGTGATTCCGCCGATCGCCTACTTCAACCTGCAGGTCCAGCCGGAGCAGATCCGGGTGATCGCGGAAACCGTGAACCCCGGCGATATCGATACCTTGATGGGCGCATTGGGCGATCATTTCCGCAGCTATCCCGGGATGCGCGCCTTTGCCGCACGCGGTTCGATCATCTCCAGCAACGACGGCGGCACGCGCAGTGTCAACGTCGACATCACCGGCCGGGACCTGGCGCAACTGTATACGGTGGCCGAGCGGGTCTATCGCCGTGCTGGCGAGGTGCTGACCCAACCGCAGATCAACTCCGAGCCCAGTGCACTGACCCTGGCGCAGCCGCTGGTGGAGTTGCGCCCGGACTGGTCACGCCTGGCCGCCGTGGGCTGGAATGCCGCCGATTTCGGCTATGCCGTAGCCGCCCTCACGGACGGCGCCTTCGTCGACGAGTTCTTTGAGGGCGATGACAAGATCGACATCTTCCTGTTCAGCAGCGCCGGCCAGGAACAGTCACTGGCGGCGGTGCAGCAACTACCGGTGGCCACGCCCAGTGGCGCCGTGATGCCGGTCGGCGCGCTGGCCGAATGGGTGGAAACGGTCGATACCGCCACCGTGCGCCGCATCAACGGCCAACGCACCGTCACCCTCAACATCATCCCGCCACGCAGCGTGGCACTGGAAACCGGGGTGGCCACCGTGCAACGGGAGGTGATCGATGCACTGATGGCGGAGGGCGCCATTCCCGCCGGTGTCAGCCTGGACATCTCCGGTGCCGCCGATCAGCTGGATGCCACCCGAGAGGCGCTTGGCGCCAACTTCATCGTCGCCGTCGCCTTGTGCTACCTGCTGCTGGTGGCCATATTCACGCACTGGGGCTACCCGCTGCTCATCCTGCTGACGGTCCCGCTGGGCATCGCGGGCGGAATCCTCGGCCTGTGGCTGCTGAACGCCGTGGGCGGACCGCTGGTGGGGATCCGCCAGCCGCTGGACCTCATCACCATGCTGGGATTTCTGATCCTTCTGGGCACCGTGGTGAACAACCCCATCCTGATCGTCGAACGCACCCGAGAGCACCGTCGCGAAGGGCTCAATGTCACCGATGCTGTGGGCACGGCGGTCGCCGAGCGCCTGCGTCCGGTGATGATGACGACGCTGACCACCAGCTTCGGCCTGGCGCCCCTGGTGCTGATTCCCGGCGCTGGTACCGAGCTGTATCGCGGGGTCGGCGCCGTGGTGATGTTCGGGCTGCTGTTTACCTCGGCCATCACACTGACGGTCCTGCCCTGCCTGCTGGCCCGGGTGCTGAGCCTGACCGGTGGCACACGACCTGCGCTACCCTGAGGTCCCGTCCTTACCGAGTGCGCCGCATGGAGCTGCCACCCCCCGTGCCGCTGTGGCGGCGGATCAATCCGGTCGACTGGCTGATGCTGGTGCTGGCCATCGTGTCGGTGGGCCTGCTGGCCTGGGAAACCTGGTGGGATGTCACCGACCTGCAGCGCACCTGGGTGCTGCGCGTGGACTTGATCATCTGCGCCATCTTTGCGGTGGAGTTTCTGCTGCGCTGGCGGGTCAGTGGCTGGCGTCGCGATTTCGTCTGGCGCAACTGGTACGAGATCCTGGGGATGATCCCGGTGGCGCACCCGGCGATCCGCGGGTTCCGGCTGTTCCGAGTGATCCGCATCATCGTCCTGCTGGCGCGTTTCGGACGAGCCGCCGACCGTGCCTTCGGCGAGGCCATCACGCGCCGCGTACTGAGTCACTTCACCACGGTCATCGTCGACACCATCAAGCGGCCGATCACCGTTGCCGTACTGGAGGAAGTCGGCCACGTGCTGGCGCGCGGGCACTACACCCGCAACATCGCGCGCGCGCTGGAGGAGAACCAGTACGAGTTACGCACCATGATCCAAGAGAAACTGCGCCAGGATCCGCAGGCTGGCCGGCTGTCACGCCTGCCCTACTACGACGAGATCGTCCAGGGCGTGATTGACAGCGCGATGCGGGTGATCGAGCAGGTGTTGCACGACCCGCGCACCGATGAACTGGTGGCCGACATGCTGCGGGAGAACCTGGAGCAGCTGCGCGGCGAGATTCGCAGCCGCAGCCGCGCCACCTGAGCCTTACATCAAGGCACCGGCAAGACCGCGCCAGGCGCACAGCAGACCCATCACCAGCAACAGCAGGAAGCCGATCACCGTGCCGTAGAAACGGCCGAACTTCCAATGCTGGCTGAAGCTGAGCGCCACCCCGTGGAGCACCCGCGACACCAACAGCGCCAGGCCCAGCAGATGCAGAGCCCACACCGGCAGGGTGCCGCCGTATTCGAGCAGGCCCAACAGGATGAGCGACAGCGGCGCGTATTCCGCGAAGTTGCCGTGCCCACGGATGCGGCGCAGCAAGGTGGCGTCGCCGCCATCCCCGAGACCAACACCCCCTGGAACCGTACGCTGCTGCACCACACGCACGCTGAGGGCCAGAAACCAGAGGCCGAGCAGGCCCGCGTACAACGAGGTGATGATCATCCCTGAACTCCCGGACGGTTGATGGTGGTCCGAGCTTAGGGGATTCCACCCCACACCGATAGCGGCGCTCAGGCGCGGGCGGCGTTGTGGCTGATCAACTCGGCCCAGCGCGGCATCAGGGGCAAGGCAAAGTCATGTCCCATCCCCGGCACCAGTTCCAAACGGGCCCCACGGATCACCTGCGCACAGCGCTGACCGCAGGCCGGACGCAGCAGCGGGTCGGCGAGGCCGTGCACCACCTGGGTGGGGGCGCGGATGGCGCCGAGCAGCGGCTCCAGGCTGCCAGTGGCGACGATGGCATGGGTCTGTCGCGCCAGGCCGCGCGGGCGAAACGCACGATCGTACGCACGGCCGGCGAGTTGTCGGCGGTACGACAGCGGCGTCGGATAGGCCGGGCTGCCCACCCGTTGCAGCATGCCGGTGGTGCGACGGATGACGGCCTCGCGCGTCTGCGGCCGTGGTCCCAGTCCGGCCATCCGCCACAGCACGTCAAAGCGGGCCACCGGCAGCTTCGGATGATTGGTGCTGGTCATGATGGCCGTGAGGCTGCTGACCCGCGCCGGCCGGGTGGCGGCGAGCGCCTGGGCCACCATGCCGCCCATGGATACCCCGACGACGTGGGCACGTTGCAGCGACAACAGGTCCATCAGACCCTCGGCATCGCGCGCCAGATCCATCAGCGTGTAGTTGGACTGCCCCTGCCAGCCGAAGCGGCCACGCAGCCAGTCCTGCGGAATCCGGGTCGGCAGCCCGCGATCGGCATCAGCCGACAGGCCGGCGTCGCGATTGTCGAAGCGGATCAGCCGGAAGCCTTGCGCCACCAGCGCCTCGCACAGGGGTTCCGGCCAGTGAATCAGCTGCCCGCCGAGGCCCATGATCATCAGCAAGGGCTCGCCGCCGGGCGCGCCTGCGGTTTCCCAGCTCAATTCGAGGCCATTGACGAGGGCTCGCCCGGGTTCCCAACACAGTTCCATGACACGCCGATGACGTTTCGATGACAGGACGCGAAACCTAGCATCTGTTGCCCCGCTTGCGGGGCGTTGTCATATGACAGGCGACGAACGGTCTTGCGCTGAGCTCGACAGGTGATCGGCAGGACGGACCGCGACGCGATGCATTATCCGCAGACTCGAATACCTCGGGACGAGCGCAGCATGCGCGCAACTGAAAAGCTGGGCACGACGCCGACCACTCAGGGGACTGGTGCAGCGGCGGCCCTAACGCCCAGCGTCGCAGCGCAGACCGGGGAAGAAGTGGTGGAGCGGAGGAGGATCGAACTCCCGACCTTCGCATTGCGAACGCGACGCTCTCCCAGCTGAGCTACCGCCCCACACGAGGGCGCGCAGTGTAGCACTTTGACGCTCGGAATCCAGCCTCACGAGCGTGTAGCGACGGGCCTTGGCGGCAGCCGATGGCGCCCCCTCTTCCCCCCCGGCGCAAAGCCTGCTAAATAGCGGCCGAAATCGTCCCCACGCGCCGTTTGAGGTCTCAGAACATGCCCCGCAAGTCGAAAAAAGCGCAGCAACAGGCCGACACCAAGTCGACCAATACCGGTGCCGGCTTCGACGACTTCGCCGACGACGAGGACAGCGACGGCGACGATGTCCCCAATGTCGACCTGCCCGCCGGTCCCGCGGTCAAGTCGCGCGACTGGCGCGATGTCGAGAAACTGAAGGAGGAGCGCCGACTGCGGGCGCTCATCGACGACGATCTGGACTTCGAGGAGCGCCCGCGGCGGCGCGCCTGATCCACCACACCCGCCCGGCATCGCCGGGCTTTTTTTGGGCGCTCAGGCGGGTGGCGCGGTCAGCCCGTCGCGCAGCCGGACAAAGGCTTCCTCAACCCCATCGACGATGGCGTAGAGCGTGAGGTCCTCTGGGCTGATCAGGCCGCGCTCGGCCAGCATGGGCAGATTGATCAAGCCCTCCCAGAACTCGCGGCCATAAAGCAGGATCGGCATGGGCGCCGACTTACCGGTCTGGGTGAGCGTCAGCAGCTCGAACAGCTCGTCCAGGGTGCCGAAGCCCCCCGGAAAGATCACGGCGGCCCGCGCCAGGTTGAGAAACCAGAACTTGCGCAGGAAAAAGTAGTGGAACTCGAGCGCTCGCGCCTCATCGACGTGGGGATTGCCGTGCTGTTCGAATGGCAGCGAGATGTTGAGTCCGATGTTGAGGCGGCGATCAACCCGCGCGGCCCCCACATGCGCAGCTTCCATGATCCCCGGCCCACCCCCGGTCACCACGTGATAGCGCTCCCCCTCGGGGTGCTGCTGCACCGTCCAGCGCGCCAAACGCTCGGCGAGGTCGGAGGCATCACGGTAGTAGTTGTGCCGCGCCAGGTCGTCCACCTTCAGGCGCGCCGACCCGAAGAAGATCACCGCATTGCGAATGTCGAGTTCGGCGAAGCGCTGTGCCGGCTCCAGGTACTCAGAGAGGATGCGGATCGGCCGGGCAGCCTCACTCATCAAAAAGCGTTCGTTCTTATAGGCCTTGGTGGGCATTGGCGGCGGGTGCAGGAAAGGAAACGCACCATAACAAAGCGCGGGGCCTGTCAACGTGACAGGCCCCGCTGATGTGACGGCGCTGGAGACTCAGGCGGCCTGAGCGAGCGGTGCGGCCGGCTGGGCCTCAGCCGGATGGTCGCGATGCCGAAGCAGACGTCCAAAGCGCTGCTGGCCGTAGCCGGCGACATAGGCATCGCCACGCCACGCCACCCGGCCGTTGACCATCACCGTATCGACCACGCCATCGCTGCGGTTCACCAGCTGATGGTGATCGAACGCCTCGCGGTAACGGTACTGGACACCGGCGTCGCTGTCGTAAGCGGCGAGGCGATCAGGATCGATCACCACGATATCGGCCTGCGCACCTTCCTGCAGCACGCCCACGTTGAGCCCGAAGAACTCGGCCGGTTCCTGGGTGAGCCGGTGGATCGCGTGCGACACCTGCTCCAGCCCTTCACGCTGGGCGATCTGCAGCATGCGCAGGTTGCCGTCGTAGAAGGCCATGTTGGTCAGGTGGGCGCCGCTGTCGTTGAAGCCCGGCAGCAGCAGCGGGTTGAACAGCAGGTCGCGCACCACCTTGGGATCGTGGTTCGCGGTCACGGTGTACCAGCGCAAACCGGTGTCAAACCGACGCAGCAGATGCAGGAAGAAGTCGGCATCGTCCGGGTTGGGCAGGAAGCTGGCAAAGGTGTCGCGTTCCGCTTCGCTGCGGGCCCCTGCGCCGCTGGCCTGCCAACGGCGCATCCGCTCGTAGATGGCCTGCAGGGTCTCACCACTCCAGTCAGGGACCGGGCAGCGGTCCACGGTCATGTCGCGCAGGTCGCGCGACAGTACGATGTCGTCGCGACGCAGCCAGCGCTTGAGGCGCGCCAGGTTGAATCCCCGCTTGCCCTTGAACCACATGCGGCGGAAAGCGGCCACCCATTCGGGATCTTCCAGAATGCGAAGCCGCGCGGCGCGGTCCTCAAGGTCACACTCGTTGAGACGGCGCAGCTCGGGAATCTCCTCGGCCAAGGGCGTCACCACGCCATCGCTCCAAGTCTTGAAGGGGGCCGCCAGCGCCTGCAGCCGGAACACGCCGCGCAGCAGACGCGAATTGAGAATCTTCGACAGCAGCACGCCGAGCTTGACGATGGAGGCATTGGCGGTGACGTCGATGGCCGCCACCGCGGTGACTTTGAGCGGGCGACCATAGAGGCGGCCGGAAGTGAGCAGGAAATTACGGAACACCGCCAGCTTGTCGTCCTTGGGCGGTGTCGCCTGCCACACCCGACCCCAGCGCCGCACCACCCCGGTCAGCCGCTTGAGTTCGCTGAAGGGGGCGAACTGGGTGGGGATCTGCTTGTGGGTGTTGGGCTGATTGGCAAGGAAGTGAAACGGCAGCGCGTCAGTGGAGAAGCCGACGTAGCCTTCCTCCATGCCCTGCTCCACCAGGGACTGCATCTTGGCCAGCTCGATCTCGGTCGGCGCGCGGCTCACCGAGGCCTGCAGCCCCATCACCTCCACGCGCAGCATGGAGTGCGGGATCATGGTGACCAGGTTGGGGCCCAGGGACAGCGTGTCGAGATGCGCCAGGTACTCGGCGGAGGTACGCCAGGTGCAGACATCCGCTACCTTGCGCAGCACGCTCTTGGGCACGTTCTCGACGCGCGCGAAGCAGTCGACGATGGGGTCCTCACCATTGCGCCGCTGGTTGCCATAGGCCAGACCCAGCGAACAGTTGGCCACCACCACCGTGGTGCTGCCATGGCGCACCGCCTCGGGCAGACCGGGCTCCAGCTCCACTTCGAGGTCGAAATGGGTGTGTACGTCGAGCAGGCCCGGCATCAGCCAGCGACCGCCGCAGTCAATCACCTCACGGGCCTGCGACGGCGACAGGTCCGGCGCCATCGCAGCGACACGGCCATCACCGACGGCCACGTCCAGCGCGCGCGGCGGCGCGCCGGTGCCATCAAACACCAGCGCGTTCTTGAATAGGGTGTCCCACTGCAGACTTCCACCGTCCATGGAATATCTCCTCGCACTTCGACTTTCGAACGCAGGCATTAGACCGCGCCTCCCCGCGCACGACACTAGGAAGATTGGCCTAGGAAATCCAACGTTCCGGTACAGGACCGGGCGCAGCGACCGTTCAGTCGATCATGGCCCGCCACTCGGCGTAACGATCGGTCTCACCGGTCACCACGTCCAGGTAGGCCTTCTGCAGCTGCTCGGTAATGGGGCCGCGGCTGCCCTGCCCGACCGCCCGGTTGTCCACCTCGCGAATCGGGGTGACTTCGGCGGCGGTGCCGGTGAAAAATGCCTCGTCGCAGCAGTACAACTCATCACGGGTAATGCGCCGTTCCTTCACCGTGTAGCCATGGTCGGCGGCCAGCTGCATGACGGTACGGCGGGTGATGCCGTCCAGTGCGCTGGTGACATCCGGCGTGGAGATCACACCATTGGTGACCACGAAGATGTTCTCAGCACTGCCCTCGGCGACATAGCCATCGGGATCCAGCATCAAGGCTTCGTCGTAGCCGTCCCGCAGCACCTCGTTGAGGGCCATGGACGAGTTCAGATAATTGGCATTGGCCTTGGCGCGGCACATGGAGGCATTGACGTAGTGGCGCGCAAAGGAGCTGGTCTTGATGCGAATGCCGCGCTCCATGTTCTCGGCGCCCAGATAGGCGCCCCAGTGCCAGGCGGCCACGATGACGTGGGTCTTGAGGCCGGCCGCGCGCAGCCCCATGCCCTCGGATCCGTAGAACACCATCGGACGGAGGTACGCGGCCTCCAGCTGGTTGGCCTTGAGCACGTCCTTCTGCGCCTGGTTGAGCTGCTCCTCGGTCCAGGGCATGTTCATACCAATGATCTTGGCGCTGTTGAACAGGCGGCGGGTGTGCTCCTGCAGCCGGAAAATCGCCGAGCCCTTGGGCGTTTTGTAGGCACGCACGCCCTCGAAACAGCCCACGCCATAGTGCAGCGAATAGGTCAGGACGTGCGTGGTGCACTCCCGCCAGGGCTTGAGTTCACCGTCGTACCAGATGAAACCGTCACGGTCGGCAAATGAGGTCATGCGTCAGGGTCCTTGATTGCGGGCTCCGGCGGCTGCCGGCACGAAGCCCGGAATTATAGGGCCTGCGCCGGTCCCGGCGCGCTGTCCACCGCGAGCAGCCGCTGCCACAGTCCGGCAATGACCGCCTGCGGTCCGGCGAACTCGGCGGCGGGCACCCGGCTGTCCTGATTCTGCAGCGCCCGCCGATGGGCCGCCAGGCGCAGTGCCCGGTAGGCCTCGATCAGTGCATCCTTGTCGGCCGGGGCGATGACCCCGAGGCCGGCCAGGACGTCCAACTGCCGCCAGTTGTCGGACCAGCGCAGCACCTCCGGCGCTCGGCAGGCCTCGCGCAGCACCAAATACTGGGTGATGAACTCGGCATCGGTGAGCCCGCCCAGTCCCTGCTTGAGATCCCAGGTCTCGGCATCGCTCTTGTCGAGGCTGGCGCGCATCTTCTGCCGCATGTCGCGGATTTCGGCGGCCAGCGCCTGCGGCTCGCGGCGGCGTTCCAGCACCGCACGGCGGCTTGCCTCGAATGCGGCGCCAAGCATGGCGGGGCCGCACAGGTAGCGGGCGCGGGTGAGCGCCTGATGCTCCCAGGTCCAGGCCTGTTCCCGCTGGTAACGGTCAAAAGCGCGGAACGAGGTCACCACCAGCCCCGAGTTGCCGCTGGGGCGCAGCTGCAGGTCGATTTCGTAGACCCGCCCGGCGGCCGTCTGCGCCGAAAGCGCGCTGATCAGACGCTGCGCGCATCGGGCGAACCAGGTCGCGGTATCGAGCGTGCGGGCGCCGCCCTCGGTGTCGGCCTGGGGGTCGTCGGCGTCGTGGACGAACACCAGGTCCAGGTCGGAGCCGTAGCCCATCTCAATGCCGCCGAGCTTGCCATAGGCAATCACGCCAAGCCCTGCCTCGCTGCCGTCGCTGCGTCGCGGCGTCCCGTACTCCTTGCGCATATCGGCGAGGGTCTGCGTCAGCGCCGCCTCCACCAGCACTTCGGCCAGCCAGGTCAGTCGATCGCTCACCTGCACCAGCGGCAGCGCCTCCACCAGGTCGGCCGCAGCGACCCGCAAGGTCATTTCCTTCTGGAAGCGCCGCAGGGTGTTCATGAAGGCCTCGGGGTCTTCCGGCGCCAGGTGCGCCAGGCGGCCGGCCAGCTCGTCCGCCATGGCCTCGCGGCCGGGCGGCGCGTACAGCGCGCGCGGGTCCAACAGCTGATCGAGCAGCGCTGGGCTGCGGGCCATGTAGTCGCTGAGCCAGGGGCTTGCCGCACACAGCTTCAGCAGCTGGGCGCGCGCCGTTGCCGAATCCCGCAGCAGGCTGATGTAGGTAGCCCGCCCGGTGATGGCGGCGACAATCTCGAGCGCACGGCGGGCTGCAATGCCGGGTTCCGACATTGCGAGGGCTTCCTGTAGCAGCAGCCCGAGAAGGTCACGCAGGCGCTCGACGGTGCGCTCCCGCAGCATACGCAGATGGCGGTCGGCGGCCAGCCCGCGCAAGGCCTGGGCCAGGGGCTCGGCCGGTGTCAGTCCCTCGGCATGAAGGCCCTCGGCGACGTCGGCCACCTCGATCCGGCCCTCCCAGAGCAAGCTCACCAGCCGCGCCACCGGCGTGTCGGCGGCGGCGTCTTCCTGAAACACCGCGTTGAAGCGCGACCGAACCCGGCTGCGCACCGCCTGGCTGGCGGCCACCAGTGCCTCGGCATCGGGCAGGCCCAGCGCCACCGCGATGCGGGACTGCACCGCCGTCGCCTCGGGGAACCGATGCGTCTGCTCATCGGCCTGCATCTGGATGGCGTTTTCCAGCCGGCGCAGAAACGCGTAGTCGGTATCGAGCTGCTGCGCCACCTCCGGCGACAGCATGCCGGCCTGACCCAGATACGCCAGGGTCGGTCGCAGCTGCGGTGAGCGCAGACGGCCATCCTGGCCGCCGCGGATCAGCTGGAAGCTCTGGACAATGAACTCCACTTCACGGATGCCACCGGCACCCAGCTTGACGTTGTCTTCGAGGCCCTTGCGAGCCACTTCCTCCTCGATCATCCGCTTCAGCTCGCGCAGGCTGTGCACGGCATCGAAGTCGAGGTAGCGGCGGTACACGAAAGGCCGCAGGGCATCCAACAGACGATGGCCGGCGGCAATGTCGCCGGCCACCGGCCGTGCCTTGATCAGGGCGTAGCGTTCCCACTCGCGGCCGTGCACCTGGTAGTAGTCCTCCATCGCCGAGAAACTGGCGGCGGGCGCGCCGGCGCTGCCGAAGGGCCGCAGCATCCAGTCCACCCGATAGACGAAGCCGTCGGCGGTCCGCTCCGCCAGCAGCCGGGTAAAGCCCTGCACCACTTTGGCGAAGAAGGCTGCGTTATCGAGCCCACGCGGGCCGTCGGTCTCACCCGCCTCGGTGAAGGTGAAGATGAGATCGATATCGCTGGAGAAATTGAGCTCGCCGCCGCCCAGCTTGCCCATGCCCAGGACCACCGGCTGCACCGGTTGCCCGGTGGCGTTTCGCGGCTGCCCGTACTGACGGATGGCCGCGACCATTGCCACGTCCAGGGCCAACTGACACGCCCGATCGGCGAGCCGACTCAGCCCGGAAAGGGTCTCGGCCAGCGGCGCACGGCCATCGAGATCCCGCACCGCGATCCGCGCCCGCTCGCGCAGCACTTCGCGCCGCAGGAACGCCATGGCGTCCGCCTCATCGGCGGACACCCCGGAAGGCCAACGCAGATCATCGCAGGCCAGCGCGGCATCGCTGAACCAGTCGGGATGGCGCTCGGCCAGCTGGGCGAGCCAGGGGCTGCGCTGCAGGGCGACCGTCATTCCGGCGGCAGACGATCGAACCACGGGCACTCGGCTTCCAGCTGGGCGCCGATCTGCAGCAGGCGATCCTCAGCGCCCATCGGCGCATTGAACATGACGCCGGTTGGCAGGCCGTTATCCGCCGGGAACAGCGGCAGGCTCAGCGAAGGGGTCCCGGTGAGATTGGCGAGCTGGGTGAAGGGCACCCGTGACAGCTGCTGCACGGCCATCTCATCCACCATGCCGCCGGCGGTCAGCGCGCGCCCCAGACCCAGTGCCAGGATGGGCTTGAGCAGGGCCGCCTGCCATCCCGGCAAACGTTGGCTGCCAATGGCGGCCGGCGGCTGCGCGACGGTGGGGGTGAGATAGAGATCGTAGCGGCGATAGAACTGGCCGAGGGCGCGGCCGAAGGTATTCCACTGTCGGTGCGCCTGGACATAGGCGCTGGCCGAAAACGTCTCACCGATTAGGGCCAGCGCCCGGGTATCGAGTTCGAAGTCCTGGACGCGCACACCGCCGGCCACAGCCGTGGCCACAGTGGCGGCGGTCTGCCCGAAGTACAGCATGAAGAAGGCCTTGGCCAAGGCTTCACCGTCGATGTCGGGCTTGGCGACCTCGACCGTGTGCCCCAGGCGCGCCAGCACTTCGGCGGTGCGTTCGACCGCCCGCGCCCATTCCGCTGCCACCGGTGTCCCCAGCGGCGAGCTCACACTGTAGGCGATGCGCAGTGGCCCGGGGGCGCGCTTCACCGCCTCCGCCCAAGGTCCAGCCGGCGGCGCAATCTGGTAGGGATCACCCGCTTCCGGCCCGGCCATCACATCCAGCATGGCTGCGGCATCCCGCACACTGCGGCAGACGATGCCGTCGGAGTTGGCACCCTCCCAGATCTCGGCGACGGCCGGACCGACCGAGACGCGCCCCCGTCCCGGTCGCAGCCCGACGAGACCACAGAACGCCGCCGGTATGCGGATCGACCCGCCGCCGTCGTTGGCCCCCGCCATCGGCACAATGCCGGCCGCGACGGCGGCCGCCGCACCACCACTGGAACCGCCCGGCGTGCGCTCAGGATCCCAGGGATTGCGGGTGTCGCCAAACAGGGCGGTTTCGGTGTAGCCCTTGAGGGCCAGTTCCGGCGTCGCGGTCTTGCCGAAAATCACCAGACCGGCGCGCAACCAGCGTTCCACCATATGGGCATGGGCCGGCGCCAGCCGGTCGCGGAATGCCGCCGAACCGGCCGTGCTGCGCACGCCAGCATAGTCCTGGATGATGTCCTTGATGAGGAACGGCACCCCGGCAAAGGCGCCCTGCAGCGGCTCGCGTACCCGTTGCCGAGCGATCTCGTCCATCGGCACCACGACCGCGTTGAATCGCGGATTCACTGCGGCGCAGCGATCCAAGGCCAGTTGCAGCAGTTCAGCAGCGGTCACCTGACCAGCCGCCACTTCGGCGGCCAGGCCGACGCCGTCAAAGCGGCGGTATTCGTCGAAGCGCATGAGGTCTTTCGCATCCATCCGTGGGTGTTGAGCGCCGCAGCGTAGCAAACCGTCTGCGGCGAAAGGACTCTTGAATTTTGCGGCTGCACGCCCACTTTGAATTCGTGTTCAGTTCACCCCACTGTTTCAAGGAGGTTCCCATGAGTGTGATTCGCTATGAGCCCTGGGCCCTGCACCGGGAGCTGTTCAACGAGTTCAACAAGTTCGTCGAGCGCGCCGCCGGCGATACCAGCTCCGGCGCCACCGCCGACTGGGTGCCACCGGTCGACATCGAGGAGTACGCCGATCGCTTCGTCATCCTCGCCGACGTGCCGGGTGTCGATCCGGCCTCCATCGAGGTCACCCTGGAAAATGGCGTGCTCACCCTGGCCGGCACCCGTGTTGCGCCGGTCGAACAGGCGGGCATCGAGCGTCGGCGCAGTGAGCGGGTCAGTGGCCGCTTCTACCGACGTTTCTCGCTGCCCGACACGGCCGACGCCGAGGCGGTCAGTGCCAACGGCAAGCAGGGCGTGCTGGAAGTGGTGATTCCCAAGCGCGCACAATCGCAGCCCCGTCGCATCACGGTCGCCCACTGACCGCGGCTGCGCACAAACGGTGGGCGGTGCCGACCGGCACCGCCCACGCCGGAACATGCGGGGGCGCCGGTGGTCGCCCCCGTTTTCGTTAGCGAGTGCCTGAAGCCATGGATTACAAGGACTACTACAAGATTCTCGGCGTGCCGCGCACCGCCAGCGCGGACGAAATCAAGCGTGCCTATCGCAAGCTGGCGCGCGAATTCCATCCCGACCGCAATCCGGCCGCGGATGCCGAGCGCCGCTTCAAGGAGGCCAACGAGGCCAACGAGGTTCTGAGCGACCCGGAAAAGCGCAAGGCCTATGACGCGCTCGGCAGCAACTGGAAGCAAGGCTCACGCTTCACCCCGCCACCCGGCTGGGAGGCCAACTTCGGCGGTGGTGGCGCAGGCTTCGGCGGCGGTGGTTTCTCGGACTTCTTTTCCACCCTGTTCGGCGGTGCGGGTATGGGCGGTATGGGCGGCGGCTTCGAGGGCGCGCGTGGCGCGCGCGACAGTCGCGCCAGTCTCAACATCCAACTGGAGGACAGCTTCGAAGGGCGCAGCCGCACGCTCACCCTGGGCGGCAAACAGCTGTCGGTGCGCATCCCGCGCGGCATCACTGCCGGCCAGACCATCCGTCTTGGCGGCCAGGGCGCGCAGGGCGGTGATCTGCTGCTGGAAGTGCAGTTCGCGCCGGACCCGCGCTTTCAGGTGGAGGGCCGCGACATCCATTACACGCTGGAAGTGCCGCCCTGGGTGGCAGCGCTGGGCGCCAGCGTCAACGTGCCCACCCTCGGCGGCACGGTGGAACTGAAGCTACCCGCATCCAGCCGTGCGGGCCGCAAGATGCGCCTGAAGGGACGGGGCCTGCCGGGTAGCCCGGCAGGCGACCAGATCGTCACCCTTGCGATTGCCGCACCGTCCGTGATCAACGAAGCCCAGCGTCAGGCCTGGGAGGCACTGCGCCAGGCCTACGAGGGGTAGGTCGCGCTCAGTCGCGCTCAGTCGCGATGGGCGCGGTCGATCAGCGCCTCGATGGCGTCGAGGTCGCCCGCGTGGTTTTCCAGCAAGGCCACCAGGGTGCGCCCCACCGCCAGGCCGGAACCATTGAGCGTGTGCAGCAGTTCGGGCTTGCCGGCCGCGTTGCGATAGCGCGCCAGCATGCGCCGTGCCTGGAAGTCCTCGAAGTTGGAACAACTGCTGATCTCGCGGTAACGCTGCTGGCTGGGCAGCCAGACTTCGATGTCATAGGTCCGCGCCGCGGCAAACCCCATGTCGCCGGTGCACAGCGCCATCACGCGGTACGGCAACTGCAGGCGTTGCAGGATGGCCTCGGCGTGGCCGGTGAGGGCCTCCAGGGCGGCGGCGGAATCCTCTGGCCGAACCGCCTGCACCAGCTCCACCTTTTCGAATTGATGCTGGCGGATCATGCCGCGGGTATCGCGTCCGGCGCTGCCAGCTTCGGAGCGGAAGCAGGGCGTGTGACAGACCCAGCGGCGCGGCACCTCGGCGCCCTCAAGGATGACATCACGCAGCAGGTTGGTAACCGGCACCTCGGCTGTGGGAATCAGGTACCAGGGGTCTTCCCCGGCCAGCCGAAACAGGTCATCACCGAACTTGGGCAACTGTCCCGTGCCACGCAGTGAGGCCGCATTGACGATGTACGGGACGTACAGCTCTTCATAGCCGTGATCGCGGGTGTGCACGTCCAGCATCAACTGGATGAGCTTGCGGTGCAGCCGCGCCAACTGCCCTCGCAGCACGGTGAAGCGGGCGCCGGTCAACTTGGCGGCGGCGGCGAAGTCCATCAGCCCGCTGGCCTCGCCAAGGTCGGCATGGTCCTGTGCGCCTTCGACCACTGTGGGGCTGCCCCAGCGGCGCAGCTCGACGTTGTCCTGCTCGTCGGCGCCATCGGGGACGTCGGCCTGCGGCAGGTTCGGCAGTCCCATCGCCAGGGTCTCGAACTCGACGGTGACGGACTCCAGGGCCGCGGCGTTGTCGCCGAGACGCTGCTTGAGCTGCTCCATCTCGGCCAGCACCGCCGCGACGTCACCGCCCTGGGCCTTGGTGATGCCGATTTCCTTGGAACGTCGGTTACGCTCCGCCTGCAGGGCCTCGGTATCGAGCTGGAGCTGCTTGCGGCGCGCTTCCAGCGCCTCGAACGCCGACACATCGAAGGCGAAACCGCGGCGGGCCAGTTGCGTCGCGACGTGCTGCGGCTCAGTGCGCAGGCGCTTGGGATCCAACATGAGAATTCCTGGGGCGGCGTGGAAAGCGCCGGATTATACCGAGCCCCCTCGCGCACCCAGCCACAGGCCGAAGGCGCAGGCCGACAGGGCCAGGACGAGGTGCAGCAGCACATTGACTAGCGCCGCCGCAGGTTGCTCGCGCAACAACGCCAGGGTTTCCAGGGAAAAAGCAGAAAACGTGGTGAAGCCCCCCAGCAGTCCGGTCATCAGCCCGATCCGCAGCGACGCCGGCCAGCCCCGGCTGATCGCCAGTTCGGCGACCACGCCAATGGCGAAGCTGCCCAGCACGTTGACCAGCAGGGTCCACCACGGCAGCCCCGGCAGGCCGCGCATGGCGAGCGCCACGCTGTAGCGCAATACGGAACCGAGTGCACCGCCGGCAGCGACGGCCAACCAGAGGTTCATGTGGCCTCCCGCTGGGCGCGAAGCTGGGCCAGCTTTTCGGCGATGCGGATTTCCAGGCCCCGTGCCACCGGCTGGTAGAACACCTGTGCCGCCATGCCCTCGGGCCAATAGGTTTGCGAGGCGGCATGGCCACCCTCGGCATTCGGGTCGTATTGATACCCGGCGCCGTGGCCAAGGTCCTTCATCAGCCGCGTGGGGGCGTTGCGCAGATGCATGGGCACGGGTGCGCTCCCCCCGGCTTCCACCGCCTGGCGTGCCGCCTTGTAGGCGGTGTACGCCGCATTGCTCTTGGGCGCACAGGCGAGGTAGACCACGGCCTCGGCGATGGCCAGTTCACCCTCCGGACTGCCCTGGCGGTCGAAGGCCTCCCAGGCGGCGATACACAGCGGCAGCGCGCGCGGATCCGCCAGGCCGATGTCCTCGGTGGCCATGCGGGTGATGCGCCGCAACAGGTAGGCGGGGTCGCAGCCGCCATCCAGCATGCGTGCCAACCAATAGAGGGCGGCGTCCGGATCGGAGCCGCGAACGCTTTTGTGCAGCGCCGAGATCTGGTCGTAGAACTGGTCGCCCTGCTTATCGAAGCGCCGCAGACCCCGCCCCATCAGCTGCTGCAGGCCGTTGCTGTCGAGGGGGACGCCAGCCGCCTGGCCGGCCATCACCGTTTCCAGCAGGATCAGGGCACGGCGGCCATCGCCGTCGGCGGCCTCGGCGATCTGCTGCAGCACGGCCGGCGGCAGCGCATCGGCTGCCAGCCCCAGTCCGCGTTCGGGGTCGCTCAGGGCGCGGCGCAGCATGGCTTGGATGGCCTCGGTATCCAGCGCTTTCAGCACCA
The DNA here is from genome assembly GCA_964425915.1 of uncultured Polycyclovorans sp. Taxonomy (GTDB): domain Bacteria; phylum Pseudomonadota; class Gammaproteobacteria; order Nevskiales; family Nevskiaceae; genus Polycyclovorans. Next base: position 140,882 of record CAYROO010000001.1, read on the forward strand.
TCACCCGCAGCCGTGACAACAGGGCGCTGTTGAGTTCGAAGGAGGGGTTTTCGGTGGTGGCGCCGATCAGGGTCAGCGCGCCGCTCTCGACAAAGGGCAGCAGGGCGTCCTGCTGACTCTTGTTGAAGCGGTGAATCTCGTCGATGAAAAGCACCGTGCGACGGGGCAGCACGGCCTGCGCCTGGTCCACCGCCGCGCGGATGTCCTTGACGCCGGCCAGCACCGCCGAGAGGGTCAGGAACTGGGCGTCGGTGACCGTCGACAGCAGCCGTGCCAGCGTGGTCTTGCCGACCCCCGGGGGGCCCCAGAACACCAGCGACGGCAGGTGCCCGGCGTCGATCAGGGTGGCCAGGGGCGCCCCGGGCGCCAGTAGATGATCCTGGCCGGTCACTTCATCGAGCCGGCGCGGCCGCATGCGCTCGGCCAGCGGCGCCGGGGGCACGGGCGCCGGCAACAGGGTCACGGCGTGGTCACCACATCCACGCCATCGGGCACCTGGAAACGAAAGCGGGCTGGCGGCAGATCGGGGTTGAGTCGGACATCCTGCAGCCGGATCTCGGTGACACCCCCGAGGGCATCGGCGAAGTCCATACGCACCGGCGCCTTGCCGCGCATCCACAGGTCAATGCGGGAAAACTCGCCTTCGCTGCTGCGGGGTGTCAGGCGCCACCCTTCCAGGTCGCCTTCCGGCGGCAGCGGCTGTACCGTGAACCCCGTGGTCAGGGTCGCACCGTCGGCCAGCAGCGCGGCGGGGGTCCCGGTCAAGGCTTCCGCGGCCGGCCGTCGGGTGGCCTGGGCCAGATCGGGCTCGTAGGTCCACAGGGTGTCCCCGTCGGACACCAGGGTCTGGGCATAGGGCTCGGTGTAATCCCAGCGGAACTGGCCCGGACGCTGCAGCGCCAGGCGCCCGGCGCTTTCCGCCAGCAGCACGCCGTCGACATCGCGTTGCACCTGGGTGAAGTCCGCCGCCAGGCCACGCAGGGCCTGCCAGCGCGCCTCAAGCGCGGTGTCGGCCTGTGCCAGCGGCCCCCACAGCGCGCACAGCAGCAGCAGGGTGAAACGCATCAACATGCGAGGACTCCAATCAGACGGGAAGCCACAGACTGATCACCGCGCGCTGAATCGATGCTGAGCAAGGGGCTCACTCACGTCCGCCCGGGATCAGAATCTCGCGGTTGCCGCCCGGCCCGCTGGGGCCGACCAGACCGGCCGCTTCCATCTGCTCGACGATGCGGGCGGCGCGGTTGTACCCGATCTTCAGCCGTCGCTGCACCCAAGACACGCTGGCCTTGCGGGTTTCCACCACCACCGCCACCGCAGCGTCGTACATGGGGTCGGCCTCGGCATCATCACCGCCGCCATCGACCGGGCCGGCGGGCTCTTCGGCGCAGATGTCCTCGATGTACTGCGGCTCGGCCACCTGCTTGAGATAGGCCACCACCTTGTGAACCTCGTGGTCGTCGACGAAGGCGCCGTGGACGCGATCCAGCCGCGACGCGCCGATCGGACGGAACAGGCCGTCACCGTTACCCAGCAGGGTGTCGGCGCCCAGCTCGTCGAGGATGGTGCGCGAATCGACCCGCGAGGCCACCTGGAAGGCCAGACGTGAGGGAATGTTGGCCTTGATAAGACCGGTGATCACATCGACGCTGGGACGCTGCGTCGCCACCACCAGATGGACGCCGGCGGCGCGCGCTTTCTGCGCCAGACGTGCGATCAGCTCTTCCACCTTCTTGCCCACCACCATCATCATGTCGGCCAGCTCGTCGATGACGACGACGATGTGCGGCATGGCCTCCAGCGGGGCGCCGGGCTGCGCCTCCCCCTCCTCGAACAGATCGCCCGGCGGCGGTTTGCGGGTGGGGTCCTCCAGCGGCGTACCCGCCTCGGCGGCGTCGGCGATCTTGCGGTTGAGCCCGGCCAGGTTGCGCACCCCCAGGGCCGACATCAGTCGGTAGCGCCGTTCCATCTCGGCCACGCACCAGCGCAGCGCGTTGGCGGCGTCCTTCATGTCAGTGACCACCGGGGTGAGCAGGTGCGGGATGCCGTCATAAACGGACAGCTCCAACATCTTCGGGTCGATAAAGATGAAGCGAAGCTGCTCGTGGGTGGCGCGATAGAGCAGCGACAGGATCATGGTGTTGATCGCCACCGACTTCCCCGAGCCGGTGGTACCCGCCACCAGCAGGTGCGGCATCTTGCCGAGGTCGAACACGGTGGGCTGCCCCGCGATGTCCTTGCCCATGGCGATGGTCAGGGTTGAATGCGCGTTGCGATAGGCGGCGGAGTCGAGGATCTCGCGCAGGAACACCATCTCCCGCTTCTGGTTGGGGATCTCCAGGCCGATCACCGGCTTGCCCTCCACCACTTCCAGCACCCGCACACTGGCCACCGACAGCGACCGCGCCAGGTCGCGCGAGAGGTTGGTGATCTGCGACCCCTTCACGCCCGGTGCCGGCTGCAGCTCGAAGCGGGTAATGACCGGGCCCGGCGTGGCGTCCACCACCTCGGCCTTGATGCCGAAGCTGGCCAGATGACGCTCGACGTCGCGTGCCAGCGCTTCCAGTTCTTCGGGGGTATAGCGCTGCCCGGTGAAGCGGGGGGCATCCAGCAGGGTCAGCGGCGGCAAGGGATCGCCATCGAACACCGGCGGCGGCTCCGCTTCCGCCTTGCGCGGACGGGTCTTGCGCAACTGCGGCACCGCTGGCGCAGGCGCCGCCGCTTCCACCCAGTCGATCTGCTCTTCTGCCGTCGGCTCGGCAAAGCGTGGCTCTTTGCGCGCCTTGCGCGCAGTGGTGCGCGCCAAGCGCGGCGAGGCGGCGGTGGCCTCAGTGTCCGAGGTCGCCGAGGCGGAAGCGTCCGCCTCGGACTCGGACTCGGGGCCAGCTGCGCGCGCGCGCGGCCAGGGCGGATTCAGCACCCAGGTTCCGATCCGCTCCAACAACAGCAGCCAGGAGAAGGTCATCGCCAGCGGCGCGGCGACCACCGCCATGGTCAACAGCAAGAGGGTGGCCCCGACCGCGCCCAGGCCTTCACTGAGCAGGTTGGCCAGCGCCTGACCGGTGATGCCACCACTGCCCTGTGGGGCCCAGTTGGCCGGCAGCCCCAGATGCAAGGCGAACAAACCGGACAGTCCGGCGGCGGCGATCAGCGCACTGACGACGCGCACCGGCACCGGCAGCACGGTGGTGGCCGCCGGCGGGTCGCCGCGCAGAATGCGCAAGCCTAACCACAGCGCGGCCCAGGGCAGGAGATAGGCCGTCACCCCCAGCAGCGACAGCAGCACATCGGCGAGCCAGGCGCCCAGGGGGCCGGCCAGGTTGACCACTGGACGTCCGGTCCCTGACGACGACCAGCCGGGGTCGTCGGGGCTGAAGCTGAACAGCGTGATCAGCAGAAACACCGCCAGCGCGGCGCAGGCCAGCATCGCGGCCTCGCGCGGCAAGCGCTCCAGCCATCCATTGCCGGGGCGGGTATCGACCGCCTGCCCCCGCCGCCAGAAGGTTTTGTGCAACCAGGCTTGCAACGCCGTCACGCCCGAGCATTCCCGTCCATAGTGAGGGTGTGAGTGTATCAGCCAGAGGGTGGTCGACCGGGGGACGAGTGGCTGCCGGGTCGCTTGAAAAGCCGGTGGAAACCTTCATATTGAACGCATGTCGATTAGACACGCGGTTCGGAGGATCGTCATGAGCATCGAGGTAAGACACTTTCTGATCACGCCGGATGGCGGCATCCGTGAATTCACGCGGGAACAGGCCGCCCGGGTTGCAGCCGGCTCCAGCCGCCTGCCGGAACTGGCCGACCGCCGGGTGCGCTACCTGCAGCTCACGGTCGACGATACCGAAGCCGGCGAGATCCGCGTCCAGACGGCCGGTGCCAGCGTCAGCTTCGATGCCGACGGCCGGGTCAACGACGCTGGGCCGCCCGCCGATGAGGAAATGATCAGCCGCTTTGAGCACGATGCGGTCGTGCAATGGGCGCTGCGCGACGTGCCGGCCGTCGCGCCGACGTTTCACTGAGCCCGTCGCGGAGTGCTGCCCGGCCGTTTCCGGCAGATTGCGGCGCTGTCCGAAGTCCGGGCGACGGACTGGGATGCGCTGTTCGGTGACGCTTATCCCTTCACCCGCCACGCGTTCCTGGACGCCCTGGAACGCAGTGGCAGTGTCGGCCCGGAGACCGGCTGGACGCCCTGCCATCTGCTGCTGGAGTCGCTGGACGGTCGCTTGCTGGCGGCCTGTCCGCTTTACCTGAAGTCGCACTCCTACGGGGAGTTCGTGTTCGACTTCGCCTGGGCACGCGCGCTGGAGTCGACCGGGCGGCCGTACTACCCACGTCTGGTCTGCGCCATTCCCTTCACCCCCAGCACCGGTCCACGCTGGGCTGCGGTCGATGCGGAAGCCGAGGCCGCGCTGCTGGCACAGCTGTCGAGCCTCGCCGCAGCGCAGGGCGCATCTTCGCTGCACCTGTTGTTCCTGGAATCGTCGGCTGCCGAGGCTGCCGCGGGCCGCGGCGCCTTGCTGCGGGAGGACCTGCAGTATCACTGGCACAACCGCGACTATCGGCATTTCGACGACTTTCTCGGCGCGCTGTCGGCCGACAAGCGCAAGAAGCTCAAGCGGGAGCGCCGGCGGCTGGTCGAGGCCGGTATCCGCTATCAGCGCAGCCCGGCGGCGCAGCTCGACGAGACCGAGTGGGACGCGCTCTATGCGCTGTATGCCAGCACCTATGCGATGCGAGGACAGGCGCCCTACCTCAGCCGTGCCTTCTTCAGCCTCTACGGCCGACACCCCGACAGCCGTCTGTGGGTGCTGCGGGGGCAACTCGACGGCCGCACGGTGATGATGGCCTTGTTCTTGCTGTCCGGAGACTGTCTCTATGGCCGGCACTGGGGCAGCCTGATCGAGCTCAATGGCGCGCATTTTGAAACCTGCTACTACCAGGGGATCGATTGGTGTATCGAGGCCGGCCTGCGTCGTTTCGACGCCGGCACCCAGGGGGAACACAAGTGCGCACGTGGTTTCGAGCCGGTGATCACGCGCTCCGCCCACTGGCTAAGCGCCCCGGATCTGCACCAGGCTGTGGCGCGCTTCCTTGAGCGGGAACGCGCCGCGGTGCAGGCACAGGCGGAGGCCTTGCGGCAACAGGGTCCCTACCGGCAGGCTGCCTGACATGGACAATCCGATCCGCTTGCATTGGCTGGACCCGCGCGACCCGCAGCAGCCGTTTCCGCCTGCCCACCTGGCGATGCGCGAGCCCAACGGGCTGCTCGCCATTGGCGGCGATCTGTCCACCCCGCGGCTGCTCAATGCGTATGCCCAGGGCATCTTCCCCTGGTACAACCCCGACGAGCCGATTCTCTGGTGGTGCCCCGATCCTCGCGCCGTCATCGAGCTCGACGGCCTGCACGTGAGCCGCTCGCTGGCGCGGCGCATCCGTCGCCGCGATGTCGAGGTGCGCTTCGACCGAGACTTCGATGCCGTGCTCGCCGGTTGTGCTGGCCCCCGTGCGGGCGCGCGCGGCACCTGGCTGGGTGATGACATGCGCCAGGCCTACCGGCGGCTGTATCAGTTGGGCTATGCCCACTGCATCGAGATCTGGCAGGACCAGCGCCTGATCGGTGGCCTCTACGGCGTTGCCATCGGGCGCATGTTCTACGGTGAATCGATGTTCTCCGCCGCGCCCGACGGCTCCAAACTGGCGCTCTATTGGCTGTGCCGTCATCTGAAAGCCTGGGGCTTCGAGATGCTGGACTGCCAGGTGTATTCGCCCCATCTTGGCCGCATGGGCGCGGTGGCGCTATCGCGCGACGCCTTTCTCGAACGGGCCCGGCCCGCAGCCCGTGAAGCCGACGGCGGCGGCCGCTGGCGATTTGATCCCGCGGTGGCCGCATGAATGACCGCGTCCATCTGTTTCTCAGCCCCGAGCACCCCTGCGGCTATCTGCAGGGGCGCGTCGCACGCAACGCCTACATTGACCCCGCCCTGCCACTGACCAGCACCCGCTACGGCTGGCTACTGGAGCAAGGTTTCCGTCGCAGCGGCGTCCACGTCTACCGGCCCCACTGCATGGGATGTACCCGCTGCATCCCGGCACGGATTCCGGTCGCGGACTTCCAGCCCAGCCGCAGCCAGCGGCGGTGTCAGGCGCGCAATGACGATCTGCAGCTGCGCGTCACCAACCGGCTCAACGACGAACACTTCGCCTTGTACCGGCACTACCTGCGGTCCCGTCATGCCGATGGCGGGATGGAGCCAGACAACCGCGACGCCTTTGAGCAGTTCCTGCAGTGCAACTGGGGCGAAGTGCAGTTCTGGGAGTTCCGGACCCATACGCGATTGCTGGCGGTCGCCGTGGTCGACCGTCTGCCGCTGGCCCTGTCCGCGGTGTACACCTTTTTTGACCCCGATGAGTCCCGCCGAAGCCTGGGCACGCAGGCCGTGCTGCAGCAGATCGAAGTCGCCCGGCAGGCCGAACTACCGCATGTCTACCTGGGCTACTGGGTCCCTGGTAGCCGCAAGATGGAGTACAAGCGCGACTACCAGCCGCTGGAGGTGTTCAGTGGCGGCCAATGGCGTCGATTCGAGCCGGAAAAGGGGTCGCAGCACCTCCTGCGTTGATCCGGATCCCCCATGCGCGGATAATGCGCGCTCATTTTTTGAGCCGATCGGCAGTCGCGTCCCTGCGCCTGCCGCGATTCACTGCAGGAACGAATGTCGAAAGAAGACCATATTGAGATGGCGGGTGTGGTGATGGACACCCTGCCCAACACCACCTTCCGGGTGAAGCTGGAGAACGGTCACATCGTGATCGCCCACATCTCCGGCAAGATGCGCAAGCATTACATCCGCATCCTCACCGGTGACAAGGTCACCGTACAGCTGACGCCGTACGACCTCACGAAGGGCCGTATCACGTTCCGGGATAAGTGAGCGGTAAGGCGTGAGGCCTGAGGGGCTCCCCCCTCACAAGGCCTCACCCCTCACGGTGTGTCACCGAAGGTGCTCACACCAGTTCAGGCGACTGGCTGCGTTCGCGCGCCTCGATGTCGAACCGCAGCTGGTCGTCGTCCACGCCAACCCCAACCCGCCCGCCGTGGGCGAGCTTGCCGAACAGCAGCTCTTCGGCCAGCGGCCGCTTGATCTGCTCCTGAATGACACGCGCCATCGGGCGTGCGCCCATGCGAGCGTCGTAGCCCCGCTCGGCCAGCCAGGCACGCGCCTCTTCGTCGACATCCAGCTGCACGTTCTTGGCCGCCAGCTGGGCCTCCAGCTGCATCAGGAACTTGTCGACCACGCGCAGCACTTCACGAGCACCCAGCGGCGCGAAGGCGACGATGGCGTCCAGGCGATTGCGGAACTCGGGCGTGAACTGTTTGCGAATCACTTCCAACGCATCCGGGGCGTTGTCCTGCTCGATCAGCCCCATGGACCGCCGCGCAGCTTCTTCGGCACCGGCATTGGTGGTCATCACCAGAATGATGTTGCGGAAATCCGCCTTGCGGCCGTTGTTGTCCGTCAGGGTGCCGTGGTCCATCACCTGCAGCAGCAGGTTGAACACATCCGGGTGTGCTTTCTCGATCTCGTCGAGCAACACCACCGCATGCGGCTGCTTGATCACCGCGTCGGTGAGCAAGCCGCCCTGGTCGAAGCCGACGTAGCCCGGCGGCGCCCCGATCAGGCGGCTCACCGTGTGGCGCTCCATGTACTCGCTCATGTCGAAGCGGATCAGCTCGATGCCCAGGCATTGCGCCAACTGCCGGGTGATCTCGGTTTTGCCGACGCCGGTGGGGCCCGCCAGCAGAAAATTGCCGATCGGCTTGTCGGGGCTGCCGAGACCCGAGCGCGACAGCTTGATGCTGGACGCCAGCTGCTCGACCGCGGTGTCCTGACCGAAGATCACCAGCTTGAGGTCCCGCTCCAGAGTGGCCAGCTTGTCGCGGTCGTTGGTGGAGACGCTCTTCGGTGGGATCCGCGCGATCTTGGCGACGGTTTCCTCGATGTCGCGCACCTGTACCGTCTTGCGCCGCCGGGATTCCGGCAGCAGGCGCAGGCGGGCAGCGGCCTCGTCGATGATATCGATGGCCTTGTCCGGAAGCTGGCGGTCGGTGATGTGACGCGCCGACAGCTCCACCGCAGAGCGCAGCGCGCTGCGGGTGTACTGCACCGCGTGATGCTCCTCGAACCGGGTCTTGAGCCCTTCGAGGATCTTCACCGTGTCCTCGATGCTGGGTTCGTTGACGTCGATCTTCTGGAAGCGTCGTGCCAGCGCGCGATCCTTTTCGAAGATGCCGCGGTATTCCTGGTAGGTGGTTGACCCGATACAGCGCAGCTCGCCGGAGGACAACAGCGGCTTGAGCAGGTTGGAGGCATCCATGACGCCACCCGAGGCGCTGCCAGCGCCGATGATCATGTGGATTTCGTCGATGAACACGATGGCACCGGGCTGCTCGCGCAACTCGTTCATCACCGCCTTGAAACGTTTCTCGAAATCACCGCGGTACTTAGTGCCGGCGATCAGGGCGCCGAGATCCAGGCTGTAGACGACGCTGCCCTCCAGCAGCTCGGGCACCCGACCTTCCACCACCAGCCAGGCCAGGCCTTCGGCGATGGCGGTCTTGCCGACACCGGCCTCACCCACCAGCAGCGGGTTGTTCTTGCGACGTCGACACAGGGTCTGCATGACGCGCTCGACTTCGAGGTCGCGCCCGATCAGGGGGTCGATACGACCTTCGGCGGCGCGCAGGTTGAGATTGACCGCGTACTGCTCAAGCGCGGAACGGGCCTCGCCCTTGTCGTCACCGCCCTCGGGACGGTCCTCGGAAGCCTCCGGCGCTTTTTCCGGCGTGGCGCCGTTGCGGGCGATGCCGTGCGACACGAAGTTGACGATGTCGAGCCGGGTGATGCCCTGCTCGCCCAGCAGATAAACCGCGTGGGTGTCCTTCTCGGCAAACATGGCCACCAGCACGTTGAGGGTACTGACCTGCTTCTTGCCGCTGGCCTGCACGTGATAGATGGCACGCTGCAACACCCGCTGGAATGACAGCGTCGGCTGTACCTCGTGACGCTCCAGCTCGCCCACACGCTGCAGGTTGGTGTTGATGTAGTCGCGCAGCTCACGTTCCAGCCGCTCAAGGTCACAGCCCGCGGCGGTGAGCGCCTCGGAGACGTTGGCATCGGACAGCAGGGCCAGTAGCAGGTGCTCCACCGTGAGCAGGTCGTGGCCTTCCATTCGGGCCGAAACAAAGGCGGCGTCCAGTGCCTTCTGCAGATCGTCAGACAACATCAGACTTCCTCCATGACCGTCAGCAGCGGATGCTGGTGTTTACGGGCAAAAGCGTTGACCTGGGCGGTCTTGGTCTCGGCGATCTCCAGCGGGTAGATGCCCGCCACACCGCGACCCTGAGTATGGACATGCAACATGATTTGCACCGCCTTCTCCCGCGAGTGGTGAAAGAACTGCTGCAAAACCTGGACCACGAACTCCATCGGCGTGTAGTCGTCGTTCATCAGCACGACCTTGAACTGCGGCGGCTTCTTCAGGCGCGGACGCGCCTCCTCAACGGCTAGCCCGTCGTTGGGGTCATCCGGTTTCTGTAAGTCTTGACGGCTCATGTCACCAATATTAGCGCGGCGCCCGGGATTGCAAGGTCGTCCCGGGGGAAGCTGCGCAAACGCGGGGCCAAAGGGGGCGAAGGGCGGCGCTGGCGGGACCGGCGGCGCTACTTGGTCTGGAACGCGTACACGCCGTCCCAGTCACGCCCCGGCGGGGCCGCGCGCAGCTGGGCGATACGGGCCCGGAACACGCCATAGACCGCGCAGTCCGGTGACTGTTCCGCCAAGGCGGCAAACTCGGCGTCGGCGCGGGCCCAGTCGCCAGCCCGATACAGCTGCAGGGCGCCGCGGTGACGGGCCAGCTCGGTCCGCAGCGTTGGCGCCAGGGCCTCCTTGGGGCCCATCGGCTCATAGATCGCCACGGGTTGCGACTTGCCCTTGACCCTGACCCGGTCGATTTCGCGGAACGCCCAATCGGCGGGCGCCGCATTGCGGGTGCCTTCGGCCACCAGGATCGAGACGCCATAGGCCTTGGTCAGGCTCTCCAACCGCGCACCCAGGTTGACCGCATCTCCCATCACCGTGTAGGCCATGCGGAAACTCGACCCCATGTTGCCCACGTTCATGCGTCCCGTGCTGAGGCCGACACCGATGTCCAGCCGCGGCCAGCCGCGCGCCGCGAAGGCGGCATCCAGTTCGCGCACCGCCGTCAGCATCTCCCGGGCCGCCTCAAGCGCATGCAGGGCATGCGCCGGGTCCTGCAGGGGTGCACCCCAGAACGCCATGACAGCGTCGCCCATGTACTTGTCGATGGTGCCGCGGTGTTTCTGGATCACCGCGGTCTGGCAGGTGAGCAGCTGATTCATCAGCTCCGACAGCTCGCGGGCGTCCAGCTGCTCGGAAACCGTCGTGAACCCGCGGACATCGGAAAACAGCACCGTCATGTCGCGGCTCTCACCCTCCATCGACAAGGCCTCGGGATGCTCAGCCAGCTCTTCCACCAGTTCCGGCGGCACGTACTGCCCAAACAGCCGCGCAATCTCGCGCTTGCCGCGGGACTCGATGAAGTAGCCGTACAGCAGCTGAACCAGATAGAGAAACAGCACAAACGTGACGGGCACGCCCATCGGCAGGACGAAACGCGCGCCCAGCCAGACGCTCCAGGCGAGGGCGGCCACAATCGCGATCAGGGCGACCCCCACCGCCGCGCCCGCGAGGGGCGACAGCCGCACGAAGGCCCAGGCTACGGCCAGCGCGATGAGCGCGAGCTGCACCACCTCGATACCACGGTAATAGGGCGCGTGCTGGTAAATGCGGCCGTCGAGCATGCCGGCGACCAGATTGGCGTGTACCTCGACCCCGGTAAAGGCCTTGCCCACCGGCGTGACCCGCAGGTCGCGCAAGCCGGGCGCGCTGGTGCCGACCAGGGCAATACGGCCACGCAGCACAGCCGGATCGGCGCGCCCGGCAATCAGGTCGGCTGCCGAGACATAGGGGAAGCTGCCCTGGGCGCCGCGGTACGGCACCAAGGCCGCCACCCGCTCATCAACCGGCACCACCCGATCACCGACGACCACCGCTTCCAGGTGCAGACTGTCGCGCATCTGTGGCGGGTCAAAGCGGAAATCCACGGCAGCGCCGCCCAGCGCCAACTGCACCACGGCGAGCCCTAACGAGGCGTAGACGTCCCCCTCGTAAGCCTGCAGCAGGGGCACCCGCCGATACACCCCGTCGTCATCCAGGGTGGGGTTGTCGAAGAATCCACAGCTGGCGGCAGCAGCCTGCAGCGCCGGAAGGTTGGCGGAATAGGCTTCGGCACGCGGATAGTCGAGCGCGTACAGGCGCGCAGCCTCGCGCGACAATACGGGCGCACAGAGTTGCCCGACATTGTCGGTGCCGCGCTCGGCACGGGTCGGCGAGAAGTAGGTCCCGAGCACGACGGCGCGACCGCGTATCGCCTCGGCAAAGCGTCGGTCGTGGTCGAAGCGGGCCGCCAGCCGCGTCGCATCGCCCTGCCAGGCTGGGTCGTCGGCCAGCTGCTCGAAAATGCGGCGTCCGGAGGTCCCGTCCGGCTCAACAAAGGCGATGTCGAACCCCAGCACCGCCACGCCATAGTCGTCGAATGCGCGGTCGACCAGGGTGGCGAGACGGTCCCGCGACCAGGGAAACTGTCCCAGTTCGGCCATCGAGCGCTCATCGATGTCGATGATCACCACCTGCGGATCAACCGTGCCGGGCAGGCTGAACCGCAGTCGCGCGTCATAGGTGAATCGCTCGACGGTATCGAGCAGCCGCATCGGCACCACATCGGCGACGTGCAGCAGGAACAGCCCCCACACCGCCAGACTGATCAGCAAACGGACCCCGGTGCGCTGTGTCATGTCCTCTCCCCTTTGGTCCAAGCCTCGCAAATGCCGCCGGGATCGGCAATGCGCCGGCCGCTGGCGGTGCCCCCCATGCCATCACCGCCGCAACAGTGACGGGTTATCATCGCGCGATGGTCGACGCCTCCTCCCTGCAAGCTTTGTGGCAACAACACCGGGACCGCACACTGCGGGTGGTCCCGGCCGGCCTGACCCTATTGCTGGCCCTGTTGCTCGGACTGCAGCTGGCGCGCCTGTTCTGGTGGGCGGTTCCGGTCCCCGATGTGTGGCAGCCGCTGCCCGCCGTGCCGGTGGAAACCCGTCGCGCCGCACAGGTCGACGTGGCGGCCCTGGCCGAAGCACAGTTATTCGGCAGCGCCGCGCCGGCAGCCGCGGCTGAGACCAACCTCGCCAACGCGCCGGATACCAACCTCAATCTCACCCTGCTGGGCATCTTCGCCGGCGACGTCGAGGCCGATTCGCGTGCCCTGATCAGCACCGGCAACGGAGAAGAGGAACCCTTCTCCATCGGTGACGAGGTGGTGCGGGGCGCCGAGCTCAAGGCCATCTTCCCCGACCGCGTAGTGCTGAGCCGCAACGGTCGGAATGAGGTGCTGCGGTTGGATAAGGATGCGCCATCGCGCAACCTGGTGGCCGACACCTCAAGCCCAAACGCGCTACCCGACCGCGTGGCGCTGCCGCAGCTGGCCAGCGTACGAGAGCAGATCCTGCAGGATCCCACCCAGGCCGCCAACTATTTGCGGGTCCAACCCGCCGCGGTTGGGGGTGCCATGCGCGGTTACCGAATCTATCCGGGTCGTGATCGCAGCCTGTTCAATGCCGCCGGCCTGCGCCCCGGCGACCTGGTGACCGCCATCAATGGCACCGAACTCAATGACGCCACCCGTGCGCTGCAGATGCTCACGGAGCTGTCCACCGCGACCCAGGTCAGCCTGACCGTGGAGCGTGGTGGCAACCCACAGACCGTGAATATCTCCCTGAATTGATGCCCATGCTTCCCGCCCGCCGTACCCCCCGGCTTGCCCGGCTCGCCGCTGGCGCTCTGGCCGGCCTGCTGATCGCCCTGCCTGCTTGGGCCAATGTCACCTTGAATCTAAAGGACGCCGACATCAGCGCCCTGATTGCGACGGTCAGCGAGGTCACCGGCAAGAATTTCATCGTCGACCCTCGGGTGAAGGGCAAGGTGACGGTGATTTCCAGCCGGCCGATGAGCTCGGAAGGCGTCTACGAGACCTTTCTCGCCGTCCTGCAGGTGCAGGGCTTCGCGGTGATCCCGGCCGGAGAGGCCCTGAAGATCGTGCCGGAAACCAATGCCCGCCAGGATGGCGGCGCCACCGGTGGCGGCCGTGGGCTGGCCTCCGACGAAGTGGTGACCCATGTCTACGCGCTGGAGAACATTTCGGCGGCGCAGCTGGTGCCGATCCTGCGCCCTCTGGTGCCGCAATGGGGTCACCTCGCGGCTTACGCCCCCGCCAACATGCTGATCATTGCCGACCGCGCCGCCAACGTGCAGCGCCTCGACTCGCTGATCCGCCGCATGGACCAGAGCGGCGACCGTGAGATCGAATATGTGCGGCTGGAGCATGCCGCCGCCAGCGAGGTGGTGCGGATCCTCACCACGCTGTCACAGCAGAACAAGCAGCAGGACCCCACCATTCAGCCCGCCGTGGTGATTGCGGACGAGCGCTCCAACAGCGTGCTGATTGGCGGCGACAAATCCGAGCGCCAGAAATTCCTCGACATCATCGACAACCTCGACATCGAGCTGAAGGACGATGGCAGCACGCAGGTGGTCTACCTGCGCTTCGCCAGCGCAGAGAACCTCGCCCCCATCCTCGAAGGCTATGCGCAGCAGGTAGCACAGGCTTCGGCGGCCAACGGCGGCGGCGAAGGCCAGGCTGCCCGCCCCGGCGGTGGTGGCAACGGTGAGGTGCGGGTGCTGTCCGACAACGACACCAATGCCCTGATCATCACCGCACCACCCAAGGCGATGCGGCAGATCCGCGATGTCATCGCCCAGCTCGACATCCAGCGCGCACAGGTGCTGGTGGAGGCGGTCATTGCCGAGGTCAGCGCCAACACCTCCAGCCAGCTGGGCGTGGATTGGGCGGTGTTCAACGGCGAGCGTATTGCCGCCGCCGGCATTCTCGATCCCGCGACCCTCGGCGCCATTTCGGGCGCAGCGGCCAGTGCGGCCGCCGGAGGCAGTGACCTCGCCGCGCTGGGCCTGCTCGGTCAGGGGATCAACATCGTCGGTGGCCGCGATGGCGGCAGCAACGGCACCAGCTTCGGTCTGCTGCTGAAGGCGCTGCGCGGCGACGGCGACACCAACATCCTGTCGACCCCCACCCTGGTCACCCTCGACAACGAGGAGGCCAGCTTCTCGGCCGGCCAGGAAGTGCCCTTCCTCACCGGTTCGTTTGCCAACACCGGGGTCGGCACCACCACCGGCGCCGTCAATCCGTTCCAGACCATTGAGCGCCGCGACGTCGGCCTTACCCTGGGCGTGACGCCGCAGATCAACGAGGGCAACAGCATCAAGCTCAAGCTGGATCTGGAAAGTTCCAGCCTGGCCAGCGGTTCGGCGGGTGCTGCCAACCTGATCACCAACAAGCGCACACTGACCAACACCGTGGCGGTGGAAAACGGCCAGATTCTGGTGATCGGCGGCCTCATCGACGACAGCCTGCAGGAGACCCAGCGCGGCGTGCCGTTGCTCAGCGCGATCCCGCTTTTGGGGCGCCTGTTCGAATACCGCTCGGTGGACAAGGTGAAGCGCAACCTGATGGTGTTCATCCGGCCCACCATCCTCCGCGACCTGCGCGATGGCAACTATTACACCCGTCGCAAGTACGACGCGGTGCGTTCGGCGCAGATCGATGCCTCGCAGGAAGCGGTGCCGCTGATCGGTGGCACCCGCAGCGTGCTGCCACCGCTGGACAACCCGCAAGAACTGCCGCCGTCGGCGCGTGAGCCGCAAGCGGCCGTGACCCCGCCCCCGGAGGCCGCTGCGACCACCCGCCCGCCCGGCAGCGTGGAATGAGCGACGCGGTGGAACCCGGCAGCGAGGTCGTTGGCGCATTGACACGCCCGCCGTTCGTGTTTGCCCGCAAGCACGGCGTCATCGTCACCGAGGACCTCGGCACCGAGGTGGCGGCGGTGGTCCGCAAGGGCACGCCGGTGGCGGCCATCCAGGAAACCCGCCGCTTCGTCGGCCGTCCACTGAAGCTGAAAGCGGTGCCGGTGGAAGAGTTCGATGCGCTACTGCAGCGCACCTACGAGGGACAGACGGCTGCCAGCGCCGCCCTGATCGACGGCATGGAGTCGATCGACGACCTCGACAGCCTGGCCCAGGCGCTGCAGGAAAACCAGGACCTGCTGGAATCCAACGACGACGCGCCGGTGATCAAGTTCATCAACGGCCTGCTGGTAGAAGCGATCAAGGAAAACGCCTCGGACATCCACATCGAGAGCTTCGAGACCCGCCTGCAGATTCGCTTCCGCGTCGATGGCGTGTTGCGCGAAGTGCTGGCGCCGCCGCGCACCCTGGCGCCGCGGCTGGTCTCGCGCATCAAGGTGATGGCCAAGCTCGACATCGCCGAGAAGCGGCTGCCGCAGGACGGTCGCATCTCACGCGCCTTTGGCGGGCGCAAGGTGGACGTCCGGGTGTCGACCATCCCCACCGGCCAGCACAGTGAGCGGGTGGTGCTGCGTATTCTCGACAAGCAGGCCGAGCGGCTGGACCTGGAGCACCTGGGCATGCTGCCGGCGCAGACCCAGTTGCTGCGCCGATTGATTCACCGCCCCTACGGCATCCTGCTGGTCACCGGCCCCACCGGTTCGGGCAAGACCACCACCCTGTATTCGGCGCTGTCGGTGCTGAATGACCGCAGCCGCAACATCATGACGGTGGAAGATCCCATCGAGTACAACATCGACGGCATCGGCCAGACCCAGGTCAACGGCAAGGTGGACATGACCTTCGCCCGTGGCCTACGCGCCATCCTGCGCCAGGATCCCGACGTGGTGATGGTGGGTGAAATCCGCGACCTGGAGACCGCTCAGATCGCGGTCCAGGCCTCGCAGACCGGTCACTTGGTGCTCTCCACCCTGCATACCAATACCGCGGTCGGCGCCGTCACCCGTCTGCGTGACATGGGGGTGGAACCCTACCAGCTGTCCTCCTCGCTGATTGGCCTGATGGCCCAGCGGCTGGTGCGCGTGCTGTGCCCGCACTGCAAGACGCCCCATGCCGCCAGTGAGGTGGAGAAAGAGCAGCTGGGGGTGCCGGTCTCGGAGACCCTGACGCTGCACCGCCCCACCGGCTGTCCGCAGTGCCGGCATACCGGGTTCGCCGGTCGCAGCGGCATCCACGAGTTGATCGAAGTGGACCGTGGCTTTGAGACGCTGATCCACGACGAGGCCAGCGAGCAGTCGCTGGAACAGCATGCCCGCGCCCGCACCCCGGGCATCCTGCAATCCGGGCGCGCCAAGGTGATGGCCGGCCACACCACCCTGCAGGAAGTTCTGCGCGTGACGATTGAGGAATGATCGGGAATCGGGAATGGAGAATCGGGAATCGTTTGAAGCCAGAGAATCAGTAGCGGTGTCGATTCCCGACTCCCGATTCCCGATGCCCGGCTGAAAGCCATGGCCGCTTACGAATACAGCGCGCTCGACGCGCGCGGCAAGGCGCGCAAGGGGCTGATCGAAGGCGACACGCCCCGCCACGCCCGTGCCCTGTTGCGCGAGCAGGGACTCAACCCGCTGGAGATTCATGAGGTCTCCGAGCAGAAGGCCCGTCCCGGCCTGTCCCTGCGCCGCGGCGGGGCTGGCATCTCCAGTACCGAGCTGTCGCTGTTCACCCGCCAGTTGGCCACCCTGGTGCGGTCCGGCCTACCCCTGGACGAGGCGCTGACGGCGGTCTCAGAGCAAAGCGAACGCAAGCACGTGCAGCGGGTGGTGCTGGGGGTACGTGCCAGCGTGGTCGAGGGCAACACCCTGGCCAGCGCGCTCAACCAGTTTCCCAACGTGTTTCCGCCGCTATTCCGCGCCACCGTCGAGGCCGGCGAGTCCTCGGGCAAGCTTGACCACATTCTGGAACGGCTGGCCGACTACGTCGAAAAGCGGCAGGCGATGCAGCAGAAAATTGTGCTGGCCGCCTTCTATCCCGCCATTCTGACCATCGTCGCGGTGGCGGTGGTGATCCTGCTGCTGACCTATGTGGTGCCGCAGGTGGTGGACGTGTTCGCCAGCATCGACGCCGAGCTGCCCGGGCTCACCAAGGGGCTGATCGCCACGTCGGACTTCCTGCGCGACAACGGCCTGCTGCTGCTGGTGCTGGCGGGCGCGATGCTGGCCGCCTTTTCCTGGATGATGCGCCGTGAAGCCTTCAAGCGCCGCGTGCACATGCTGTTGCTGCGCACGCCCTTGATCGGGCGCCTGGTACGCGGCACCAACACCGGTCGTTTCACCCGCACGCTGGGCATCCTGTTCGGTAGCGGCGTCCCCATCCTCGATGCCATGCGCATCGGCACCCAGGTGGTCACCCATCTGCCGATGCGTGAAGCCATCGAGCAGGCGGCGGTGAAAGTGCGGGAAGGCGCGTCGCTGTCACGCGCCCTGCAGGCCAGCAAACTGTTCCCCCCCATCACCCTGCACCTGATCGCCAGCGGTGAAAGCTCCGGCAAGCTCGACGACATGCTCGACCGCGCGGCCGAGAATCAGGAACGTGAAGTGGAAACGCTGGTGGCCGCGCTGATGGGGGTGTTCGAGCCGGTGCTCATTCTCACCATGGGCGGCGTTGTGCTGGTGATCGTACTCGCCATCTTGCTACCGATCTTCGACCTCAACCAGCTGGTGCAGTGACCGCAAACGAAAACGGCGCCCGAAGGCGCCGTTTCCGATGCTGCTGCCCGCTACCTCAGCGGGTGCCCTTGTCACGCAGCGCGTTGGGCGTGAAGTCGGCCGGCGTACGATTGATCGGTTCGTAGACCGTCTTGGCGTCGTTGCGGATCGACAACGCGATGTAGCGTCCGGACTGCAGGTCGTGCTTCACCTCCAGGCCCGGCGCCAGGAATGGCACGTTGTAATAGCCGTAAGAGTGCAGCTCGTCCACCCGCCACAGCTGATCGCGATTGTCGTACTTGTCCTGGACGTGGATGATCCAGCTATCCTCGTCGAGGTAGAACGTCCGACGCTTGTAGATGTGCGAGGTGCCGTCCTTGAGGTTGGCCTCGATCACCCACACGCGATGCAACTCGTAGCGCGCATGGTCGCCGTTGACATGACCCGCCAACAGCACGTCGTCGACCTTCAGGCTGGGACCGTTGATGGTGTAGGCGTTGTACGGGATGTACAGCTCCTGCTTACCGACCAGCTTCCAGTCGTAACGGTTGGTGGCCCCGTTGAACATGAAGAAGTCGTCGTTGGTGCGCAAACCATCGGCCGCCGTGCCCGGGTTGTCATAGGCCACATCCGGCGCCAGACGGACGCGGCGCTGACCCGGGTTGTAGGTCCAGGCCTTGCGCGGCTCCTTCACCTGGTCGGCAAAGTCGTGGACCAGCAGGATGGACCCGGCCAGACGCGCCGGTTCGGTCACGATCTGCAGGAAATAGAACAGCAGATTGGGCGTGCGCTCCTCAGGCTTCTTGCCCTGGTGGCCGTAAACAAAGTCGTACTCGTAATTGAACCGGACCAGGTTGTAGGAGCCATTGGCCGTCACCGGCGCCTGTGCCCAGGTGGTGGCGTAGGTATCCCCCTTGTAGATGGTCAGGTGGTTCCAGATCGCCTCCAGCCCAGACTGCGGGATCGGAAACGGGACACCCCCGGTGGTGCCGGTGAAACCGTTGCCGCCATCCACCAGATTCACCTTGGTGGCATTGGCCTTGGTTTCGGCGTAGATGCCCTCCGGGTAAGCAGCGCTGCGCCGGGTCGGGTAAACCTTCATCTTCCAGTTGGGATAGCGCTGCAGAAGCGCCATCTGGCCGGGCGACAGGTTGGCCTTGTACTGCGCCATGTTGGCCGCGGTGATGGTGAACAGCGGCTGGTCGGCCGCATAGGGATCGGGATAGTGGCCACCCTCGGTGAAACCGGCTGGAGCCGCGGTGTTACCACCGGTCCATTCGGGGATGGTGCCACCGGCGTTACCGGCTTTTTCGGCGCCCATCGGTGTCAGGCTGGCCCCCAGCTTGGCAGCCTCTTCCGGAGAGACGGCGGCGAAGGCCATGGATGACACCGCGGCGGCGATCAGCCCGGCGGTGAGATGCTTGAAGTTCATGAAAAGGTCTCCGTTCGGTCTGGATCAGAACGCGTAGGAAATGCTGACCGCGAGGAAGTCACGATCCTTGTTGGGGTTGGCGCTGGTGGAATAGGCCGGGCTCTGCGACGCATCCCCGGGAACCTGATACGCAGGGAGGACACCCGGCTGAGGGTTTTGAAGACTCCCCGGCTGCAACCGATCGGTGCCGGAGAACGTCTTTCCGCCAGTGAATATTGTGTAGGCGATATCGGCCTGCCACCTTTGCAGATAGTTAAAGGCGATGCCCAGCCCAATCGCTTTGGTTCCGTGGTTGAAGTTTGGGCCGACGCCGTTCACATCGTGCGACCAAGCCAGTCGCGGCGAAACACCTACTGGACCGACAAGATTCTCGTAGTCAAGCCGAGTGACCGCTCGATAGCCCCAAGAGCCGCGGGTCGCGTAGCCGTCTGCCTGGCACCCGCCTCCAGAAGCTCGGTCCAGAATTTCCTGACCGGTAAGCGGCCCACCTGCTCCCGGATTATTGCAGGATGGCAGCGACGCACCTGGGCCGCTGTAGACCTTGCCGTCCTGCAAATCGATGTGGTTATACCCTGCCTCGCCCAGCAGCACCCATTGCTGGGCCCCAAAGGTCGGACCAAACGCCTTGGTGGCCGTGGCCTGGACTTGATGCGCATTCAGCCCATCCCAACCGCGGGTGTATCCAGCACCAACCGGCAAAGGCCCAATACCTCCATTATTCGGGTTTCCGAGTATCGCCAACAGAACTTCAGTTGGCGCGATCTGCACTGGCAGGTTGGGCCGGTAGGTGTACTCCGCCTGAAGTGCCACCCCAAGAGGAAGGCTGGTGTTGAAACTCAGACCGTAGGTGTTGATACCCTCGGGATATTCAACGAAATAGCGGGTATCGCCGTTGAGCGTAAAGCCAGCCGGCGCGGGTGGAGGCGCATAGGCGCTGGCCCCGCTGGTGCTCCCGGGGATGCCAGCCGCACCGCCGCGAATGCCCGACAGCAAGGGCACGCGACTGTGATAACGCAAGTAATACATCCCAAACTCGGTGTAGTTGAGATTCTCGGCGAAGTAGCGAAGTGCCACGCCATACTGCTGCCGATCATTTTCAGGGATGCGGTTGGGGTCGCGATCTACCCAAATTTGGGCCTGACCATTCGGGCCAGTCGCTGAGAGCGGTGGAGTTGGCGGCTGGTTATCGTCGAAGCGCCGCCCGAAGCCCGTGAAGGCTTTCACGGAATCATCCGAGGCGACATCCGAGGTCGAGAAGTAAGCACGCCGCGGATCAATCTCGATCTCCTCCCAGTCGAGCATCCACAGCGCCTCAATGGACAGAGTGTCGGTGATGCTGGTGGACAGGGTGATCGCGCTGATCGGCAGCAGCGCCTCCTTCAGTTCGGCACCGGGTGCCCGCAGGCGCGCGACGTCAATCGGGTTGATGACGTTGAGGCCGTTCTGGATGAAGGTGCTTTCGCCCCAGCTCACCACCTGACGGCCGGCACGCACGTTGAGCGCGCGATCGCCGAGATCGAAGCGCCCATAGGCGAACAGGTCCAGCAGCTGCGCATCCGAGCCCAGACGATCATTGGCACGCGGCCCGAAGGCCTGTGGCCCGGTGCGATTGTCATTCGAGATCTCGAAATCGTAGAAATAACTGTAGCGGGAGAAGATGCCGAAATCGCGCCACTTGATCTCGAGATCCTGGGTGGCCTTGGCAAGCGAGGAGACGACATCATTCTTGTCGTAGCGCAGGTTGCCGTCGTCATCGTTGACCGACCGCGATGTCCCACCATTGGTGATCCCGATCAGGCTGGCAGCGGGGTCCTGCATCCGCCATACCGCGCCTGCCGACAATGTGGTGTCGACCTGAATATCGAGTTCCCCCACCTGGAAATTGAGCGCGCTGGCATGCCAGGGGATGGCGAGCATGGCACTGCCCACCCCGGCATGAAGAACGCCTTTGATCAGCTTTCGCATCGTGCAGTCTCCTTCGCTGTTGTCATACCGCAGCACCGGGTGGTGCAAACGGGTGCATGCTCGAACCGGCCGCCGAATAAAAGGCGCAACACGCCCGGGACACGCTGCCCATGGCAGGTGCCTGGAAAGAAAGCGACAGAAGGTCTCCTCCATCTGTGCGTCTCCTCGTGAGCCGTCTCGACCCTGTGGCAGATGGCGCATGACCATCCGTCCTGTTGTGTGGTCCATTGTGGACCAAAACCTCACATTTGGCTCGTGGCACAATGACCGCTTATCTGCTCACGGCATCATGCCGTCGCTTCACCGCCCAACGGCATTGTTCACCCCTAAGACTTTGGTCGAATATGACGTCTGCTGAGACTCCCGTCCGTCTCGACAAATGGCTGTGGGCTGCCCGCTTCTTCAAGACCCGCAGCCTCGCCAAGGCCGCTATCGAAAGCGGTCACGTGCGGGTCGGCGGCGAGCGCAGCAAGGTGGCGCGCGAGGTGCAGCCGGGAATGCACCTGCAGATCCGCCAGGGCTGGGAGGAAAAGGAAGTGGAGGTGCTACAGCTGTCGGACCTGCGACGGGGCGCCCCAGAAGCGCAGCGGCTTTATCGTGAAACCGAAGACAGCGTGGCACGCCGGGAGGCGGCACGCCTCGCCCGGCAGTCCGAGCCGAGGATGGATTCCGCCGGCCGCCCGGACAAGAAAACCCGTCGCTTGATCCAGCGGATGAAGGCGGACTTCCTCAGCGACCTCTGAAGCGCCCCGCTACTCCAGTCGATATTCGACGGTGGACACCACACGTACGACCTTGATGTCCGGCGTGCCGGCATCGCGATCGCTGATGGTGATAACCCCCTGGTTGGCGTTGCGGATGCCGCCGACGGTGCTGTCGGCATCGTTGGCAAACTGCTCGGCGGCACGGCGGGCGTTGCCGGTGGCTTCGGCGATCAGCTGCGGTTTGATCTCGTTGAGGCCGGTAAACAGGTACTCGGCCTGCGGACCGTAGGCGGCAAACACCACCCCTTGACGCACCAGCTCGCCGGCATTCTGCATCGCCCGCTTGGCGCCTTCGGCATCCGCCGTGCGCACGGTCAGGGTCACCTCCGCCCGATAACGGAAGCGGTTGGCGCCACCATCGCCATAGGCCTCGGCGCGAAAGTCCTGCAGCCGCGGCGGCGCGCTCGACAGCTCCGCGTCGTCCAGCCCCTGCTTGCGGAGAAACACCCGCACCTGCTCGGTGTTGCGCTCCAGCGTGTCGTACAGCGCCTGCAGGTCATCGGCCGCTTCGACAAAGGTGATTGGCCAGATCACCAGATCGGCCGGCACCTCCATCTCAGCCAACCCCTTGACCGTGACATAGCGATCCGCGGTGCCTAGGGCGCGCAGCCCATCAGCGACCCACCACCCGCTGGCCGCGAGGGCCGCCGCCAGCAACAGGGATCCGAACCGGGACGAGGTGACCATGACCGACTCCATGCATTCCAGGATGTGCAGGGTAGCGCCTCCCGTTCCCGGCCGCTGTCGGCAAAGCCCGTACAATGCCGGCCCCGCTCGCGTCCTGCCCCGCAACACGTGTCCATTCTGCTGTCCGCTCTCGCCGCCGCTGAACAGGCCCTGTCCCACGACGGCGTAACCGTCTTGGTGGCCGCCAATGAGCAGGAGGCCTACCGCCTCGAAGGCGCGCTCGGCTTTTTCCTCAATGGGCGTCGGCCGCTGGTCCACCTCGCGGATACCGAGGTGCTGCCCTACGACCCGTTCTCGCCGCATCAGGAGGTGCTGTCACAGCGGCTTGCTGCCCTGGCGGCGCTGGCGGACGGCGCACCCGCGCTGCTGCTGGTGACTGCCGACAGCTGGTTGCAGCGTCTGCCGCCACGGTCCTGGTTGGGGGGGCGCCGCTTTGACCTCAAGCGCGGTGACCATCTGGCCCTGGAACCTTTCCGCGCGCGCCTGGTGGCCGCAGGTTACGCGGGCGTGTCCGAAGTCCAGACCCAGGGCGAGTTTGCGGTGCGCGGCGCCTTGATCGACCTGTTCCCGATGGGCGCCACTCAGGCCTATCGCATCGACCTGTTCGATGAAGAGATCGAATCGATCCGCACCTTCGACCCCGAGAGCCAGCGCAGTCTCGACAAGGTAGATGCAATCCACCTGCTGCCGGCACGCGAGTTCCCGACCGACCGTGAGGGCATCGAGGGCTTCCGCCGACGGTACCGGGAATACTTCCCCGGCGATCCGGCACGAAGCCGCATCTACAGCGAGGTGAGCCAAGGCGTGATGCCGGGCGGCATCGAAGCCTACCTGCCGCTGTTCCATAGTGAAATGGCGGGACTGTCGGACTACCTGCCAGACACCGCACGGCTGCTGGTGACCGCCCCCCTGCATGAAACGCTGGCCCAGGACTGGGCACAGATCCAGGAGCGCTTCGAACGCTACTCCGGCGACCTGACCCGTCCGCTGATGAAGCCTGAGGACCTCTACTTCAGGCCCGAACAGGCACGCCAGGCGATGGCGCGGTTTGAGTGGATGGAGCGTCGGGCCTCGCTGCACCCCCTGGAGGGCCCGGCAGAGGCGCTGAGCCCGGCGCTCGGCGCGTATCCCGGCCGCAGTCTTTTTGTCGCTGAATCAGCGGGGCGTCGCGAAGCCCTGGCGGAGCGCTTACGTCGCCAAGGCATCGTCGCCCGCATGGTGGATGACTGGACCGCGTTCTGCGGTGACCAGAACCGTTTCGCCATCACCCTGGGGCCCATCGACGAAGCACTGGAAGACAGCACGGCCCAGATCCGCATCCTCGGCGAGGCGGCGCTCACCGGTCGCCCGGCGCCCACCCAGCGACGCAACCGGCAGCAAAGGGTCCGTGACCCCGACACCCTGTTGCGCGACCTTTCCAGCCTGCACCTGGGGTCGCCGGTGGTGCACGTCCAGCACGGCGTCGGACGCTATGCCGGACTTACCACGCTGCAGGCCGGCGGCGCGGTGGCGGAGTATCTGGTACTGGAATACGCCGGTGGCGACAAGGTGTACGTCCCGGTGGCCTCGCTCAACCTGATCCACCGCTACACCGGCAGCGAAGAGGACCAGGCGCCGCTGCACAGCCTGGGGTCCGAGCGCTGGAAAAAGGCGCGTGCCAAGGCCCGGGAGAAGGCGCACGACGTTGCCGCCGAGCTGTTGCAGATCCAGGCACGTCGGATGGCGCGCGAGGCCGAGCCGCTGACTTGGGACGATGCCGATTACCAACGCTTCTGTGAGGGCTTCCCGTTCGAGCCGACGCCCGATCAGCAAACCGCGATCAGCGCCGTGCTGGCGGATCTGGCGGCTGCGCGGCCGATGGACCGGGTGGTCTGTGGCGATGTCGGCTTCGGCAAGACCGAAGTCGCCATGCGCGCGGTGTTTGCCGCCGCCCGCGCCGGGCGACAGGTCTGCCTGTTGGCGCCTACCACCCTGCTGGTGGAACAGCATGCCAAGAACTTCGCCGATCGCTTCGCCGATTGGCCGATCCGGGTGGCGGCGCTGTCCCGTATGCGCAGCAGCAAGGATCAATCATCGCTGCTGGCGCAGCTGGAAGCCGGCTCGCTGGACGTGGTGATCGGCACCCACCGTCTTCTGCAAGCGGACGTCAAGTTCAAGAATCTGGGCCTGGTGGTGGTGGACGAAGAACACCGCTTTGGCGTCCGTCACAAAGAACGGCTGAAGAACCTCAGGGCCAATGTTGATCTGCTGACCCTGACGGCTACACCGATACCGCGCACACTCAACATGAGTCTGGCCGGACTGCGCGACCTGTCCATCATCGCCACCCCGCCCGCCTCGCGCATCGCCATCAAGACCACGGTCGCTGAGTGGGACAATGCCTTGGTCACCGAGGCCTGCCAGCGGGAGCTGCGCCGTGGTGGGCAGGTTTACATCCTGCACAACGACGTCGCCAGCATCGAGCGCTTCAGCGCCAACATCCGCGAGCTGTTGCCGGAAGCCCATGTCCGGTTCGCCCACGGCCAGATGCGCGAGCGCGATCTTGAGCAGGTGATGCTCGACTTCTACCACCAGCGCTTCAACATCCTGGTGTGTACCACCATTATCGAATCCGGCATTGACGTGCCCAGCGCCAATACCATCCTCATCGATCGGGCTGACAAGCTCGGCCTGGCGCAGCTGCATCAGCTGCGTGGCCGGGTGGGCCGCAGCCACCATCGGGCTTACGCCTACCTGCTGGTGCCCAGCAAGCGGGGCCTCAGTACGGATGCGCAGAAACGACTGGAGGCGATCGAAACCCTCGGTGATCTCGGCTCCGGCTTTGCCCTGGCGACGCACGATCTGGAGATCCGCGGCGCCGGCGAGCTGCTCGGCGACGATCAGTCCGGCCAGATCGAAGAAGTCGGTTTCACGCTCTACGCCGAGCTGCTGGCGCGCGCGGTCAAGGCGATTCAGCGCGGCGCACTCGACGACAGTCCGTTCGGCAGCCACGAATGTGAGGTTGATCTGGGCGTCACCAGCCTCATCCCGGACGACTACGTGCCCGACATCGCCACCCGACTGACGCTCTACAAGCGTATTGCCGAGGCCAGCGACGACGACACGCTCGACGAGTTGCGGGTGGAGATGGTGGACCGCTTCGGCCTGCTGCCACCGCCAGCGGAGCGCCTGTTCGACCAGGCCCGCCTGCGGGTGGCTTTGCAGCATCGGGGCTTCACCCGGCTTCGGGTCGGCGAGCGCAGCGCCACACTGGACTTCGGCCCCAGTCCGGGCTTCGACCCGGTGAAGCTGATCCAGCTGATACAGACCGCCCCCAAGCGCTATAAGCTGGAAGGGCAGAAGCACCTGCATGTGCACGGCGATTTCGCCGATCCTGCCACTCGCCTTGAGCGGCTGGCACCGTTGTTCGAGGCCCTCCCCCCCCTTGCCCGACCGGAGTCCGCATCCTGATGTCCCGCCGCCTGCTGTTCAGCCTGCTGCTGATCCTGGTGCTGCCCGCGGCCACCGCCGCAGAGCGCTATCGGGTCGACCTGATCGTGTTCATCGATCTCCGTGCCGGGTCCGACCCGGGGCTGCCGGCACGGCTGCCGCCGCTGGACGGCGCCCTCGGAACGGACAACGCGGCGGCATTGATCGGCGCCGGAATCCGCCTGCTGCCCGACGATGCCTTCGGCCTGCAGCGTGAGTGGTCGCAGCTGCGCAGCTCGCGCAACTTCAGACCCCTGTTTCGGCTCGCCTGGGAACAGACCGATCCGCCTGCCCGCGGCGGTCCGCGACTGGCGGTCCAAAGTGGCGAGTCGGTCTCGATCACCACCCCCGACAGCCTGCTGCCGTTGACGCTGTCGCCACTGGCCGGCAGCGTGGCGCTTCGGCGCAGCCGCTTCCTGCACCTCGACGTTGATCTGCGCTACACCGAATCAGCGGGCGGAGGCAGTGCTCGCCAGTTCTTGCTGCGCGAGCAGCGCCGCATGCGAAGAGACGAACTCCACTACCTGGACGGCCCGCGCCTACGCGCGCTGGCACGGGTCCAGCGTGTCGAGGACGGGGCCGCGCTACCGTAAGCCCTGAAGCCAGGCGCCCGCTGCCGCCGCATCCCGCCGCAGGCGCAGCAACAGGGCATCGGCCTCGCTGCGCGTTGGCAGCCCGGCGAAGGCCACACGGTGCCAGATTCGTCCGTTCACCTCTGCGGCCATGATCTGCGCGCCCAGGAAGCCCTGCCGCTCCAGTTCCTCAAGGTAGCGCTCCGCCTCGGGTTGTTGCGGAAACGAGCCGGCGAACACGGTCCAGCTCTGGGGTGCGGGCGCGGGACCCCGCGCGACACGCAAGGGAACCTCCGCCGGCCGGCCACTGATGGCCTGGCGCAGGGCTGCCGCAAAGGCAGCGGTGCGGCTCGGGCTGGGCGGCGTGGCCAGCGGCTGGACCTGCGTCCCGCCAGCCAGAGCGACCGACAACTGTCGGACCGCGGGTGCCCGCTGCAGCGCCCGCGGGGCAAAGGCAATGGCCTGTGGCGCCTGCCCCACCCGTACGCGACTACAGCTCTTGCCTGCCACCTCGACCGGCGCGCTGCGGCCGCGAATGGCGAGCGCCGCCCGACCCGCGGCAATGCAAAAAATGGTGGCGCCGGGCCGGGATTCGATGAAGTATTCGCCCTGGGCCAGGCTCACCCGCCCGCCATCGATATCCACCACCATCGGCCAGGCGCGCGGTGACAGGTCGGTTTGCCATCGCAAGCGCAGATAGCCACGCGCCAGCTGCAGATGGGTCACCTCGTCGTTGGCGGGTGCGGGCATCTGCAGCAGGCTCAACGATGCCGAGGCGCCGAGCTCCAGCCGGCCGAAGCCTTGAAGTGCCAGGTCCACGGCGCCAGCGTCTGCAGTCTCCACCGTCGTGGCCGGGGCCAGCACGGCGCCCTGGACCAGCGGCTGCGCCGGTCCGGCGCCCTGGCGCAGATGCGCGGTCACGGCCTGCTCGACGGTCAGGGCGGCCGCCGGCAGACTCCACCCCGCCAGTGCCCAGACCGCCAGCCGGCGGATCATGCACCGACCTCCGCACTCAACAACTGCGCGAACGGACGCGACCGCGAAATCGCCCAACCCTGTGCATAGTCGACACCCATGGCCGCCAACTCGGCCAGCAGCGCCGGCTCCTCGACGTGCTCGGCAATGGTCTTGAGCTTCATCTCCTGGCCGATCCGGTTGATCGCCTCGACCATGCCCCGGTCCACCGCACTGCTGGCCATGGTGCGGACGAAGCTGCCGTCAATCTTGAGGTAGCTGACCGGCAGGTTGCGCAGGTAAGAGAATGACGCCATACCGGTACCGAAATCGTCGAGCGCGAAACGGCAGCCGATGTCGGCCAGACGCTGGATGAATTGACGGGCCTCGCTGAGGTGGGCGATGGCGGCGGTTTCGGTGATCTCGAAGCACAGCTGTTCAGGCGCCACGCCGTGGTGGTCAAAGCGCGACATCAGAAACCGCACAAACTTTTCGTCGCCGATCGACAAGCCCGACAGGTTGACGGCGTAGACCACCCCGTCCGAGGGGCGCCGCGCGATACCCGCCAGCGCCGCATCCACCACCCAGCGATCGACGGCACCCATCAGGTAGAAGCGCTCGGCGGCTGGAATGAACAAGCCGGGCGAAATCAGCTGCCCGGGGCGTTTCTCGTCACGCAGCCGGACCAGCAATTCGCGGTAGACCACCTGCCCTGGTGCATCGCAGCGTACGACGTCCTCGAAGTGCAGTTCGAAGCGGTCGTGGTCGAGCGCCCGATTGATCCGCGCCACCATGCCCATCTCACCCTGGCGACGCGAGAAGTCCTCCGTGTTGCCGGCCACCTGCAGGCGGTTACGGCCGGCATCCTTGGCCGCAAAACAAGCTGCATCGGCCTCCGACAGCGCGCGTGCGGCGCTGGCGGTCTGCAGATCGAGCGGAACCACACCGATACTGGCGGTCTGGCCGTAGGTTTGGCCATCCCACTGGAAGCGGAAGGCGCGCACCGCTTCCAGAATTTCCTCCAACCAAGGCACCGCCTCGCTCAGAGTGCACTGCTCCAGCAACAGCGCGAACTCGTCGCCGCCCAGTCGGGCCAGGGTATCGCCCGCCCGAAGTCGCTGACGCAGCAGGCCTGCGAACTCGCGCAACAGCGCGTCGCCGGCAAAGTGTCCCAGCGTCTCGTTGATGATCTTGAACTGATCGAGATCGACATAGGCAAAAACGTGCTGCCGCTGCTGCCGCCGCGCCACCAGCAACGCGGTGGACAATCGCCGCTCGAACTCATCACGGTTGATCAGGCCGGTCACCGGATCATGGGTGGAGCGATACGCCAGCTGCTCGCTCAGCAACACCTGCTCAGTGATATCCGCCAGCACCAGGGCGATGCCCTGGGCCGGATCGTCGGGATCCAGTGTGGTGGCCTCAAGCCGCACGCTGATGCGACGACCCTGACGGCTGACCAGGAGACAGTCCTCTCGCCGCAGCGGTGCCCCGGCGCGCATCACGCCCGTCACTAGGCCCTCGATCCGATGGCCCTCTGGATCCAGCAGATGGACGACCCGGTCCGCCGGCTGTCCCTGCGCGTCGACGGCGCGCCAGCCGGTCAGGCGCTCAGCGCCACCGGAAAACGCCCGAATCGTGCCTTGACCGTCGGCGGTGATCACCGCCTCGCGCAACAGCGCGCCAATGCGGATCAGCGCGCGGCCATGCAGGCCGCCGTCACCTTCGCCGGCCGCCAGGGTGCGCCGCTGCCGTCGCTCGACACGACGGAACAGAAAGCCGAGCCCCAAACGCCCGTCCTCGGGGTCCGCAGCGAACAGCTCGGGTGAGATCAGGCTCTGCTCACGCGCACCCACCAGCAGCCGCCCGCTAGGCGCCAGAGCTGCATGCAGGGCCGTCTGAAGTGCAGCGCGCTGATCGCTATCGACCCCTTCCAGCAGCCCGCGCCCGATGATGAGATCCAGCGGGGCGTCCGGCGGCGGCGCAGCCAAGGCCTGCTGCATAAAGCGACATCGCTCAAGCAACCCCGGCCGCAATTGAGCGCCGCCCTCTGGCAGCATCTCCAGGCCGGCGCGCAGGTCGGCCGGAACCGCCCGCAACTCTGCTGCCGACATGCCGCCGCTACGCGCCTGTTGCAGCGAGGCCTCGTCGGCGTCGGTGCCGATCACCTGCCAGTCCGGCATGGCCTCGCCGGACGGCATTTTGGCCGCCATCAGCAGGGCCAAGGCCACCACTTCCTCACCGCTGCCACAGGCGGGCACCCAGATCCGCGGCGCCGGATGCCCGGCAAACCAGCGGAACAATGTCTGGGTAAGCGCTGCATAGAGTTCCGGATCCCGAAATACCTGTGCCTGCGGGATCAGCAAGTGCTGTGCCAATGGCACCAGCAAGTGCGATTCCCGCGCCAGGAAATCCGCATAGGCTTGCAGCGTCGTCAGGCCCTGAAGGCGCATGCGCTTGTGTAGCCGGCGCAGCACACGGCTGCGTGGCAGCTGTTCGACATCCAGTGCCGCCGCGGTCGCCAATAGCTGGCGAATCCGGTGAAAGGCGGCCAGTTCGGTGGGGTTGTCGGCGCCGGACAACGAGAGGGGTGGCGTCATCGGTCCATCACGGCCCGTGCTGCAGCAGCCGCCCGAGCACGGCGCGCACCTGCGTCATCCCGCGCTCAATGGATTCGGCAATCTCGGCATGGATATCGCCCAGGCCCATCACCCCCGCCCCCCAGTTGACCGATACCGCGAGGCAGACGTACGGAAGCCCGCGCTCACGCGCCAGTGCCGCCTCGGGCATGCCCGTCATCCCCACCATGTCGCAGCCGTCGCGCGCCATGCGCCGAATCTCCGCAGCCGTCTCCAACCGCGGGCCCTGGGTGACGCCCAGCACGCCCTCTCCCGCCAGCTCAACCCCCTGTTCGCGGGCTGCCTGCTGCACCCGGGCACGCAGTGTCGGGTCATAGGGGGCGGTGAACTCGACGTGATCGAGCGGCGCGCCGATGGCGCCATCGGAGTAAGTATGGGCACGGCCCCAGGTGTAATCGATCAGATCGGCCGGCAGTGCCACCGCACCCGGTGGAAACCAGCGTGCGATGCCGCCCACTGCCGCAATCGCCACCACCGCACTGGCGCCCGCCTGCTGGAGCGCAGCGATATTGGCGCGATAGTTGATCGCGTGCGGGGGAATACGGTGGCCTTCCCCATGGCGGGCCAGAAACAAGGCCGGACAACCGGCCAGCCGGCCTTCCAGTACCGGGCCCGAGGGTGTTCCCCAGGGAGTTTCGACGATGTGTTCACGGTCAATCTCAAGGTCCGGCCACTGGTTCATGCCGGTCCCGCCGATCACTGCCAGACGCTGCGTCATGCCGCGCTCCCGGCCAGCCGAACCGCATAGATGCCGGGCAACTGACGCAGGTATTCCTTGTAGTCCATGCCGCAGCCAAACACGTAGCGGTCGGGCACGGTGAGCCCAACGAACTCGGCTTTGACCCCGACGGCCTTTCGCTTGTGGAGCTTTTCCGCCAGAACCAGCGTCTTCAGGCTGGCCGGTCGCTGCGCCAGCAGCGCGGACTGTATCGCGGCCAGGGTGTGACCCTCATCGAGGATGTCGTCAATCACCAGCACGTGCCGTCCCTCCAACGGCGTCCCCGGCTCGGCCTTCCAGACCAGGCCGGCACCGGTGGTTTCGCCGCGATAGCGGGTGGCATGCAGGTAGTCCAGTTCGAAGGCAAAGTTGAGGCGCTTGATCAGCTCGACCGTGGGCACCAGTCCACCAATCATGGTGCACACCAACAGCGGGTTGAGGTGGCTGTATTCCGCACGTACGGCGCGGGCGAGCCGATCAAAGGCAGCCGATACCGCCGCCTGGTCGTGCAGGCAGTCGGCGTTCTGCAGCACGGCTTGGGCTTCCTCATAGCGGTTCATCGCGGCTTCCTCAGACGGGACGTCGGTAAAGCGCCTGCAGCCGGACACTGGCAGTCGGTCGCGGGCGCACGTTATGCAAGGCATCAATCAGCGCGAGCGTAGCAGGTCGATCGTTGCAGACCAGCAACATGTCAGAGCCGGCGTCGAGCGCCATACGCGCGCGCGTTTCCATGTCACCGATGGCAGCGGCTCCGCCCATGGACAGATCATCGGTGAACACCGCGCCCTGGAAACCGAGTTGCTTGCGCAGGATGTCCTTGACCCAGCGACGCGACAGTGATGCCGGTACCGGGTCGACCGAGGTATAGCGGACGTGGGCGGTCATCAGTGACTCCAAGCCGTCCTGGATCAGCGCCCGGAACGGAGCCAGCTCAGTGCGCTCGATCTCCGCCAACGGCCGGCGATCGACCGGCAACTCGTGGTGCGAGTCGGCGGTCACCGCACCATGGCCTGGGTAATGCTTGCCGGTGGCCGACAAGCCGGCAGCCCGCAGACCTTCGCGAAACGCCCGCGCCAACGCCACCAGGACTTCCGGCTCACTGGCAAAGGCGCGATCGCCGATGACGCCGGACACGCCATGGTCGAGGTCCAGGACCGGTGCAAACGGCAGGTCGAAACCCAATGCGCCCAGTTCCTGCCCGATGGTCAATCCGACCGCACGCGCCTCAGCGAGCGCCTGCTCGGGAGACTCTTCGTGCCGCTGCCCCAGACTACGCATCGACGGCAGGCGGCTGAAACCGACCCGGAAACGCTGAATTCGTCCCCCTTCATGGTCCACCGCCAACAACAGCCGAGGGGTCTTGATGGCGAGGATCTCGTCGCAGAGACGCTTGAGCTGCTCCGGGTCCCGATAGTTCCGCGTGAACAGGATGACGCCCCCGACCAACGGGTGCCTGAGCAGATCGCGGTCCTCGGGGGTCAGTTCGAGCCCGCCAACGTCCACCATCAGCGGACCGGTGAGTGAGGATTCAGCCATGGAGATGGACCGGTGTGCCCGGCCGTATTAGGTGGAACAGGGACACAATGTCGGCATTGGACATGCGCACGCAGCCCTTGGAGCCGGGCTGGCCGAGCACGGTCACCGGCGGTGTCCCGTGCAGGTAGATGTATCGACGGAAAGTATCAACGCAGCCGAGCCGGTTACGACCAGGTTCACACCCGGACAGCCAGAGGATGCGGGTAAGGATCCAGTCGCGCCCTGGCTGGGCGGCATGCGCCTCAGGGGTCCACAGCTCGCCGGTCCATCGACGCCCCCGCAGCACCGCATTGGCGGGCAGGCCCGCCCCGATCATCGCGCGCACGACGTGCCGGCCTCGCGGCGTGCAGCCGGAGCCATTGATCTCGCCAACGCCGTTGGCGCCAGTCGACACCGGCGCATCAAGGTGCACCCGCGCCCCGTCGCGCAGCAATAAGCGCTGCGTGCGCAGGTCGATTTCAATCTCCACGCCGCTCCGCCTCGCTCCACTGCGCGTAGGGGCGCAGCGACAGCTGATGGTTGTAGTAGCGCTCCGCCTCGGTGACCTCGCTGCCGAGCCAGTCGGGACGGACGAATACCTGGTCGACGGCCGACAGCTCCACTTCCGCCACCACCAATCCGGCATTTTCGAGGTGAAATTCGTCGATTTCCCAGGTCAACCCATCACGTTCGATGATGTGCCGGGTTTTCTCGATCCGCCCGACCGCCAGCGTGGCAAGGATCTCCTGCGCCTCGTCCAGCGGCACGGCGTAGTCATACTCGGCGCGCGCTGCGCCGACCTGAGCGGCCTTGATGTTGAGACGCGCATCCTCGCCCGATACGCGCACCCGGATCGATGCGCGCCCCCCCGTCCCCACCAGGTAGCCCTGGGCGATCGATCGGGCGCGCTGCACCTCCCGGCGCCAACCGTCGTGGGCGAGTAAAAACTTGCGTTCGATTTCCAGGGGCATCGTTTTGCGTGCTGAGTGACGAGTGATGAGTGACGAGTAATGAGTGCCGAGATCGGCTTGGGGCATTGTGCCGCAGCGAGACCTCGACGGCAGGTCAGGCAGGGACGAACAGCGCCATCGACTCGACGTGCGCGGTGTGCGGGAACATGTCCATCACACCCGCACGCACCAACCGGTAGCCATGCTGGTGGACCAGTAGCCCGGCGTCCCGCGCCAGAGTGCCCGGGTGACAGGACACGTAGACGATGGCCCGTGGTCGCTTGGCGGCAATCACCGGCATCATCGCTTCCGCGCCACTGCGCGGCGGGTCCAGCAACACCCGGTCGAAGGCACCCGCCAGCCAGCTGGCATCGGCACCGCTGGTGAACAGGTCGGCCTTTTCGAAGCGAATTTCGAGACCTGCGCGGAGCGCGTTGTCGCGGGCACGCGCAACCAGTCCGGTGTCGCCCTCCACTGCCACCAAACGAACGCCATGGCGGGCCAGCGGCAAGGAAAAATTGCCGAGACCACAGAACAGCTCCAGGATGGACTCGCCGGGCTCTGGCGCCAGCCAGTCGATGGCCTGCCGCACCACCTGCTGGCTGATGTAGCCATTGACCTGGATGAAGTCGGCGGGACGGAACTGCAGCCGCAGATCGCTGCCGTCAGGGGAGTAGTCGAGCACACGCTCAGGGGGGCTCAGGGGGGCAATACTGTCAGTCCCGCCCGGCTGCAGGCGGATGTCCAGCCCGGTGTCGGCGGCCAACTGCACGAGGATGGCGAGGTCCGCCTCGGTGGGCGGCGCAAGGACCCGCACAGCCAGGCAGACATGCTCGCCCACGGCCATCTCGATCTGCGGGATGCGGTCGGCAATGCTGAGTTGTGCAAAGGCATCGGCGAGCACGCGCAGCCGCTCGCCGACCCGCGGGTCGATGACCGGACAGGCCTGCAGCTGCGCCAGAAAATGGCTGCGTCGCTCGCGAAACCCAACCAGTACGCCCCCCTTCTTGGGCACCTTCTTGACGCCGATGCGGGCACGGCGACGATAACCCCAGACGGGTCCGGTGATGGGGTCGGCGACCTGCTCGGGCGTCACCTTGCCGATTCTCGTCAGCGCATCCAGCATCTGCTTCTGCTTGAAGCGAATCTGGGCATCGGGTGCCAGATGCTGCAGGGCGCAGCCACCACAGAGACCGAAATGGGCGCAGCCCGGCTCAACGCGGTCAGCACTGGCCTGCTCTACCGCCACAGTCTGCGCCTCGTCGGCCGCCTTACCCAGCGCCAGGTAGCGGAAGCGCACGCGCTCGCCCGGCAGGCTGTCGGCAATGAACACCACCTTGCCGTCGACCCGTGCAATACCGCGGCCGTCCTCGGCCAGGTCCAGGATGTCTGCGGTGAACTCGCCCTCGGGCGGCCGCCGTCCCCGGCGCCTCATGCAGGGAACACGCCGGTCGAGATATAGCGGTCACCGCGATCGCAGGCGATGGTGACGATGGTGGCGTTCTGCAGCCGCTGGCACAGTTGCAGGGCGGCCCACATGGCGCCCCCCGACGACGGGCCACAGAACAGGCCTTCGTGCGCCGCCATGTCGCGCATCACGCGCTCAGCATCGCTGGCCGCCACCTCGATGATCTCGTCAATCCTGGGCCGCTCGAAGATCTTCGGCAGGTAGGCCTCTGGCCACTTGCGGATACCGGGAATGGACGACGCCCCATCGGGCTGCACGCCGACGATCTGAATCTCCGGCCGCTGCTCCTTGAAATAACGCGAGCAGCCCATGATGGTGCCGGTCGTCCCCATACTGGAAACGAAATGCGTGATCGTGCCGTCCGTGGCCTGCCAGATTTCGGGCGCGGTGCCCTCATAGTGGGCCCGCGGATTGTCGGGGTTGGCGAACTGGTTGAGCACGCGCCCCCGCCCTTCACTGGCAAGGCGGTCGGCGAGGTCGCGCGCGCCCTCCATGCCCTCCTCCTGGCTCACCAGCACGATCTCGGCGCCAAATGCCCGCATGGTGGCCCGCCGCTCGGCGCTCATGTGGGCCGGCATCACCAGCACCATCCGATAACCCAACACGGCGGCGGCCATCGCCAGCGCGATACCGGTGTTGCCAGAGGTGGCCTCGATGAGGGTGTCGCCGGGGCGAATCTCGCCGCGCTGCTGCGCCCTGTGAATCATCGAATAGGCCGGGCGGTCCTTGACCGATCCAGCCGGATTATTGCCCTCCAGCTTGGCGAACAGACGGTTGTTCCCGATGCCGGGCAGTCGCGTCAGTTCAACCAGGGGGGTGTTGCCGATGGTGTCGGCAAGCGTCATGGTGTGCATGGGGGGAATCGTACCCGACCGGCCGCCCTTCGGCGAAGCGCTACGCCATGAACTTTTTGACCGCCCTGCACCGCTGGCTGCCCTTCGCCATGGGCTTCCTGTTGCCCATGGTCTGGGTGGCGGCCGGCCTGGTGCTGACCTGGACGCTGCTCGATCCGTCGCGCCTGTCCACTGGGCTGCAGGTGCTGCTGGGGGCCAGCTGGGGCGGCGCGGCGCTGCTGCAGCTCTGGCTGGCACGACGCCAGGCCCGCGCCTGGCGCGCCCTCGCTGCGGTGGCCCGCAACCTCGCCGGTGGGCGGGCCGAACAACGGGCCCCGCGCGATCTCCCCGGGCATGCCCGCCTGGTGGCCGACCCGCTCAACGAGGCCGGTCGTGTCATCACTCAGCTGCGAGACCACCAGGACACCCTGGTGATGCAGACCACCGCCCGCCTCAAGGCCGACCAGGAACGCCTGCAGGAGATGAACGCCGAAATGCGTCGCGCCCTGCTGACCACTCAGGCTGCGGCTCGGGCGCAGTCAGAGCTCTTTTCCAATCTGTCGCACGAGTTGCGGACCCCGCTGACCGGGATTCTCGGCTACGCCGACCTGTTGCGCCGATCCACACTCGATGCCGAGCAGGAGCAGTACGTCGCCACCCTGGACAAGTCGGCACGCGCCATGTTGACCATGATCAACGACCTGCTGGACTGGAGCCGCATCGAAGCCGGGCGGTTGCGGCTGCATGAGGAGCGGTTCGATATCCACGAGGTGATCGAGGATGTCACCACCCTGCTGGCGCCGCTGGCTTATGAAAAGTCCCTGGAACTGGTGCGCATCATCTACCACGACGTACCGACATCACTCAGCGGCGATGCCCAGCGGCTACGGCAGGTACTGACCAACCTGGTATCCAACGCCATCAAGTTCACTGAACGTGGTGAAGTGGTCCTGCGCGTCATGCGCGAGCGGGAGGAGCAAGGCCGAATCTGGTTGCGGCTTACCGTTGCCGACACCGGCATCGGCATCTCGGCAGAGCAACAAGCGCGCTTGTTCCAGCCGTTCCAGCAAGCGGGTCCGAGCATCGGTGGCAGTGGCCTGGGACTATCGATCAGCCGCAAACTGACCGAGCTGATGGGCGGCAGTGTGGGTCTCGAAAGCACCGAAGGTGAGGGCTCGACGTTCAGCGTGATGTTGCCTTTGGGCCTGCAGGACGGAGGCGAGACAGGTCCGACGCCGGACCGGCGCCTGGCCGAGAAAACGGTATGGCTGCTGGAGCCCCAGGAAACCGCCCGCCTGGCACTGACGCACAGCCTGGCGTTCTGGGGCCTTAATGTGGTGCGCTTTGACGGCGCAGATGCCCTGCACGACCGCCTGAAGCTGGCCCACAACCTCCCGGCACTGGTGGTGGTGGGGCTGCGTCCCGAGGATGTCGAACCGTTGCGCCCGATTCTGCAGCGCTGTGCCGAACAGCGCCCGCCTCTGCTGGCACTGGTGGCGTCTGCCTCATTGGATGTGCAGTTGCGTCTGCGGGCGCTGGGGGCGGCCGCCTGCCTACCCAAGGCCGTCGGGCGGCAGACCCTGCAGCAGACACTGGTGGATCTGGCCACGGAGAAGCGCAGCAGCCGCCCGCTCGACGGCGGTCGCGCCCTGGTGGCGGACAACAATGTCGCCAATCTGCGCTACCTATCGTTGCTGTGCGTGGATCTCGGCCTGGATGTGCTGGAAGCCCGCGACGGCGAAGAGGCGCTGACGCTTTGGCGCAGCCACCACCCGGACTTCGTGCTACTTGACGCCCGCATGCCGCGCCGCAGCGGTGCTTCCTGCGCCGAGGCGATCCGGGCCGAGGCCAGCGAGCCAGGCCCCCGCATCATCGCCATCAGCGCGCATCTGGAGCCGGAGGAGCGGCGCGCCTTCCTCGATGCCGGGGCCGACCACATCCTGCTAAAACCCTTTGACGAGCGGCAGCTGCTCAACGCCTTGCTGCCTGGTCGTCAACAACCGCCACCGCCCTCCTCACAACGGCTGGCGGAGGATCCCGAGATGCTGCAATTGCTGGCCGAGGAACTGCCGCTGCAACTGGAAGAGGTGGAAGCCGCCTTTCGCAGCGAAGACCTGGCTGCCGCGCGCGAAGCCGCCCATCAACTGCGGGGAACCGCCGCGTTCTACCACCTCGGCGCGCTGCGCGAGCGCGGCAGCGAGCTGGAACGACGGCTACGCAAGGTCGAGCATACGGATGATGCCGCAGCGGCCCTGGCCGCGGTACGCGCGGCCGTAGCCGAGGCGCTAGGCGATCTCGAGCGCCGTCGCGCCGCGCACGGCTGAACCTTCGAGCACCACGGTGGCGAGCACCCAGTCCTGCTGATCGGTCAGCGCGAGGTGGGCGGCATCGACACCGGCGCGCGTCAGTCGCGCCGCCAGCCCAGCGCTGAACACCAGCCGTGGCGCCCCCTGTGCGCCGCGCAGGACACCGCAGTCGAGATGACTGACGCCGCGAAAGCCGGTGCCCAAAGCCTTCACCAGTGCCTCCTTGGCGGCAAAGGCCTTGGCCAGTCGATTGACCGGATCGCGTGCACCGGCCAGCGCGGCCTGCTCGACCGGCATCAGCAGCTTGCGGCAGAAACGGTCACCGTGGCGCTGCCAGACCGCGGCAATGCGCGACTGCAGAATCAGGTCATTGCCGAGTCCAACGATCACGTCGCCTGCCTGCGCGCGTCGGTCATCACCCGCCGCATCTCCGCCACCGCTGCTGGTAGGCCGACAAAGATGGCGCGGGCGATGATGCTGTGGCCGATGTTGAGCTCTACCACCTCGGGGATCCGCGCGATGGCGTCGACGTTGTCGAGGTGCAAGCCGTGGCCGGCGTGCACCTCCAGGCCGGCGGCGTGCGCCTGCGCGGCGAAGTGGCGGATACGGGTCAGCTCCTGACGCTGCGCCTCACCCTGTGTATCGGCGTAGCGGCCGGTGTGAATCTCGATCTGCGGAGCGCCGCTGGCCAGACTGGCGGCCAGCTGCGCCTCGTCCGCGTCGATGAACAAGGCGGGCACCGTGCCCACGGCCAGCAACCGTTGGCAGGCATCCCGCACCGCCGCCAGATGGGCGGCCACATCGAGCCCCCCCTCGGTGGTGACTTCCTCCCGCCGCTCCGGCACCAGGCAGGCAAACCGCGGCCGTGCCCGACAGGCCAGCTCGATCATTTCGCCGGTGACGGCCATTTCCAGATTGACCGGTACCGGGCTGCTCGCCACCAGCCGCAGCACATCATCGTCCTGGATGTGCCGGCGGTCTTCGCGCAGGTGGATGGTCAGACTGTCGGCACCGCCACTGGCGGCGATCAATCCGGCTTCCACCGGGTCGGGATAGACCGTGCCGCGGGCCTGCCGCACGGTGGCGACATGGTCGATGTTGACGCCCAGGCGCAGGGGGGGAACGACGACCGACATGAGCGACTCTCAGCGAGGGGGAGTGCCATTATCGCCGAGTGGCGATCGCAGGCGCCGCAGCAAATGGGGCGTTTCCAGCCGTCGCCCGCCAAGCGCCAGCGCCAGCACCTGCTGCAACAAGCGGCGGGCCTCGGGCGCGGCGGCAGCCGACAGCGGTTGGGCATCCCTCAGCGCGACCAGGGTTTTCCCGGACAGCGGTCCGCCCGAAGCCACCCCGAAGCCCGCATCGGCGGTCCAGTGATAGCGCAGATCCGGGTCAATATCGCCACCGTCGAACAGGCCAAAGCCGACCGCCTCCAGCAGGCACCGCTCGAACTGCCGCAAGGCATCCTCAGCGCCCGGCCCCGGCAGTTGGGACAGCGCCTCGACATACCGCGGAAACAGCGCGGGGTGTGGGTCGTCGCGTGCCAACAGCTTAAGCAGCAGTTCGTTGAGGTACCAGCCGTAGAACACGCGCTCGCCCGACAGCATCGGCGGCGTCCCATCGGCTTCGACGCGGGTGAGGGTCAGCAGCTCGCCACGTCCCTGCACCGCCGCCAGCAAGGGTACGAAGGGCTGCAGCACCGGCCGCAACCGACTGCGCGGCCCGCGTGCGCCACGCGCAACGGCGCCGACCCGGCCGTCGCGCAGGGTGAACAGCTCCAGCAACAGTGAGGTGTCCCCGTAGGGACGCGCCTGCAGCACATAGGCCGGGACCAGCAGCTGCCCGCGGGCGCGCATGAAACCTACTCGCCGCCGATCCCGAACTGGCGCAGGGATCGCAGGTCGTCGCTCCAGTTCTCACGCACCTTGCACCAGAGCTTGAGGAACAGCTTGCGCCCTTGTTGCCGCTCCCATTCGCGCCGGGCCGCTTCGCCGATCTTGCGCAGCTGCTCGCCCTTCTCGCCGACCACGATGCCCTTCTGGCCCTCGCGCTCAACCCAGATCACGGCGTGCACCCGATCGAGTCGCCCTTCTTGCTCGAAGGACTCGATACCCACGGTCGTCGCATAGGGCAGCTCCTGATGGAGATTGCGCACCAGCTTCTCCCGGATCAGCTCGGCCAGACCGAAGGCATCGTCATAGCCCACGGTCTGCGCCTCCGGGTACAGCGGCGGCCCCTCCGGCATTCGCGCCATCAACTCGTCAAGCAGCGGCTGCAGGTTCTGCCGCTTCATTGCCGATAACGGCACCACGAAAGCGAAGGGATGCCGTGCCGACCACTCTGCCAACATCGGTAGCAGCACGGCCTTGTCGGCCACACGGTCCACCTTGTTGACGACCAGGCCGACCGGCATCGGCAGCTTGGCGATACGCGTCAACACTGCCTCGTCCTCGTCGGTCCAGCGTCCAGCCTCGACCACGAACAGGACAACGTCGACATCGGCGAGGGCACCGACCGCCGCATCATTCATTAAGGCGTTGAGCCGCCGACGTGCCTGCAGGTGCAAGCCCGGGGTATCGACAAAGACGAGCTGGCCCTCCGGCCGGTGCACCACGCCCTGAATGCGATGCCGTGTGGTCTGCGGCTTGTGCGAGACGATGCTCACTTTGCGCCCGACCAGCGCGTTCACCAGCGACGACTTGCCCACATTGGGGCGCCCGACGACGGTAACCAATCCGCTGCGCATCATGCTGTCTCCGGCCCGGCCATCACCGGGACCCCAAACGAAATCAACAAGGCCCGCGCTGCCCGCTGCTCGGCCTCGCGGCGACTGCCGCCCTCGGCCTGTGCCGACCGCTCCGGCTCGCCGGCGGTGACTTCCACCACGAAACGCCGGCGGTGCGGTGGCCCTGACGCCGACAGCACGGTATAGCGCGGTAAGGCCTGCGCCTGGGCCTGCAGCCACTCCTGCAAGCGGGTCTTGGCGTCCTTCAACAGTTCCGGGTCGGGCAGCGCCTGCAACAAGGGTGCAAACCATTGCAGACAGCAGCGCTCTGCCTCGGCGAAACCGCCATCGAGCCAGATCGCACCCAACAAGGCTTCCAAGGCATCAGCCAGCAGCGAGTCACGTCGGTGTCCGCCGGACTTGCGCTCGCTCTCACCCAGTTGCAACAGGGGGCCAAGCAGAAAGCCGCGAGCAATTTCGGCCAGGGTTGATTCACGCACCAGACTGGCCCGCAGACGGGACAGCGCGCCTTCGTCATCACGGGGACGCGCCCGGTACAGCGCAGCGCCGATCAGCCCATTGAGGAGGCCGTCACCCAGAAACTCAAGCCGCTCATTGTTGCGGCCTTCGCAGGAGCGATGTGTGAGCGCCTGCTGCAACAGGTC
Source organism: uncultured Polycyclovorans sp. (assembly GCA_964425915.1). Classification (GTDB taxonomy): domain Bacteria; phylum Pseudomonadota; class Gammaproteobacteria; order Nevskiales; family Nevskiaceae; genus Polycyclovorans. The sequence continues at coordinate 182,325 of CAYROO010000001.1, forward strand.
GGGATCGCGGAAGCGGTATCCGATGACCTGCTGAAGGCCCTCGACACTCAAGAGCCGGCGCCCGCCATCGGCACCGCATCCTCAAACTCCAGGACAATCGAGACGTTGGCAAACAAGTGCCGACGCGCCTCGTAGTAATAGCTCAGCTGGCGGCCGCCGTTGCCGCGCACCACCCGCACCTCGGCCGGCTTCAGGTCTTCGATGCTCTCAATATCCCAGTAGCGCTGCAGTCCCCTGCGCACTTCGGTGACGCTGCTGGGGGCATCCTGCGCCACCGCATGGACCGCGCGGGTGATCTTCATCTGGTTGAGATAGACCGGCAGGCAGGTGAAGACCAGGAGGCTGACAAAGCCGATGAAGGCGAACAGGCAGAGCATGCCAAACCAGCCCAGACCGCGTTGACGCTGACGATTGAGCATCGATAACTCCTAGTGACGGACCAATGCGAGGGCGAGGCCCTAGCGAATCTTCATCCCGATACGGGAGGTATCCACACGATAGCGCTCTCCGTCCCAACTCATCCAGATGAGGAAGGCCTTGCCAACCAGATTCTGTGCCGGGACCGTGCCCCAGCGTCGGCTGTCGTCGCTGCCGTCACGGTTGTCGCCCATGGCGAAGTACTGACCTTCGGGAACCACCAAGTCAAAATCGTCGGCCGGACGTTCCGGATTGGTGATGATCTGGTGCTCGGTGCCATCCAGATCCTCGCTGAACCGGTGCACCGAGCCAAAGGGCCCGGAAAATACCCCGGCAGCTGACAGCGACACCGGCTCCCCGTTGAGGTAGAGCTGTTTGTCGATATAGGTGATGCGATCCCCGGGCACACCGACGATGCGCTTGATGAAATCCTTGGACGGATCCACCGGCCAACGGAACACCACCACGTCGCCGCGCTCGGGCCAACCACCAAGCGGCACCACGCGCCGGTGAAACACGGGATCGCGCAGACCGTAGGCAAACTTGTTGACCAGGATGAAGTCGCCCACGCTGAGCGTGGGGATCATCGAGCCCGAGGGGATGCGGAACGGCTCGGCGACGAACGCGCGCAGCACCAGCACCACAGCAATCACCGGGAAGAAGGAGCGACAGAACTCGACCACGCCACCGGCACGTGCGCCTTCGCCCTGCGCGGCCAGGCGCCGGGGCGCCAGCCAGAGGCGGTCCGCCAGCCAGACCGCACCCGTCACAACGGTGGCCACGGTCAACACCACCATGAAGTCCCAGTGGAACATGGTGGTACTCATTTCTTGCGATCCACGCCGAGCACCGCCAGGAACGCTTCCTGCGGAATTTCCACGCTACCAATCTGCTTCATGCGCTTCTTCCCCTCTTTCTGCTTTTCCAGCAGCTTACGCTTGCGCGAGACGTCGCCTCCGTAGCACTTGGCAATCACGTCCTTGCGCAGTGCCTTGACCGTGGTCCGCGCGATGATCTTGGAGCCAATGGCGGCCTGGATGGCAATATCAAACATCTGCCGATGGATGACCTCCTGCATTTTCTCGCAGAGGTCACGACCACGGGGATAGGCATTGTTGCGATGGACAATAGAGGCCAGCGCGTCCACCTTGTCCCCGTTGACGAGGACATCGAGTTTGACGAGGTCAGCGGCCTGAAAGCGGACGAACTCGTACTCGAAGCTGGCAAAGCCGCGGGAGACGCTTTTCAGCCGGTCAAAGAAGTCGACCACCACTTCGGCCATCGGCATCTCCACCTCCAGCTGCACCTGCGAGCCGAGATAGCGGAGGTTCTTCTGGACGCCGCGCTTCTCCATGCACAGCTGCATGACCGGGCCGACGTAATCCTGCGGCATCAACACGCGCGCGTTGATGATCGGCTCACGCAGTTCGCTGTACTCGCCCGGCGTAGGCAGCTCGGCCGGGTTCTCGATTTTGTAGATCTCGCCGTCGTTGAGCACCACCTCGTAGACCACCGAGGGCGCGGTCGTGATGAGGTTGAGGTTGTATTCGCGCTCCAACCGTTCCTGCACGATCTCCAGGTGGAGCATACCGAGAAAGCCGATGCGGAACCCGAAGCCCAGGGCGGTTGAGTTCTCCGGCTCGAACTGCAGTGCCGAATCATTCAACTGCAGCTTCTGCAGGGATTCGCGAAAATCCTCGAAATCGTCGGCGTCGATCGGGAACATGCCAGCGAACACTCGCGGCTGCACCTTGCGAAAACCGGGTAACGCCGATGCACAGGGCCGGGCCGCATCGGTGATGGTGTCACCCACCGGGGCGCCAAAGATGTTCTTGATGCCAGCGATCAGAAAGCCGACTTCGCCGGTGCGGATCTCGTCCTTGAACAGGCGCTTGGGCGTGTGCACACCCAGCATGGTCACCTCATGGTCCTTGCCGCTGGACCAGACACGCACCTTCTGGCCCTTGCGCACGCTGCCGTTGATCACGCGCACCAGCGACACCACGCCGAGATACGGATCGAACCAGGAATCGGCAATCAGGGCCTGCAGGGGGCCGTCCGGGTCGCCTTGCGGCGGCGGCAGCTTCTCGATCACGGCTTCCAGTACCGCCGCAACGTTGATGCCGGTCTTGGCGGAGATGCGCAGTGCATCCTTGGCCTCAATCCCGATCACCTGTTCGATCTCGTCAGCAACCCGCTCTGGCTCGGCATTGTGCAGGTCGATCTTGTTGAGCACCGGCAGCACTTCCAGGTTCTGGTCTAGTGCGGTGTAACAATTGGCCACCGACTGCGCCTCGACACCCTGTGAGGCATCCACCACCAACAATGCCCCTTCACAGGCCTCCAGCGAGCGCGATACCTCGTAGGAAAAGTCGACGTGCCCCGGGGTGTCGATCAGGTTGAGCTGATAGACCTGTCCGTCAGCGGCGGTGTAATCCAACGACACCGCCTGCGCCTTGATGGTGATGCCGCGCTCGCGCTCGATGGGGTTGTTGTCGAGCATCTGCTCCTGCAGTTCGCGCTCCTCCACGCCCTTGCACAGCTGGATGAAGCGATCTGCCAACGTCGACTTGCCATGATCGATGTGGGCGATGATGCAGAAATTGCGAATGTTGGGGAGCGACTGCTTCATGAATCTCTTGGGTGCGGCGCGACGATGGGCGGCCGTCGGTGCGATGGCCTGATGACAACCTGGAACCGGGACCAGCCTGCGGGTACACCCCGCCGCGGTACCCGCAGCCGTCCGGCGTCAGTCGGCATCCTCGGCGGACGGGCCCGGGTGCTGCAGTATACCGGAGCCCTTCTTGGACACGAACGCGTCCACCGCCTCAGCGTCAATCGGGGCGGCAAGCACCAGCAGGCCTTGGGGGTCCAGCAGTACCGGGATACGGTCACCGTACCGGCGCAGCCAGTCGGTCCGGCTGTCGACCGGCACCGCAGAGAATGGCACCCGGCCGTCCAGCGTCAGCGCCAGGGCGGCGTCCTCGCACAACTCGCAGCCGTCCCGAGTGAGCAGCTGGTAGCCCATTACGGACCGCCGCTGGTCGGGATGTCCAGCGCCAGAAACAGCGGGGCCCCGCGTCGCTGTACCAGCACAGGTACCGTGGCGCCTGGCGTGAGCCGCCCGACCACCTCTTGGTAGCGCTTGGGGCTGTCGACCGTCTGGCCGTTGAGTTGCAGCAGCACATCGCCCGGCCGCAGGCCGGCGCGAAGCGCGGCCCCCTCAGTGACTGCGGTCAGCACCACGCCGCCAGACAGCAACTGGGCATCCTCCCGCTCATCCAAGGTCATCGCTCTCACCTCGATGCCCAGCGCCACGGCCGCACGTTCCGGCACCGCCGGCGGTGGCGGGCTGGGTGCCGGCCGCTCGGTCGGCTGCGGCGAGGATTCGTCGCTGGGCGGCAGCGCACCGACTTCCACACGAATGTCCACGGTGCGGCCGTCGCGCAACAATCTCAGGGTCACCATCTGCCCGGGATCGACGCCGCCCACCAGCGGCGACAGCTCGCGCGAACTGGGCAGGATCTGACCATCGAAGGCGAGAATCAGGTCGCCCGGTCGTAACCCGGCCTGGGCTGCCGGCGCACCCTCGATGACCTCGGTGACCAGGGCGCCCTCGGCGCGTTCCAGACCCCGCTCGCGGGCCTGCTCGCGGCTCAGCGGCTGTACCACCAAGCCAAGCCAGCCGCGCGTCACTCGCCCCTGGGCACGCAACTGGCGCGCCACCTTGTCCGCCACATCCACCGGGATGGCGAAGGCCACACCGGAGCTGCCTCCGGTTTGGCTGAAGATCTGCGAGTTCACCCCGATGACCTCGCCGTCGAGGTTGAACAGCGGCCCGCCGGAGTTGCCGGGGTTGATGGCGGCGTCGGTTTGTAGGAACGGCACATACTGTTCGCTGTCCAGCGCCCGCCCCTTCGCCGACAGGATACCGGCGGTCACCGAGTAGTCGAAACCGAAAGGCGAACCGATGGCGAGGACAGTCTGCCCGGGCCGCAGCCGCGTGGCATCGGCAAGGCGCGCGGCCGGCAGGTTGTCGGCATCGATCTGCAGCAGAGCAAGATCACTGGGTTCATCATGGCCGACCAGGCGCGCCGAGTACTGACGGCGATCGAGCAGCCGCACGAAGATTTCGCGCGCATCGCGGATCACGTGGTAGTTGGTCAGCACATAGCCATCGCCGGACCAGATCACGCCAGACCCCAGGGACTGGGGGCTGCCCTCAGGCGCAAGGGCGCCGTCTCCGATCGCGGGATGTCCCGGTGGCAGCGCGAAGTCGCTGAGCGTACTGATGTTGACCACCGAGGGGCTCACCTGCTCCACCAGATCGGCGATGTGACGGTCCTGGGTACCTTGGTGACAGGCGGTCACCTGCCATGTCACCAGCAACACCAAGCCCAGCGTCCGCATCCGCATCCGCATCCCTTTCCCCTGCGCGCGGCCGACTGCCGCGAGGCCCGCATTATCGAAACTGCGACGGACGGCAATCAACCCCGAACCGCGCAGTCGCTCCCGCCCGCGTCTCGTCGCAGGACGACCGGTCGCGCATCCGGCAGTGCCGCCGTACGCTGACTGACGACCCGGGTGATGGTGAAGCCGCCGACCAGGCCCAGCAGCCCAAACGCCGCGACCAGCAGGTCGTGGGCATCCAGCAGCAAGTGGGCAAAACAGCCTGCGGTCACCAGGCCGATCAGCGGGATGGCGTAGGCCGCGAGCGCAGCGCGCACCAGCGCCCCTTCCTCAACGCCGATCACCACAGTGTCACCCGCTTGCGGATGGAATCGCCGAAGGCTGACCTCGATTTCCGGACGCCGGTCGCTGACCAAACGATTGATCATGCCGCCACCACAACCGCGTCCTTCCTGACAGCGGGCGCAATGCTCGGCCCCCAGCGGGCGCACCCAGGCCACCTGGTCGCCAACACGGCAGACCCGGGCGCGGGCCTCGATCATGGGGTGGGTTCCGCTACCGCATGATCGGTCTCCGGCAGTACGCCGTCTGCGATGAGCTTGATGGTCTCACGCGGCACCTCGCCGACCACGGTGATCTGCATGGAGCCGGCGAGCCGCCGATAGGCGTTCACCGCGCCCATTGCATTGAGCGGACGGGGCGCCACCGTCAGGCTGCCCTGGCCCTCGCGGCCGAACACCGACACTGCGGACAGGCCGTCCGACAGTACCCAGTGCTGAATTCGCCCAGCGCCACCGGGCAGCGTTCGCTGCACATGCATCACCACCTCAAAACCCTGCGGCAGATGCTGGAAGGCCCAGGGACGACGGTGCTCACCACCGGACATCACCGGATCTGCCACATCACCCGCGGCCAAGGCCTGCGGTGAGGGCGCCACCTCCTGCACCACGGCCTGGTATTCGGCCAGACGTTCGGGTGGGATCTCGAAGGCGACATCGGGAATCTGCTCGGGGAAGTGCACCTCAGTGAACATCATCTGTTCCAGCGTCTCGCCGTGATGGTCCCGCAAGGTCACCTTGATAGGCACCCGGGTCTCGGCATCCGCCCAGATCTCATAGCCATATCGGAACTGATCACGCGGGACGATGGCCAGCCCCTGACAGGGGCGTCCGGCAATCCGTTGCTGGCCCAGGTCCTCAAGCCGGTAGACCTTTGCGATGCGCGCGACCTGGTCCGCCGACAACACTGGGAACAGCCCCTGCGGCGTCGGTTGCGGGGCGGTGGACAGCCGGCGATTCTTCGGCAGCAGGCAGGTGACGGTGTCCCCTTGCTTGAGAATCTCGCGCGGCTCGCCGGTGAGGCTCTGCACCCGCTCACGCTCCTGCCCGTCCTGGAAACGGTGGGTGACCCGGAACGTCTCCAACGTGGACGCGCCGCGGTAAATCATGACGCCTTCGTAGTTGGCGGTACGGGCCGCGCGACTGATGTCGGCCAGCCAAGCTTGTGGATCTGCCGCTTGCGCGCCGAAGCTGATGCCGGCGCCCAGCGCCACGATCCACATCCGCGACATCAGCGGGCGTCCTCCACGGACACCGCCACCGGCCTCACACCCTCACGGGTGTGCGCGGCAAAGCGGGCATAGCGGAGGGTGCCGCCGACGCCCTGACTGGCCAGGGCATTGTTGTGTTCAAGCAGATAATTGTTGAGCAGCCAGGTGTCTTCCGCATCAAGTGGCTGCGCGGTCCCGGCCGGGTCTACCCGCGGCGGGCTGCGATTGTCGGCCACTTGCTGAATCCCGGAGACCGGGGTCGTCAGCGGGGCGGTACCGGGCACGGTGGGGTCGGCTTGCGGCCCAACCATGAGCGTCACCACCACCGCCGCGACACTGGCGGCAGCCGCCATCGCGGCCAGTGGGCGCCAGCGCGGCGTGCGGCGCGCGGCCAGCGAGGCCACCTTGGGGTGGGCCGCAAGCATCGGTACCGGCTCGGCCTGTACCGCCGACATCAGCTTGGATACCCAGGCTTCACCACCCGCACTCAGCTGGACACCTTCACGGGCATCACGCTGCGCGCAAAAACGGGACCATTGCTGCATGGCTGCGGGATCCGCCGCCAGTTCGGCCAGCAGACGATCGATGTCCTGCGCCTCGCAGGCGTCGTCCATCAGGGCCGATAGGGTTTCATGAACGTTCATGGCATCACACCGTCAGTTCCGACTGGTACCGCACACAAGCAGAAAAGTTCCCGCCTGCACCAATTTTCAGGGCGTCAATCATTGCTCACCAGAGGCCGAACGACCGCATCAATCGCTTCCCGTGCCCGGAAGATACGCGAACGGACGGTTCCGATGGGGCAGTCCATGGCTTCGGCAATCTCCTCATATGACAGACCCTCCAACTCGCGCAAGGTTATGGCCTTGCGCAGATCGGGCGGCAAAGCGGCAATTGCCTCGACGACCTTTTCCTTGATTTCTTCCGACAGCAGGGTGGCTTCCGGCGTGTCGACATCACTTAGATGGTCGGTGTGCCCATAAAGTTCGGCGTCGGCCACATCGATGTTGTTCTGCCCGCTGGGCCGGCGCGATTGCGCCACCAGATGGTTCTTGGCGGTATTGATGCCGATACGGTAGAGCCAGGTATAGAACGCGCTATTGCCCTGGAAGCCGCCGATGGCGCGGTAGGCCTTGATGAAGGTTTCCTGGGCGACGTCGGGCGCATCGGCGTCGCCCACCAGCCGGCTGACCAGCTGGATGATCTTGTTCTGGTACTTGCGCACCAACAACTCGAAAGCGCGGACGTCACCGCCCTGCACCCGCGCGACCAGCTGTTCGTCGGTGTTCGTATCGCTCATGCGTCCCGCTTTACCGTAACGCAGCCGTCATCCGAGATGACGACCGGCTACACTCCCAACCCCTGAAGACCCGCGCCTGCAGGCGGGGTGAGACCCGTGGCCCGCGGTCGTGGCGGCGGGCGCGTGGCATCATTCTACAAGACAAATTGGGCGCTGCATGGAAGAGACCGACGTACTGATCCTCGGCAGCGGCGCCGCCGGTTTGACCTGTGCCCTACGCCTCGCCAAGAAAGGAGTGAAGGTCACGGTGGTGTCCAAGGGACGCCTCGCCGGCGGTAGCACACTGTGGGCCCAGGGCGGTATTTCCGCGGTGCTGGATGCCGACGATTCCACCGACCAACATGTCGATGACACCCTGGTGGCCGGCGCCGGACTCTGCGACGAATCGGCGGTGCGCTTCACCGTCGAACGAGGACCGCCGGCCATCCGCTGGCTGCAGGCACAGGGGGTACGTTTCACGCTCGACCCGGAAACCGGCGCCGGCACCAGCCTGCACCTGACCCGCGAGGGTGGACACTCACACCGCCGCGTCGTGCACGCCGCCGATGCCACCGGTCGCGCCGTCGAAACCACGCTGTCGTCGTTGGCGGCGAGCCACCCGAACATCCGCGTGCTGGAACATCACCTTGCAGTGGACCTGATTGTTGACGAACGGGCGCGCGGCGCCTACCTGCTCAACGTGATCAACCACCAGGTGCATGCGCATGCCGCGCGTGCGGTGGTGCTGGCCACGGGCGGCGCCAACCAGGTGTATCTCTACTCGAGCAATCCCCACGGCGCCTCCGGCGACGGCATCGCCATGGCCTGGCGTGCAGGCTGTCGGGTCGCCAACATGGAGTTCATGCAGTTCCACCCCACCACCCTGTTCCACCCGGAAAAGCGCAACTTCCTGATCAGCGAGGCGCTGCGCGGTGAAGGGGCACTGCTGCGCCTGCCGAACGCCGATCACAGCGCCGGCGAGCGCTTCATGCCGCGCTTCGATTCACGTGGCGAACTGGCGCCGCGGGATGTCGTGGCGCGGGCCATCGATCATGAGATGAAGCGCCTCGGCCTGCGCTACGTCTATCTCGACATCACCCACAAGTCGCCCGACTTCATCCGCGAACACTTTCCCAGCATTCACCATCACTGCCTGAAAGCCGGGATCGACATCACCCGCGATCCGATCCCGGTGGTGCCGTCGGCCCACTTCACCTGCGGCGGCGTACTGACCGATCTCAATGCACGCACCGATGTCGAGGGGCTTTACGCCATTGGCGAGGTGGCCTGTACCGGCCTTCATGGCGCCAACAGGCTGGCCTCGAACTCACTGCTGGAATGCCTGGTATTCGGCGATGCGGCGGCGCGTGATCTGCTGCAACGCCTGCCGCGTTGGACGTCGGGTGCGCCGCTGCCGGCCTGGGACGCCAGCCAGGTCACCGATTCCGACGAGGATGTTGTGGTCAGCCACAACTGGCTGGAGCTGCGGACGTTCATGTGGGATTACGTCGGGATCGTCCGCACCACCAAACGACTGGAGCGCGCGCAGCACCGCATTGAGCTGCTGTCCCGCGAGATCGCCGAGTATTACAGCCACCACACGGTCAGTCCGGATCTGTTGGAACTGCGCAACCTGGTGACCGTGGCCGACCTCATCGTGCGATCCGCACTGGGACGCCGCGAGAGCCGCGGGCTGCACTACACCCTGGACTACCCTCAGGCTTTGCCGGAGGCACGGCCCAGCGTGCTGCCCGGCCGAAGGCGCGTCGGCTAGCGCAGCACCGACAGACGCGCCCTTAGCCGGCGCAGTGGCTCGGCCCCGGCCTCATCGCCCATCAGCAATCGGGTGACGCGGCGGCCTCGCTCGGTGCGGAAGCGCAGCAGCAACCAGTCGCCATGCACCACGCTGTGATCAAGCAGCGTCACCGATTCGCCTTTGCCGCCGATCCAGGCCTGCCAGCGGTTGTCGCCATCCCAGGTCAGCCGGGTGATGGCACGGCGCCCCAGCCCCAGCGCCGGATGGTGACGGATCGCGATCCACGACAAGGCAATGAGGCCGGCCACCAGCACCATCGGCCAGCCCGGCGGCACGGTCAGGGGGATCAGCGCTGCCGGCAACGCGTGCAGCCACAGGGCCCACTGCAGTGCCCGCCGCGACGGCCGAAGCCGCAGGTCAACGGTGGACCCGAAGCTCGCGGATGACATCGGCATAAAGGGCAGGCACTTCGCTATAACCCATCGCCCAGGACCAAATGTCCGGGTCCTCGGCCTCCTGCAACAACTGTTCGAACGCGGCGCGTTCCGCGGCCGGCGCAGTCGGATAGCGGGCGTCGTGATAGCGGGTGACCATCACGTCGAGCTCTTTCATGCCGCGGCGCAACAGCCATTTCAGTCGGGCGGGATCCATGGCACTCCAAAACGGAACGGGGGCGGCCATCGCCGCCCCCGGGGTTCGCGCGGCTTGATCAGACCGTGCGTTCGACCATCAGCTTCTTGACCTCGGCGATGGCCTTGGCCGGGTTGAGCCCCTTGGGGCAGGTCTTGGTGCAGTTCATGATGGTGTGGCAGCGGTACAGCTTGAAGGGATCTTCCAAGGCATCGAGGCGCTCGCCGGTGGCTTCGTCTCGGGAGTCAGCGATCCAGCGGTAGGCCTGCATGAGAATGGCGGGACCGAGATAGCGGTCGCCATTCCACCAATAGCTCGGGCAGCTGGTAGAACAACAGGCGCACAGAATGCACTCGTAGAGTCCGTCCAGCTTGGCGCGATCTTCCTCGCTCTGCAGGCGCTCGCGAGTCGGGGCCGCGGTATCGGTCTTCAGCCAGGGCTCGATGGAAGCCAGCTGGGCATAGAAGTGCGTCATGTCCGGGACCAGGTCCTTCACCACCGGCATGTGCGGCAGCGGATAGACCGTCACCGTACCCTTGATGTCATCGCAGGACTTGATGCAGGCCAGCGTGTTGCTGCCGTCGATGTTCATCGCGCAGGAACCGCAGATGCCCTCACGGCAGGAACGGCGCAGGGTCAGCGTTGCGTCGACTTCGTTTTTGATCTTCAACAGGGCATCGAGCACCATCGGCCCACAGGCGTCCATGTCGATGTCATAGCTGTCGAGTCGCGGATTCTCGCCGGTGTCCGGATCGTAGCGGTAGATCTTGAAGGTGCGGACGTTCTTGGCGCCCGCCGGAGCCGGATAGTGCTTACCGGCCGACTTGTTGATCTTGGAATTCTGGGGGAGTGAAAACTGGGCCATAAAAACCTCCGTGAGGGGTGAGGCGTGAGGCGTGAGGGGAGCGCGGCTGCGCCTCACGCCTCACGCCTCTCGCCTCACAAATCAATACTTACGGGCCATCGGCGGGATGTGCTCGACATCCTCGTCCATGGGCTGCATGTGCACCGGCCGGAAATCCACCTTGACCTCCTTGGGGCCGGTCCGCCAGGCGACGGTGTGCTTCATCCAGTTGGCGTCATCGCGATCCTTGATGTCGTCGCGCGCATGGGCGCCCCGCGATTCCTTGCGATTCTCGGCCCCGACGATGGTCACCAGCGCCTGACCCAACAGGTTATCCAGCTCAAGGGTTTCCATCAGATCGGAGTTCCACACCAGTGAGCGGTCGGTGACCTTGAGATCATTGTGGAAGGTATCAATGATCTCGTTGAGCCGGGTGATCCCCTCCTGCATCAGCGGACCATCGCGGAACACGGCGCAGTGCTTCTGCATGGTCTTCTGCATGTCCAGCCGCAGCTGGGCGGTGGACACTGTGCCCTTGGCGTTGCGGGCGGCATCCAGACGGGCCAGCGCGGCATCTTCGGAACGCGAAGAAATCTTCTTGTGTGGCGTGTTGGGCTTGATCAACTGCGCCGTGCGGATCGCCGCAGCGCGGCCGAACACCACCAGGTCGAGCAGGGAGTTGGAACCCAGGCGGTTGGCACCATGCACCGACACGCAGGCCGCCTCGCCTACCGCCATCAGGCCCGGCACCACGGCATCGGGATTGCCGTCCTTGAGCGTCACGACTTCGCCCGTGTACAGCGCCGGAATGCCGCCCATGTTGTAGTGCACCGTCGGTACCACCGGAATCGGCGCCTTGGTGGCATCGACGCCGGCAAAGATCTTGGCCGATTCGGTGATGCCCGGCAGCCGCTTGTGCAGCACTTCCGGCCCCAGGTGCTCCAGGTGCAGATGAATGTGGTCGGCTTCCTCGCCTACGCCACGCCCCTCGCGAATTTCGGTGGCCATGGAACGGCTCACCATGTCGCGCGGCGCCAGGTCCTTGACGCTCGGCGCGTATCGCTCCATGAAGCGCTCGCCCTTGGCGTTGGTGAGATAGCCCCCCTCCCCGCGCGCGCCCTCGGTGATGAGGCAGCCAGAACCGTAAATGCCGGTCGGGTGGAACTGGACGAATTCCATGTCCTGCAGCGGCAGCCCGGCGCGCTGCACCATGGCATTGCCGTCACCGGTGCAGGTATGCGCCGAGGTGGCCGAGAAATAGGCCCGACCATAGCCGCCGGTGGCGAGGATGGTCATGTGGCTGCGGAAGCGGTGGATCTTGCCGGTCGCCATCTCCAGCGCCAGCACACCGCAGCATTGGCCCTGATCGTCCATCAGCAGATCCAGGGCGAAGAACTCGATATAGAACTGTGCCTTGCACTTCAGACTCTGCTGATAGAGCGTGTGCAGCATGGCGTGACCGGTGCGGTCGGCGGCCGCGCAGGTGCGCTGAGCCGGCGGCCCCTTGCCGAACTCGGTGGTCATGCCACCGAAGGGGCGCTGATAGATCTTGCCCTCCGGTGTGCGCGAGAACGGCACCCCGTAGTGCTCCAGTTCGATGACCGCGGGAATGGCCTCGCGGGTCATGTACTGAATGGCGTCCTGATCGCCCAGCCAGTCCGACCCTTTGACGGTGTCGAAGAAGTGCCATCGCCAGTCATCGCGCCCCATGTTGGCGAGCGCCGCGGAAATGCCGCCCTGCGCTGCCACGGTGTGCGAGCGGGTCGGGAACACCTTGGTGATATTGGCCGTTTTCAGGCCGGACTCGGCAAGCCCGAGGGTGGCACGCAGACCGGACCCGCCGGCACCGACGACAACGGCGTCGTATTCGTGGTGGACAATTTCGTAAGCAGACATCGGCAATGAGGCTCCGTTGAAGGTGGGGCGGCCGATCAGGCCAGCGCGACCTTGAGAACCGCGAAAATACTCGCGGCGGCGACAATCGCGTGCACAAACTTGGACAGCAGCAGGGTCACAATGCGCTTGCCCTCATGGCTCACGTAATCCTCGATCACGACCTGCACACCCAGCGCCGAGTGATAGAGCATGGTCGCCATGAACAGGATCAGGGTCACCGCGACACTCGGCGCCGCTACCCAGTGCTGCACCACGGCGAAATCACTGCCGGCGAAGCGGGCAAGCGAAAACACGAACCAGAGGGTCAGGGGCACCAATGCGATGGCGCTGACGCGCTGCACCCAGAAATGGTGGACGCCTTCCTTGGCCGAACCCAGACCGCGCGCGCGGGACAACGGAGAACGCAGACTCATGAGCAACTCCTAGGCCAGAACCGCCAGCGCCCAGACGGCGCCGGTGAGCAGGAACGAGGCGATCAGGCTGATATACCCGGAGGCGTAAGCGCTGGACAGCTCCAAGGCGTAGCCGGCGTCCCACACCAGGTGACGGATGCCATTGCAGAGGTGGTACATCAGCGCCCAGGTCCAGGCGAACAGCAGCGCCTGGCCGTACCAGGCATTCAGGTGCACCTGGAACTTGGCATACCCCTCGGGGCCGCTGGCCAGCGTGATCAGCCAGGTGGCCACCAGCAGGGTCCCCAGCGACAGCCCAATTCCCGTGATGCGATGGGCGAAGGACAGCACCGAGGTCAGCTGAAATCGGTAGTACTGCCCGAGCATGAAAGGGGACAGCGGCCGCGCAGGCACTTGCGGTTTGGAGGCGCTCATTCCGGCTCCCGATGGGACGTGAAAGGATGACGGCAGCGGCGCGAGCCGGCTGCCTGGCTAAAAATCGATGCAGCGGCCGTTCTTTTCCCAGTCGCCGTAACGGGTCGGGTCGAGGCCGTTCTGGCGCCCTCCGATCTCCGGCACGGTGGGCGCTTCCCGCCTGGGCAAGGCGGACAGCGGAATCGCCTCCGGCGCGGTATCCGGGACGGATACGGTGTCGGCTTGGCGGGATGGGATGTCAGAATCGGTGCTCACAGCCTGCATAGTGTGACAAATCTCCTGAAGCAGTGGCAATCAAACCTATGGAAGACCTGTACCTCGGACCCCTGCCGACGCTGGGGCTGATCACCGCCGAAGGCGCCGATGCCGCCGCACTGCTGCAGGGGCAGCTGTGCGGCGACGTTCATACGGTCTCGGCGCAGCAAGGCCTGCACACCGCGCTCAACAGTCCCAAAGGGCGCATGTTGGCGACGTTGGACCTGTGGCAGCAGCCGCCAGGGTTCTGGCTGGGCCTTCACCGCGACATGGTGGCCACAACCCTGGCTCGGTTGCGGATGTTCATCCTGCGCTCGGACGTGCGGCTGGAGGCCGCTGACGCCGCCCCGCGGGTGCGGGCGCTGATGGGCAAAGGGGCGATGTCCTGGTTGTCGGACCGTGGCTGGCCGATTCCCGCGGAACCGCTCGCTGTCACCGCGGCCGCGGGCCTGTCGATCGCGCGTCGGCCAGGGGACCACCCACGCTTTCTGCTGCTGGGCGATGCGGCGACCATCGCCGCCCTGCCCGCGCGCAATGCCGAGCCGCTGCCGGCTGCCTGGCATCGCGCCGAAATGGCGGCGGGCGTGGCGACCGTATACCCGGCCACTCGCGACCACTTCATCCCGCAAATGGCCGGCCTCGACCGCCTGGGCGGCATCAGCTTTACCAAGGGCTGCTTCACAGGGCAGGAAGTGATCGCCCGACTGCACTACTTGGGACAGGCCAAACGCTCCGCCTACCATGCCTGCAGTACCGCCGCAGCCGCGCCCGGCGACAGCATCACCACCGCCGACGGCAGCAGTGCAGGCGAGGTGATCGATGCCGCCGTCGATGGCGCGCACCACCGCTTGCTTGTGGTGCTTCAGGATGCACAGGCGGGGACCGCACTAGAGGTCAACAAGACCCCCCTTTTTGATCTGCAACCGGTTTCACGGCAGTCTGACGGCTAGCCCTCCCCGCGCCGCGGCGCTGTAAGGAATCCGTCATGAACTTTATCCGCGGTCTCGCCGTTGTCTGTGTCCTGAGCTGCCATGCCGTCGCGTCGGCATCGGTCAAGCACTTGGACACGCTGCCCATGCTGGTCACCGATCGCGCGGACGTGGCTGCTGCAGTGGCCGAAGCCGCGTCGCAACCGCGCACCTTTGCCGTCACCCAGGCCCTTTCCGCCACTGTCGCCGACGGACGCTGGACGCTGGAGGCCGATGAGGCCATCTGGCAGCTGCGGGTGTTTTCCGCGGGCGCTGATCAGCTGGCCCTGCAACTCGAAGACATCGCCTTGCCCGCCGATGCCTCTCTGGTCTGGCGGACGCCGGAGGGCACCGTGTCTCACCATTATGTGGACAACGGTGACGGCATCTGGTGGGTGCCGTTCGTGCCCGGGGAATGGGGACTGCTGGAGGCGCGGCTGGCCACCCAGCCCCCCTCGGCGTTGACGCTGCGGATCGTCGCCGTGAACCACGGCTTCGACCGTTCGATCGCCACTGCCAAGGCGGCCGCCCCCTGTAACGTCGACGTGATCTGCCCGCAGGGCAATGCCTGGTCGACGCAAACGCGCGCCACAGTCCGGCTCACCATCAACAACAATATTCTGTGTAGCGGCGTCCTGGTGGACAACACCGCCCGTGACGGCCGCCCGCTGGTGCTCACCGCCAACCATTGCGGCATCAGCGCCAATAACGCCCGATCGGTGACCGCCTTGTTCAATTACAACCGCAGTGGCTGCGGCAGTGGCACGGCCAGCCTTGAGGACACCGTCCAGGGCGCCACCTTGCGCGGCGTTTCGGTGGAGGCGGACACCACCCTGATCGAGCTCAATCGCGCAGTACCGAGCGCCTTCGGCGCGCGCTTCGCCGCCTGGAATGCCCTGCCGCCAACCGAAGCCATTCCGCAGAGCGGTGCCGCGCTCCATCACCCCGATGGCGACGTCAAGAAGATCAGCCTGTTCGGCACCGCCGCGCGGGTCCGCGAAAACGTCTCCATCAGTAGCGGCCTGCTCAGCGGTTTTTCGGTGGACGCCTGGGGTGTCAACTGGACCCAGGGGACCACCCAGGCGGGCTCCTCCGGCGGCGCCCTGTTCGATCAGTCCGGCGCCGTGGTTGGCGTGCTCTCCGGCGGCAGCGCCAGCTGCGAGAACCTCGATGGCGAAGATTTCTTCGGACGGCTGGAACGCGCGTTCAGCACCAGCAACGGCATCGCCACCACCCTGGACCCGGTGGGCGGGGGCAGCACCCGACGGTCCGGCAGCGGAGGGGGTGGGCTGCCGCCGATCACCGACGGCGGCGGTGGCGGCGGTGGCAGTGGCCTCAGCCTGGCTGCGCTGATGCTCGGGCTGTGGGCGCTGCGCCGTCGCGCCAGCGCGCTGCCAAGACCCACAGCAGCAGCCCGCTGAGGCCCCCAAGTGCCATGAAGCCGGCGAACACCTCGGCGTAGTGGCGCCGTAGCGCGTCCAGCGATAGGGGGGTTCCGGGATCGACGGCGGCGAGCGTACCCAGGCGGCCCGCCAGCATTTCGCCAAACGCCGAGGCGAGGAACCACACGCCCATCATCAGGCCGGCCACGGTTGGCACCGACAGCCGGGTCACCGCGGCGAGACCGATGGGTGACAGCAGCATTTCACCGATGGTCAGCACCGCGTAGGCCGCCACCAGGGCCCACACTGTGACCCGGCCGTCTGCCAGCGGAATCTGCGCGGCCAGCGCCAACACCCCCATGGCGAGCCCAGCACAGCCCAGCGCCAGCGCGAATTTGTGAAGCTCGCTCGGATTGCGCCCTTGACGATCAAGGGTGGGCCACAGCCAGGCAAAGAAGGGCGCCAGCAGGAAGATGAAAAAGGCCCCCAGGGCGGTGAGTTGACTGGCACGCCAGTCGATCCCCAGCGCGCTGCGATCGACCACCCGGTCGGTGAAGGCGTTCCAGCTGCCATAGCTCTGCTCGTAGAGCCCCCAGAACAGAGTACTGACGGCGATCAGCACCATCAGCCGGATCATGCGCCCGCGCTCGACCGGGTTGCAGGACCGCATCACAAAGCGCGTCCACCAGATCAACAACACCGTCGCCGCCACCAGCGCCACCGCCTCGGTGGCGGTGAGTGACAGCCGGTCGAGCACCGCCCAGCGCGCCTGCAGCAGCCGCCAGACCAGCACAGCCACTGCCAGCGCGGCCATCACCGATAGCCCGCGCATGGCGCCGGTCAGCGGCCTTGGCGGCGCCCCGTGCTGACCAAAATGACGCCGGCCGGCGACGAAGGTGATCACGCCGACCAGCATACCGGCACCGGCCAGCCCGAAGCCCCAGGACCAGCCCCAGCTCTCGCCGAGCCAGCCGCACAGCAGCGCCGCGGAAAAAGCGCCGAGATTGATGCCCATGTAGAACCAGGTGAAGCCGGCATCCCGCCGCGGGTCGTCCGCCGCGTAGAGTTGGCCGACCAGGGTGGAAATGGCGGGTTTCAACAGACCGACGCCGGTGACAATGAGGGCCAGCGCCAGATAGAAGACTTGCAAGGCCGCCTGGTCCTGCACGCGCCCGTCCGCGCTTAGGCTGGCGGCCGCCCCTTCCCAGCTCATGGCGGCGTGCCCTGCCGCCAGCAGCAGGCCGCCCAGTACGACCGCAAAGCGGGTGCCGAGCCAGCGATCCGCCACCAGCCCGCCGAGCACCGGCAGGGCGTAGGCGAGGCCGCCATAGGTGCCCAGCAGCAGGTAGGCCTCGGTGTCACTGAACAGATGGTGTTTGGTGACGTAGAAGAACAACAGGGCCTTCATCCCATAGAACGAAAAGCGCTCCCACATCTCGGTGAGGAAGCACACCACCAGGCCGCGGGGATGCCGTGGAAACCACAGGAACGTGCGAGCCGCCATCGCTGATGGCCTTGGAGGACGCGACTGGATCATCGCCCAGTATTGGCTGTCGCCACGGCACTGGCAATTCGACATACCCTCCGGTATGTTCGCCGCGCTTTCCATAGGAGAAACGCATGGACGCAGGTCTCGCTCGCTGGCTGGTCGATCATCACTGGCGCGCTTTCTGGCTCGGCATCGTCAGTTTGCTGGTACTCGCGGCGGGTGCCCGCCAACTCTGGTTCGAGTCCAGTTACAAGGTGTTCTTCGACCCGGAAGACCCTCAGCTGCTGGCCCATGAGGCGATGGAAGCGGCCTACACGAAGGCCGACAATGTCGCCTTCGTGATCGGGGCTCCAGCGGGGCAAACCGTGTTCACGCCCCGCACCTTAAGCGCGGTCCACGCCCTTACCGACGAGGGCTGGCGGCTGCCGCGGGCGATCCGCGTCGACTCCATCACCAACTTCCAGTACAGCCGGGCGCAAGGCGATGAGCTGATCGTCAATGATCTGGTCCCGGACCCTGATGCCGTGACCGCGGAGCAGGCGCGGTCATTGCAGGCCATCGCCCTCGACGAACCGGCCCTGCTGGGCCTGTTGCTCGCCGACGATGCCGAAGTGACCAGCGTCAATGTGCGCATTGAGCTGCCCCAGGACAGCCGGGAAGAAACCCCGGCCAACGCCGAAATCATGGCCGCGGCCCGCGACCTGCAGGCGCGCTATCAGGCGGCCTACCCCGAGCTTCGCATCCACCTGATGGGCCAGGTGGTGGTCAATCACGCCTTCAACGAGAGCGCCGAACGCGATGCCGCCACCTTGGTGCCGCTGATGTTCGCGGCGGTGATCGTGCTGCTGGGCGCCTTCCTGCGGTCGGTGACGGCCACCCTGGTGACCACCACCGTGGTGGTGTCCGGCATCCTCATCACCGTGGGAGTGGCCGGATGGCTGGGCTACCAGCTCAATCAGGTGAACATCTCCGGGCCCATCATCATCCTCACCCTTGGCGTATCGGATTGTGTGCACGTTCTGGTCCATTACCTGCGGGACCTGCGTCAGGGAATGAGCCGCACCGACGCCATGGCGCACACGCTGCGCATCAACCTGATGCCGGTCTTTCTCACCACGGTCACCACCGCCATCGGCTTTTTCTCGCTGAACGCCAGCGACTCGCCGCTGTTCCGTGAGCTGGGCACCATGGTCGGGCTGGGCGTGATCGGGGTGATGGTGATGACCCTGACCCTGCTACCGGCACTGATGCTGCGGCTGCCGATGCGGGTCCGGGTGCAGGCGGATGGCGCGCCGTCATCGCTGTCCCTGGCCGGCCTCGCCAACCACATCCTGCGGCACCAGAGCGTCTACTTCTACAGCGCGCTCGGCCTCGGCTTGCTGATGGTGCTGTTCGTGCCGCGCAACGATCTCAACGACGATACCGTCGAATACTTCCATCCGGAACTTCCGGTCCGTCAGGCCTTCGACTTCGTTCAAGCGGAGCTCACCGGTATCGATTCCATCGCCTATTCCCTGCCCGCAGGGGAACCGGGCGGCATCTACGATCCGGACTACCTCGCTGCGGTCGATCGCTTCGTCACCTGGCTACGGGATCAGCCGGAGATCACCCACGTCTCCAGCTTCACCGACGTGCTCAAGCGGCTCAGTCAGAACATGCACGGCGGCGATCCCGACTGGTACCGACTGCCGGATCAACGCGACCTGGCCGCGCAGTACATCCTGCTCTACGAACTGTCCCTGCCGCAGGGGCTTGACCTGGCGACGCAGCTCACCTTCGACAAGTCGGCCACCAAAGTGGTGGCGCAAATCGCCAACGTCAAAGCCAAACAGATCATCGCCATCGAGGATCGCGCGCAGGCCTGGCTGGCCACCAACGCGCCCGACCTGCAGACGCCCGGAACCGGCCTGTCGCTGATGTTCGCCCACATCGGCCAGAACAACATCGACAGCATGATCAAGGGTTCACTGATCGCCCTGTTCTTGATTTCACTGACCCTGGTGGTGGCGCTGCGATCGTGGAAGTTCGGGCTGCTGTCGATGCTGCCCAACGCTTTCCCCTCGATGATCGCCTTCGGCATCTGGGGTTTGACCGTGGCCAACGTCAATCTGGCGGTGGCGGCGGTGTTCTCCATCACCCTCGGCATCGTGGTCGACAACACCATTCACTTCTTCAGCAAGTATCTGGTGGCGCGCCGCGAGCGCGGCGCCAGCCCGCCGGACGCCGTGCGCTATGCCATCTCCACCGTCGGCTCGGCCCTGCTGGTCACCACCGCATCACTGGCCCTGGGCTTCTTCATCCTGGCGCAGTCCAACTTCGACGTGAATGCTTCGATGGGGCTGATGACCGCAATGGTGATCGGGCTGGCGGTACTGTTCGACCTGCTATTCTTGCCGGGCCTGCTGCTGCGATTCGACCGCGTCACGCATCTCACGCCAGACGCCCGGGCGGCCGAGGCGGCGCAGCCCCCATCTGCCCCCGGATGATGCGCATGTCTCTCGCCGAACAGTTCCACACCCACACCGTTGACAATCAGGCCACACCGTTCGTCGACGTCAACCTCTACGACACCGATCTGGCCCTGCGCGAAGCGGTGCTACGCGAAGGTGGCGGCTGGGGTGAGGCGGCGCTGCGCGACTATGGCGCGGTCACCGGCGGCGACATGATGCGGCTCGGCTTCGAAGCCAACGAGCACAAGCCACAGTTGAAGCTGTTCGACCGCTACGGCCATCGGCTGGACGAAGTGACGTTTCACCCGGCCTATCACCGGGTGATGGCGCTGGGCATGGCGCACGGCGTCCACGCCTTTGGCTGGAACCACGCACAGGAGGGCGCACATGTGGTGCGCGCCGGACTCACCTTCCTGCACAACCAGGCCGAGCAGGGCACCAGCTGTCCGCTGACCATGACCTATGCCGCAGTGGCGGCGCTCAAGCATCAGCCCGACATCGCCGCCGATTGGCTGCCCCGGATCACCGGCACCGAATACGATCCGCGGGTGCTGCCGGCTGCCGACAAGACGGCCTGCACGATGGGCATGGGCATGACCGAGAAACAGGGCGGCTCGGATGTCCGCGCCAATACCACGCGCGCCCTGCGCCAGACCGACGGCAGCTACGCCCTGATCGGCCACAAGTGGTTCTTCTCGGCGCCGATGTGCGACGCCTGGCTGGTGTTGGCCCAGGCCGAGGGCGGCATGAGCTGCTTCCTGACCCCCAAGATCAACCCCGACGGCAGCCGCAACGCCATCCGGATCCAGCGCCTCAAGGACAAGCTGGGCAACTGGAGCAACGCCTCGTCCGAGGTCGAATTCGAAGGCGCCTACGCCCAGCGCATCGGCGACGAAGGGCGCGGGGTCGCGACCATCCTCGAGATGGTGCGGCTGACGCGCCTCGACTGCATGATCGGCTCCTCCGCCATCATGCGGCAGGCGCTGGCGCAGGCCGTGCATCACTGCCGTCAGCGCAAGGCCTTCGGCAAGAGCTTGGTCGACCAGCCCTTGATGCGCAACGTGCTGGCCGATCTGGCGCTGGAGAGCGAGGCCGCCACCGTGCTCACCCTGCGGGTGGCGCGCGCGGTCGATGCCAGCGAGCGCGCGCCGGGCGAGGCGGCGATGGCGCGCCTTGCCACCGCCGTCGGCAAGTACTGGATCTGCAAGCGCACCCCGGCCATGGTCAACGAGGCCCAGGAGTGCCTGGGTGGCGCCGGCTATGTCGAGGAAACCCTGCTGCCCCGCCTGTATCGCGAAGCGCCACTCAATTCCATCTGGGAAGGCAGCGGCAATATCCAGTGCCTCGATGTGCTGCGCGCGATGGCACGCGACCCGGAAACCCGAGAGGCGCTGAGCGCCGAGTTGATGGACGCCCGCGGTGAACATCCCGATCTCGACCGGGCCCTGCAATCACTGCAACAGGCACTGCAGGACCCGGCCGACCTGGAGCTGCGCTCGCGCCGTATCGTCGAACACATGGCGCTGACCCTTCAGGGCGCCCTGCTGGCCAAGGCCGGCAACGCGCAGGTGACCGACGCCTTCTGCCGCAGTCGCCTCGGCGGCGATCACGGGCTGGCATTCGGCACCCTGCCGCCCGACACACCGCTGATGCCCCTGATCGACCGCGCCCTTCCCGCCTGATTCCCGAGTCTCTGCCCTTGGCCTTTCTGCAACTGCGTGTCGAAAGTGAACACCCCGGCTTCGTCGACGAAGCCCTGATGACCGCCGGCGCGCTGTCGGTCAGCTACCTTGATGGCGAGGACCACCCGGTGCTCGAGCCGCTGCCAGGCGAAACGCCGCTGTGGCCGAACACGGTGGTGCTGGGTCTGTTCCCCGATGGTCATGACGCCGCACCGACGATCGCGTTGTTGCGTGCGCTGGTGCCCGATGGCGAGCAGCTGCGGGTGAGCTCCGGTCTGGTCGAGGACCAGGACTGGGTGCGCGCCTGGCTCGAACACTGGCAGCCCCTGCGCTTCGGACAGCGCCTGTGGGTGACCCCCGCGGAAAAGCGCCACCAGATTGAGGCCGCCGATGCGGTGGTGATGACTCTCGATCCGGGCCTGGCCTTCGGCACCGGCACCCACCCCACCACTGCCCTGTGCCTGGAGTGGCTGGAAGGCCAGTCGCTGCAGGATTGCACGGTGCTGGATTACGGCTGTGGCTCGGGCATTCTCGCCATCGCCGCCCTGCTGCTGGGCGCGCGCCATGCCGTCTGCGTCGACATCGATCCGCAGGCCCTGCTGGCGACCCGACAGAATGCGGCCACCAATGGGGTCGCGGATCGCATCGAGACCTGTTTGCCGGCGGACTTCCGGCCCGGCCGGTACGACCGGGTGCTCGCCAACATCCTGTCGGGACCGCTGGTGCAGTTGGCGCCGCGTCTTGGCGCCTGCCTGGCGGATGACGGCCGCCTGGTGCTGGCCGGGCTGCTGGCGCGCCAGGCCGCCGAGGTGCGGGCCGCTTATCACGATATTCTGGATTTTGAAGCCGACGGCGAACGCGAGGGCTGGACCCGCATCGCCGGACGCCGACGCTGACCCCCGGAGGCACCTGATGTTCACCCGACTCACGCATTTCGATCATTGCCGCGCTACTGCACGCCCGCAGGAGGCCATTGCGCGCATCCGAGCAGCCGCAGAAGCCTTCCGCCGCGACTTCATGGCCAGCGGCCAGGTGTTGGGCTACCGCTCGATGGAACTGGTGCGGGTGCCCTACCCCAGCAAGTACGCCTATCTCAATGGCTTCGCCTGGTTGCCACCGTATGTGCAGCTGTGCAACCGGGTGTTCATCATCCAGTTCGACAGCGCCGAGGGCCGCAAGACCCTGCTGGCGGGACCGTCCGACTGGGAGCACCAGCGGACCACGCCGTTCTTTGCCCGTCTCGATGCGCGTATGGGCCCGCTGGCCGGGCTGGGTGAGCGACTGATGGTGCGCAAGACCCGCACCGTCCTGCAGGCCCTGGCAGAGGCCGGCCTGCGACCCGAGGACGTCGACTACATCACCTACGACCATCTGCACACGCAAAACCTCACGCGTTGGCTGGGCGCCCACGGCCAGCCCGCACTGCTTCCCAATGCGCGGTTGCTGGTCATGCGTGAGGAGTGGGAGTCGGCCCAGGGTCTGGTGCCGTGGCAGGCGCAGTGGTACTGCCCCGGCGGCACCGCCGGCATTCCGGCCGACCGGGTCATCCCGCTCGATCATGATGTGCAACTCGGTGCGGGCGTGGCACTGGTGCGCACCCGCGGCCACACGCTGGGCAATCACTCGATCGTGGTCAATACGCCCGATGGCGTGCTGGTCACCAGCGAGAACGGCGTCAGCCTGGACGCCTATGCGCCCGAGCACTCGCGCGTTCGCGGTGTGGCCGCCTACGCCCAAGAAACCGGTTCTGAGGTGATCCTCAACGGCAACACCCTGGAGTACGGCGTCGACCAGTACCTGTCGATGATCCAGGAAAAGGCGATGGCGGGCCCCTCACCGCAGGATCCGCGCTTTCCCAATGTGGTGCCCTCGTCAGAGACCGTACCGTTCTGGCTCAGCCCCGGAACCGCGCCGACCGCCCAGGTGGGCGAGCGGCGCTACGGCGCCCTGCAACGGCCGGTGCACCGCGCCAAGCTGTCGCAGGCCGCCTGACGCCGTCCTCACCCCTGCGACGGCTTGGCAATCGCCCGCCACAGCATCTCGAACAGCACATTGGCCTGGCCGGTGAGCGGCTCCTTCTGCCCGCGGTGAATGTGCATCTGCACCAAGCGGCCCATGACCCCCATGATGATGTCGAGTAGGTACTTTTCCTCCACCTCGTCATTGAGAATGCCGCGCGAACGCCCCTCCCCCAGCACCTTCAGGAAGGTGCCGAACAGGACCGGATTCTGGTAGTGCTCCTGCTTGCGCCAGGTGTTGACGTAGACACTGGACATGATGATCTGCGCCACCTTCGGATTGCGGTCGAAGAAATCCAGATTCACCCAGAACACCTTGCGCAGCCGTTCCTTGAAGTCCTCGATCCCCTGCAGGTGGTCGATCATCCGCGACGCCAGCTGCCCCAGCCAGGTGTCGAGACTGGAGAAAAGTAGGGCTTCCTTACTGCCGTAGTACTTGTAGATTGTCTGCAGGGAGACGTTGGCGGCACGGGCGATCTCGATCAGGCCGACCCGGTGGAATTCGCGCTCGGAGAATATATCGAGCACGGCCTGTTCGATCCGCGCCCGGGTCTGCGGGTCCAGCCGCCGGCGTTCGGCGTCAGCGCCTTCCCGTTCTTCATTTTTATGCTGTTTTCGCACCATTGGAAATCTCTGTTACTGATACGTCGCGCGACAGCCGATGGCCATTGACCCGCCACCACGCACGATAATATGCTCAAAAGGCTTTGACCTTCCAAGGCCCCGAAACACGGATGCTCGGGGAAAACTCCCATCTCCACAAGCGTAAGGTAATTTACCTTACCTGCACAACGGATTCGATACTGTCATGACCGAAGCGTATATCTACGATGCCGTGCGCACCCCGCGCGGCAAGGGCAAGAAGGACGGCAGCCTGCACCAGGTGACGCCGATTCACCTCGTCGCCAACCTGCTGTGGGCACTGGAAGAACGGACCGGGCTGGACACCGCGCTGGTGGACGACCTCGTTCTCGGCTGCGTCACCCCGGTCGGCGAGCAGGGCGCCGACATCGCCCGTGTTGCGGCGATCTACGCCAACTGGGCCGAGACGGTGGCGGGTGTCACCCAGTCCCGCTTCTGCGCCTCAGGCCTGGAGTCAGTGAACCTGGCCGCCATGAAGGTGATGTCCGGCTTCGAGGATCTGGTGGTCGCCGGCGGCGTCGAGAGCATGTCGCGCTGGGCCATGGGCTCCGACGGCGGCGCCTGGGCCATGGACCCGCGGGTCAATCAGTTCACCGGCTTCGCGCCGCAGGGCGTCGGTGCCGACACCATCGCCACCCTGGAGGGGTTTTCGCGAGAGGATGTCGATACCTTCGCCATCAACTCCCAGCGCAAAGCGGCGGCGGCCCGCGAAAAGGGCTACTACAGCAAGTCACTGGTGCCGGTGAAGGACATCAACGGCCTCACCGTCCTCGATCACGATGAGTACATCCGCGCCGACGCCACCCTGGAAGGCCTGAGCGCGCTCAAGCCGAGTTTCGAGCAGATGGGCCAGATGGGCTTCGACGCCACCGTGCTGCGCAAGTACACCACGCTGGAAAAGATCAACCACGTGCATCACGCCGGCAACAGCTCCGGCATCGTCGATGGCGCCGGGCTGATGCTGATCGGCAACAAGAAGATGGGCCGGAAACTGGGCCTGAAGCCGCGCGCCCGCATCCGCCAGACTGCGGTGATTGGTTCTGAGCCGACCATCATGCTCACCGGCATCGGTCCGGCCTCCAAGAAGGCGCTGGGCAAGGCGAAGATGAGCGCCAAGGACATCGACCTGTTCGAGATCAACGAAGCATTCGCGGCCGTGGTGATGCGCGCCCAGCGCGATCTCGACATCGACCCCGCCAAGGTCAACGTCAACGGCGGATCGATCGCCCTCGGACACCCGCTGGGTGCCACCGGCTGCATCATCCTCGGCACCCTGCTCGACGAGCTTGAGCGCCAGGACAAGCAGACCGGCCTCGCCTCGCTCTGCGTGGGCGCCGGCATGGGTATCGCCACCATCATCGAGCGCGTGTGACGCACGACGTCACCCTCACCGAATTCGGAAAAGAACATGACTGCAGTCAAATTTGAAAAGGACGCCCAGGGCGTCGTCACCCTCACCCTGGATATGCCGGGCCGTTCCATGAACGTGCTCAACGAACAGTTGACCGGCCCCTTCCTCGATGCCATCACGCGCATTGAAGGCGATGCTTCGATCACCGGCGTCATCCTCACCTCCGGCAAGAAGGAATTCCTGGCCGGCGCTGACATCGAGGGCCTGTTCAAGATCACCGAGCCCAAGGACGCCTTCGCCCTGGCCGAGCAGTTCAAGGCCATGCTGCGCCGTCTGGAAAAGTGCGGCCGCCCGGTGGTGGCTGCCCTCAATGGCACCGCGCTGGGCGGCGGCCTGGAGCTGGCGCTGGCCTGTCACTATCGCATCGCGCTGAACAATCCCAAGGCCAAGTTCGGCCTGCCGGAAGTGAAGCTGGGCGTGCTGCCGGGCGGCGGCGGTACCCAGCGCCTGCCGCGCCTGATCGGTATCCAGCCGGCGCTGCCGCTGATGCTGGAAGGCAAGGAACTCCGCGCTGATGCGGCGGTGAAGCAGGGCATCATCCACGAGCTGGCGGAAACGCCGGAGGAGATGATGGCCAAGGCCAAGGCCTGGATCAGCGCCAACCCGAAGGCGGTCCAGCCCTGGGACGACAAGAAGTTCAAGTGGCCCGGCGGCGACTCCAAGTCCCCTGCCAATGCGCAGGTGTGGGCGATCGCGCCGTCGATGGCCAGTGCCAAGAGCTACGGCAACTACCCGGCCGTCACCAACATCATGAGTTGCGTGTTCGAAGGCGGCATCACCGACTTCGACACCGGCTGCCGGGTCGAGAGCCGCTACTTTGCGGAGCTGGTGGTGGGCCAGGTCAGCAAGAACATGATCGGCACCCTGTGGTTCCAGCTCAACGGCATCAACAAGGGCGGATCACGCCCCGAAGGCTTCGAACGGAGCAGCGTGAAGAAGCTGGGCATTCTCGGCGCCGGCATGATGGGCGCGGGGATTGCGTACGTCTCCGCCAAGGTCGGCATCGAGGTGGTCCTGCTCGACGCCAAACAGGAATTCGCCGACAAGGGCAAGGCCTACTCCGAGGGCCTGCTCGACAAGGCAATCAAGAAGGGCCGCGAAACCGCGGAGGGCAAGGCCGCCCTGCTGTCGCGCATCACCGCGACCACTGACTACGCGCTGTTGAAGGGCTGTGATCTGGTGATCGAGGCGGTGTTCGAGGACCGCAACATCAAGGCCGATGTCACCCAGAAGGCCGAGGCGATGCTGGGCAAGGATGCGGTGTTCGCCTCCAATACCTCCACCCTGCCCATCACTGGTCTGGCGGAAGCCAGTGCGCGACCGAAGAACTTTATTGGCCTCCACTTCTTCTCGCCGGTGGACAAGATGCCGCTGGTGGAAATCATCGTTGGCAAGAAGACCAGCAAGGAAACGCTGGCCAAGGGCTTCGACTATGTCCAGCAGATCAAGAAGACGCCGATCGTGGTCAACGATTCCCGGGGCTTCTACACCAGCCGCTGCTTTGCCACCTATCCGATGGAAGGCATGACCCTGCTCGCCGAAGGCCAGCACCCGCGGTCCATCGAAGTGGCCGGCCTGCAGGCGGGCATGCCGGTGGGTCCGCTGGCGGTCCAAGATGAGGTGTCGCTGTCGCTGTCGCTGCATGTGCTGGAACAGACCCGCAAGGATCTGGCCGCGGAAGGCAAGCAAGCGCCGGAACACCCGGGCGTTGCCGTGGTGGAGAAGATGGTGAAGGCCCTGGACCGCCCCGGCAAGAAGGCCGGCAAGGGCTTCTACGACTATCCGGCCGGCGGCCAGAAGCACCTCTGGAGCGGCCTCGCCGAACAGTTCCCACTGCGGGAACAACTGCCACAGCGCGAGCTCATCGACCGTTTGATGTTTGCTCAGGCCAACGAGGCGGCCAAGTGCTACGCCGAGAAGGTGGTGGAGTCGGTCGCCGATACCAACATCGGCTCGATCTTCGGATGGGGCTTCGCACCGTTCCAGGGCGGTGCACTGCAGTTCATCAATGCCTACGGCGTGGAAAACTTCGTCAAGCGTTCACGCGAGTTGGCCAAGCGTTACGGTGAGCGCTTCAAGCCGGCGCCGATTCTGGTGAAGATGGCCAAGGAAGGGCGCCGCTTCGAATAGGACATTTGAGTCTTCACCTCCAAAACGCCCGCGAAAGCGGGCGTTTCTGTTTCGATCTGTCGACATCTCACAACCATTTAGCGTTTTCGCTGTCCAAACCCCTGTCCGCCGCTTTGCATCCGCTTGTGCACTGCGGTATCACTGGGGCATCACCCTCAGCCATTCCGGAGGCCACCGCGCCATGTTTGCCACCCTGATGAATTGGATGAAGGCGCAGAAAATGCTGCCGCGCATTTCCGATACCGAACGCCAGGCCCTGGAGGCCGGCACGGTGTGGATCGACGGCGAGTACTTCCGCGGCAACCCCGACTTCGGTCGCATGCTGACCAGCCCCTACGGCGGCCTCAGTGACGAGGAGCGGGCCTTTATCGACGGACCGGTCGAACAGCTGTTGCGCATGGTGGACGGCTATCAGATCAACCGCAGCCGGCGGGTTCCAGATGAGGTGGTGGACTTCATCAAGCGGGAAGGCTTCATGAGCTTCCTGATCCCGAAGGAATACGGCGGCAAGGCCTTTTCCACCCTCGCCATCAGCACCATCATGGCCAAGATCGGGCCGGTCTGTTCCGCCGTCGGCACCTTGGTGGTCATCCCCAACTCGCTGGGGGCCGCCGAGCTCATCAACCACTACGGCACGCAGGCCCAGAAGGACGATTACCTGCCCAAGCTGGCGCGCGGCGAGTATGTGCCCTGCTTCGGCCTCACTGAGCCCACTGCCGGCTCCGACGCCGCCAGCATCCGCGCCGAGGGTGTGGTGTTCCGGGATGGCGACAGCACCAAGATCCGCCTCAACTTCCGTAAGCGCTACATCACCCTGGCGCCGATCGCCAATCTCGCCACCATCGCCTGCAGCCTGCATGACCCAGAGAACCTGCTCGGCAAGGGCGAGCACCCCGGTATCACCTGCGTACTGGTGGCGCGCGGTACGCCCGGCTTCGAGAACGGCGACCATCACCTGCCCATTGGCGATCCGTTCTACAACGGCCCCTTGATCGGTCGCGATGTCGTGGTGCCGGCCGACAACATCATCGGCGGCCCGGAAAAGGCCGGACAGGGTTGGCGCATGCTGATGGAACAGCTGGCCGGCGGCCGCGCCGTGTCGCTGCCCGCCGGAGCGGTAGGCGGCGCGCGGGCGCTGTCGGCCGTCACCGGCCCCTACTCCATGCTGCGACAGCAGTTCGGCATCCCCATTGGCCGTATGGAAGGCATCGAGGACAAGGTCGGTCGGATTGCCGCCCTGAGTTACCTGATGGAAGCGGCGCGCGTGCATGCCTGCTCCGCCATTGATGGCGGCGAACAGCCGCCGGTGGTTTCTGCCGTGCTCAAGGCCTACACCACCGAGCTGTCGCGCCAGCTGTCGATCGACGCCATGGACGTGTTCGCCGGCGCTGGCGTCATGCAGGGCCCGCACAACATCGTCGGCAATGCCTACACCAGCGCGCCGGTGGGCGTCACGGTGGAAGGCGCCAATATCATGACCCGCACCCTGATCATCTTTGGCCAGGGCGCCACTCGCTGCCACCCCTACGCGCTCAAGGTCGTCAACGCGGTCGAGCAGGACGATGCCGCCGCCTTCCGCGAAAATCTGCTCGGATGGATCGGCCATTTCGCCCGTAACATCGGGCGTAGCCTGGTGCGCGGCCTCAGCCGCGGCTGGAGTGTCAAGGTCCCCGACGTGCACCCGCAGACGCGCCGCTACTACCGCCGCCTGGGCTGGTCGGCAAGTCGCTTCGCCTTGCTGACCGACCTCGCGATGTTCGCCATCGGCGGCAAATTGAAGGCGCGCGGCGCCCTCACCGGCCGCTATGCCGATGCCCTCGCCTGGATGGTGCTGGCCACCAGTGCCCTGCGGCGCTTCGAGGCAGAAGGTGCGCGGCGCGAGGATCTGCCACTGGTGCATTACAGCCTGCAGGTCGCGCTGTCCCAGGTGCAGCAGGCCTTCGAGGGCATCATTGCCAACTTTGATGGCGTGCTGGGCACGGCCATGCGCTGGCTGACCGGTTGGTGGACTCGGGTCAACCCTGTGGGCCGGGCGCCGGACGACCGGCTGGCGCATCAGGCGGCCCTCACCATTCAGTCCGACAGCGAGCAGTATCGGCGCCTGCACGCGGACGTGTTTGTCCCCGATGCCGACCAGCCTGGCGCGGGCAAGCTGCTCGACAGCTTCCGCCAGCTCACTGCCGTGCAGCCCGTGCTCAACAAGATTGCCGTCGCCCAACGTCAGAAAAAGCTGCCGCGTGCAGCCACCGAGACCCTGATCGATCCGGCCCGCGAGGCCGGCATCATCAGCAACGCCGAAGCCGAGGCGCTGCAGTCGGCGGTGGCGGCACGGCTGGCGGTGATCGAGGTGGACGTGTTCGAGCCCGAGCGCTATTTCGACGACGCACGCGGGCATGAGGGCATTTACTTCGGCGCGCCGCCGGCCGACACCGTCTCCACCCAGCGCCGCAAATCGCGCAAAGCGGCCTGAGTCGATGCGGTCCGCCCTCGCCATGAATGGCGGGGGCGGGTCTGGCTCAGCCCGGCAATTCACCGAGCGCGCGCAGGCGCTCTTGAACGAATACGGCGTGCGGCACGAACAGCAGCTCGGACAGCTTTCGGATCAATGCCTCCTCGTGAGGGTCCAGTACCTGATCGGCCATCGCCACGCGCCACAGGCGCGCCAACAGCGCGCGCTTACCTTCGCTGTCTAGACTGCCGTTGAGGGTTTCCACCAGCTTGTAGAGCGACACCATGCGGTCAGCGGTATCGGCGGCATCGCGGCGAAGCCGATCAGCCGCGTCGGCATCAAGTCCAAAGGCCGACTGCAGTTCCTGCATCACCTGGTCGAGTTCCAGCGCGCTGTGCTGTTGATCCGCATGCGCCACCTCGTGCAACAGCACGGCGATGGCCTGCTGCTGGCGGTCGGCAGCGGCGACCGCGGTCTGCCCGCCCAGATCCTGTTTGAACTTCTGCCAGACGCTGGAAAACATCGTGGGGCTACCTCCCGCAGTTGAGATGGATCGTCGAAGACCGCGAGGTTACCAAGGGTCTCAGCGATCACGCAGAGCCGTCGTGGTCAGGCCAGAAACTCGGCCACCGTACGCTGGACCACCGACAGCTCGCCGTGAAAGAAGTGCCCGACGCCGGATACCGGGATCAGCCGCGGCGGCGGCTGATAACCTGCCAGGGCATCTCGGGTCTCAGCGAAGTCCACCACCTCATCCGCGGTCCCGTGCAACACCCACCAACGTCCCGCTGGTCGTGGCGGCGGCGGCAACGTGACGTACTTACGCAAAGGCGGCGCGACCGTCAGCACATCGGCATCCGGCCACTGGGCAGCCGCCCGCAGCAATATGAAGCCGCCGAACGAGAAGCCGGCAAAGTGCAGCGGCAGTTCAGGCGCGAGCGCGTGCAACAGGCCTGCCAGGTGCAGCGCGTCATCGGTTTCACCACGGCCCTCGTCATGAGCCCCCTCGCTAGCTCCGACGCCACGAAAATTGAATCGCAGCGCGGCATAGCCGGCGGTTGCCGCCGCACGCGCCAGCGTGTGCGTAACCTTGTTGTCCATGGTGCCGCCAAACAGCGGATGGGGATGTGCCACCAGCACTAGCCCCCTGAGCAGCTCGCGGGGCTGACTCAGCGCCACCTCCAATGCGCCGGCCGGGCCCCGCACCCGTTGGGCGAGGGTCTGCCCGGGCGCCGCAAAGCGCAGTTCATCAACAGCCTGTTGGGGGTGCATCATGCGGACTCATAAGGGTGGTCATTTGCTTGCAAGCCTATCAGGGCATGCCTATAGTCGAAGCGTCGATTTAAGTACATAAACAGGGGAATTCAAATGAAATCTACGTGGCTCGCCAGCCTTGGCCTGGCCGCCCTGACGGCTTCCGGCAATGCTTTGGCGGCGGATGCTCGCGATCGCGCACCGGTCGCCAGCGCCTTTGTCACGCTGGCCTTCGGTGGCGAACGCGCCCCGGCGGCAGACCAGCGCCTGCGCTATGGCCTGATGATCGACCACGACCGTCGCTTTTCGGACGCTCCGGTTTCCCCAATTTTTCAGCTGGCGATGACGCCCAAGGGCTTTGACAGCGCAGCGCTCAATGGCCTGCCGTTCGCCTATCGCATGACGCAGGTCAATCAAGCCGGCGAAGCCCTGGAATACACCATGATCGACTACGGCCTGGTGGCACTGGGCGCG
This sequence comes from uncultured Polycyclovorans sp., assembly GCA_964425915.1. Lineage (GTDB taxonomy): Bacteria > Pseudomonadota > Gammaproteobacteria > Nevskiales > Nevskiaceae > Polycyclovorans. Next base: position 214,537 of record CAYROO010000001.1, read on the forward strand.
GTCGGCATCGGCTTCGCGGTGGCAGAGATTGCCGATGCCGAGGATGAAACCCCGGACCCGACGGTATCCGACGACGGCGGCGAAACCTCCGGTGAAGGCAGCGTGATTGGCGACATCGTCGACGGTGTCGGCGATATCGTGGATGGCGTGCTGGGCGGTGGCTTCCGCGCCGAGCCGCTGCTGCTGACGGACGTCGCGGTTCGACCCTATGCCAGCGAGTCCGGCAACGGCGACATGGGCGACCTCCACGCCCACTGAAGCACATCACGGTAGACTCGCGGGGGCGCTAGAGCGCCCCCATTTTTTTGCCCCGCAAGGAACGCCGATGACGCCGGAGAGACTGCCCGCAGACCGCTGGCCCGCCCTGTTCGCGCTCTTCGGGAGTGACCTTCGCAGCCTCGCCCTGCTCCGCGTCCTGCTGGCCCTCACCCTGCTGGCCTGGGTGCCATGCCAATGGCTGGGACTGGGTGGGCTCTACGGCGACACCGGGGTCGCGCCTCGCCATTGGATCCTGCAGTCCGGTATCGCCAGCCAACTGTCGCTGCACATGATCAGTGGCAGCAGCCTGTTTGAAGCCCTGTTGATTGCAGTACAGACCGCGGCTGCGCTGTGTCTGCTGCTCGGACGTGGCAGCCGAATCGCCGCCATCATCAGCCTGGTGCTGTGGCTGTCCTGGCTGACCCGCTATCCGCTGGTGACCGGCGGCGGCGATCTGCTGCTGGCCTGGTTGCTGTTGTGGTCCGCCTGGCTACCGCTTGGTGCACGCTTCAGCTTCGATGCCGCACTGAGCACCGCGCCCCCGCCTTCAGACCCGCGCGTGCTGACCATTGGCTCTGCCGCCCTGCGCGTCAATACCCTGCTGCTGCTGGCACTGACGATCAGTCTCCATGTGGACGGCCCCACGCGCTGGGCCGGGCTGGCGGCGCTGGGGCTGCTGGCGCTGGCCCCAGCTGTCGGGCACATCGGCGGCGTCCTGCGCGACGGTCTGGTACTGCTGCTGGCGCTGTCGGTGTTGATCCTGTGGGCGACGATGCCGCCCGCCGGCCCCCTCTATGCCGCACTGCTGGCCTTGTTGGCGCCGCTGCTGGGGCCGGCGATATGGCAGTGGCTGGCACAACGACCACGGGTGCAACAATCCTTGACGATCTACTACGACGAGCACTGTCGTTTCTGCCTCAAGGCGGTCCAGTTGCTGCGTGTATTGCTGGCACTGCAGAACACTGAACTGAAACCAGCACAGTCGCGCGCCCGCACCGCGACGCTGATGGAGCGCCACACCTCCTGGATCGTGATCGACGCCCAGGATCAGGCCCACCTCAAGTGGGCCGCGATGGTGGCCCTGTTGCGCGCCTCACCCCTGTTTCCCGGTGTGCATCCCCTGTTTGCGCTGCGCCTGTGGCAACGGCCGGGCGATGCACTCTATGACCTGGTGGCTCGGCACCGCGGCCGCCTGGGCCGCATCACCGCCTGGCTATGGCCGCGTCCCGCCGGCCACGCCGACCTGTCACGCGGAATCGAGACGGTCGCCGGCTTCGCACTGATCGTGAGCCTGTTGTGGATCGGCGCCACCGCCACCGGCAGCGCCGCCCTGCAGGCCGGTCTGCGGCCGCTGCTGCAGCCCTGGCACCTGGATACCGACTGGCCGCGCGCCCTGCGCCCACCGGCGGCGCCCACCGCTCGCCTGGTGGTCAGCGGCGAGACCGCTGATGGCGGGGTTCGCAACCTGCTGGCGCCGGACCTGCCCGTGGACTTCCGATCCCCCATCGACCCCAACCAGTCCCCCTATCGCTGGCAACGGTATTGGGATCAACTGGCCTTGCCGCAACATCGGGGACACCGCCGCTGGTATGCCGAGTCACTGTGCCGGCAGGCGAACGGCCGGCGCGATGGCCTGCCGGGCCCCAACGACCTGCTCAGCGTGCAGATCGACCGGGTCGGGGCCGGGGACGGCAGTGAGGACCTGGAGCGCACCACCCTCTGGCGCCAGGACTGCTTCGCCGCCGACCGCAGCCGGCCATGATCGACATCGGCGCCAACCTGGCGCACGAGAGCTTTACCGCCGACCTTCCTGCGGTTCTGGCACGCGCACAGGCGGCCGGCATCACCCGCATCGTCGTCACCGGCAGTTGCCGCGACAGCAACCGCCGCAGCGCCGAGCTCGCCGCAGCTCATCCGGATCTGCTGTCGTCCACCGCCGGGGTTCACCCCCACCATGCCGCTGACTGGGGGGACGACGACGCTGCCCTGATCCGCGAATTCGCAGCCGGCACGACCCTGGTCAGCCTGGGCGAATGCGGCCTGGACTACTTTCGCGATATCGCCCCACGTTCGGTGCAGAGGTCGGCCTTCGAAGCCCAGCTTGCACTGGCGGCCGAGCTGGGCCTGCCGCTGTTCCTGCACCAGCGGGATGCGCATGACGATTTCGTCGCGATCCTGCGTGCATGGCGCGACCGGCTCGGGCCGGTGGTGGTGCATTGCTTCACGGATACCGCCCAGGCGCTGACGGACTATCTGGCGCTGGACTGCCATATCGGGATCACCGGCTGGGCCTGCGACGAGCGCCGCGGCGCCCACCTGCTGGAACTGGCCCCGCGTATTCCCGTGGGACGCCTGATGGTGGAAAGCGACGCGCCCTACCTGCTGCCGCGTACCCTGCCCAAACCGCAGCAGAAAGCGGCGGGACGCCGCAACGAGCCGGCCTTCCTGCCTTGGGTGATCGCTGCGTTGGCGGCCGCCCGGGGCGAAACCCCCGAGGCGCTGGCGGCGCATACCGCCGCCAGCGCGCAGGCCTTCTTCCGCCTGAAAGCGCCCTGAGCCTCAGCCGTCGGTGACAGCGCCCTTGGACGCGGTCGACACCAGCCGCGCGAACTTGCCGAGCACCCCTCGGGTGTAGCGCGGCGCCGGCTGCTGCCAGCGCGCCCGGCGGGCGGCCAGTTCAGCGTCGCCCACATTGAGCTGGATCAGCAGCTTGTGGGCATCGATGGTGACCGAATCGCCTTCTTCGACCAGGGCAATGACGCCACCCTCGAAGGCCTCGGGCGCCACATGGCCGACCACCATGCCCCAGGTGCCCCCGGAGAAGCGGCCATCGGTGATCAGGCCCACACTCTCACCCAGCCCCTTGCCGATGAGGGCGCTGGTGGGCGCCAGCATCTCCCGCATGCCGGGGCCGCCCTTGGGGCCTTCGTAGCGGATCACCAGGACATCGCCGGCCTGAATGCGGTCATCGAGGATCGCCGCCATGCACTCATCTTCGGAGTTGAAGACCCGGGCAGGGCCGGTGATCGAGGGGTTCTTGAGGCCGGTGATCTTCGCCACCGCCCCCTCGGGCGACAGGTTGCCCTTGAGCACCGCCAGATGCCCCTGCGCGTACAACGGCTTGTCGAACGGACGGATCACGTCCTGATCGGCGCGCGGTTCATCAGGCACCGAGGCCAGCGCCTCGGCCATGGTTTCCCCGGTGATGGTCAGGGTATCGCCATGCAGCAGCCCCTTCACCAACAGCATCTTCAGCACCTGCGGCACGCCGCCGGCATGGTGGAAATCCACTGCCACGTACTTGCCAGAGGGTTTGAGGTCGCAGATGACCGGCGTCTTGCGGCGAATCGCCTCGATATCGTCAATGGTGAAGCTGACCCCCGCGGCATGGGCGATGGCGAGGAAGTGCAGCACCGCGTTGGTGGAGCCGCCGGTGGCCATCACCAGGGTCATGGCATTCTCGATCGCCTTGCGGGTGACGATGTCCCGCGGCTTGATGTCCTTGCGGATGGCCTCCACCAGAACGCGTGCGGAATCGGCAGCAGAATCGGCCTTCTCGGGGTCCGGTGAGGCCATCTGCGAGGACCCCAGCAAGCTCATGCCCAGGGCTTCGAAGGCACTCGACATGGTGTTGGCGGTGTACATGCCGCCGCAGGCACCGACCGACGGGCAGGCGTTCTTCTCGATGCCGACGAAGTCTTCTTCGCTCATCTTGCCGGCGCGGAAGGCCCCCACGGCCTCGAAGGAGGACACCACGGTCAGCGGCACGCCCTTCCAGTTGCCCGGTTTGATGGTGCCGGCGTAGACGAAGATACCCGGAATATTGAGCCGCAGCATGCCGATCATGGCGCCCGGCATGTTCTTGTCGCAGCCGCCGACCACCACCACGCCATCCATGCACTGCGAGGCACAGGCGGTTTCGATGGCATCGGCGATCACTTCGCGCGACACCAGCGAGAACTTCATCCCTTCGGTGCCCATGGAGATCCCGTCCGTCACCGTCGGGATGCCGAACACCTGTGGCATACCGCCGTTCTGCTGAATGGCGCCGCAAGCGCGATCCGCAAGGGGGGCAATGCCGGCGTTGCAGGGGTTCATGGTGGAGTGGCCGCTGGCGACGCCGACGATGGGCTTCTCGAAGTCGTTGTCGCCAAACCCCACGGCGCGCAGCATGGCGCGGTTGGGCGAGCGCTCCAGGCCAGCGGTGATGGTGCGGGATTTCTTGTTGAGAATGTCGGTCATGGCGTGCGTACAGGCTGCGGGCTGGAAATCAGGGGCGCGAGCATAGCGCCGCCAGGGCCGCTCGGCGAGCCGCCAACACCCGCCGTGGCCTAAGGTCGGTCGGGGATGTAGTCGCGCAGAAACGTCTCGCGGCTGATGGCAAGCAGGGTGGCGTCGCTCAGCGAACAGGCGTCGCTGTCATAGGAGATTGAGGCCACCACCCAATCACCGGTCTCTGGATCGCGGCTGAGTTCGCAACTGTGCTCAGCAGCCAGCCGCATGGCTTCGGCGACCAGCATCAGGCGGTACCGGCGCCAGTGGCGCGTCGCAGTAAACGGCGGGCCAGCGATGTCATTCCGAGACCCCGTGCTCAAGATAGTTTCCCACCGCGGTCAGGACCGCCTCCCACTCCTTCGGCGCAATCGAATCGATCGGATCGTTGCCGAAGCGCACGCCGACCATCTTCAGGGACGGCGCCACGCTGACCCGCTGGTGACCATAGCCCACCGCCGTGTAATTACCGGAATCCTCGCCGCCCCAGTGCGGCCACATATAGCCCCGCGGGCCACCGCCGTTGGCCTTGTCGTAATTATGCGAGGCCGCGACCCAGGCCTCGGGGATGATCTGCCGGCCGTCGAGGCTACGCCCGCCATTGCGGAACAGTTCACCGAAACGCAGCATGTCCCTCGGCGTGGCCATCAATCCCATCGAGGCGAAGGTATTGCCCAGACGATCGACCTGCACCAGCGCATTGTCCTGCATGCCCGCGGGCCGCCAGATCTTTTCCGACAGAATCTGCGCATAGGGCTTCTGGTAAACCCGCTCCAGCAGCCACGCCAACATCTGCGCATCCCCGCTGTTGTAACGGTAGTGATCGCCCGGAGGGGAGACGCGCGTCAGCCGCAGCAGGTAGTCGTCGCGGGTCATCCCCAACAGACCGTTGGTGTGGAAATCAACGCCCATCAGCACCAACTGCTCGGGCTGATGCACCGGCACGTCGACCCAATAGGTGCCGGACTCCATCTGCAGCAGATCCTCGACGCTGACCCCCTCCCACACCGTGTCAGCCGCCTCGGGAATGTACTTCTTGATGGGATCGTGAATCGACGCGACCCGCCCTTCCGCCACCGCGATGCCCACCAGCGAGGTCGTCACCGACTTGGTCACCGACCACATGTGCGCCCGCGTCTGCGAGTTGAAACCGTTCTGATAGTCGTCGTAAATGAAACGGCCGTTGTGCATGAACCCAATGGCATTGGTCGTGCCGCTCTGCATGAACTGGTCGATGGTGCGGGTTCGGCCGTTGATCTCGTAGGTCAGATGACCGAGGTCCATCCGCGTCTCGGGCAGCGCCCTGGCGGCGGGATCGGCTTCCACGACGTTGGTTGGCAGGATGACGATCACCGTCGTCGCATCCACCGGCAACAGCAGAATCGACAGCTCACGCCCCGACAGGTCCTGCAGCAACCGTACCGGTTGCCCGCCGCTCAGCAAGAGATTTGCGCGCGCCTGCAGCAAGCCCATCAGGGGGCCCACACCCGGCGTCAACTCGTCGGGCGTGGGATACAGCCGGCCGAGATGCATGGCGATGACGTCACCGAGCCCATTGGGCAAGGTCATCAGGGACGTCAGCACCTGGGCGGGATCGGTCGGCAGCGAGTACAGACCGGCCCGCTCGACCATGTGAACCAGCTCCCGGGCGAGGATCACACCCTCGTTGGGGGGATCGGAGATGCCGTCCGGCTGCGGGCCGCCAGGCTGCAGCGCATCGTCGCCACCGCTGCAAGCCGCTAGTGTCAACGCCGTGATTGCCGCGCCGATAACGCGGCGCCACGCGATGGTGTTCATGTCCCCCTCCGGTTCTTATGTCATCCGACCGCAATGCCATCGATGATGCCAGATTCGTCCGGGTACGCGGCCCGCGCCTTCAGGGCGCCGCCAGGCAGGCGGTGTTGGCGTCTCGATCCAACTCGTAGCCACACTCCGCGGCTGGCTGCATGGCCTCAGCCACCAGCATCAGGCGGCCAACCCGGCCATACGGCCTTCATGACGACGGGCATAGCTGCGTAGAAAAGCCATCTGATCCGCCAGGATCCGTCGATTCTGCAGAATCAGGTACTCGGCCAGGTTGGGGGTGTAGGGGACCGCCAACAACTTCATGCCAGCTTCTTCGGGCGTGCGGTCATCCTTGCGCTGATTGCAGTGACGACACGCCGTAACGCAGTTTTCCCAGGTACTGAGGCCGCCGCGGGAGGCCGGAATCACATGATCGCGGGTGAGCAGCCCATGCGGAAACTGCAGGCCACAGTAGAGACAGATGGCCTGGTCACGGTGAAACAGGGTGCGGTTGGTAAGCAGGGGCACGCCCTTCTCGAAGCGCTTGGAGCGGTCGGCCACCGCGATGATGCTGCCGATCTCGATCTGGGAGGTGCGCCCGGTCGCCGCGCAGATGCCACCGCGGATCAGAAAGCGCTCATCGCCCGCCTCCCAGCGCACCCGGTCGCGGGCGTAAAGGACGACAGCGGTCTGCCACCGGATCCAACCCACCGGCAGCCCGCCCGCGTCCAGCTTGAGAATGGCAGGTATCGCGTTCATGGCATGTCGTTCCGAAATCGGCGCCGACAGGCGGCGCGCCCTTCTTTCCACGTCATCGCACCATCATGACGTGACAAACACTTGAACGCCAGTCGTCAACGTTCCCAGGATCAAGCGCTTAAGGCGCCGGCCCTGCCCGTTCCCGTCGGTCGGCGGCCCGCGCCGAGCTGCGGCGCGCCGCTTGAATTCGCGCCCGCCCCCCGCATCTTATCCACAGACCCGATTCCCCTTTTGAGGAGCACGGACCATGCGAATGGACCAACTCACCACCCGCTTCCAGCAGGCCTTGGCGGAAGCACAGAGCCTTGCCATCGGCCGCGACCATCCTGCCATTGAGCCGGTGCACGTCGCCCTTGCGCTGTTGTCCAGCACCGATACCGGTGCCGCGGCCCTGCTGCAGAGCGCCGGCGTCGACAGCGCCCAGCTGAAACGCGAGCTGGATGTGCTGCTGGAGCGCCAGCCCCGGCTCGGCCAGGCCGACGGCAGCCTTCAGGGCTCGCCCGCGCTGTCACGCCTTCTCAATCTGTGTGACCGACTGGCGCAGCAGCGCCAAGACCCCTTCATCGCCAGCGAACTGTTCTGGCTGGCCGCGGTCGAGGACAAAGGCGATCTCGGCGAGGTTCTGCGCAAGGCCGGTGTTGAAAAGCCCCGCCTCGAACAGGCCGTCGAGCGCTTGCGTGGTGGTCAAAAGGTGGACTCGGCAGGCGCCGAGGATCAGCGCCAGGCCTTGAGCAAGTACACCATCGACCTCACCGAGCGGGCCCGCAACGGCAAGCTCGACCCGGTCATCGGCCGCGACGAGGAAATTCGCCGGGTGATTCAGGTGCTGTCGCGCCGGACCAAAAACAATCCCGCCCTGATCGGCGAACCCGGCGTCGGCAAGACCGCCATCGTCGAAGGTCTGGCCCAGCGCATCGTCAACGGCGAGGTGCCGGAAAGCCTGAAAAACCGGCAACTGCTGTCGCTGGATCTTGGGGCGCTGATCGCCGGCGCCAAGTTCCGCGGCGAATTCGAGGAGCGCCTGAAGGCCGTGCTGACCGATCTCGGCAAGCAGGAAGGCAACATCATCCTGTTCATCGACGAAATCCATACCCTGGTGGGGGCCGGTAAGGCCGATGGCGCGATGGATGCCGGCAATATGCTCAAGCCAGCGCTGGCACGCGGCGAGCTCCACTGCATCGGCGCCACCACCCTGGACGAATACCGCAAGTACATCGAAAAGGACGCCGCGCTGGAGCGGCGCTTCCAGAAAGTGCTGGTGGGCGAACCCAGTGTGGAAGACACCATCGCCATCCTGCGCGGCCTCAAGGAGCGCTATGAGGTTCACCACGGCGTGGACATCACCGACGGCGCGCTGATCGCCGCGGCGCAGTTGAGCCACCGCTATATCACGGACCGCAACCTGCCCGACAAGGCCATCGACCTGGTCGACGAAGCGGCGTCCCGAATCCGTATCGAGATCGACTCCAAACCGGAGGCGCTGGACCGCCTGTACCGGCGTCTGATTCAGCTCAAGATCGAACGCGAGGCGCTCAAGAAGGAACGCGACGAGGGGGCGAAACGCTCGCTGGCCGAGCTGGAGAAGACCATCTCCGAGCTGGAGCGCGAGTACGCCGATCTGGAAGAACGCTGGAAGGCCGAAAAGGCCACCGTCGCCGGCAGCGCCAATGTGAAGGAGTCGCTCGAGAAGGCGCGCCTGGAGCTGGATGCTGCGCGGCGCAATGGTGACCTCACCCGCATGGCCGAACTGCAGTACGGCAAGATCCCCGAACTGGAAAAGCAACTGCAGGTCGCCCAGCAGGACGGCGCCTCCCCCTCACCCCTCACCCCTCACGCCTCACGGTTGCTGCGCACCGCGGTCAGCGAAGATGAGATCGCCGACATCGTGGCGCGCTGGACGGGCATCCCGGTCAGCAAGCTGCTGGAGGGTGAGCGCGACAAACTGTTGCGCATGGAGGCCGCCATCGGCGACCGCGTGGTCAGTCAGGCCGAGGCTATCGCGGCCGTGTCCAATGCCATCCGTCGTTCGCGCGCGGGCCTGTCCGATCCCAACCGTCCGATCGGCTCCTTCCTGTTCCTCGGCCCCACCGGTGTCGGCAAGACCGAACTGTGCAAGGCGCTTGCCGCCTTCCTGTTCGATACCGAAGAGGCCATGGTGCGGGTCGACATGAGCGAGTTCATGGAGCGCCACAGTGTCAGTCGCCTGATCGGCGCGCCGCCGGGCTATGTGGGGTACGACGAAGGCGGCATGCTCACCGAAGCGGTGCGCCGCCACCCCTACTCCGTGATCCTGCTCGATGAGGTCGAGAAAGCCCATCCCGACGTCTTCAACGTGCTGCTGCAGGTGCTGGATGATGGCCGCCTCACCGATGGCCAGGGTCGCACGGTGGACTTCCGCAACACCGTGGTGGTGATGACCTCCAATCTGGGCTCGTCCCTGATCCAGGAGATGATGGGCAAGTCCGGTACCGACAACGACTACGCCGCCATCAAGGAAGCGGTGATGGCCGTGGTGGGTAGCCACTTCCGCCCCGAGTTCATCAACCGCATCGACGAGGCGGTGGTGTTCCACCCGCTGGGCAGCGCCCAGATCCGCGCCATTGCCGCCATCCAGACCCGCCGCGTGGTCGAGCGCCTGGCCAGCCGGGGCCTGAGCCTGCAGTTCACCGATGCCGCGCTCGACCAACTTGCCGAGGTGGGCTTCGACCCGGTGTATGGGGCGCGGCCGCTGAAGCGGGCCATCCAGACGGCGGTGGAGAATCCGCTGGCCAAGGCCGTGCTGGCCGGCGACTTTGCGGCTGGCGACACCATCGAGGTGGATCGCGGCGAGGCTGGCCAGCTGCAGTTCCGGCGTCGCCGCGCCGACTGATCACCACAACGCCACCGTCCGGCGGGCAAGATGCCCGCCGGGCCGTGATCCAGCGCACGGTACACTCGGGTCGGATCATCGATGCTGCGGTTCGTAGCCCACTGGGTGCGGCCTGCAAACGCGGCTAGGATACGGCCTGGCTTCGGGCATTGGCTGCCGGCAAGGGTGGAATCATGGACGTGGCGCGCGGTCGCAGAGGAACAGGCTTCACACTGATTGAACTGCTGGTCACTATTGCAGTGGTGGCCATCCTTGTGAGCTTGGCGGTGCCGTCGTTTCGTGAAGTCATGATGCGCAATCGCGCGGCTTCGGAAGCCAACCAGGTGCTGACGCTTTTGACCCTGGCGCGCAGCGAGGCGATCAAGCGCAACACCACGGTGAGTCTCTGCCCCACGCCCAATGGCGAAAAATGTGACGGCGATCAGTCCTGGGCAGATGGCATGATGGTATTCCTGGACCCGGACGCCAACGGAACGCGTGACAGCCTTGCCGAAACCGTCATTGAGGTCGTGCAACCACTGAGCCGGGCCAGTACCGTAAGTCCCACTGCCGGCTACAAGGCCGGCTTGACCTACGATGCGCTGGGCCGAATCGGAGAGGGCGCCGGGTCGATCAGTGTGGCCCCGCACGCAGGCGACAGCCGCTTCGACAAGAAGGTGGTCATCAACTTCGCTGGGCGGGCGCGCGTCGAATGAACATCATCTACCAACGGGGTGTGGGACTGATCGAAGTGCTGGTGGCGCTGGTGATTCTGGCCATCGGCTTGCTCGGCATTGCCGGTCTTCAGTCAACGGCAGCACAGGCCAACTACCTGGCCTACCAGTACACCATGGCAGCGCGCCTCGCGGAGAACCTCGCGGAAAACATGCGCGCCAACCGCGTGGGTATGCTGGATAACGACTATGCGCTCGCCTTTGGTGACGTGCCGCCGGACCCTACCCGCGACTGCGGCGCGGCCGATGCCAACTGCTCGCCAGCCGAGCTGGCCGAGTGGCAGCTGGCCGATTGGTACGCCATGCTCGCTGCCCCCGAGGAGGGCTACGAAAATGCCGCCAGCAGCCTTGAGAGCGCCCTTCCAGCCGCGCGTGCCAGTGTCACCTGCGCGGCGCCGTGTACGGCGCGTTCTCTGCGGGTCATCACCGTTTACTGGGATGCCGACCGTTCCGGCGCCAACGGCAGTGGCTGCGATCCGTCAGATCCCGACGACTTGAAGTGCCTGCGGCTGGGAGTCAACCCGTGAAGCGCGACCAGTACGGTCTGTCTCTGATCGAACTGATGATCAGCCTGGTAATTGGGCTGATCCTGGTGCTCGGCGTAGTGCGGGTATTCAGCGCCAGCCAGCACGGCTATCGCGTTCAGGAAAGCACGGGACGGCTTCAGGAGAATGCGCGGTTTGCGATGGAGACGCTGGGCCGCGAACTGCGTCACGCCGATTTCTTCGGCGGTGCCGACCCGACCTTCATCGAACGGCATGCCAGCATCGCAACGCCGGGAACACCCTGCTCGCTGTCCTGGATGGCCGACATCAGTCGCCCCCTATTCGCCTATGCTGGTGGCGCCAGCTCGCCGCTGGCGGGCTGCACCAAGAGCGACTACGTGGCCGATACGGACGTGCTGGTGGTGCGCTACGCAGATCCTGCCGAGTACCGCACCACAGCGTACTTCACCACTGAAGACGAAGCGACGGCGCAGGAAGGTGGGCTGCTCTACCTGCGCGCGCGTATCGGCCGTGGCGGATATCTGTTCCCGTTTACCAAGGCCGTCGCGGAGGATGCCACCAAGCGCAACCCGGTAGACGCCGACGAAGCCACTGGCGTCTACAGTTACCAGTTTGCTGCAAACGTGTTCTTCGTCCGCAATAACGGCCAGGTCCCCACCCTGTACCAGGTTCGCATGGACAAGGGCGGGGCCAGTGACGCACAACAATTGATCGAGGGCATCGAGATGATGCGACTGATGTTTGGTGTCGACCTCGATGGCGATGCCGTGGTCGACCGTTATCTCACCATCGCCGAGATGGGGACGGAGAACTGGCCGCGTGCATTGGTGACCCGTGTAGGCTTACTGGTCAGGGGAGATGCCCTGGACAACTTCGTGGATGACAATACCTATACCTTTCCGGACGGCTTCAGCTACACGCCGCCGGCTGGTACCCAACGCTTCCAGCGGCGACTGTTCGTTCAGGACCTCCACCTTCGCAACCGGACCGATCGCTCATGAGTCGCGGGACACAACAGTACCGGCAACAGGGTGGCATGGCGTTGGTGATCGCGCTCATTCTGCTGACCATCCTCACCCTCGTAGCCGTCATTGCGGTGCGCGGTTCCGGTCTGGAGGCGCAGATGGCCAGCAATAGCGTGATGCGAACCGAATCCTTCAGCGTGTCGGAGAGTACCCGCCGCAATCTCGGCGAGATCATTGATGTCCACACCTTCACGCGGGGCTGGCCAGTGGCACTGAACGGCACCGTTCCGGATGCCGAGTTCGCCTATTCCCTGCCGGCCGGGTTGGGACTTTGCGCCGAAAGCAGCGCCTCCGATGCTTGCGCCACCCCCACGGCAAGCGACCCCCCACGCGCCTGGTACTTGGGTAACTCCGAGGCCAGTGCCGGTTTCGATCCGGATGTCCTCGACCTCGACGCCCTGCAGTCCGCCGATGCCAGCCAGCCGTTGCCGCAACGGGCACGCATCTCGGTGTTCAAGCTGGTCACCGATCTCAACCCTGGCGCCGGTGCCGCGATGGTGGCCGGTTACGAGGGTGTCGGTAAATCCGCTGCGGCCGGTGGCGGGCGTGTTTTCTACTACGCCAGCAGTACCGGACGCGACCTCTCGGACGCGCCGGAGTCCGAGACCGAAACTGGCGCCGACTATCGCCATGTCATTCGCAATTGATCACGCAGGTCCCTGGCGGGCCCCGGAGTCACGTCATGTCTAGCCGTCCCTTGATGCGTCGTCTAAAGCAGACTGCCTCGGTTGCCCTTGGAGCATCGCTGCCACTGTTGGCCCAGGCCGCTGCCTTGCCGTTCATCTCCACCGACTCGATGCAGAAGTACACCGCACTGCCGGTGACCAGCGTCGACTCGGCGCAGCCGCAGGCGATGATCACCTTGTCGAAGGACCACACTCTGTTCCTCAAGGCCTACAACGACTACACCGACCTCGATGGGGACGGGGTGGTCGAGACCACCTACAAACACGGCTTCGATTACTACGGGTATTTCGACAGTTACAAGTGTTACACCTACAACACCACCACCAACCGATTCGTGCCGGCCACGGCCAACGACCAGGTGATGACCGAGGCCAGCGACAGTGCCGCCAATCTGGCGGCCAAGTACTGCGGCGGTGGCCAGTGGAGCGGCAACTTCCTCAATTGGGCGGCGATGGCGCGCATCGATGTGGTCCGCAAGATCCTGCTCGGCGGCAAACGGATGGTCGACGAGTCGATCAGCACCGGTGGCGCGCGCACCGTGCTCGAGCGTAGTTACCTCCCGAATGACGCGCACAGTTGGGCCAAGTACTACGCCGGTTCCGATATCAAGGCGCTGACCCCCTTCGATGTCGCTGACCTCACGCTCTGCAATACCACGCTCAACCCCGGATTCAACCGGGTTTCGCAGAACGTTGTTGACCCACCGTTGTTGCGCGTCGCACAGGGCAACTACACCCTGTGGGCGGCGAACGAGCGTTGGCAGTGCCTGTGGTCGGATGAGCAGTCCGCCAGCAACGGCAACAATGCCGCAACCTCGGGCATCGCCGCCGCCAGCAGCAACCCGGTTCGCAACACCGTCGCGCTCGGCAGTGGCGTGCGCAAGGGCGACTTTGCCGTCCAGATCGAGGTTTGCGTTGCGGGCTTTGAAGCGGGCGATCGCTGCAAAACCTATCCCGACGGCACGCCCAAGCCGATCGGCCTGATGCAGGAATACGGCGATAGCGAGCGAATGTGGTTCGGCTTCACCGTCGGTACCTACGCCAAGAACAAGTCGGGCGGCGATGTCATGAAGCGCATCGAGCCGCTGACCGACGAGATCAATGTGAATGTCGATGGCCGCTTCATTCGTGTGGCGGGCCTCAAGCGCGCCAATGGCAGCGTCGCCAGTGACAATCCGGCACAGTCATCGGGTGTCATCAACGCGCTGTCTCTGTACCGCATCGTCGAATACAACCACAACGACGGGCTTTACAACGACTGCACCTTCCGGCTCGCCGGCTTTAACGATGGTGCCTGCGCCAACTGGGGCAACCCGTTGGCAGAAGCGTATCTACAGACCCTGCGCTGGTATGCCAACTTACAGCCCACCGGACAGTTTCGCGGGAACGACAAGACTTATATCAGCGCGCTGAACCCGCCGCAGTCGTTCCAGCCGCCATCGGTAACCGAAGCCAATGGCAGTTGCGTGTCCTTGAACACCATCGTGTTCAACTCCAGCACCATCTCCTACGACGGCGACCAGTTGGATGCCAACGCGTATGGCCTCGACTCCAACGGCATGGAGTGGGGCTATACCTCCAAGCAGCTCGCCGACATGGTCGGCACACTGGAAGGGATTCACGGTAACAGCTATTTCGTCGGCACCACCGGCGATACCGCGCCGGGGGACGATGGTCACCAGATCTGCACGGCGAAAAAGATCGGCAGCTTGGGCGATGTCACCGGCATCTGCCCGGAGGCGCCGCGTCTCGAAGGCACGTTCAAGATTGCCGGCATGGCTTACTACGCCTACAACAATGACATCAACATCGATGGCAAGGTCAGTGGCGATCAGGCGCTGAAGACGTATGCCGTGCAGTTGGCATCCGCGACCCCGACGTTGCAGGTCCCGGTGCCGGGTACGCGGCGCCAGGTCACCATCCTGCCCTCCTGTCTCAATCAGGACCTCAACCCCGATACCACGGCCAACCGCAAGCTGAGCGGCGCCTGTGCCATTGTTGATTTCAAGATCGTCGAGCCGCACACGGAATCCGGCGGCATCGGCAAGGGCAAGGTCTACGTCAACTGGGAGAACGGCGAACAGGGCGGCGATTTCGACCAGGATATGTGGGGCACGCTGAGCTACGAGATCAGCAATAACCAGATCAAGGTCACCACCGAGACCTTTGGCTACAGCGGCGGCGGCGCCCGCATGGGCTTTGGCTACATCATCTCGGGAACCACCCAGGATGGCGTTCACTACCACTCCGGCGCCGGAGGCAGCAACGGCAACGGCAGTAGCGGTGGCCGCAACAGCGGGCCCTTCTACTTCAAGAGCCCCTATGCTGGCGTGGATTGCAGCGTGCGCCGCTCCGGCAGCGGCGACAACGGCTGCCGTCTCAATGATCCGGCCACCACGCGGACCTTCACGCTCGGCAGTTCCGATGCCCAGCTGCTGAAGGATCCTCTGTGGTATGCCGCCAAGTACGGTGGATTCACCGGCAAGCATGAATTTGGCTCCGGAACCCCCCTGCAACAGAGCCAGTGGGATGTCCTGGATGCGCGCGGCAACCCCGGGCCCGACGGCAACCCTGACAACTACTTCTTCGCAGTGGAACCGCGGCAGTTGGAAGATGCGCTGCGCCGCGTGTTCAACGAGATCATTGGCCGCACCTCCTCGGGCACCGCTGCCTCCGTGGTCGCCAATGCCCGTGAAGGTGTCGGCGCCGTGTTTCAGGCGCTGTTCGAGCCATTGCGCCAGGACAACAGCGGCCGTGAGGTCGAGTGGATCGGCACCCTGCATGCCCTGTGGATCGACGAGCTGGGACGGCTACGCGAGGACGGAAATGCCAACCGCCAACTTGATGACCTCACGGCCGATCCGGTGGTCGAGCTGTTTTTCGACGAGACCAATCCGATCGAGGAGAACCGCCGTACCCGTGTTCGACGCTTCCGTGGCGACCCGGCATCCACCACGCCGGAGCTGGACGAAATTGAACGCCTCAAAACCCTGTGGAACGGCCGCGAGCGTCTGAGTGCGCTATCTAACGTCACCACCCAACGCAGCTACAGTGCGCTGGCCAACGGCGGTCGCCACATCCTGACCTGGCTCGATCTCGATCGTGACGGCATCGTCGACAATGGAGAACAGCGGGCGTTTGCCAGCGGCACCTTTACCGCAGGCAACTTCGGCATCCTCAACACGCAAACGCTGGCCGACGCCCAGAAACTGGTGAACTACAGCCGCGGCCAGGACGTGGCAGGGCTGCGCAACCGGACCGTTGACTACAAGAACAACGGCACACCGCAAGTCATGCGTATGGGCGACATCGTGCAATCGACGCCGACCGCGGTGTCGCAGCCTGCTGAGTCCTTCGACTTGTTGTACGACGATGCCACCTATGCCGCGTTCCGCGAGCGCTATCGCAATCGTCGACAGGTGGTCTACGTTGGCGCCAACGACGGCATGTTGCATGCCTTCAATGGCGGCTTCTACAACGCTGCCGCGCGGCGCTTTGACCTCACCGGCAATAACAGTGAGATCCAGCACCCGCTGGGCACCGAGCTGTGGGCCTACGTGCCGTTCAACTTGCTGCCGCACCTCACCTGGTTCAGTGACCCCGACTACACCCATGTCTGGTACATGGATGGCAAGCCGAGAGTCTTTGACGCTCGCATCTACGACGACAAGGCCTGCAGTGATGCCGTCAACCCTTGCGGCTGGGCAACCTTGCTGGTGGTGGGCTTCCGTTTTGGTGGCGGCGACCTGACGCTACCGGCCAAGAACAACAACACGGTCAACAGCGGCTTTGCCGACTTCAACACGGCGAATGCCTTCCCCCGCAACGGTACCCTGAAGACGCGATCCGCCTTTGTGGTCCTGGACGTCACCAACCCCGAAGCGCCGCCCAAACTGCTGACCGAGATCAGCTCGGACGACATCGGGTTTGCTTCCAGCTTCCCAACCGTGGTCGCCAACCGCACGGCCGGGCTCAAGCCTGGAGATGCCGGGAATACCGACGACAGTTGGTACCTGGTGTTTGGCGGCGGGCCGGACAACCTCGACAGCACCATCACCAACCTGGGCGAGGCCCAGAGCAGTCGCAACGGCAAATTCTTTGTCTACGACCTCAAGAAGCTGGTCGCGGCCACCCCGTCGGTCACCCCAGCCAAGGTCTACGATCTCGGCGCCACCGCTGCCAAGTCCTTCGTAACCGACCCGGTCACGGTGGACTGGGACCTCGACTTCAAGGGCGACAGCGTTTACTTCGGCACGGTGTCGACCACCGTCCAGAAGAAGAAAAACAACGCCGACGAAGAAACCGTCACCACCCTATCGAGCCAGAGTGGGAAGTTGTTCAAACTGGACCTCAAGGAGTCGGGCGCAGTCGCCGACTGGGTGGCACCGAAGGTCATGCTCAACCCGGGCGCGCCAGTCGTGGCGACCCCCTCGGTGACGTTCGACGAAGAAGGTAACCGTTGGGTGATGGCAGGGACTGGCCGTTTCTATGCCGACCTCGACAAGCCGACGACATTCGCAAACTACCTATTTGGCGTCATCGACAGCGAGCCCGACACCGCCGGCGCCACCGCCCCCATCTACAGCTTCGCCAACCTGGTGGATGTTTCGGGCGCCCGTGTACGCACCGATAACACGCTGATCACGCCGGTCAGCCTCGGCGGCGGCACCCAGGCCAGCGATATCGACCAGCTGACGGAGGGTGTGATCAAGGCCGGGGGCTGGAAGCTGAATCTGGTGACCGGTACCGGACCGGCAGAGCGCAATGTCACCCAGACCTCCATACTCGGCGACGTGTTCTTCGCGGCTGGCTTTACCCCCAGCGACAGCCTATGCAGTGGCGAAGGACGCAGCCAGCTCTATGGCCTGTTCTACAAGACCGGAACCGCCCGTGGCGACCTGCCGATCTTCGGCACCGTGGTCGACGGCGTGACGGGAACGGAAGAAGCGATCCGCGATATCGATCTCGGGGTGGGCCTGGCCGCCGCGCCTTCTCTGCACGTGGGCGCGGCGCGCGATCAGCGCGGCATCACGGTGCTGACCCAGACCTCCACCGGCGCGATCGAACGCCGCGAAGCCGACGTCAGCGCGGGGGCACGGTCGGGTGAAGTCGACTGGCGGGAGCCGCGTCCATGAACCGTGGCCGCATCTCCGGCGTCACCCTCATCGAGATGGTGGTGGTGGTGGCGATCATCGGTATCCTCGCCGCAATCGCGATTCCCAGCTACCAGCGTTACGTAGTTCGAGCGCTGCAGAGTGATGCCCGCGGCTGCATCATCGAGACCCAGCAGCGGGCCGAGCGCTTCTTCACGCGCAACAATCGGTACCCCGAGCAGATCGGCGCCCTCTATGGTCAGGACAGCAAAACCATCGATTGTGGTGATACGCCCGACTTCCAGTTGTCGTTGGCCGAAGCCACCGCCGCCTGTCCGCTGGCCGGTTGTCTCGAGATCGTCGCGGCGCCACAGTCGGCTCGAGTACTGGGCAGCGGCGACTACCACCTGCGCTACGACAGTCGACAGCCGCTGGGCAGCAGAGAGACACGCTGGCGGGCCTATGACGGCAGCAAGTTGGACTGGTAGCCCATTGCCGCGCACAGACGCTCGGCACTGGCAGGCGCGAGCGTAATGCCATTACGGTAGTGCCCAAGGTTCAGCCATAGCCCAGGCACCGCACCGGGACCGATCTGCGGCAGCGAGGTATCAGTCCCTGGGCGCAGCCCGGCCCACTGCCCGATCACGGCGGCATCACGTTGCCAAGGCGCGAGCTCATCCGCCGCAGTCAGCAGGGTCTGGCGCGCCTGCGCCGTCGTTCGGGTATCGAATCCGACATGTTCAACCGTACTGCCGATCAGGACGTGGTCATCCGCGCGAGGCACCAGATACGCGGATGCACCGATGGTGACCGGCCGCTGCCGGGCCCCAGGCACGCACTTGAGCAACATCTGGCCCTTGACCGGAAAAATGTTGGCCCCCTGCCCCGGTGGCAGCAGCTCGCCGGCCCAGGCCCCCGCGCACAGCACCACCTGATCGGCGGCCAACGTCCGGCCATCCTGCAACTGCACGCCGCGCAGTGCACCGTCCAGCTGCCACGGACGCCCAGCCTGACCGCACAGCAGCCGCCCGCCACGACGCGTGAACGCCTCGACGAGTGCCCGTCCCAGTCGCGGGTTGCGCACCTGGCCCAGATCGGGGCAGTACAGCCCCTCTGGCCGACGCTCGACTGACAGGCCTCTCGCCGACAGCCAGACGATCGCTTCCTCACGCTCCAGCGGCGGCAACCGCCACTCGATACCGGACTGGCGATACTCGACATCGATGCCGGTCTCGTCACGAAGCTGGGCAGCCAATCGCGGGTACAGGCGGCGCGCCTGTGCCACCCACTCCCATAACGCCTCCGGCTCGCGCCACGGCCACAGGGGACAGACAATGCCGCCGCCCGCCCAGCTGCTTTGGCGGGCTGGCACGATGTCACGCTCCACCAGCACGACCTCACAGGTGGGCGACAGCAGCGCCAGCGCCGTCGTCAGCCCCACCACGCCACCACCGATGACTGCTACCGTCTCTACCTGCATGGGCGCGAAGCATACTCGCTTGCCCCACAATCTGACGTAGAGTCTGGTTGTCACGGGAGATAGACAGATGGCACATCGCAGCCGCGGTTTCACCCTCATCGAGCTGATCATTGCCCTGGTGGTGGCCGCGCTGCTGGCCAGCCTGGCCATCCCGGCCTATCAGGGCTTCATTGACCGTGGGCGTCGTGCCGCTGCCATCTCGGTGCTCACCGAGCTGCACGCGGAGCAGCAGAGCTTTCGACTGAAGCAGCGGCGCTTCGCCACCGACTTCCAGTCGCTGGTGGCGATCAAGGCGGAGACGCTCTATGTCGGCTCCGATCGCCGCCTGACCGCCAGCAAGGCCGGCAGCCCGCTCTACGCCATCACCCTCGAAACCACCGATGGAGAATGGACCGGCTTCACCGCGACCGCCGTGGGGGTGCAGGCACGCGACGAGGACTGCGCCGAGTTCTCGCTGAGTGCACAGGGACTGCAAGGCGCCGAGAACAGCAGCGGCAAGGGCACCGCGGAGACCTGCTGGCGCTAGTGCCGCGGTCGTTCCCGCCGCCGCGACCGCCTGTCGGGTTTCCGACGCATGGCAGACTGCGGCGTGCCAAGGTGGCATCAGGAGGAGTGCCCGTGAGCCGAGGATTCACCTTGATCGAAGTGCTGGTGGTGATTGCCATACTCGGCATCGCCGCGACGCTCGCCATACCCGGCTACCGCGCCCTGATCAGCAACAGTCAACGCAGTGAGGCGGCCTCCGAGTTCTATGTCAGCCTGATGCAGGCGCGCAGCGAGGCGGTCGCCCGCAACAGCGCCATCGCCATCGTGCCGATTGACGGCGAATGGCGCTTTGGCTGGCAAATTATGGTCGACGATAACGGTGACGGCCTGCCGGATGACCTCGATGTCGATGGCGATGGCACGCCCGACGCGGATGCCGGACTCCTCGGCGAGGTCCAGCTGGCCGACTACGATCTCGACTGGCGCACCCGCCCAACACCCCTACCCCGCATCGGGGTCAGCGCCAGCGGCCGCGCCAGCGAGGACGTCACGGTCCTGCTGTGCGCCGCCGACGCGCGACGCTCGCGGGCGGTAACGGCCGGTCCGGCCGGCCAAATCCGCCTGCGCGATCTGCAGGATGACCCGACGGTGTTTGCGGAAGGCTGCGCATGACCGTCGACGGCCACCGCGGCTTCACGCTGATCGAAATTCTGATCACCGTGTTCGTGATCGGGATCGGCCTGTTGGGCATGGCCGGGGTGCAGGTCATGGCCAAGAAGACCACCTATGACGCCACCCAACGCACGTTGGCCAGCCAGGCCGCCCAGGACATCCTCACCCGCATGCGGGCCAATGCCGGTGTCGCCGCTGCTTACGTTACCGCAGATGCCGTCGCCACCGCGGCGCCGGCAACCGCCTGTGATCTTGCGGATTGCACGCCCGAGGCCCTGGCGGTCTGGGACCTCTACCGCTGGGGCCGAACGCTTGCCGAGGGCGGCGAGATCGACGACGAGGGCAATGCCAGCGGAGGACTGGTCGCGCCCACCGCCTGCGTACTCGCCGGCGCCACCATCGGCCACTACCGCATCGCCATTGCCTGGCGCGGCATCACCCCGCTGCCGCCGCCCGAAGACCCGGATGACCCCACTGACCCTGCCACCGTCGATTGCGGGCGTGATGCCTATCTCGACGCCGACGGCGTCGACGACTACCGCCGGATTCTGGTTATGGACGTCTTCGTCGCGGATCCCACCCCATGACGCAGCGCGCCCGCCAGCAGGGATTCACCCTGATCGAGCTGATGATTGCCGGCACCTTGGGCCTGATCCTGTTGCTGGCACTGGTGCAACTGTTTCTCGACAACCAGCGCAACCGCGAGCAGAACCGTCAACTCGCGGAACTGCAGGACCAGGGCCGCTATGCCCTGGCCGAAATCACCCGCGACCTCAGCATGGCCGGCTACTGGGGCGGCGTTTACCTGGGACGCCAGGTGAGCGTCGCCGCCTCGGCGGCGGATGCCCTCCCCGGCAGCGCCGATTGTGGCCCCGAGAATGCCGAAGGCTGGCTGTTTCGCAGCACTGAGCGGGTGGATTTCTGGGACGACGCCAGTGCCGCGGCGGTGACCACCCGCTTTGGCTGCCTGACCCATCTGCGCGCCGGCACCGACGTGGTGGCGATCCGCCGGGTGTCGGGCGAGGCCGCGGTGCAGGCGAGCAGCTGCATCAACGCGCAGCTCGAACCCTTCCACATTTACCTCAAGACCAACGGTGTTCTCGGCACCCTGCTGCGGGTGGTCGACCCCGCACTTGATGTCTGCACCGGCGACCCACCGTTACAGGCGCCGGTGCAGTTCTTCACCTACCTGCCCCACCTCTACTACGTGCGCGATCACGCGCGCCGCGAGGGCGACGGCATCCCCACGCTGTGCCGCAAGGCACTGTCCCATACAACGTCGACCGCGCTGGTCGACCAGTGCATCGCCGAAGGGGTGGAAGATTTACAGATCGTATGGGGCATCGACCGCGATAACGACCTGGCGCATACACCGGACCGCTACACCAGCCAGCCGACATCGGCCGAGCTGGCGCGCGCCGTCACCGCCCAGGTGTTTCTACGGGTGCGGGCACGGGATCCGGCGCCCGGCTACAGCGACGTCAAGACCTACACCTATGGCGACCGCAGCGGTGATCGTGCCTATGTCCCACGCAATGCCGACGCGGAGGCCGACGGCAGCGCGCCACGGCGCTACTATCGACGGGTGTTCACCACCACCGTCCAGCTTCGGAATCCGCTGCCATGACGGCGCCCCGCCACCCACAGTCGGGCGCCGCACTGGCCACGGCGCTGCTGTTCCTGATCGTGCTCACGCTGTTGGGTATCGGCGCCCTGCGCGAGGCCCGTCTGTCGCTGCGCATGGCGGCCAATGAGGCGCATCGGGTCGACGCCCTGGAATCCGCCCAGTCCCTGGTCGAGGCCCTGCTGGCAGATGTCGACACGCATTTCCCGATCACCGCCCAGGCCGATGTTCAGCTCGGCTGCTGGCCGGACGGCCTGACCGCCGGCGCGCCCCCGCTGCGCGCCCCCTTTGCCTGTGCCGGCGCCAATCTGACGCTCCCTCCGACGCCCAATGACGCCCTGACGTCGCGGACCTATGTCGAAGTCTGGCGCGAAGCGGTGAATGGCAACCCCCTGGTCAGCGCCGCGTCGATTGGCAGCACCGAAACCACCGCCCGGGTCCGCTACGCCCGATTCCGCATCACCGCGGGCATTGATCGCGCCAGTACCGGCGAGGGGGTGGCCGAGGTGGTGCAGGGCGTACAGATTGCCGTGCCGTCGGTGGACGGCCTCAACCTGTTCTGAGGCGCACCCCATGACCCCGAAGATCCGTGCCCTGCTCACCGGATGCCTGCTGATGCTGCTGGCGGCAGCGCCGGCACGATCCCTGGCGGATGATCTGGAGATCTACCAGAACCCCACCGCCAATCTGGTGACGCCACCGGCCACGGTGCTGGTGCTGGATCTCAACCTGCTGGGCATCTGCAACAACGTGTTGCTCAGCGGCAGCGACCCCGACAATCCACAGCTGTGCCTCAACATCACCAGCAACATGTTGCTGGGCGAGGTGCTGGGCGGTCTCAGCAACGACCCGGCCGGACTGCTCAGCAGCTTGTTGCTGGGGACCGGCGGTACCAACGCCGACCGGGCGCGGGCACTGTGCAATCTCTACGGCATTCTTGGCATCAATTCCCCGGTGGTGCAGCTACCGCTGGTGGGCGGCCTGCTTGCACTCTTGTTGGGCGGGGTTTCCACGCTCACCTGCGGCACCCTGGAATTCCTGCTGGGCATCCCGCTGCTCAGTTCAATTCTCAACGGCCTGCTCGGCGGCTTCGTCGGGCAGCTGGTCACCGGCTTGCTCAACCCCCTGTTGAATACGGCGGTCGGCCAGCTACCCGGCACCGTCACCGGCTTGCTCAACAGCACCATCAGTGGCGCCCTGAACCTCGGCCAAGTCGGCCTGGTGGGGCTGCTGGAGTCCATCCTCAACAACCTGGTCAACTCACAGGTGGCGATCATGGTGTCGCACGGCGATCGCGCCAGTTTCGCCGGGGCGCCCGCGGCCACCTGTGCGTTCGGTGAGCAGGCCTCGATTCCCACCAGTCGGCGGCAAACGCCCAACTGCAGCAATGGCGCCTATTTCCTGCTGGGAATGACCGATCTTGTCGACCAAGGTACGGTCAACCAGGTGATTTCCCGGGTGGTCACCCTGCTGACCAATACGCTGTCACCCGCCAATCTGCTCAATAGCGTGACGGCCCTTGCGGGTGCTGCGCTGACCACACCGACCCGCCTGCTGCCCCCGTTTCAGGGCAAGGAGGTCTACGCCGAACTGACCCACTATCTGGCCGGGGACGAGGTCTACAACGGCCCGCTGAACCGCTGGGACGGCCTCACCGGCCTGTTGACCCGGGATACCAGCATCGAGGTCGGCGGCCGCTATCAGGCGCCCGATCTCAGCTGCGATGTGGTGAACGTGGTCAATGTCCAGCTCACCAACAGCCAGCTCGATAACGAATCCGATGCCACCCTCGCGGCCTACTACCCCAGTGCCGGGGCGAACCCGGATTTCGTGGATATCGTCCAGGCCGCCCAGGACACCGGGTTCAGCCGTGGCAGCCAACAGATCAAGCTGAACTCCTTCTTCGTGGTGCAGGACAACTTGAGCAGCCTCGGCAGTCTCACCGGCGCCGGTCTCAACGTACTCAACTATGCCAACAGCCTCGGCTTGCTGGGGTTGGGTCAGACCATCGCCGAGCTGGTGGTGCCCACCCTGGAGGTCAACGCCTCGCTGCTGACCCCCAGCACCACCCTGGACCTGACCGCGCCCAACCGGCTGCTACCCCCGGCCTATTTCCCGTTGTTCCGCCCCGCCGCTGACCAGTTGCCGCGCTGGGACGGCAATCTCAAGCGCCTCGAACTGGCCGACGACCGTTACCGAGATGTCCGAGGCGACGATGCCGTCGATGCGGATGGCCGGCTGCGGGAAGGGGCACTGACCGGCTGGACCAACCCCGCCACTCTCGGTACCGCCACCGGCGACGGCGACGCCATCCGCCTCGGTGGCGCCGGCAGCCGTATCCCGATGTCGGGCCGTAGCAACACCGATACCGGCGCCCGCAAACTGTTGTTCGACCGCAGCGTCGGCGGCGCCTTGGTGATGAGCAACCTCAACGTCGATGACAGCACCCTGCGTACCGAGCTGCGTCCGATCCTGGGCGCAGCCAGCGACAGCGAAACCCAGGCCCTGATGCTTTACGCACGCGGCTACGAGGTCGGTACCACTGCCGCGCCAGCGGCCAACCTGGCCGCAGTCAGCGAGCGCCCCTGGCGGCACGGCGCGGTCCTGCACTCCCAGCCCGTCGCCATCAATTACGGCGCACGCGGCGGCCATCCTGCGGATCAGCCCGACATCCGCATCCTCTACGGCGCCAGCGATGGCTGGCTGCGGATGGTGCGCGACAGGTTGCCCAATGGAAACCTGGCCGGTGACGAGTCCTGGGCCTTCATGCCGCAGGCGGTGATGCCGCAGCAAAAGATCCTGCGCGACAACAGCGCCGGACGGCCCTTCCCTTACGGCGTCGACGGTAGTCCCACCGTCATCATTCAGGACCGCGACGGCAACGGCGGGCCAGGCGATGGCGCCATCGACGATGCCGACGACCGGGTCTGGGCTTTCTTCGGCCTGCGCCGCGGTGGACGGGGTCTCTACGGCCTGGATCTGCGCAACCCCAACGAACCCGCCCTGCTTTGGCGGATCGGACCTTCCGGACTGGTCAGCAACCAGGCCATCGCCGGATTGCCCGCCAACGCCTACGCCGAACTGGGGCTCACCTTCAGCCAACCCCAAGCCGCGCGGCTGCGGATCGACGGCCAGGACCGCATCGTGCTGATCTTCGGCGGCGGCTATGACGGCGGCCGCACGGCCGCCAATGCCCGCCTCAACAAGGACGCCGAAGCCGCCAGCGACAACGTGATGGGCACCGACGACACGGTGGGGAATGCCCTATTCGTGATCGACGCCGAGTCCGGCGAACTGCTGTGGAAAGCCACCCGCGGCACACTGGATGTGGCAGCCCCCTATCTCTCGGCAGAGCGACGTTTCCGCCACCCACTGCTGCAGGACAGCATCGCAGCCGATGTTGAACTCGCCGATCTCGATGGCGATGGCTACATTGACCGCCTGTATGTCGGCGACACCGGTGGGCGGCTGTGGCGCGCAGACTTCACCGGTGACGACCGCGCCAACTGGACCCTGGGTCCGATTGCCAGCGTCGGCCGACATGACACCGCCAACGTCGCCAACGACCGGCGCTTCTTCCACGCCGTCGACATTGTGCCGGTGCGCACCGTCACCGAGGCCTACGATGCCGTGGTGTTTGCCACCGGCAATCGCGCCGACCCACTGGAGCGAGTCACCGCCAACGCCCTTTACGTACTTCGCGACAACCGCGCCAGCGGCAGCGTGGCGGCCGAAGACCTGATCGTCGCCGAAGCCAACCTGCCCGGGCATCTGGACTTCGCCGACCTCACGGCGGCCTGCGCCAACGCTGCTGCTGTCGACTGCAGTGCCGGGCTGGATGTCGACACCGGTTGGCGTGTGCAACTCACGGATGCCGGTGAGAAGGGCTTTGCGCAGCCGCTCACCTTGGGGGGCACCGTCTTTCTCAGCACCTATGTGCCGCCAGACCCAGCGACCGCCACCTGCGCGCCGCGCGAAGGCGGCGGCAAGGTGTATGCGGTGAACCTTGCCGACAGCCGGCCGGTGTCCGGCGGTGTGCTGGGGATTGCGGATGGCGGCGGTGCCGGCGGGCAGCGGGCACGGCCGGCACGCGCGCCGGGCCTCCCGGGAGACCTCGCCATGGCTGACGTCGGTACAGCGCGCACCGGCAACGAAGTGCTCAATGTCGACATGCCGCGCTTTTTCCCCATTTACTGGCGCGAGCGGCGCGGCGAAGATGAGCGCCCCGTGCCGCAACCGACACCTGCCCCATGAGCCTTGCGCTGCCGCGCCTCCGCGGCTTCACCCTGATCGAACTGGTCATCGTCATCACGCTGATTGCCGTGCTGGCCTCGATCGCCATTCCCAGCTACCGCAACTACGTGATGCGCGGCCACCGCACCGTCGCCAAGACCGCGCTGGTTGAATTGCAGGCGCGTCAAGAGGGGTACTACGTCGACCGCAAGCGATACGCCACGCTGCTGACCCGCCTCGCCTACCCCTCGGATCCGGTCTGGATCACCGCCACCGGGGAACCCGACACCAGCGCACAGCCCGACAGCATCTACCGGATTGAGCTGGCCAACGTCACCGCCACCGACTACACACTACAGGCGGTCCCGGTCGGCGCGCAGGCCGACGACAGCCGATGTGGCACGCTCACGGTGGTGGCCAGTGGTCGCAAGTCGGCCAGCGGCAGCGACGGCGTAGACTGCTGGCGTTAGCGCTGCGGTCGCTCGCCGACGGCGCGACGCAGCGCCGGCGGCAGTGAAAACACGATGTGCTCGGCCCGGCCGGACAGCTCTTCGACGGCGCGTCCGCCCAAGGCCCGCAAGCGCTCCACCACCTGCTGTACCAGCACCTCCGGTGCGCTGGCCCCTGCAGTGACGCCGACGCGCTGGCGGCCGCTGACCCAGGCCGGATCGATATCGTCGGGCCCATCGATCAGATAGGCAGGCACCCCGCGCAACTCCGCCAGCTCACGCAGTCGGTTGGAGTTGGAGCTGTTCTTGGAACCGACCACCAGTAGCACATCACACTGACCGGAGAGCTGCTTGACCGCATCCTGACGGTTGGTGGTGGCGTAGCAGATGTCGTCCTTGCGCGGGCCGAGGATGGCTGGGAACCGCGCGCGCAGCGCATCGATCACCCGTGCAGTGTCGTCCATCGACAGCGTGGTTTGCGTCACATAGGCCATATGGCTTGGGTTGCGGGGGGTCAGCGTGGCGACATCGTCCGGGGTTTCCACCAGATAGATCTGGCCGCCATGCCGACTGTCGAACTGCCCCATGGTGCCTTCCACCTCAGGGTGCCCCTGGTGACCGATCAGAATCACCTCCCGCGCCTCGCGGGCGTAGCGCTGCACCTCGATGTGCACCTTGGTGACCAGCGGACAGGTGGCGTCGAACACAGTCAGTCCGCGCGCCTGTGCATCCTCACGCACCTGCTGGGACACCCCGTGCGCCGAGAAAATGCAGGTAGCACCGGCCGGAATCTCCGAGACCTCTTCCACAAAAATGGCGCCTTTGGCCTTGAGGTTATCAACCACGAAGCGGTTGTGGACCACTTCGTGCCGCACATAAATCGGGCTCCCCAGCGCGTCCAACGCGCGCTCGACAATCTCGATGGCGCGGTCGACGCCGGCACAGAAACCGCGGGGATTGGCGAGCACGATATCCATCAGTCGGTACTCCGTGCGGCACGCTCGCGCCGCCATTGCAGGATGGAGTCCAGAATCAGCAGACCCGCCCCGATGGTAATCGCGGTGTCGGCGATGTTGAAGGCGGCGAAATGCCAGCTGCCCCAGTAGAAGTCGATGAAGTCGACCACGTAGCCGCGGGTGACCCGATCAATCACATTGCCGAGGGCGCCGCCGAGAATCAGCGCAAGCCCCACCGCCACCAGCCGTTCGCCCTGCGGGTGGCGTCGCAACCAGATCAGAATCCCGACACTGACCGCCACCCCCAGCACGACGAAAAACGCGGGCGGCGCCTCCGACAGCATGGAGAACGCCGCGCCGGTATTTTTGAGATACACCAGGTTGAAATGCGGCATCACCGGAATCGAATCGAACCATTCCAGATTGCGCACCACCAGCTGCTTGGTCACTTGGTCCAGCAGCATCACCGCCGCGGACAGCCACAACCAGTAAACATTCTTGTACTGAAAGGACATGGCGGTTCTCAGATGAACTGACGCTGCTCGCCACCGCCATCGATGTTGTCGACACAGCGGCCGCACAGCGTGGGATGGGCGGCATGCTGGCCAACATCCGCCCGGTAGTGCCAACAGCGCTCGCACTTGGGGTCGGGGCTGGGCAGCGCATGGACCACCAGCTGATCGCCGCCCTCCAGGGTAAATGCGACACCGTCGGCCGTGTCGACCACCTCGGCCGCCGAGGTCATGAACCAGAAGCGAAGCTCCTCACCCGGCGCGCGAAGCGCCTCGGCCAGCGCCGGGCTGGCCGCCAGCTGCACACACGCCGACAGCGGGCTACCGATCTGGCCGCTACCGCGCAGGTCCTCCAGCACCTTCTTCACGGCATCCCGCGCCTGTTGTAGCCGGACCCAGTCAAGCCGGTCCGCCGCCACCGATGGAAACCGGTGCCAGGGCTGGGCAAACACCGAGGCGTTGCGGTCACCGGGCAACAGTCGCCAGATCTCGTCGGCTGTGAACGACAGGATCGGCGCAATCCAGCGCACCAGCCCCTCGGCGATGTGCAGCAGCGCGGTCTGCGCCGACCGTCGCGCCAGACTGGCGCGGGGTGTGGTGTAGAGCCGGTCCTTGAGCAGGTCCAGATAGAGGCCGCCCAGGTCATTGACGCAATAGTTGTGCAGCGCGTGATAAACCCGATGGAACTCACGGTCGCGATAGGCCGCCTGCAACTCAGCCTGCACCCGGCTGGCCTCGGCAATCGCCCAGGCGTCGATCGCCACCAGCTCGGCCGGCGCCACCCCCTGGGTGGCCGGGTCGAAGCCATCGAGGGCGCCCAGCAGATAGCGTGCGGTGTTGCGGATACGCCGATAGGCATCGGCGATGCGCTTCAACAGATTGTCTGAGATGGCGATCTCGCCGGCATAGTCGCTGCTGGCCACCCACAGGCGCAGGACATCGGCACCGAGCGTGCTGGTCACCTTCTGCGGCGCCACCACATTGCCCAGACTCTTCGACATCTTGCGGCCCTGCTCGTCCACCGTGAAGCCGTGGGTGAGCACACTGCGATACGGGGCGCGCCCCTGCATGGCGACCGAGGTCAACAACGAGGACTGGAACCAGCCGCGGTGTTGATCGGACCCTTCCAGATAAATATCAGCCTGGTCCGGTGGGGTGCGACCGTTGGCGATGAAGCTGGCCTGATGCACTACGCCGGAATCGAACCAGACGTCCAGCGTGTCGGTGCACTTCTCATAGTCGTCGCTCACGCCCCAATCGGCGGCGGTGGTGCCGAACCAGGCTTCCAGACCCTCCTGCGCCACCGCATCGGCGACCCGCCGCAGCAGCGCCGGGGTATCGGGGTGCAGCTGCTGGTGTTCACGATGCACGAAGACCGCCATCGGCACGCCCCAGAAGCGCTGCCGCGAGATACACCAGTCCGGGCGGCCTTCGATCATCCGGGCGATCCGCGCTTCGCCCCAGCCAGGGATCCAGCGCGTGTCGCCGATCGCCTGTCCGGCACCCGATCGCAGCCCGGCCTGATCCATGGCAATGAACCATTGCGGGGTCGCACGCTGGATCAGCGGCGACTTGTGGCGCCAGCAATGGGGATAGCTGTGATGCAGCTTGCCGTGATGCACCAGGGCGCCGGCAGCGGACAGTGCCTCAATCACCACCGCGTCGGCCTTGCGCACATGCAGCCCGGCCACCACCGGCGTCCCTTCGATGAAGACGCCGTTGGAGGCCACCGGGTTGTACACCGTCAGCCCGGCGGCGCGGCCCACCGCATAGTCATCGGCGCCATGGGCCGGCGCGGTATGGACCAGTCCGGTCCCCGCGTCCAGTGTCACATGGTCACCGGCAAGCACCGGCACGTCGCGGTGGGCGAACGGATGGTGTGCGCGCGCATCAACCAGCGCTTCACCGCGGACACAGGCGAGGATCTCGGCGTCGCCACCGACACGAGCCGCCAGCGCCGCAACCAGCTCGGCCGCCAACACCAGACAGCGCCCTGCAAGACGCACCAGAGCGTAATCGAGTGCCGCATTGACACAGATGGCCTGGTTGGCTGGCAGCGTCCATGGCGTGGTGGTCCAGATGACGAAGGCGGCGCCAGGAGCGGCTTCCAGGCCAAACCGGCGGGCGATGTCGGCTTCATCGACCGCGGCGAAGGCGACGTCGATCGCCTCTGATGTCTTGTCCTGGTATTCCACCTCGGCTTCGGCCAGCGACGAGCCACAGTCGAGACACCAATGCACCGGCTTGAAGCCGCGGACCACGTGACCGTTCTCGGCGATCCGCGCCAACACCCGCAGCTGCTCGGCCTCGAAACCCGGTTGCATGGTCAGATACGGGTGGTCCCAGTCGGCCAGCACGCCGAGACGTTCGAAATCGACCCGCTGGCGCTGCACTTGTTCTGCCGCGTACTCGCGGCAGCGAGCGCGGAATTCGGCAGCACTGAGCTTGTCGCCCACCTTTCCGAATTTCTTTTCCACCTGCAGTTCAATCGGCAAGCCGTGGCAATCCCAGCCGGGGACAAAGGCCGCCTGAAAGCCGTCTAGGCGGGCCGCCTTCACCACGATGTCCTTCAGCACCTTGTTGACGGCATGGCCGATATGGATGTCGCCATTGGCATACGGTGGGCCATCCACCAGCCAGAACGGCGCGGCGCCCTCGCCGGCTGCCTGCACCGCGGCATAGGTGTTTTCGGCTTGCCAGCGGGCCAACATCTCGGGCTCACGCTTGGCCAGCTGCGCCTGCATGGGAAAGGCCGTTTCCGGCAGGTTGAGGGTGGCCTTGTAGTCGGTACTCACAACGTCAGCTCGTCAGGGTCTTGGGGGGCGGGCCGTGTCGCAGTTGCCCACGGCCCACACAGTGTAAGGAAGCCCGCCCGCAGGCGGGCGGGACACAGCATCATGGCGGGGCGTGGAGGCCGGCATCGTGCAGCCATGTGGCCGCCGCATCGCGGTCCAGATGCATCTGTCGCTTGAGGGCATCGAGTGACGGAAAACGCTGCTCCGGCCGCAGGAATTGATGGAACCGCACAGCGACGCACTGTCCGTAGAGATCGCCCGGCGGACGGAGGCAATGCACTTCCAGCAGCGCAGGTGTACCCCCCAGCGTAGGTCGCACGCCCAGATTGGCAACGCCGGGAAGGCAGACCCCGTCTCGGCAGAGGGTCACCGCGTAGACGCCCTTGCGCAGTGCCAACGGTCGCTGCAGTGGCAGGTTGGCCGTTGGCATGTCGAGGGTGCGACCCAGGCGCAACCCAACCCGCACGCGACCGACCACGGTGTAGGCACGGCCCAGCAGCTGCGCAACGGTGGGCAGGTCAGCCGCGCCCAGCGCGTCCCGCAGTGCCGTCGAGCTACAGCGTATTGCGCCTGCCTGTACGGTATCGATGGTATCGACGGCAAAACCACGTGCGATGCCGGCAGCCTGCAGCGCCGCATAGTCACCCTGGCGCGACTGCCCGAAGCGGAAGTCGTCTCCCACCACCACGGCGCGGGCCCCGAGGTCGCGGCACAGCAGCTCGTCAACGAAGGCCGTTGCCGAGTAGGCGGCGAAGCGGGCGTCGAATCGCTGCACCAGCACCTGGTCGACCCCGTGATCGGCCAGATCCGCCAGCTTGCTGCGCAAGGTGTTGACCCTCGGCGGCGCCAGCTCAGGCGCGAAAAACTCGCGTGGTGTCGGCTCGAAGGTCAGCACGGTCAACGGCAAACCCAGTCGCTCGGCGTGATGCCGGGCGCGTTCGATCAGCGCCTGATGGCCCAGATGAACCCCATCGAAATTGCCGATCGTCACCACCGAGGGGCGATGCGCCGGGCGCGCGTTGTGCTGACCGCGGATCAGCTTCATGCCAGGCTCCGACGCAGATGATGAGGCCGCAGCCCCGCCAGCCACAGCACCGCGGCATAGGTTGCAGCGGCGGCCGCCACAATCTGCAGCAGTTCACGCGCCCGCGTCGCCAGCCCCCAGGCCAGCCAGTCGTTCACCGAGCCGTGAAGCATCAGGACCACCGCAGCCATCGCCGCATTGGCGAGCAGCAGCCGCAAGGCGAAAAGGCGCCAGCCAGGCGCGGCGCGATAGATCGCATCCTGCCGCAGCCGCCGCCACAACAGTCCGGCGTTGATCCAGGCGGAGGTCGAGGTGGCCAGCGCCAGCAGCGCATGTGGCGCCGCCCAGCCCTGCTGCACCGCCAGCAGCACGCCGGTCACCGACAGCGTCATGCCGCACAGCAGGGAGATGATGGCGATCCGCACCGGCACCCGCGTTTCCTGCCGCGCATAGAAGCCGGGCACCAGCACCTTCACCAGCGAGAAGCCCATGAAACCGAAGGCGTAGGCCATCAAGGCCCAGGCTGTCATCCGCGCGTCGTCGGCACTGAAAGCGGCATATTGGAACAGTGTGATGACCAGCGGCGCCGCCAGAAGGAACAAGCCCAGGGCGGCCGGTACGCCAACGATCAGCAGCACCCGCAGACCCCAGTCCAGCGTCGCCGAAAAGGCGCCGTCGGCGGATTCGGCATGTTGCGCCGCCAGGGTGGGCAGGATCACGGTTCCGATGGCAATGCTGAAAATGCCCAGCGGGAACTCCATCAGACGGTCGGCGTAATACAGCCAACTGACACTGCCGCTGACCAGAAAGCTGGCGATGATGGTATCCAGCAACAGACTGATTTGCGCCACCGAGGAGCCGATCATGATCGGCACCATGAGCGTGACGATGCGCCGGACACGCGGCTCACGCCAGCCCCAGCGTGGTCTTGGCAGCAGATTCAGGGCCCTGAGACTGGGCAACTGGAAGGCCAGCTGCAGTACGCCCGCCGCGAACACCGCATAGGCCAGCACACGCACAGAGGTGGCGTCGATAAAGGCCGCTGCAATCAGACACAGGTTGAGAATCACCGGTGTGATGGCCGGCACCGCGAACCGGCCGTAACTGTTCAGCACGCCGCCAGCCATGGCCGTCAGCGAGATGAACAGCAGATAGGGGAACGTCCAGCGCAACATGTCCGCACCCAAGGCAAACTGTGCTGGGTCGTCGGCAAAACCGGGGGCGAACACGGCCATCAGCAGCGGGCTCGCCAGACAGCCCACCAGGGTGATCAACCCGAGTATCCCGCCAAGGGTGCCGGCAACATGCGCCAGCAGGTGGCGGGCATCCTCATGCGCGCCGCGGGCGCGGGTTTCCGTGAACACCGGCACGAAGGCCTGCGAAAAAGCCCCTTCGGCGAACATCCGGCGTCCGAAGTTGGGAATTTTCAGGGCCACCAGGAAGGCGTCCATGCCGGCGCCGGCGCCGAAGGCGGCAGCGAACAGCACATCCCGCCCGAAGCCGAGCACGCGCGACAGCAGCGTCATGCCGCCGACCACACCGGAGGACTTGAGCAGGGAACCGGACATAAGCGGCGAAGTGTAGCGGGATCAGGTTGCTGACGCCCTGGCGCAGCGGTTGACAAGCGGCCGTCGCACCAGGACAATTCGCGCCCTTCCATCGTCCCGAATGCTGTCAGGAGTTTTCCCCTTGGCCAACATTGCCAGCGCCAAAAAGCGCGCCCGTCAGAGCATCAAGAATCGCGAGCGCAACGCGGCGCAGCGGTCGATGATCCGCACCACCATCAAGAAGGTCGTCAAGGCCTGTGACGCCGGCGACAAAACCGCCGCCACCGCCGCCTACACCGAAATGGTGCCTGTGCTGGACCGTTACGCCAACCGTGGGCAGATCCACAAGAACAAGGCGGCCCGTCACAAGAGCCGACTTGGCGCGCGCATCCGCGCCCTGGCCTGATCTCTCGGGCCCTTCAAGAGCCGACCTGCGGGTCGGCTTTTTTGTGTCCGCCTGCCAGCGGCAGGCCCGGCTTCAAGCGCCGACCAGGACCAGATTGTCGCGGTGAATCAATTCCGGCTCACCGGGGTAGCCGAGACGGGCCATGATCTCTTCGCGCCGCGCCCCAACGATGCGCCGCGCCTCGTCGGCGTCATAGTTGACAAGTCCGCGGGCGATCTCGGTGCCGTCGGCGGCGCGGCAGCTCACTAGGTCGCCGCGGTCGAAGTCGCCATCCACGGAGGTCACGCCCACCGGTAACAGGCTGCGGCCCTGGGCCGACAGCACGCTGGCAGCACCGGCATCCAGATACACCACACCCCGCACCTGCAGTTGCCCGGCGATCCAGCGCTTGCGCGCCGCCATCGGGGTCTGCCCAGGTTTGAGCAAGGTGCCGATTTCGACGCCATCCGCCACCTGCAAAAGGGCGTTCGGCGCGCGGCCATGTGCGATCACGGTCGCCGCGCCGGATCGCGCGGCGATCTGTGCGGCACTCAGCTTGGTTTTCATGCCGCCCCGCCCCAGCACCCCTTTGCTGCCACCGGCCATGGCCGCGAGCCGGGTATCGCTGAGATCAGCTTCGTGGATCAGGCGGGCGTCGGGGTGGCTGCGTGGGTCGGCCTCGAACAGACCGTCCTGGTCGGTGAGGATCACCAGCAGGTCAGCTTCGATCAGGTTGACGGTGAGCGCCCCGAGGGTGTCGTTGTCGCCCAAGCGGATCTCGTCGATCGCCACCGTATCGTTCTCGTTGACCACCGGCACCACGCCGTAGTCCAGCAGCTGCAGAAACGTGCCCCGGGCATTGAGATAGCGTTGGCGGTCGGCGACATCCTCATGCGTGAGCAGGATTTGTGCGGCCCGCAGCTGGTGCCCCTGAAAGGCGTGCTCCCAGGCTCGCACCAGGCCCATCTGGCCAACGGCTGCGGTCGCCTGCAGCTGATGCAAGAGCTCCGGGCGTCGGGACAATGACAGTCGCGCCATCCCTTCCGCAACCGCGCCTGACGACACCAGCACCACCTGGATGCCGCGTGCACGCAGGGCCGCAATCTGCGCACTCCAGTCGGCAATTGCGGCGTGATCGAGGCCCCGCCCCTGCGCCGTGACCAGGGAGCTGCCGATCTTGATGACCCAGCGGCGGTGGCGGCTCAGACGGGCACGGGCTTCGGACATGGAACGGTCAGCTCCAAAAAAGATCAGGACGCGTCGGCGTCGGCCTGTTGGGCAGCTTCCAGGGCGGCACGCTGCGCGTCCACCCAATCCTGCGCCGCCGCACAGAGGTCGTCACAACCGGCCCCCGTGGCCGCCGAGATGGCGAACCAGCGGGTTTTCAGGCGCAGCCGGCGCAGCGCCGCGCGGATCAGTGCATCGGCTTCCGCCTCCGACATCAAATCGGTCTTGTTGAACACCAACCACTGGGTGCGCGCCGAAAGCTCGGGGCTGAATCGCTTCAGCTCCTTGTTGATGGTGCGGATGTTGGTGACAACATCACTTTCATCCGGAGGCAGGATATCCACCAGGTGCAGCATCAACCGGGTGCGCGACAGATGCTTGAGAAAACGATGTCCAAGACCTGCGCCTTCCGCCGCACCTTCGATGAGGCCAGGGATGTCGACCATCACGAAAGAACGCAAGGGTCCGACCGCTACTACCCCAGGCTGGGGGTAGAGCGTGGTGAAGGGATAGTCGGCGATCTTGGGGCGTGCCGCCGACACCTGCGACAGCAGGGTGGATTTGCCGGCATTGGGCATGCCCAGCAGCCCGACATCGGCCATCAGCGACAGCTCCAGCTTGAGGTCGCGCTGATCGCCGGGCGAACCCTTGGTGAACTGTCGCGGAGCGCGATTCACCGACGACTTGAAACGGGTGTTACCCAGGCCGTGAAACCCGCCCTGGGCAATCTTCATGCGCTGGCCGGCGCGGGTCAGTTCGCCGATCAGCTCGCCCGTGCCTTCATCGATGATCCGGGTGCCCATCGGCATCGGCACATCGAGATCGTCGGCATTGGCGCCGCGACAGTTGGAGCCGGAGCCATTTTGACCACGGGCGGCCCGGAACTTACGGGTGAAGCGGAAATCCGCCAGCGTGTTCAGATTGGGATCGGCCACGGCATAGATGCTGCCGCCGTCACCGCCGTCCCCACCATCGGGGCCGCCGAAGGGGATGTACTTTTCACGACGGAACCCGACACAGCCGTCGCCGCCGTTGCCGGCCTCGACCCGGATTCTCGCTTCATCGACGAACTTCATCAGATCTCACTCCGGGGAGGCACAAAAAAACCCCGTCTCCGGGGCTTTTTGTACCGCAGCGCCGATCAGGCCGCCACGATATCCACGTAGACCTTGCCACCGCGGGGCCCACGGGTATTGAATGCCACCTTGCCTTCGGTCAGCGCGAAGATGGTGTGGTCCTTGCCGAGCCCGGCATTGACGCCCGCGTGGTAACGGGTGCCGCGCTGACGGATGATGATGTTGCCGGGGATGACCGACTCACCACCAAACTTCTTGACGCCCAGTCGTTTGGCTTCTGATTCGCGCCCGTTGCGGGTAGAGCCGGCGGCCTTTTTGTGTGCCATTTCTGCTTACTCCTGTGATGCCTTGGGCTCAGGCGCCCACGATGTCGGTGATCTTCACTTCCGTGAAGTTCTGACGGTGGCCCTGTTCCTTGTGATAGTGCTTGCGGCGACGGTGCTTGATGATGCGGATCTTGTCACCACGACCGTGGGCGACCACCTCAGCGTTGACCTTACCGCCCGCCACCACCGGCGCGCCGACCTGAATGGCTTCACCGTTGGCGATCAGCAGCACTTCCTCGAACGCCACGGTGGCGCCGACTTCGGCGTCCAGGGTTTCGATCTTCAGCTGCTCGCCGGGGGCGACCTTATATTGTTTGCCGCCGGTTTTAATGACCGCGTACATCGTGAACTCCACATGCCGTGCCGGAGACCCCCGGCGAAAGAGCGCGGGATTGTAGGGATGACGCCCCCGCAAGTCAATGAAACCTACGTCGCCTGCGCCGCGACCTCAAGGAATCCAGCGCATCGGCTGCAGCCCGCCAATGGGCCGCGCCCAGCATTCGCGCGCGGCCGCTTGCAGCAGCCAGTCGCGGAAGGTGCGGACCTCGTCGGTCAAGCTGGCAAGCGGCCCGTGGACCAGATAGTACCCCGAGCTCATGGTCAGGCTGAGCGCAAAGGGGACCGTGAGCCGCCCGCTGCTGAGCTGCTCGGAGGCCAGTAGCGGCACCCCCAGCACCACCCCCATGCGATCGGCCGCGGCCTCGATCGCCAGCGACACCTGGTTGAACACCGGCCCGCGGCGGGTATTGACACCGTCGACCTTGGCCGCCTTCAGCCAGTCCCCCCACTTGGGCCAGCCGACATCCATGGCCGGTACATCATTCTGGATATGCAGCAAGGTGTGGTTGCGCAGGTCCTCCGGCGTCACCAGGGGATGCTGGCCGTCAATCAGAGCGGGACTGCACATCGGCGTGGAGTGCAGCACGAACAGGCGCTCCACATCATGGCCGGGATAGTGACCATCACCGAAGCGGACAACGATATCGCCCCCTTCCAGCAGGTCCTGCGGATGTTCGGCCGCCCTACGCACTTCATCGGACAGCGTCGACCGCGCCGACAGCCGGAGCTCGATATCCGGGTAGGCATCCTGGAACTGCTGCAGGCGCGGCAGCAGCCAGTTGGAACCGAAGGCCTGGGGCGCTCCGATCAGGACCCGGTTCCGGCGTTCCGACTTGCGCAGCTCCACCTGTTCGACTGCCGCAGTCAGCGCATCAAAAGCCTGGCTCAGCCTGGGCAACAGCCCCGCCCCCACCTCGGTCAATTCCAGCCGCCGGGGCAGCCGCCGAAACAGGGGCGCACCCAATCTTTCCTCCAGAAGCTTGACCTGCTGACTGACCGCCGCCGGGGTGACGTGCAACTCCTGGGCGGCCTTCTGCACGCTGAGGTGTCGCGCGGCCGCTTCAAAGGCGCGCAGGGCGTTGAGAGGGGGAAGGCGCATGAGCGTTAGTTTTTCTTAACTGAGCCTACAGTAAAACTCGGTTGTTGCACCGCAGCATTGTAAGCACAATGCACCCATCGAGATTGCATTGCCTTCGCAATCAGCGGCCAAAGCAAGCACAAACGGCCGTCGCGACAGGCGCGCAACCCGATGTTGTACACCCGTCTCCTCCAGGTCCCGCACGGGATCATACTGGCCACCCCTCACCGGGTGGCCTTTTTTATGGTCGCATGTCAGCCGACGCCACGGAAATGCGGCCGTGCGGGCCACGCAGCAGCCCCGGCGAGATGCGCCTACTGATCAGCAAACATTGAATTGGGTTGGTCGGGGCGACAGGATTCGAACCTACGACCTCTTGCTCCCGAAGCAAGCGCTCTACCAAGCTGAGCTACGCCCCGACAAATCAGCCGCCGCGCACCCGGTTGAATTGCGCCAGCGCCAGCATTGCGGACTTGTAGTCGGACTCGGGAAGCCCTCGTACCGCATCGGCTGCCTGACGACCGTAGTCGTCAGCGAGGGCGCGAGTGTACGGGATGGCCTCAGTGCTTTCAATCAATTTCAGCATGTCGTCGAGCTGGGCGCCGCCGCCGTTGGCGATGGCCTTCCGAACCCGCTCGCGACCCTGGTCATCGCTGTGATCTCGCGCGTGGATCAGCGGCAAGGTGGGCTTCCCTTCCGCCAGGTCAGTTCCCAGGGATTTGCCGCTGACGGCCGCATCGGCGACGTAGTCGAGCACGTCGTCGACCAGCTGGAACGCCATGCCGAGGTGATGCCCGAAACGCCCGAGGGCATCAATCACCGCTGCCTCCGCGCCCGCGCTGATGGCGCCAACACGGCAGGCCGCCTCGAACAGGCGAGCGGTCTTCAGCTCGATGACGCGCAGGTAGCGGGCCACCGTAACATCGGGGTCGCCGCAATTCATCAGTTGCAACACCTCACCTTCGGCGATGGCATTGGTGGCATCCGCCATCACCCGCATCACCGCCATCTGTCCGGCGTCCACCATCATCTGAAAGGCGCGCGAGTAGAGAAAGTCGCCGGACAGCACGGCCGCCTCATTCCCCCATAAGGCATTGGCCGTCTGACGCCCACGCCGGAGGCCGGAGTCGTCAACCACATCGTCATGCAGCAGCGTCGCGGTATGGATGAATTCGATGGTCGCGGCCAGCAGTGCCGGCCGGTCACCGCGCGCACCCAGGGCGCCGGCACTCAGCAACACCAGGGCCGGCCGCAGCCGCTTACCCCCTGCCGACACGATGTGTGCACCGATCTGATCGATCAACGCCACTTCGGACGCCAGCCGCTCGCGAATCAATGCGTCAACGCGCTGCATGTCCGCGTGCACCGGCAGCAGAAGGGTCTTGAGGTCCATGAACAGGTCGCGGGAAAGGAGCGTGGATGCTAGCAAATTGTCAGCTTCCGGAACCGCTGTCACGGCCTCCGCTTGCCGCTGTCACACGGCGCGGCTACCGTTCCGCAGTGGTCATCCGACCATGTTCCGCATAGGGAGACGTCCGTCATGGGCACGATACTGACGCTGGCCTTCGTCGCGTTCGCGTTGATCACGCTGTTCAAGGGGGTCGTTACCGTGCCCCAGAGCATGGAATACACCATCGAGCGGTTCGGAAAGTATCGCGGCACCTTCACGCCGGGATTGCACTGGATCATTCCGTACGTTGATCGCATCGGTCACAAGGTGCCAATGATGGAGCAGGTGCTGGACGTGCCCAGCCAGGAGGTGATCACCATGGACAACGCCATGGTCGGCGTCGATGGCGTCGTATTTTTCCAGGTGCTGGACGCGGCCAAGTCGGCCTACGAGGTCCACAACCTCGAGTACGCCATCCTCAACCTGACCATGACCAACCTGCGCACGGTGATGGGCTCGATGGACTTGGACTCGCTGCTGAGCAACCGCGATGCCATCAACACCCGACTGCTGTCGGTGGTGGACGATGCCACCACACCCTGGGGCGTCAAGGTCACCCGCATCGAGGTCAAGGACATCCGCCCGCCCACCGATCTGGTCAATGCCATGGCACGGCAGATGAAGGCGGAGCGTGAGAAGCGCGCCAACATTCTCGACGCCGAGGGCTTCCGTGCTGCCGCCATCCTCAAGGCGGAGGGTGAGCGCCAGTCGCAGATCCTGGCGGCCGAGGCCGAGAAGCAGGAGCAGATCCTCGAAGCCGAGGGCCGCAAGGAAGCGGCTTTCCGTGATGCGGAGGCACGCGAGCGCGCTGCCGAGGCCGAAGCCAAGGCCACCCTGATGGTGAGTCAGGCCATCGCCAAGGGCGACCTCAATGCCATCAACTACTTCATCGCCACCAAGTACGTTGATGCGCTCACCACCATCGGTCAGGCGCCAAACCAGAAACTCGTCCTCATGCCGCTGGAGGCTGCCAACGTCATTGGTGCCATCGGCGGCATTACCGAGCTCGCCAAGTCGGTCAGCCAGGGCAACACCCGCGCCGCGGTGCCGGATGCCTGACATGGACATCCTCTACTGGCACTGGTGGGTAGCCGGCCTGCTGTTGCTGGCGCTGGAAGCCTTTTTCCCGGGCGCCGTTTTTCTGTGGATGGGCGTCTCGGCCCTGGCCACCGGAGTACTGACCTGGCTGGCCCCCGGCCTGGGTAGCGAGTGGGCGCTGGCGATCTTCAGCGTATTGTCGATCGCCAGCTTCTTTCTCTATAAGCGCTGGCGGCCGGCGCCGCCGCCGACCGATCAGCCGCATCTCAATCGCCGCGGCGCCGCCTATGTCGGTCGCACCCTGACCCTGAGCGAACCGATCGTCAACGGCTGGGCGCGGGTACGGGTCGATGACAGTCAGTGGCGCATCAGGGGACCTGATCTGGCCGCAGGCACCCAGGTCGTCGTGGTCGCGGTGGAAGGCGCAACCCTGGTGGTGGCGGCGCAGTGAAGACGGCCAGCGTCCTACAGCACCTGGCGTTTGAGGATTTGGGCCTGCTGGCACCGCTGCTGCACGCCCAGGGCTACCGAGTGGAAGTCCACGAGGTGGGGCGAGATGGCTTCGCCGAGGTGGATGTGGACGGCGCCGACCTGATGGTGGTGCTGGGCGGGCCGGTGGGGGTCTACGAGACCGCGGCCTATCCCTGGCTGGACACCGAGCGCGCACTGATCAAACGGCGGCTGTCGCGGGGTCGCCCGCTGCTTGGTATCTGTCTGGGCGCCCAGCTCATCGCCGATGCCGCTGGCGGCCGCGTCCATCCCGGTCATCGCAAGGAAATCGGCTGGTCACCGCTGCAGCTGAGCCCCGACGGGCGCAACAGCCCCTTGGCCGCGCTGGAGGGCGCCCACGTGCTGCATTGGCACGGCGACACCTACGTGCCGCCACCCGGCAGTGTGCATCTGGCCGCTAGCGCGCTGTACGAACAGCAGGCCTTCGCTCTGGGACCGTCCGTGCTCGCCTTGCAGTTCCACCTCGAAGTCCAGCCCACCGCCATCGAGCGCTGGCTGATCGGCCATGCCAGCGAGCTCGCCGCTGCGCAGGTCGACCTTGCCGGGCTGCGAGCCGATACCCTGCGCTACGGCCCGCGGCTGCCGGCGCTGGCAGCTGACGTGTTCGACGCCTGGTCGGCTGGCTGGTCTGAAGCCTGAGCCTGGGGCGGCTGAAAAGCCTCGACCAGATACAGCGGCCGCTGCTTGGTCTCCTCGAACATGCGGCCAAGGTACTCTCCGATCACGCCGATGAACAACAGCTGCACGCCACTGAAGAACAGCAGGGTCACCATGATCGTCGGGTAGCCTCGGACCGACTCTCCGAACATCACCGTCTTGACGACAATCCAGAAGCCGAAGGCGAAGGCCACCAGGGCCACCACCACCCCCAGATAGCTGGCCAGCCGCAGCGGCGCGGTGGAAAAGCTGGTGATGCCCTCCAGTGCGAAATTCCACAGGCGCCAGAAACTGAAGTGGCTCTCGCCGGCCGCGCGTGGATCGCGGTCGTAGGTGACCTCCGCACTGGGGAACCCGATCCAGGCGAACAAGCCCTTCATAAACCGATGGTGCTCACGGAACCGACGCACCGCCGCCACCGCCCGCGCGCTCAGCACGCGGAAGTCGCCGGTGTCGCGGGGGATCGATACCCGCCGGCTGAGACGACCCATCAAACGGTAGAACACGGCGGCAGTGGTCCGCTTCATCCAGCGTTCGCCGTGCCGATGGCGGCGCCGGGCATAGAC
The DNA here is from genome assembly GCA_964425915.1 of uncultured Polycyclovorans sp. Lineage (GTDB taxonomy): Bacteria > Pseudomonadota > Gammaproteobacteria > Nevskiales > Nevskiaceae > Polycyclovorans. Next base: position 256,933 of record CAYROO010000001.1, read on the forward strand.
CATGTCGTAGCCTTCAGCCGCCTTCGCTAACAGGGTCGGAATCAGCTCCGGTGGATCCTGCAGGTCGGCATCGATCAACACCGTCCAGTCACCGCGCACATGGTCGAAGCCGGCACTCATGGCCACCTCCTTTCCGAAGTTGCGCGATAGCCGCAGTACGCCGATGCGGGAATCCTCCGCCGCCAGCGCCTGCATCACCCGGTCGCTACCGTCCGAACTGCCATCGTCGACCAACAACACCTCGGCGGTCTGCGGCAATTGATCAAGCACGGCGCGCAGTCGCAGCCAGAAGGCGCGCAGCCCGCTCGCCTCGTTGTAGACCGGCACCAGAATGCTGAGCTGCGGTTCAGTCATGCGGTCGCGCCTCGGCAAAAACCCAGTATCGCAGCGTCAGGTAATTGGTCACCAGCACGGCCCCAGTGGCGACCGCCTGAGCCACAAGATAATGCCAGCCGAACCCGTGGATCAGTGCCCAGACCAGTGCCGCGTTCAGGGTGCAGGCGAAGATCAGCATCAGCACGAACCGCGGCGCGCCCTCGCGATGCGCACGGTGGCTGGCAAAGGTATAGCGTCGATTCAGGAGGTAGTTGACCACCGCGCCGGCAACGAAGCCTGCGACCGCGGCGAGCACCGGCGGCCACGACGCCATCTCCACCAGGCCGGTCATCAAGCCATAGTGCACCGCCGTGGCCGCCGCCCCGACACCGAGGAATCGCGGAACGGTCCGTCGGCGCCCGATCATCGTCTTGACCACACGCCGATGGGGCGCTCGCCATCACGCGCGAGTTCATGCCAGTGAAAGTCTGGCGCCAGCTGCGCCGACAGTGCCGCATGGTGGGCAGAAAGATGACGTGCCTCGCGCACACTCCAGACGATGTAGTCCACCCGCTGGGCCTGCAGGTAGGGGAGCGCGTCCGTCAGCCGCGCCTCAAACAAGGCGCGCTGGGCGTCACGCCGTTGCCAGATCTCATGCAACTGGCCGCGCCAGGTCACTTCATGCAGAGGCCAGCCCAACCACAGCGGCTTGCCCGCGAAGGCGCTGTAGACCCCGCCATGGTCATAGGCATCGTCCTTGAGCCGCTCCAGCACCACGCCGTCCGGCGCGGCGCGAAGAAAGTTAATGATGGCCTGCCCGCCGGGCTCCCGGCGATAAATGGCTTCGGCATGCAACTGCCCGAAGTCGGACCGCCCTTCTGATCGCCAATAGCCGAGGATGTCCGCCGCATAGATCAGCGTAGAGGCGAGCGCCCCGGCGGCCAGCCATCGCACAATACGCGAACCGCTCTGCAGCACGGCGGGCGCCACGCCCATCAGTACGGCGGTCCAGATCCAACCCCAGCCTTTCATGGTGGTGTTGGTGCGCTCGTACTGCCCCCCGGACAGGTCGTCAACGTAGAACAACTCGGTGAGCACCAGCCCCAGGGCCAGCGCAAGCGCCAGTGGCCAGGCCCAGGGCCGCAGTCGGTTCGGCACCGCCACTGCAAGCGCCAACAACACCAGCACCGGCCCATGCAGGACCAGGAAACCCACCCAGGGTGTGTGCTGACCGGCCTGCACCCACTGGAAGCCGGCCTCCAGACTGCGCTGGGAAAAGCCGCCAAGAAACGGCAGCAACAGCATCAGGCAGGCCACCCCGCCCAGCATCGAGGCCCGCAGCGCCGGCCACAGGGTTTGCCGGCGCTGCCAAACCGGGCACTGCCACAGCCACCACAGGCCCACCAACAGGGCCTGCAGCGGAAACACCCAGGTGTTCACGGCCAGGCTCAGCGGCACGGTCGCAGCCAAGGCCGCCAGCAGGTGGTCGCGACGGCGGGTCGACCGTGAGGCCTGGACACCCGCCATGAGGCCCAGCGCCAGCGCCAACAGCAGAAAGCCGCCCAGGGGCGGATGGTAGTCGCCGACGTAGTACTGATAGCCGAAGTTCTCCAGGGGCAGATCCTGCCGCTCGTGCTGCGGCGGCAGGCCGCCGGCGAACAGGCGTTTGGCCCAGTCGACGTTGATGCGCTGGTCGAAGCCGCCGACGAATCGCGCGCTGGCCCACATACGGTCGTTGGCGGTGGCGACGGCGGGACCCTGCGCCGGGTTCTCCACCACCATCCGCGTCCATACACTGGCGCCGGTGCCGCCGATCGCCAGCGCCGTCACCAGCAGCAGGGCCGGCGCCCGACCCAAGCCCAGCCGCCGGGCGGTCTCCCAGCTCAGGGCCAGGGTCAGGGCTGGCAGCAAGACGAACGCCAGGTTGTAGGCCAGTCCCGGCGGCAAGGCGAACAACCGTGCCATCAGTGCGGCGGCGTAGTGCTGTAGCGCGTAGTAAAAATCAAAGGGATACGGCGGAAACCAGTGATCCACAGGCGGCAGACGGTCGCCATCCAGATAGTTGACGATGAAATATAGGTCGGTCACCCGCTCCGAGGTCGGATAGATACTCGGAAAATTGAGCTTCCAGACGAACCCCCAGCCGACCGCCAACAGCAGCGGCGCCGCCACCCACAGGGTCCGCGGCTGCAGCAGCGTCTCACGCTGCCACCAGAGCCAGGCGCCGGCACCCAGACCGGTCAGCGCGCCCAGACCGCGGAGCGAACCGAGGCCGATGAAATGCTCGAAGGCAAACAGCACGGTGACACCACCGACCACACCCAGCCCCAGGGCCAGCACCGGCCCGCCAGCGAGGCGCCGCAACAGCAGCGACAATGCCAGGGCATGCAGCGCCAGCAGCGCCAGCACGGTGATCAGGTGCAGAAAGGTCATGGTGCGATGTTCTCCCGCCCCAAGCTTACTGGATGGCCTGTGTCAGCCGAACCGGGCGGCACAAAAAAACCGGGGCCCCGAAGGACCCCGGTCTGCGGCGAACCGCGGGACAACCGGTCGGCTTAGAAGCCGCCCATGCCGCCCATGTCACCCATGCCGCCGGCCGGCATCGCCGGCTCGTCCTTCTTCGGCAGCTCGGCCACCATGGCTTCGGTGGTCAGCAGCAGGCCCGCCACGGAAGCGGCGTTCTGCAGTGCCAGACGGGTCACCTTGGCGGGGTCGATGATGCCCATGTCGACCATGTCACCAAAGGTGTTGTTGCCCGCGTTGTAGCCAAAGTTGCCCTTGCCTTCCGCCACCTTGTTGAGGACCACGGAGGGCTCCTCACCGCAGTTGCGGACGATCATGCGCAGCGGTTCCTGGATGGCGCGGCGCAGGATGTTGACGCCGACCGTCTGGTCGTCGTTGGCACCCTTGACGGCTTCCAGCGCGGTGGCGGCGCGCACCAACGCCACACCACCGCCCGGCACAATGCCTTCCTCGACGGCGGCACGGGTGGCGTGCAGGGCGTCTTCGACGCGCGCCTTCTTTTCCTTCATTTCCACTTCGGTGGCGGCACCGACCTTGATCACGGCCACACCACCGGCCAGCTTGGCGACGCGCTCCTGCAGCTTCTCGCGGTCGTAGTCGCTGGTGGCGTCTTCGATCTGCTTGCGGATCTCGTTGACCCGGGTTTCGATGGCCTTGGAGTCACCGGCGCCATCGATGATGGTGGTGTTCTCCTTGTTGATCTGGATCTTCTTGGCGGTACCCAGGTCATCCAAGGTGGCCTTTTCGAGCGACAGACCCACTTCCTCGCTGATGACCGTACCACCGGTGAGGATGGCGATGTCCTTCAGCATTTCCTTGCGGCGATCACCGAAGCCCGGCGCCTTGACGGCGGCGACCTTGAGGATGCCCCGCAGGTTGTTGACCACCAAGGTGGCCAGCGCTTCGCCTTCGACGTCTTCGGCGATGATCATCAGCGGCTTGCCAGCCTTGGCCACACCTTCCAGCACCGGCAGCATTTCGCGGATGTTGGAGATCTTCTTTTCGGAGATCAGGATCAGCGGGCTCTCCAGCTCAACCTGCTGGCTCTGCGCATTGTTGATGAAGTAGGGGCTGAGATAGCCACGGTCAAACTGCATCCCTTCCACCACGTCCAGCTCGTTCTCAAGACCGGAGCCGTCTTCGACCGTGATCACGCCTTCCTTGCCGACCTTGTCCATGGCCTGGGCAATGATCTCGCCAATGGCCTCGTCGCTGTTGGCGGACACGGTGCCCACCTGGGCGATGGCCTTGCGGTCCTTGCAGGGCACGGCCAGCTTCTTGATTTCGGCGGTGACGGCTTCCACGGCCTTGTCGATGCCGCGCTTGATATCCATCGGGTCAACCCCGGCGGTCACGCTCTTCTGGCCTTCGTTGAGAATGGCCTGGGCGAGCACGGTGGCGGTGGTGGTGCCGTCACCGGCGGCGTCGGAGGTCTTGGAAGCCACTTCCTTGACCAGCTGCGCGCCCATGTTCTCGAACTTGTCCTTCAGCTCGATTTCCTTGGCGACCGACACGCCGTCCTTGGTGACGGTGGGGGCGCCGAAAGCCTTGTCGAGCACCACGTTGCGGCCCTTGGGACCGAGGGTGACCTTGACCGCGTTGGCCAGCACGTTGACACCGGCCACCATGCGGGCGCGGGCGTCATCACCAAACTTGACTTCTTTCGCTGACATGTTGATTTCCTTCAATAATTAGGGATGGATGGCGGCGCCGATCAGGCGAACACGGCCATGATGTCGTCTTCGCGCAGGACCACCAGGTCCTGGCCGTCGACCTTCACTTCGGTGCCGGAATACTTGCCGATCAGCACCTTGTCGCCCACCTTGACGTCGACCGCGTGGGTCTTGCCGTCATCGGTGCGCTTGCCGGTGCCCACGGCGATCACTTCGGCCTTGAGGGGCTTCTCGGCGGCCGAATCCGGGATCAGGATGCCCCCGGCGGACTTCTTCTCTTCTTCCAGACGCTTCACGATCACGCGGTCGTGCAACGGACGCAGACTCATAACAGTTCTCCCGATAGGACAAGGACTTGGGTTAGGCTCCAGCGCGAGTGCCCGGGTGTTTTCAGGCCCCCTGTTAGCACTCGCATACAGAGGCTGCTAATTGTTGAGGGCGGCCGGTCGGGTTTCAAGGGGCGCTCGGTGATTTTTTAATGGCGCCCCATCCGGCTGTCGCCACGGTCAACCGATTTGTCGCAGGCCGGGCGTATGCTGACTACCTAGTCAGACTTCGGTCTGCCCCTACATTTCTTCAGGAGCGTTTCATGGCACAGGCCCGCAAAGTCGCCATTCTCGGCGGCGCCCGCATCCCCTTCGCCCGGTCGAACACCGCCTACGCCACCCAGTCCAACCAGGCCATGCTCACCGCCGCCCTCAAGGGCGTGGTCGACAAGTTCCAGCTCCATGGCGAACGCATTGGCGAGGTGGCGGCTGGCGCGGTGCTCAAGCATTCGCGCGACTTCAACCTCACCCGCGAATCCGTGCTGTCCTCCGGCCTGGCGCCGGAAACCTCTGCGTTCGATGTCCAGCAGGCCTGCGGCACCGGGTTGGAAGCAGCCATCAACATCGGCAACAAGATTGCCCTCGGTCAGATCGATTCCGGCATTGCCGGCGGCGTCGATACCACCTCCGACGCCCCCATCGCGGTCAACGACCGACTGCGCAAGATCCTACTGGAAGCCAATCGCGCCAAGACCACCGGCCAGCGCCTGGCGGCCCTGGCCAAGTTCCGCCCGTCGATGCTGGCGCCCGCGATTCCCACCAATGGCGAGCCGCGCACGCGCATGAGCATGGGGCAGCACTGCGAACTGATGGCCCAGGAATGGCAGATCAGCCGTGAAGACCAGGACCAGCTTGCCTACGAAAGCCACCAGAAAGCCGCCAACGCTTATGCCGCCGGCTTCTACGGCGACCTCATCGTGCCGTTCTCTGGCCTCGAGCGCGACAACAACCTGCGCGAGAGCCTGACCCTGGAGAAGCTGGCCTCGCTGGGGCTGGCCTTCGATCGAAAGTCCGGCAAGGGCACGCTGTCGGCCGGCAACTCCACCCCGCTCACCGACGGCGCCTCGGCGGTGATGTTGGCCTCCGAGGACTGGGCCAAGGCCCATGGCCTCAAGGTGCAGGCCTATCTGACCCACGCCGAGACCGCCGCGGTCGACTTCGTCAACAAGAAGGAAGGCCTGCTGATGGCCCCGGCCTATGCGGTGCCGCGGATGCTGGCGCGCGCCGGCATCAAGCTGCAGGACTTCGATTTCTATGAGATCCATGAAGCCTTTGCCGCGCAGGTGCTGTGCACCCTCAAGGCCTGGGAAGACCCGCGCTTCTGCAAGGATCGCCTGGGCCTGGACGAGCCACTGGGCAGCATCGACCGCAGCAAGATGAACATCCGTGGCGGTTCGCTGGCGGTGGGGCATCCGTTTGCCGCTACCGGCGGTCGCATTATCGCCACCCTGGCCAAGATCATTGACGAGGCCGGTGGTGGCCGCGGCCTGATCTCGATCTGCGCCGCCGGCGGGGTCGGCGTTACTGCCATCGTCGAAAAGTAAGCCCCTCGCGCTTGCACGGCACCCCGGTCCGCCGGGGTGTTTTTGTTTGGACCGCGCCGCCCCGTGTGAGGGACAGCGCTACACTCGCGCCTCCGCCCGTCCGGACTTCGCCATGCCCCGCACCCTCGGCGTGCTGATGGATCCCATCGCCGCGATCAAACCCTACAAGGACACCACCCTGCACCTGCTGCTGGCGGCGCAGGCGCGCGGCTGGCAACTGCGCTACTACGAGATGGGCGACCTGTGGGTACGCGACGGCATCGCCCTGGGCCGGGGTCGCCCGCTCAGCGTGCGCGACGACCGCCAGGACTGGTTCACCCTGGGTGCGCCCGAGATCCTGCCGCTGGGCCAGCTTGACGCCCTGCTGATGCGTAAGGACCCACCGTTCGACCTGGACTACATCGCCGCCACCTACACCCTGGAGCTGGCCGAAGCACAGGGCTGCCGGGTGGTGAACCGGCCGGCGTCGCTGCGCGACTGCAACGAGAAGTTCTTCATCACCCGCTTTCCGCAGTGCTGCGCGCCGACCTTGATCGCCCGCGATCCCACGGTACTGCGGGCCTTCCATGCCGAGCAGGGCGACATCATTCTCAAGCCGCTGGATGGCATGGGCGGCAGTGGCATCTTCCGGGTGGGTCCGGACGGCCTGAACCTGGGCGCCGTCATCGAAAGCCTCACGGCGGGCCGGCATCTGATCATGGCGCAGCGCTACCTGCCGGCCATCGCCGAAGGCGACAAGCGCATCCTCATGGTCAATGGCGAGCCGATCCCCTACTGCCTGGCACGCATCCCGATGGCGGGGGAAACCCGCGGCAACCTCGCCGCCGGGGGCAGCGGACGGCCGCAGCCGTTGAGCGCGCGCGATCGCTGGATCGCCGCCCAGGTGGGTCCGGAACTGAAGGCGCGCGGTCTGCTGTTCGTCGGGCTTGATGTGATCGGCGACTACCTGACCGAAATCAACGTCACCTCGCCGACCTGTGCCCGCGAGATTGACGCGGCCTACGCCCAGGATATCGGTGGCCAACTGATGGCTGTGCTGGAGCAGCCGGCGGCGGACAGCCTGCCCTGATGGACCCCAAGCTCAAACAATTCGGACGGCGGGCACTGACCGGCCTTCTGATGGTGGCCATCTTCACGTGGCTGGCCCAGCGCAACCCCGCCGAGGGCCGGGTGCTGACCCGCGACCTGCTGGGGCTGGGCACCCTGGTCACCATCAGCCTGTGGTTGAGCCCGGCCCAGGAAGATGCCCAGGCCCAGGCCGCACTCGACGACATCGCCACCTGGCTGCCTGAATTCGAGCGGCGCTGGAGCGTACTCGGCGACGGTGCCCTGGCCCGCCTCAACCAGCAGCTCGCGGCCGGATCCGCGGCGACCGTCCCCGCCGAATTGCAGCCGCTGTTGGCCCAGTCCGCCGACCTTCATGCCCGCACCGATGGGCGATTCGACGTCCGCATTGGCGCGCTGGTGCAGCTCTGGCAATTTCAGGATCAGACCGCCTATCGGGATCGCCCGCCCGCCGCTGCAGCGCTGCAAGACGCCATGGCCGCACTGACGGCCGCGCCGCCGCTCGCCGGCAGCGAGCGCTGGGGCCCGGCGCCCGGCGTCCAGCTCGACTTTGGCGGCATCGCAAAGGGCTTGGCCGCGCGTGAGATCACCGACCGTCTGATCGCCGCTGGCTACGCCAATCTCATCGTCAACCTCGGCGGCAACGTACAGGCGGCTGGCAGCAAAGGCGCACAACCCTGGCGTATTGGCATCCGCCATCCGCGACCGGCCAACGACACCCAGCAGATGCTGGCCCTGCTACCCACTGCGGGAGACGAGGCCATCATCACCAGCGGCGACTATGAGCGGTACTTCCTGTATCAGGACACCCGTTATCACCACCTGCTGGATCCCCGCACGGGGCAGCCGGCACGGGGCCTGCAATCGGTGACCGTGGTCACCGACGACCCGGTACTGGGGGATGCCGCCAGTACCGCGCTGTTTGTGGCTGGGCCAGCGTGGCCGGCGTTGGCGGCCGCGCTCGGACTCGACCAGGTGATGGCGGTGGACGATGCCGGTCGGGTCAGCGCCACCGCCACACTTGCTGATCGCCTGGTGATGCCCGATGGCGTCACCCTGCATCGGCTGCCGTGAGCGGAGCGGATCGCTTCCTGCTGGTGCTGCTGTGCGCCCTGCTGGGGGCGGTGTACGCGGCCCTCTGGCAGCCCCCGCGTGCCGCGCAGCTGGCAGAGATTCGCGTCAGCGGCCGACCGGTGCAGACCCTGGACCTGCAACAGCCGCAAGTCGTGGAGGTTCTGGGCGCAACCGGCGCCAGCCGCTTGAAGGTCAGCGACGGCCGGATCCGTTTCATCGATGGCCCCTGCCGCAATCGCATCTGCATCCACAGCGGCTGGCTGGCCCATACCGGAGACGGCGCCGCCTGCGTCCCCAATCGGGTATCGGTGACCCTGCAGGGCGGCGACGGAGTGGACAGTGTCAGTTTCTGAAGGCGGCCAGCGGCAGGACCGGCTGATTGCGGGGTTCGCGGCCATCGCCATCCTGATCCATCTGCTGGAGTCCGGCATCCCCTCACCAGTCCCCGGCATCAAACCGGGCCTATCCAATGTGGTGACGCTGGTGGTGCTGATGCGTTACGGGCTGAGCATGGCCATCTGGGTCAACGGGCTGCGCGTCCTGGTGGCCAGCCTCCTGGTCGGCAGCTTTCTGGCACCGGGGTTCTGGCTCTCAGCCGCCGGCGCCCTGGCCAGTCTTGGCGCGCTGGCGGTGGGCTGCGCCTGGAACCGGCTGCTGCCACGCATGCCGCTGACCGTGATGGGGCTGTCGCTGCTGTCAGCGGTCGCCCATGTCAGTGGACAGTTCCTGCTGGCCTGGCAATGGTTCGTGCCGCACCCGGGCTTGATTCATCTGCTGCCACTGCTGCTCACCGCAGCCCTGGTGCTGGGCCTGGTCACCGGCGCCATTGCCCGGGCCTTGCTGGCACGGCTGCCCGAATTGCCTCGGGGGGCTACACTGGGGCCATGAGCGACTTCCTCAAGAACCAGTTCCTGGTCGCCATGCCCGGCATGGAGGACGAGCGGTTTGCCAACACCGTCTCGCTGCTCTGCGAGCACAACGATCACGGCGCCATTGGGCTGGTCATCAACCGCCCGATGGAGCTGACCCTGAGCGACATGATGCAGCAGATGGATCTGGAGCGCGGCGCGCTGGATGCCGAGGTGCTGGTCTACTGGGGCGGCCCGGTCCAACCGGAGCGCGGCTTTGTGATCCACGGCGGTCCCGGCGACTGGGAGTCCACGCTGCAGCTGGAACCCGAGCTGTTCATCACCACCTCCCGCGACATCCTGCGGGCCATTGGCGAAGGCGAAGGCCCCAGTGACTACGTGGTGGTTCTGGGCTACGCCGGATGGTCCGAGGGACAGCTCGAAGACGAGGTGATGCATAACGCCTGGCTCAACACACCTGTCAACCGCGAGATCATCTTCAAGATGCCGGCGCGTGACCGCTGGCAGGCCGCTACCCGTCTGCTGGGTGTCGATGTGTCCCAGCTGATGGCCACCGCCGGACACGGCTGAGCAGGCGCGCCACGATGGCCGTGATGGCCTTTGATGTCGGCGAGAAGCGGCTGGGGATCGCGGTGGGCGAGGCCCTCACCGGCCGGGCACGGGCGCTGCCCACGCTCGACCCCGCCGATTGGGGGGCGATCCAGCGCTGCTGGGACGACTGGGCGCCCATCGCCGCGGTGGTCGGCTGGCCGCTTGACGATGACGGCCGGTCGCAGCCGGCCACCGAGCTTGCTCGGGTCTTTGCCGGTCGCCTGCACGGCCGGTTTGGCTGTCCGGTATTCACCTGTGACGAGCGTTTCAGCTCGCGTGCCGCCGACGCCCGCCTGCGCGACGCGCGCGCGCAGGGGCAGCTTGGGCGACGGGTGCGCAAGACCGATCGCGATGCCGAAGCCGCTCGCGTGATTCTGGAGCAGTGGTTTAGCGAAGGGGGCTTGCATGGTGGGCGACGCCTGTTGCCGCCCTGAAGCGCGCGCAACCGGTCATAATCCCGGCCCATGACCGCATCGCTACAGCTCGACGCGCAAGGCCGCCTGCGCCATCTGCTGACCCTGGAGGGGCTGCCCGCGTCCCTGTTGACCGCCTTGCTCGACCGTGCCGACAGCTTTCTTGCAGAGGCGGGGACCGACAAGAAGCACGCCAGTCTGCTCGGGCGGACGGTCATCAATCTGTTCTTCGAGCCCTCGACGCGCACGCGCACCACCTTCGAATTGGCTGCCAAACGCCTCTCGGCCGATGTCCTGAACCTGCAGGTGGCCGCATCGTCCGCCTCCAAGGGCGAGACCCTGCTCGACACCCTGAAAACCCTGGAGGCGATGCAGGCGGACATGTTCGTGGTCCGTCACGATGCCTCGGGCGCCGCGCACTTCTTTGCCCAGCATGCCGCGCCGGGCGTCGCCGTGCTCAACGCCGGCGATGGTCGTCACGCCCACCCCACCCAAGGACTGCTGGACCTGCTGACCATCCGTCGCCACAAGGGGCGGATCGAAGGCCTCACCGTCTGTATCGTCGGTGACATCCTGCATTCCCGCGTGGCGCGCTCCGACATCCATGGGTTGCGCACCCTGGGGGCAGCCGAGATCCGCGTCGCCGCACCGCCCACGCTGATGCCGGCCGGCATCGAGCAGATGGGTGTGAAGGTATTTCATCAGGTCGACCATGCGCTTGCTGGCGCCGACGTGGTGATCCTGCTGCGGCTGCAGAAAGAACGCATGCTGGGCGCCTTCCTGCCCAGCCTCAGCGAATTTCACCGTGACTACGGACTCAATGCGCGGCGCCTGGCCCTGCTGCACCCCGAGGGCATCGTGATGCACCCCGGACCGATCAATCGCGGCGTCGAAATCGACGGCGACATCGCCTACGGCCCGCGTTCGGTGATCCTCGACCAGGTCCGCAACGGCATCGCCGCACGCATGGCGGTGATGGAAACGATTCTGGGGGGGGCCCCCGCATGAGCCTGCTGATCCGCAACGCCCGATTGCTCTGTCCGCAGAGCGGCCGCGACCTGCGCGGCCAACTCGGCATCCGCGGGAATCGAATTGATTTTGTCGGGGCCGACACCCCCGCCGCCGCCTATGACGACAGCCTCGATGCCGACGGCGCCTGGCTGGTGCCCGGCGCCATCGACCTCTGCGCCCGATTTCGCGAGCCGGGGCAGACGTCGAAGGCCGACTTCGCCAGCGAGACGCGCGCCGCCTTTGCTGGTGGCGTGACGCGGTTCGCGCTGCCCCCGGACACCCGCCCCACCCTCGACACCCCGGCGATGGTGGTGCGTGTGCTGCGGATCTCCAAGTCGGTCCGCAGCCCCTGGGTCTGTCCGCTTGGCGCCCTCACCCGCGATCTCGCCGGCGACGCGCTGGCGGAGATGAGCGCTCTCAAGGCAGCGGGCTGCGTCGCCCTGTCCAACGGCCTGCAGCCACTGCGCGACCCCCTGATGGCACGGCGCGCCCTGGAGTATGCGCAGGGGCTGGGTCTCAGCATTCACGTGATGGCCCAGGATCCGGTCCTGGCCGGTAGCGGCTGCGCCCACGAAGGTGCCGTGGCGACCCGCCTCGGACTGGCGGCCATCCCGGTGGCGGCGGAAGTCTCTGCCCTGCGGTTCTGGATCTCGCTGGTGGAAGACACCGGCGCCCGGGTCCACTTCGGCCGCCTTTCCACTGCGCGCGGAGCGGAACTGGTAGCCACCGCGCTGGAGCGCGGCCTACCGGTATCCGCCGATGTGGCCGCGCACCACCTGTTCCTCACTGATGCCGCCATCGACGGCTTCGATGCGCGCGCCCACGTGATACCGCCGCTACGAAGTGGCGAGGACCGCGACGCGCTGCGCGCAGCGGTGAGCAGCGGCGTGATCTCCGCCGTGTGCTCGGATCACCAGCCCCATGAAGCTGACGCCAAGGTCGACCCGTTCCCGCTGACCGCGCCCGGCATCTCGGGTCTGGAAACCCTGTGGCCGCTGGTGCTGCGCTTGGTCGACGAGGGCCTGCTGCAACCGATTGAAGCGGTCGCGCGGCTGACCACCGGGCCAGCCACGGTGCTGGCCATGCCAGCGCCGGCGCTGGCGGCTGGCGCGCCGGCTGATCTTGCATTGATCGCCCCCGAAAGCCCATGGACGCTGGACTCGACACAGCTGCAGAGTCGCGGCCACAACACGCCCTTCGACGGCTACCGGTTCCAGCACCGGGTCACCGCCTGCTGGCATGACGGCGTACGACGGCACTGAAGCCGCCGGCATCGTCGATTCACGCGGCGAGCGTGTTATATAAGGCCGCTGAAGGCGCCCAGGCGCCACTCAATATCAGGACAACCCAGAGGGAATGCAGCATGGCGCGCATCATGGTTGTGGACGACTCGCCCACGGACGTGGCGAACCTCCGGAATATGCTCACCAAGGCGGGGCACACGGTGCTGGAGGCCACCAGCGGACAGGATGCCATTGACCGCATCCGCGCGGAAAAACCGGACTGCGTGGTGATGGATGTGGTGATGCCTGGCGTCAACGGCTTCCAGGCTACCCGCACGCTGTCCAAGGATCCGACCACCGCCACCATTCCCATCGTGGTGGTGAGCGCCAAGAATCAGGAAACTGATCGCGTATGGGCGCTGCGCCAGGGCGCGCGTGAGTACCTGGTCAAACCGGTCCGCGAAGCGGATCTGCTGGATCGTATCAACACTGTTCTGGGTGGCTGAACACAGCGCTTCAATGCCACGTTTCGGGGGAGACCATGGCTGACCTTACTTTGGTGCGGAATGCACTGCTGCGACGTGATTCCGCGCTGCTGTTGGCGGCCATCGGACTGATCTTCATCGCCATCGGCGGCTTCTACTTCAGTGGCCAGAGCGGCCCGCGCGACGCCGGCCTGTCGACACTGTTCACTGAGCTTCATGGCCACGCTCGCGCGATCGGGGACCTGCGCGCCCGGGTGTCCACCGCAGCGCCACTGCCAGTCGCCGAAGTGGCGGAAGCCGGCGCGGCGCTGGATCCACGTGTGCAGCGTGAGATCGTCGGGCGCGGCTGGCTGGACCCGGCGGCGGCCGAAGCGGCTGAAGCCGTCGGCGCAGCCTGGCAGCGCAGCCGCGAGGGTGTGCAGTCGGTTCAGGACCACGCGGCTGCCTATGACACCGTCCGCCAGCAGTCTGCGGCGCTCATGCCGCAGCTTTCAGAGATGGCAGCCGCCACCGTCAGCCTCTCGGACCAACTGGCGAGCCAGAACGCGCCGGGGCGACAAATCCAACTGGCCAGCCTGCTGACGATGCGCCTGGAGCGTGTGGCCGCAGCCCTGCCCAAGGTGCTGGGACAGGGACGCGATGCCATTCAGGGCGCCGAGGCACTGCGTCTGGAAAGCGCGTACTTCGTTAATGATCTGGCACAGCTGCTCAACGGGAACGACGGTGTACCGGCACTTCGCGCCGACGCCGCCTTAGCGCAAGCCCAGGCGCTGCAGGAGCGCTACCAATCGGTGGTCGAAGGGATCGCCATGGTGGTCGAGGCTGCGCCGCGGGTGGAGACCTTGCAGCAGCAGGCTGCGGACCTGGCGGCATCGCAACAGGCATTGACCGACGCACTGGACACCCTCAAGCGCCTTGACGGCGGCGCCCCGGACCGCGGGCTCCCGGTCGTCAGCATCATCGCCCTGGTGCTGGCGATTGGCGCCATCGCCGCCTTCTTCCTGGTCTTCGCCCGCACCAGCCAGAGTGGCTCGGCGGAAAGCGAGCAGCGGGACGCGCGGCAGCAGCAGGCGATCCTTGGGCTGCTTGACGAAATCACCAACCTGGCCGACGGCGACCTCACGGTGGACGTCACCGTCACCGAAGACTTCACCGGCGCCATCGCCGACTCCATCAACTACACCGTGCAGAACATGCGCGCGCTGGTCGGCACCATCAACAACACCTCCGAGCAGCTGGCGCAGAGCGCGGCCCAGACGCAGGACATTGCGGCCCGCATGAACCTCGCCTCCGAGCGCCAGGCCAAGGACGTGACGGCGGTCACCACCCAGATCAGCGCCACCTCGCAGCAGATGCAGCAGGTGGCTGGACGTGCCGAACAGCTGGCACGACAGGCACAGGAGTCGGTGGCGGTCGCGCACAACGGGGCGCAGACGGTGGATCGCACCATCCAGGGCATGAACACGCTGCGTGAGCAGATCCAGGACACCGCCAAGCGCATCAAGCGACTCGGCGAATCCTCCCAGGAGATCGGCAACATCATCGAGCTGATCAATGACATCGCCGAACAGACCAGCACCCTCGCCCTCAATGCCTCGATCCAGGCGGCCATGGCGGGCGAACAGGGCCGCGGCTTCGCCGTGGTGGCCGAGGAAGTGCAACGCCTGGCGGAACGCGCTTCCACCGCGACCCGTCAGATCGAAAATCTGGTGAAGACGATTCAGGCCGACACCAACGAGGCGATCATCTCGATGGAGCGGTCCACGCACAACGTGGTCAGTGGGGCCCGCAGTGCTGAAGAGGCCGGCGGCGCGCTGACGCAGGTGGAAACCAGCTCGCAGCAGATCGCGCGGCTGATCCAGGAAATCTCGGGTGCGGCCCGCAATCAGTCAGCCGCGGCCACCACCATCGCCGGGCAGATGCAGAACATCCGCGACATTGCCGTGCAGACCTCCGGCTCGGCCGGGCAGACCGCCCACGCCATCGGCGAGCTCAACGCGCTGTCCGAGAAGCTGCGTGCCTCGGTCGCTGGTTTCAAGCTACCGGAATAGGCTTGGGGTCGCGCCAGTTGGCGCAATCACCCTCAAAAACGTCGCGATTGCTCGCGATATCTATCTGATTTTGCTGGTCTTGCTTGCGACGCAAGGCCGCCATCCGTACCATTTGCGACCTTTTTTGGCGAACGGCGCGCCCTGCGGGCGCGCGGTTCACTCGCCCGCTCTGTCACCAAGGACCCCCCATGACCTTTCAGGCCGATCTCGAAAAACTGCTAGGGCTCAACACGGTTACCTACAAGTACAACCTGAGCAAGCCAGAGCTGTTTCACGAGGCGATTGCCAATGACAAGGGTCGCGTTCGCCGCGATGGCCCCTCAAACGAGCAGAAGGCTTTTGCCACCAAGCTCGGCGTCGATGGGCCGCTGGTCTATTACACCGATCCGGACTGCACCGGGCGCCGCACCAAGGACACCTATGCAGTGAAATGGCCGGAGGTGGCCGACCAGCTGTGGTTCAAGGCCGACCTCAACGGCTACGACCCCGAGCAGTACCAGGGCCTGCTGAAGCGCGTGATGGCGCACCTCAACGACAAACAGGCCACCCTGTACGTCAAGGATGTGTTCATGGGCTCCGACCCCGACTTCGCGGTGCCCTACCGCTTTGTCGGCGAATACGCCACGCACGCCATGTTCGTCGACAACATGTTCCCGAAGAACCTCGAAGGCGTAAAGGATGTCGATGCACGTCGCTGGACCATGATCAATGTGCCCAGCTTTGAGTGCGTGCCGGAGCGCGACGGTTGCCGCGCCGAAGCTGCGGTGATCATCGACACCCGCAACAAGATCTGCCTGGTGGCCGGCCGTGCTGACTACTGCGGCGTCAACAAGAAGACCATCTTCACCGTCGGCAATTACCTGCTGCCGCTGGAAGGTCGTCTGTCGATGCACTGCTCCGCCAATGTGGGCGAGAAGGGCGATGGCGCCATCCTGTTCGGCCTGTCCGGCACCGGTAAGACCACGCTGTCGGCCGATGCCAGCCGCCGCCTGATCGGCGATGACGAGACCATCTGGTCCGACAACGGTCTGTGCAACCTGGAAGGCGGCTGCTACGCCAAGCTGATCGACCTCGACAAGCAGGCCGAGCCGGTGATTGCCGCCGCCATGAGCCAGCCTGGCACCATTATCGAGAATGTACCGCCGCTGCCGGGCAAGACCATGGCCGAGTGCCACCCGGACGAGCTGGACCTGACGGATCGCAGCATCGCTGAAAACACGCGCTTGTCCTACCCGCTGGAGGTGGTGCCCAACACCATGCCCAATGGTCGTGGCCCGCACCCGCAGACCATCGTGCTGCTGACTGCCGATGCCTTTGGCGTGCTGCCGCCGATCTCGATTCTGGAGCCGAAGGACGTGATGTATCACTTCGTCTCCGGTTTCACCGCGCGTGTGGCCGGTACCGAGGTCGGCGTCACCGAACCGCAGCCGACGTTCTCGGCCTGCTTCGGCGGCCCGTTCATGGCGCACAAGCCCAACGTCTATGCCGAGCTGCTGGCCAAGAAGATGCAGCAGAACCAGGCGCGCTGCATCCTGCTCAACACCGGCTGGAGCGGCGGCCCCTACGGCGTCGGCAAGCGCATGAGCCTGAAGATCACCCGCGCCCTGCTCAACGCCGCCCTCAACGGCGAGCTGGATGGCGTGGAAACGGAAGTGCAGCCCATCCTCAACCTGAAGATGCCGAAGGCCTGCCCTGGCGTCCCCTCGGATATCCTCAACCCGCGCAACACCTGGTCCGACCCCGCTGCCTACGACGCCTCGGCCACCAAACTGCGCGACATGTTCCGTGACAACTTCAACAAGAAGGGCTTTGCCGCATTCGGGATTGAAGCGCGGATCTGATCGAAGCCTGCTGCGTACCTACGGCCACCTTCGGGTGGCCGTTTTCGTTGGCGCCAAGAGGATGTGACTGGCACGAACCCTGCATTCCTGACACCCCTGTCAGGAGTGCCTGCTCATGTCGCGTCCATCCCTTGCCGTCCTTCTCATGGGCCTGCTCAGCGCCGGCTGCGGCGGCAGCGATACGCTGTCCCTGTCCCAGCCCGTGAAAGCCTTTGTACTGGAGGAGGCCACCATCGCCGACCTCCACGCCGGCTTCGCGGGACAACAGGTCCTGGCCGACGGCAACCCGCTCAGTTGCACGGCCTTGTATGACCTCTATGTCGACCGCATCGCGCGCTACGACAGCGCACCACAGGCGGGCGGACTGCCCATCCTGTCGGTGCTGCGCATCAATCCTGCCGCCCGCGATCAGGCGGCAGCGCTTGATGCGCTGTACGCAGCCGATCGCGGCATCGGCGACCGGCCCTTGCACTGCGTGCCGATCCTGCTGAAGGACAACTACGACACCTTCGATCATCCCTCCACTTCCGGCTCCTACTCGATGCTGGGCCATCAGTCGGCAGTCGACGCGCACTCGGTCGCCGGCCTTCGTGAGGCGGGCGCCCTGATCCTGGGAAAGGCCAATCAGGACGAGTTCGCGTTCACCGTGATGGGCACCAGTGGCCGCGGTCCGCTCACCCGCAATCCCTATGACACGGCGCAGACCCCTGGCGGATCCAGCTCCGGCACCGGGGCCGCCATTGCCGCCAACTTCGCCGCGGTCGGCACCGGCAGCGATACCTGCATGTCGATTCGCTATCCGGCATCGGTGAACGGGCTGGCCGGCATTCGGCCCTCGGTCGGCCTGGTATCACAGCATGGGGTGTTTCCGCTGACCCATTCGCGCGATGCCCTCGGGCCGATGGGCCGCACCCTGCGCGATGCCGTGCTGGTGCTCAACGCGATGGCGGGCGAAGACCCACGCGATCCCAAAACACTGGCGTACCAGCATCCGGTGTTCACCACTCGCCCGCCCGATTACACGCGATTCCTCGACCCGCAGGGCAATGGTCTGGCGGGTCGCAAGCTGGGGTTCGTGCGCAGCTTCGGCGCCCGCGATGCCGCCGGCGACGGTGAACATCTGGCCTTGATCGAGGCAGCCATCGCCAAAATGACGGCGATGGGGGCGACCGTCTATGACGTGACATTCCCGGACTTCGTATCGGTCTCCGCCTCGGCCATGCACTTTGAGTGGAATGATTACTTTGTCCAATTCGAACGCGAGAACGGCTTCGCCGCGCCACGCCGTTGCCTGACGGCGCTGAATCCCGGCATCAATACCTGCCGGCTGCCCACCGACGGCATTCTGGAAACCGGTCTGGTGAGCCCGATCGCGCTGGCGGCGGTCGCCACGGCCGCGCCGGACGATCCGACCCTGCCGCCTGACGCAGCGCTGGTCCAGCAGCATGTTGATACCCGTGCCTATGTCGAGTCCCTGATGGATGCCTGGCCATTACCCGACGGCAGCAAGGTGCGGCTCGATGCGCTGCTGCTGCGGCCCGGGTCCAGCCCCCGCACCTGCGATTTCGGCTCCAGCACCCAGAATCCTTCAGTCGTAGTCCCGGTGGGCTTCACTGAGGACGGTGTCCCTAAAGGCATCGAGGTGCTCGCGCGCAAATGGGACGAGCCCACCGCTCTGGGAATCGCCTACCACTACGAGCAACTGACGCATTGGCGGAAGCCCCCGGTACTGCAGGCGGGTGCCTTGGCCGACACGCCGGTGCCAACGGTATTCAATGCCGCCCGTGAATCGTTGCTGTTGCCGCTGCTCGACCAGGACCCGACATCGCTGCCGCTGCAGGAGTACGCCGATGTGATCAGCGAGTTTGTGCGCGGCTTCGCGGAAACACCCTAGCGCGCGGTCGGCGATAATGCCGGCACCTTGGGGGAGCCGCCATGTCCGTCAATCGCATTTTCTGCATCGGCAAGAACTACGCCGAGCATGTCGCCGAATTGGCCGCGCTCGGCCACCGCCATGATGGCGAGTGCGTGATCTTTATGAAGCCCGCTTCGGCGCTGGTCGAGGCCGGCGAGCCGATCCCGCTGCCGCGCGGCTTGGGCAGCATCCACCATGAAGCCGAGCTGGTGATTCAGCTCACCGGCGGTGGCCGCGATATCCCCGAAAACGAAGCACTGGACTACGTTGCGGGCATGACCCTGGGGCTCGATCTGACACTGCGTGATCTGCAGACCTCGCTGAAGGCGCAAGGCGCGCCCTGGGAACGCGCCAAGGCCTTCGATGGCGCCGCACCCCTGGGCGACTTCCGGCCGTACCTGGAGCAGGACCTGCAGGCACTGCACTTCCGTTGTCTGGTCAACGGTGAGCTGCGACAGCAGGGGGACACGGCCAACATGCTGTTCACCGTCGCCCGGCAGATCCACATCCTGTCACAGCAATGGGCGCTGGCCCCCGGCGACGTCCTCTTCACCGGAACGCCGGCGGGGGTCGGGCCGCTGCAACCCGGTGATCAGGTCGTACTGGAGGGCGAAGGCCTGGGACGCCATCATTGGCATTGCGTGTGACGGCGGGCCGGACCTGGGTCCTGCTGGCGGCGCTGTACCTGGCGCAGGGTCTGCCGTATGGGTTCTTCACCCAAGCCTTGCCGGTGCTGATGCGCGATGCTGGATATTCGCTCACCGCCATCAGTGCCACCAGCCTACTGTTCCTGCCCTGGGCTCTGAAATTTCTCTGGGCGCCCTGGGTCGATCATCGCGGCAGCCGCCGCGACTGGCTGCTGCCGCTGCAAGTCGCCGGCGTCCTGCTGGCATTGCTGCTGGCCGGGCTACCGCTGTCGGGCAGCCTGCCTGTGCTGTTCGCCGCGCTGCTGCTGTTCAACCTGATTGCCGCCACCCAGGACATTGCCACCGACGGCCTCGCGGTACGTCTGTTGGGACCGGCCGAGCGCGGCCTGGCGAATGGTATCCAGGTGGGGGGTTATCGCCTCGGCATGGTGCTCGGGGGCGGGCTGCTGCTGTGGCTGTACGCACGCATGGGCTGGTCCGGCATGTTGCTGACCATGGCAGCGCTGCTGGCCCTCACGGTGCTGCCTGTGCTCGGTCTGCGTGAGCCCGCCAGCGCGCCCAGCACGGCGCCGCCCGCACGGCTGTGGACCCAATGGTGGTCACGTCTGCGACAGCCCGGCATGGCGACGTTCATCGGCCTCATCGGTGCCTACAAGTTTGGTGACACCATGGCGTCTGCCCATATCGGACCGTTGATGGTCGACCTCGGCGTTCGCAAGGAGGAGATCGCCGTCATCAAGGGCGTCGTCGGCGCCCTGGCAGGCCTGGCAGGCGCCGCAGCTGGCGGCTGGATGGCCTATCGGGTGGGACGCCGCCGCACGCTGCTGGCCTGCGGCTTGTTGCAGACCGCCAGCCTGCTGCCCTACCTGCTGGTGGCGCTGGGCGGCCCCGTGCTGCCCCTGTTGTGGGCCGGATCGGTGGTCGAGCACCTGTTCGGCGGCATGGCCACGGTGGCGCTGTTCACCCTGATGATGGATGCCGCCGATCGCGACCACGCCGGCACCGACTACACGCTGTTGGCCTGCATCATCGTGGTGGTGATGGGCCTGGCGGCATTCACCGGCGGGTTGGTCGGCGACCTGTTCGGCTTCCCGGCCCTACTGGCGCTCGCCATCCTGCTGTCCGGCGCTGGCTGCCTGCTGCTGGTCGGCGTGCTCGACCGCGGCAGTGCGCTGGGACGTCTCAACCCGGTGTGGCAACCTCATCAAGGCGCCGTGCGATAAGCGCATCCTTGTCGCGCCACAGTTGCGAAATCCATTGCTGGAACTCGGCACGGAAGGCCGGATCGCTCTCGTAGCGGCCTTCGAAGAAGTGCGCCGGGATCTCCAGCTTGCGGATGTCGACAATCACGTGGCGCATGCGGCCACAGAGGAAATCCCAGAAACCGCAGGGCCCATCCGGGTAAACCAGCGTCACATCCAGCAGCGAGTTCAACCGCGGCCCCATGGCGTCGAGCGCAAACGCGAACCCGCCTGCCTTGGGCTTGAGCAGATGCCGATAGGGCGACTGCTGACGCGCATGTTTCTCGGGGGTGAACCGTGTGCCCTCCAAGAAGTTGAGGATCATCACCGGTTGACCGCGATAACGCTCGCAGGCGCGCTTGGTGGTCTCGATATCCTTGCCCTTGAGGGCCGGGTTGCGCCGGATCTGCTCGGGCGAGTAGCGCTTCATGAAGGGGTAATCGAGCCCCCACCAAGCCAGGCCCAGGATGGGCACCCAGATCAGTTCCTGCTTGAGAAAGAACTTGAAGAAGGGTGCGCGGCGTCCAAAGGCACACATCAGCACATAGATATCATTCCAGGTCTGGTGGTTGGCGCACACCAGATACTGGCCCTCGGGGTGCAGGTCGGCGTCGAGATGCACGTCCATGCGGTAATCCAGCAAGGTACTGCCGAAACGGGCGTTCATCAGTGCCCATTGCTGGGCGACCCAGGCGACTGCCCGGCTCATCCGATTGCGCGCCCGGCTGTTGGCGGGCGTCAGCAGTTTCACCAGTACCAGCGCGAACAGCGGCACCGCCCAGAACAGGGTGTTGAGGGTGAGCAACAGGGCCATCACCAGACCCTGCACAGCACCGGGAAATCGATGCAACATGGAAGCTCCTTGTGCCGTTAGGGGGCTCAGGGGGCCGGCGTGATCTGCAGCGCCATGGCGCGCAGTTCGCCTGCCTGGTCGTACAAACGAACGGTTTCAAATCGGTCAGGCGGCAGGTTCACCAGCACGCAGGGGGCCGTCTCGGTGGCCGCGGCATCGGCGCCAGGCGTAAAAAAGGTGCCCCGCAGCAGCAGGGTACTGCCGCGCTGTCCGCCGGCGGCGCTGATGGCCAGGGCATGGCCGGCAGTGGCTTTGCGCCCCAGCTCGATGAGGGCGTAGGCACCGCTCATCGGCAGCCTGCCGGCATCCTGCACCACCGGCAGCGACCGGGCGGCGGCCCAGCGCAGCATGGCTTCGCGACCGGCAAACAAGGTGATCTTGGCATCCTGCGCCGCAGTGCCACACTGCGGATGGCGCCAGACCTCGCGCACGGAGATGGGTTGCTCCGTCGAAAACAGAGCGTCCATCCGTGGTAGCGGCCGCCCTGAACAGGCTGCCAGCACCCAGATTCCCAGCACCATCAAGCCGCACCACCGCATCATCGCCATCCTCACCTGCTCCACGCTGAGCCGGAATTGTTACCGATTGTCGGTGGCTCTGCCCGCAGCTGTCGGACGCACGGCGCATGCCCCCAGGTCCGAATCCCAAAGGTGATAGCGTAATCACCATGAACGCGCCCGCTCCCCCTCACCGCGAACGCCGCCTGCAACTACGCGAGCTGCTCGACGACCTGGTTGCTGCCGGCGCAGTGCGCGCTGCCGACGCCCGTGAGTGCTGGGTCCGGCAATCGCAGCACGCCGGCATCTCCCGACATCCGCTGTTACTGGTGGCCGACTGCGAGCTGCCACGTGCCGACAGTACCGCGGGCATCTGGACCGCGGACGCCCTCACCCAATGGCTGGCACAGCGCTGCGGGCTGCCCTACCTGCGGGTCGATCCGCTCGGACTGGATGTCCGCGGGATTACCGCACTGGTGCCCTACGCCTATGCCGCGCGGGCCCAGATCCTTCCGGTGCGTGTCACCGACACCGAGGTGGTGGTGGCGACGGCGGAGCCCTGGCGGCAGGATTGGGTCCGCGACCTCGCCGCGGTGGTCAACCGTCGGATCAGCCGTGTGCTTGCCAACCCGCAGGACATCGAACGCTATCTTGGCGAGTTCTACGCCCTGGCCCGCTCGGTCAAGGGCGCTGAGACCGCGCGCCCCGGTCGCAGCAGCGGCGGCAACCTGCAGAATCTTGAGCAGTTGGTCGAGCTGTCCCGCAACGGCAAGCTGGATGCGGAGGCACAGCCCATCGTTGCGATTGTCGACTGGTTGCTGCAGTACGCCTTCGACAGTCGCGCCAGCGATATTCACCTGGAACCCCGGCGTGACCAGGGCCGGGTGCGGTTCCGCATCGACGGACGGCTGCAGGACATCTATCAGATTCCGGTGGCGATCATCCCACCGGTGACCAGTCGCCTGAAAATGCTGGCGCGCATGGATCTCGCAGAGAAACGCCGCCCGCAGGACGGGCGTATCAAGACCCGATCGCCCGGCGGTCGCGAGGTGGAGCTGCGGGTGTCTGCGCTACCGACGGCGTTTGGCGAAAAGCTGGTGATGCGGATTTTCGATCCGGATGTGCTGATCAAGGATTTCGCCGCGCTCGGCCTGGGCCCGGAGGATGAGGCGCGTTGGCAGGCGATGGTGTCGCAGCCACATGGCATCGTCCTGGTGACCGGACCGACCGGCTCCGGCAAGACCACCACGCTCTACACCACCCTGCGTCAGCGGGCCCGTCCGGAGGTCAACGTCTGCACCATCGAGGATCCGATCGAGCTGGTGGAGCCGGCTTTCAACCAGATGCAGGTGAACCCGGCCATCGGGCTGGGCTTTGCCGATGGGGTCCGCGCCCTGCTGCGCCAGGACCCTGACCTCATCATGATTGGCGAGATCCGCGACCTTGAAACCGCGGACGTCGCGGTGCAAGCAGCATTGACCGGCCACCTGGTGCTGTCCTCCCTGCATACCAATGACGCCGTCGGCGCGGTGACCCGCCTGCTCGACCTCGGTGTGCCGCCCTATCTGCTGCGGGCGACCTTGCTGGGGGTGGTGGCACAACGATTGGTGCGGCGCCTCTGCGGCGCCTGTAAGACGCCGGCCGCGATCGACAGCGGCCGCTGGCAGGCGCTGGCCGCTGACACCGGCGTTCCGACACCCGCCCAGCTGTTCGCGCCGGTCGGCTGTGCCGCCTGTAGAGACACCGGCTTTCACGGTCGCATCGGTCTCTACGAGATGCTGACGGTGACCCCCGAAGTGCGTCGCCTGATGGGCCAGCCCGACCAGGAAGCCGCACTGCAGGCTGCCGCGCGGTCGGCGGGCATGACCCCGCTGCGTCGGGCGGCTGCGCTGCGCGTAGCGGAAGGCGACACCGCGCTGGAGGAGGCGCTGGCCGTGGTGCCGCCGCGACTGCAGGAACCGGCCTCCGGCTGACCGTCAGCGCGGACGGGGCCACAGATACACCCAGGCCGCCACCGGTCTGCGCCCGGGACCGATCACCCAACGGCAGTCACGCCGGAATTCCCCGGCAGCCGGCCAGCGCCGGTGCACGCCTTCGTACTGATCGAGTCGATGCAATGCCTGCGCCCGTGGCGCCTGCAATGGCCGCAACACCGCTCGCTGGCAGCGTCGGCCGCCTGGTAACAGCGCCCGATAGTACGGCAAGTTCCGAAAGCGGCCACGCAGCCAGCAGTGACCCAGCGGCGGTCCCAGCGCCTTGCGGGCCTGAAGGCCGGCCCGTTTCAGGCTGCCTGCCGGCAGCGCGCGCCAGGCCCCCGGCCGCAGACTGCCGTAGACCGCGACCAGCATCACCTCGGCCCGTTGATGCTCGGCAACAGGCATGAAAAAGCCCGGTCCCTCGCGGGACCGGGCCGGCAACCTCACCACCGGGGCTTATTCGTCGCCGCCGAGGAACCCGCTGAGCTGCAGCAGGCTCATGAACAGGTTGTAGATGCTCAGGTACAAACTCACCGTGGCCGAGATGTAGTTGGTTTCGCCGCCCTGAATGATGCGCTGCGTGTCATAGACGATCAGCAACGAAAACACCGCGATGGCGGCCGTCGATACGGCCAGCGCCAGCCCGGTCATCTGCAGGAAGATGTTGGCAATAGACGCAATCACAACCACCAGCAGGCCGATCAGCAGGAACTTGCCCATCCCCGAGAAATCGCGCTTGGTGGTCATGGCATAGGCCGACAAGCCGAGGAAAATCACGCCGGTACCGCCGGCCGACATCATCACCAGCTGGGCACCGTTGGAAAAGGCGCCGATGTAGGCGTTGAGCACGGGACCGGTGGCAAAACCCATGAAGCCGGTGAAGGCGAATACCGAGGCCAGTCCCCAGACGCTGTTGCGGGTGGCGTGCGTGAGGAACAACAGTCCGAACATGCCCACCAGCATCACCGCCCAGTGCAGCGGCGGCATCTTCATGGCCATCGAAACCCCGGCGGTCGCGGCCGAGAACAGCAGGGTCAGCGACAACAGCCAGTAGGTGTTGCGCAGGACGGCGTTCTGCTGCACCCGCTCGCCAATGTTGGAGGCGGTATCCCGGTACACGCCCGGGGCCCCGGTGCGGACCGGGACGGGACGCTGCGATTCATTCCAGCTCATTTCACAACCTCGTTGCGTTGCTCAGACAGTGGATTGGAGTGTACGCGATAGACCGCACGATTCACCTGTCAGTTCCCCCGGGTACGCGGTCTCAGAACGGAATCTTGCTGGGCTCTCGGGTGTAGTGGACATAGCCCAGGCTGGCACCGGCACGCAGACCCACCCCGGTGCGAATCGGCGCCAGCACCACGTCGCCACTACGCTGGTAATTGAGCCCGGCCCCCGCGACCACGTATAGGCTGCCGTCCACCGCAGGAAAGCGCTGGAACAGGCTATCGGTGCTGCGCAGGTTGTAAACCAGGGTAAACACCTTGGCGGCATTGCCGCCGAAGTCCCAACCGATCGATGGCCCCTGCCACCACACCGGCATGGCATCTCCCGCCTTGTACTGCAGCGTGCCCTGACCGTAGCGCAGGCCTACCACGAAGGCGCCACCACCCTCCTCGCCGAGAATATAGGCGCTGGGGCGCCCGTAGTCGGAGAACGCGCGCTCCAAGGCCTTGGCGATGCCTTCGCTGGCGCCGCCGAAGAAGGTCTCTGCGGCTTCACGCACCTCGGCCTCGGTGTAGGTCTGCTGGGACAGCTCGGCATCCTTCTCGGTCGAAAAGGTGCTGTAGTGCTTGCCACGTTCTTCGATCGGTTCGACCTGCGCTTGGGCGACGCCCGCGACCATACCGACACATACCATCAGGGAAATCAGGCGGTTCATGACCGGCCCCTTGTCTGCGAATGGAAGGGTATTGATGACATGACAGACTGAATCGTCCGTGAATTTTGTCAAGCGCAGACCAAAAGAAAGCGGCCCCGTAAGGCCGCTAATTTTCCCTACCCCACAAAACTCACGAAGCGCACAGCAGCCCGGTGCGGGACGGTCGGGTATGACGCCGACCCGCAGAAACCGTGTGGCGTTTTCGTGAACTTTCAGTATGCTCGTGACATCAGCCGTTCACGATAGTAAAAACAAGCCCCTCCCCGCATGAAGCGACCGACTCCGGCCGACAGCGTCGATCCCGTGGATCGCTACATCGCGCAGCTTTACCGCTGGGCGCTGTCGATCGCCCCTGAGCACTACCGCGCCTGGGCCCTTAACGAGTGGGCCAAATACGTCCCGCACGATTTCGCGTTGTGGGGCACGGGCCTGGTGTCGGACTGGAAGTTCCACACCGTGACCGTCACCGGCGGCCTGCCACCCGACTTCCCCCGCGTATTGGAAGAGACCCGCCCGATCAACCCCATGCTGCCGGTGATTCTGCAGAATCTCGACTGCCCGGTGGATTTCCGCTCGGTGGTACCGGATGCAACTTTCTTCCAATCCGAGTTCTATCGCCGCACCTTCGAACCTTTCGGGATCAATCGCGGCCTGTCGACCGCCCATCTGGACCGGCGCAGCGGTCTGTATTCCCTGCTCACCCTGTACCGCCGTGACCGCGACGCCACCTGGGACGACGCCGACCTGTCCCGGCAACGGCGCATCCCCTATCACCTGTTCAATGCGGCATCGCACGTCTTCTTCCTGCATTTGGCACGCAACCACCAGCGCATGCCGTCAGCGGCTGCCGCGGTGGTCGACAATCAACGGCGCTTCCATGAGACGCAGCCGCGCTTCCTGGACATGCTTGATGCGCACTTCCCGGATCGTGATGAGAGTCACGAGCTCCCCTTCGAGCTGCCGGAACCGGATGTCCCGGTGTTGCTCAACGACCGTCTGTGCGTACGCTGCGAGCCGGTGGGCGAGCTGTGGATCGTCTACCTGTGGCCGCCCGGGCCGCTGGACCGGCTGACCGCACGGGAACGCGAGATCGTGCTGGCGGTGTCACAGGGGCTGTCGTTCAAGCAGGCCGCCCGCAAAATCGGCGTGGCGCCGTCGACGGTGGCCAATCACCTGTACCGGATTTACCGCAAACTGGGTGTCTACAGCCGCACTGAGCTGGCCGCGCTGGTGTATCCGGAAGACGGCAACCCGGGTGTTAGCGGCGGGCCTTGACCCGTGCCATCAAACGCTTCTTCTTCTTCACCTGCCGTGGGGTCAATTGATTGACGCGCCCCTTGAAGGGATTGTCGCCGGTCTTGAATTCCAGAATCAGCGGGACGCCCTTGAGCTTGAGCACGTCTCGGAAATGGTTGGCCAGATAGCGCTTGTAGCCATTCGGCAGGCGTTCGGTCTGGTTGCCGTGAATGATGATGCGGATCGGGTTGCGGCCGCCCTGATGGGCATAGCGCAGCTTGATGCGACGTCCCACCACCGCGGGCGGCGAATGTCGCGCCACCGCCGCCTCAAGTTCGCGGGTCAGCACCGGCGTCGGGATATCCCGCAGGGTCGCGTCCGCCACCTCGATGACTTCCCGCATCAGCACACCCACGCCGGACCCGTGTCGCGCCGAGATGTAATGCAGCGGTGCGAAATCGAGGAACGGTAGTTTCAGATCAACCTGATACCGCACCTGCTCGCGTTCACCATCATCAAGCCCATCCCACTTGTTGACGGCAATCAGCAGGGCACGCCCGCGCTGCGCGACCAGCCCCAGCAGGCGGGCATCCTGCTCGCTGATTTCGGTATGGGCATCGACCACCGCGATCACCACATGAGCCCGCTCAATGGCTTCAAGGGTCTTGACGATGGAGAACTTCTCGATCACCTCGCTGACCCGTGCGCGCCGTCGGACGCCAGCGGTGTCGATCAGCGTGAAGGCGCGCCCTTCCGCCTCGAACGGCACTTCGATCGCATCGCGGGTGGTACCGGGCAGGTCCGCGGCGAGGACGCGCTCTTCGCCCAGCAGACGATTGACCAGCGTGGACTTGCCGACGTTGGGACGGCCGACCACAGCCACGCGAATCCGGCCATCCTCCAGGGTGGGGACCTCGGGCATGGCGGGATAGTCCCCGAGTAAGCCATCCAGCAAGGCCCCGATACCGTCGCCGTGCTGCGCCGAGATGGCGAAGGGCTCACCCAGCCCCAGCGCGTAGAAATCGCCCCCAGCGGCCAGCCGCGTCTGCCCCTCGGCTTTGTTGACCAGCAAGGTCACCGGCTTGCCCAGTCGCCGCAGGAACTGGGCAATGGCCTCGTCACTGGGGTGACGCCCGGCACGGGCATCCACCAGGAACAACACCTGATCCGCTTCCGCCAGTGCCAGGCGCGCTTGGTCTTCAGCCAGCGCTGCCAGGGGTTCACTCGATTCCGGCATGAGGCCGCCGGTGTCCACCACCACGAAGGCGCGGTCATCATGGCGACCGCTGCCGTACTGGCGATCACGGGTCAGGCCGGCATAGTCCGCCACCAGGGCCGCACGGGTCCCGGTGAGGCGATTGAACAGGGTCGACTTGCCCACGTTGGGCCGACCCACCAGCACCAGCCGAGGCAGGCGCACCTGCGGGTTCACTTCGTCCGTCATCACCGTGTCCCGCCTGGGCCCCGCGGCCCTCTACTTACTGCGCGCCTGTGCCGATGGCGAACAAGCGCCCATCGCGGCTGTAGGCCAGCAATTGATCACCGACCGTTACCGGCGCCCCCTGGAAGGCGGCACTCCCGGCTCGAACACGTCCGACCAACGAACCGTCGCGCGGCGAGAGCCAATGCAGATAGCCCTCGAAGTCGCCCAGAACCACCAGATCGCCCTGCGCTGCCGGCGCCGACAGGCGGCGGTAGAGCAGGTCCTCCTGCTTCCAGGCGGCCGCACCGGTCCGGGCATCGAGTGCCCAGACACGACCATCGGTGTCGCTGACCACCAGCTTGTCGTCCACCAGGGCCATCCCGCTGTAGCTGGCGATGCTGCGGCGCCACAGCACCTGACCGGTATCGCCGTCGACGCAGGCGAGTTCGCCGCCCACACTGGCCACATAAATCTCCTTATCGGCCGCCACCAGATCGGCGTCGATATCAGCCAACCGCTCCAGCTCACTGCGTCCGGTCGGCGCTGCGATGACCTGCTCCCACAACAGCTGCCCATTGTCGGGATCAAGCGCCGCCATGCGCCCGTTGTCCATGCCGACAAACAGACGCCCACCGTGCAACAGCGGCGCCGACAGGCCGCGCAGTGTCAGGCTGGGGACACTGCGGTCGAAGGTCCAGCGCAGCGCGCCGCTGTCCCGTTCGAGGCCGTGCAACCGCCCGTCCACGGTACGGACAATGACCAGATCGAGGGTGCTGACCGGGTCCGCCATGACTTCACTGGAAACCGTGTGCCGCCAGCGCTCACGGCCATCGGCGCGCGACAGCGCCACGACCTCGGCATCGAGGGTTCCCACCAACACCAGATCACCGGCCAGCGCCGGTCCTGCGCTGGCGCGGGTCTGGGTTCGGGCCTCCCAGATCGGCCGACCGGTGTCGGGCACCAGCGCACGCACCTGCCCGGCCGCGCTGCTCACGAACAGGGCGTCGTCCGCCACCGCTACACCGAGCCGGGAAAAGTGATCGCCAAGCGCAACACTGCGCGACCACGCCCGCTTGGGCTGTACCGCCGGGCTGGCGATATCCCGAAGCTCGGCCGGCTCGCGAACGTTTTCCTTACCCGAGCAGGCCACCAAAATCAGGCACGCGAAGGCGACTACGATAGGACGACGCATCAGGATTGCTCCACGTCGGCGAGATCATCGATCTTGTATTGCAGCAGCTGCCGATTGGGCGCGGCCGCATCGAGTGCCGCCAGGGCTTCGCGATAGGCACCCTGTGCGCCCCCCCGATCGCCCTGAGCCAACAGCACGTCGCCACGCAGTTCCAGGTACAGCGATTCGAAGCCGGGCGGCGTCGAGTTCAGCCGGGTGAGTGCCGCGTCCAGCTGCCCGCGCTCGAAGTCGACGCGCGCCAGCCGCAGATTGGCAAGCGCCGTCAGCGCCGCATCGTCGCTGTTGTCAGCGGCCCACAGCAGTGCAGCGCGGGCCGCGTCCAGCTGCCCCTCGGTCAAGGCGAGATCGGCCTGCTGCAACCGCGCCAACGCCGCATAGGGGCTGGCAGCAAACTCACGCGCCAGGGTATCGGCCATGCGGTTGACCTCCTCGGCTTGGCCATCCTCGCGCGCACGCTGCAGATCGTCGTAGATCTGTGAGGCCTGCAGC
Source organism: uncultured Polycyclovorans sp. (assembly GCA_964425915.1). Taxonomy (GTDB): domain Bacteria; phylum Pseudomonadota; class Gammaproteobacteria; order Nevskiales; family Nevskiaceae; genus Polycyclovorans. Next base: position 287,288 of record CAYROO010000001.1, read on the forward strand.
GCACGGCTCTCACGGCTGCCCTGATACCCCTCCCAGCCAAAGATCGCAGCCAGACCGATCCCCAAGCCGGCGGCCAGGGCCTTCCAGTTGTCCTGCCACCATTTGCGCAGGGCATCAAATTGCGCTTCGTCGTCGTAGTGCGTCGCCACGGGTTGTTCTCGTCCTGATTTATCGGAATAGCTGACCGTCAAGATAGGTCGCCAGTTCTGCCATGGCGATCATCGCCGGTTCAGACCCTGCTCGCAGGGATTTTACTTGAATGTGCTGGTCGGCCAGTTCGGCGTCCCCAAGCACCAGCGCCAGCGTGGCCCCGAGCCGGTCGGCCCGGCCCAGCTGCGCCTTCAGTTTGCCGCCGCCAGCGCTCACCACCAACCGCAGCTGCGGCAGCTGGTCGCGCAGCGATTCGCCCAGCTGCGCGGCAGCGCGGGCGGCCGCCTCACCCTGGCTGCAGATGACCACATGCGGCGCGTCACCCGGCAGCGGGATCCCACTGGCCTTCATCAACAGGATCAGCCGCTCGATCCCCGAAGCCCAGCCCACTGCCGGCGTCGGCGTACCACCCAACAGCGGGACCAAGCCGTCATAACGGCCGCCAGCACACACCGTGCCCTGGCTGCCGAGTTGGGTGGTGGTCCACTCGAACACCCCACGGCTGTAGTAGTCGAGGCCGCGCACGATGCGCGGGTTGACGACATAGGGAATTCCGAGGTCACTGAGCCCCTGAAGAAGCCCATCGAAATGCGACCGGTCCTCATCATCGAGATAATCGGTGATCACCGGCGCATCGGCCACCAGCGCCTGAGTGGTCGGCACCTTGGAGTCCAGCACCCGCAGCGGGTTGCTGTGCAGTCGCCGCTGTGCATCGGGATCGAGCGCCGCCGCGTGACGCTCCAGAAACGCCACCAGTGCCGCGCGGTAGCGCGCGCGGCTATCGCTGTTGCCGAGCGAGTTCAGCTCCAGCTGGACTTCGTCGAGCTGCAAACGGCGTAACAGGCGCGCCGACAGGGCGATGACCTCAACATCGATATCCGGCCCTGCCAGGCCATACACCTCGGCACCCAGCTGGTGAAACTGGCGGTAGCGGCCCGCCTGCGGCCGCTCGTGCCGGAACATCGGTCCGGCGTACCACAGGCGCTGTTGCTGGTTATGCAGCAGGCCGTGTTCCAGCCCGGCGCGGACACAGCTGGCGGTGCCTTCCGGACGCAGCGACAGGCTGTCGCCCTCGCGATCGTCGAAGGTGAACATCTCCTTCTCGACAACGTCGGTCACTTCTCCGATGGCCCGCTTGAACAGCGCGGTATGCTCCAGCATCGGCGTGCGGATCTCGCGATAGCCATAGGCCGCGAAGGTCTCCGCCGCAATCCGCTCGACGTGCTGCCAGATTGGGGTGTCTGCTGGCAGGATGTCATTGAAACCACGTAGGGATTGCAGCTTCATCCGGGCGTCCCCGCCTGTGCCTTTCGGCGCGCAGCGAGCTTGGCACGTACCAGCGCTTCGAGTCGGTCGACCAGCTGGTCGTTATGCGCCTTATGCTGGATCCGGCCGTCCTCGTAGATCGAATTCGGGCGGCCACCGGCAACCCCAAGCGCAGCCTCGCGCGCCTCACCCGGGCCGTTAACGACGCACCCGATCACCGCCAGATCCAGCGGCTCGTCGATGTCATCGAAACGCTGTTCCAGCTCCGCCACCACTTTCACCACATCGAAGTTTTGCCGCGAGCAGCTGGGGCAGGCCACCAAATTGATGCCGCGGTTGCGCAAGTGCAGTGACTTCAGGATGTCCCAGCCAACTTTGACTTCCTCCAGCGGATCAGCGGCCAGGGACACCCGCAAGGTATCGCCAATCCCCTCGGCCAGCAGCATGCCGAGGCCGATCGCGCTCTTGACCGCGCCCGCACGGGCGCCCCCGGCCTCGGTGATGCCGAGATGCAGCGGTTGCTCGACCTGCTGAGACAGCTTGCGATAGGCCTCCACCGTCATGAACACATCGGAGGCTTTCAGGCTGATCTTGAAATCCTGGAAGTCGCGCTTCATCAGCAGGTCAATATGGCGCAGCGCCGATTCCACCAGGGCATCGGAGTTGGGTTCGCCGTACTTGCTCTGCAGGTCGGCTTCCAGCGATCCGGCGTTGACGCCAATGCGGATGGGGATGCCGTGGTGTCGGGCGCAGGCAACGATTTCGTCGACCTTGCGCTCACCGCCGATATTGCCCGGGTTGATGCGCAAGCAATCGGCCCCGGCCTCGGCGGCGGCAATGCCACACTTGTAGTTGAAGTGGATATCCGCGACCAAGGGCATGTACCCCACCGCGCGCTTGATCTCACCAAATGCCTTGGCGGCTGCCAGGGTGGGCACCGAAACGCGGACGATATCGGCGCCGGCCTTTTGCGCAGCCTGGATCTGCGCCACCGTCGCCGCCACATCCTCGGTGTCGGTGTTGGTCATGGTTTGCACCGCGATCGGCGCATCCCCGCCCACCGTGACACGGCCGACCCGGATCGCCCGGGTGCGACGGCGCACGATCTGAAATTGGCTTTTCATCGCCATGGCATCACCGCCATCGGCTCAGGGATTGACCGGCAGGCTCAGGCGTGCCGTATTGTTCGACTGCGTATGCGGGGTCAGATCGATGGCGGTGCCGTCAGCGGTCAGCTCGACCCCGGGTGCATTGCCCAGAAACACCGAAATCGGCGCCGTGCCCCGCACCTGCTGCGTCTGGCCCGGATTCATCAGTCCGTTCATCAGGGCGCTGCCACTGGCGTCATTGATACGGACCCAGGAGGTTTCACGGAAACGTAGCGTCAGCGCGATCTCCCCAGGGACGGCCGCTGGCTCGGATATCGTCGACGGCGCCGACGTCGGCGCAGGCGAAACGGGCTCAGTCTCAGACGCCGACTGGGGGGCTGCGTCACCGTCGCCGGCAGTACCATCCGCCGCATCCGCGCCCATCGCATCCGGCGTGGCGAGCGGCGACAGCACCGGATTGACCGCCACCGCTGCCTCGGGCGCGGCCGGTACACCCGAGCTCGGGACCGTGCCGCGGTCGAACCAGAGGAACAGCGCTACCGCCACCACGCCGATCAGCAGCGCGATGCCCAGCAAGCGCCCCACCCAGCCCCCATCGCTCTTGCTGGGGGACAGGCGGATTTTGGCCGGCATGCGCGGCGCTTCCGGCTTGACCCGTGCCGCATAGGCCGCCAACAGTTGCGTCTCGTCCAGCTCCAGCACCTTGGCGCATTTGCGGTAGTAGCCACGGACGTACACCGGTTCCAGCAGTGCCGCAAAGTCATCCCGTTCCAGGGCATCCAGGGTCGGCCGCGACAGCTTGATCTGCCCGGCGAACGCCTCCAGCCCCATTCCGCGCGCTTCGCGGGCCTTGCGGATCATCTCCCCCGGCGACGGCTGACTCACCGGTGCCGGAGTTGCAACGGGGGCGTCTTCTTGCGGGCGCTCGGGAGGCATGGAGTCGGAGGTCATGAACGGGGCTTTTCGACGGCTTCAGGCGATTCGGGGAATTCCGCTTTCAACCGTAGCAAGTATCGTGCTGCGATTTCAGCATTGCCGAGCGCGCGCTCGGCGCGCACCCTCAGCAACAGGGTTTCAGCGGTGGCAGGCGCAGCCGCCTCATAACGAGTCATCAGCGCGCGCGCGCGCAGGGCATCGCCACGCCGCAGACTGATGGCGGCCAGCTGCGCCAGGGCATCGGGAAACGCGGGGTTGCGGTCCAGGGCCTTCAGCAGGAAGTCCTCGGCCTCGGCGGGCGCAGACTCGGCAACGCACACCGCGGCATTGGTCCAGGCCGCCTCCGGGGTGGGATAGCGGGGCGACTCTGCTGCCTCACGCAGCAGGCGCAGCCCTTCGGTCTGGCGCTCCCTTTCGCACAGGAACACCCCCAGATTGTTGCGGGTGGAGGCGTCGCCCGGATCCAGCGACAGGGCCCGACGATAGGCCGCCTCGGCCTTGTCGGGCTCGCCCAGTCGCTGATGCAGCACGCCCTTCACACTCCAGGCCAACGCCATGTTGGGGGCGTATTCCAGCGCCCGCTTCAACTTGTCCTCGGCCTGCGCCAGCTGCCCACGGCGCAGGTAGTCCGCCCCGAGCTGGGTATTGATCCGCGCCGCTTCCTGGCGATCCTCCGCCGATAGCCCGGTACTGGCGCAGCCACCCAGCAGGATCAGGGCGGACAGCCCCAGCCATGACAGCAGGCGCTTCATTGCGCCACCACCGGGATATCGCGTAGCCGGTTCTTCTGGCGAGACTGGACCCGACCGACAAGTTGGCCACAAGCAGCGTCGATATCGTCACCTCGCGTCTTGCGGATGGTGGTGATGATGCGGCGCTGGCGCAGCACGTCGGCGAAGGCGCGAATGGCCTCCGGCGAGGAACGCCGGTAGTCGGTTTGCGGGAACGGATTAAATGGAATCAGATTGACCTTGGCCGGCATGTCGCCCAGCAGCCGCGCCAGATCGCGCGCCAGCGCCGGGCTGTCGTTGATGCCATCCAGCATCACGTACTCGTAGACGATGTGGGACTTGCGATCCTTGCCACGCGTGTAGCGACGGCAGGCGGCCATCAGGTCCGCAACCGGATACTTGCGATTGATCGGTACCAGCGCGTCGCGCAGCGAGTCCACCGGTGCATGCAGCGACACGGCAAGTGCGGTATCGACATCCTCGCGCAGGCGATCAATGAACGGCACCAGACCACTGGTCGACACGGTTACCCGCCGCTTGGACAGTCCGAAGCCGAAATCATCCAACAGAATGCGAATGGCGGTGAGCACCGGACCGTAGTTGGCCAGCGGCTCACCCATGCCCATGAACACGATGTTGGAAATATTGCGATCGGTCTGGAAGTCACAGCCGAGCGTGCGCGCGGCAAACCAGACCTGAGCGATGATTTCCGCCGTGGTCATGTTGCGGTTCAGGCCCTGCTGCGCAGTCGAGCAGAAGCTGCAATCCATGGCACAGCCCACCTGCGACGACACACAGAGCGTGCCGCGATAGCGGCCCACTACGCCAGGTGCCGGGTCCCGACGGCGGGTGTCGGGGTCGCCTTCCGGGATAAACACCGTCTCAATGGCGTTACCGCCCTGCAGGCGCAGGCCCCACTTGCGGGTACCGTCCACCGAGGTCTGCTCAGCGACCAGCTCCGGCGGCGCAATCTCGAAGTGCGCTGCCATGCGGCTGCGCAGATCCTTGCTGAGATTGGTCATCGCCTCGAAGTCGTCGACCCCGCGGCGGTAGATCCACTGCATGACCTGGTCAGCACGAAACGGCTTCTCGCCGAGCGCCGCGAAGGCCGAACGCAGGTGCTCACGGTCCAGCCCGAACAGATTCACCCGCCCCGCCCCCGACGCAGCCGGCGCCGACGCCGGGGGTACGTCCTGGGGCGGGTTGTGGGTCATGGGGATGCCGTCAGGCGCCGCCGATGCGCAATCAGCGCGTGCGGGGGCACAGCTCGGTGGTGCGGAAGAAATAGGCGATCTCGACCGCCGCATTCTCCAGGCTATCGGAACCGTGCACGGCATTCTCGTCGATGCTGTCGGCGAAATCGGCACGGATGGTGCCCGGTGCCGCCTTCTTGGGGTCGGTGGCGCCCATGATGTCGCGGTGCGCGGCGACGGCGTTGTCACCTTCCAGCACCGACACCACCACCGGGCCACTGATCATGAAGCTGACCAGATCGCCGAAGAAGGGACGCTCGCGGTGCACCGCATAGAAGCCCTCGGCCTCGCTGCGGGTCAGGTGCGTCATGCGGCTGGCGACGATCTTGAGGCCGGCTTTTTCGAAGCGGGCATAAATGTCGCCGATGTGGTTCTTGGCGACAGCGTCCGGCTTGATGATCGACAGGGTACGTTCGACAGCCACGGTTCAACTCCTCGGGTGGGGTGGGCGCAGAGGCCCGGTGAAGGAAAGCCCGGAAGTATACATCGGCACGGTGTCGTCCGGCCGATGGGCGGCCCGTCAGACCGCGAAGCTCTCGCCGCAGCCGCAGGTCCCCTTCACGTTGGGATTCAGGAACTTGAAGCTCTCGTTGAGGCCCTGCCGCTGAAAGTCGACCGTGATGCCCTCCAGCTGCGGTAGGTGGGCGCGGTCCACCACCACCTTGGCGGCATGCTGCTCAAACACGAGGTCGTCATCCCCGAGCTGGTCGGCGTAGTCGAGGGTATAGGCGAAGCCGGAGCAGCCGGAGCGCTTGACACCCACGCGCAGGCCCAGCCCCTGGCCACGGGCCGCCAGCTGGTCGCGGATACGGCGGGCAGCGGATTCGGTCAGTTGTACGGTCATATTCAGTCTTCCTGCGCGGCACGGGCAAGCGCCCGCACCGCATCTTCAGCCATGATCCAACAGTGGGCCTTGTCGTCGCCGATTTCAAGGGCGGCACGACAGGCGGCGCCGATGCCGTTGCCAGGATCGACCGCCGTGCGGCCTTGCAAGGTCTCCGCCAGCCATTGCCCCACCGCCACCGTCACCGGGCACCCCAGCGCCTGAAACCGCACCTCCGCGAGGCGCGCGCCTTCGACTCGCGCCCACAGTCGCAGCTGGGCGCGGCTGGCGGGGCTGCCCACGTCGACACACAACACCGCATCGCCAGAGAGCTGACCGACCGATGCCGGCGCCACAAAGCGACGCCAGACCTCGGCAGGATAACCGTGCACATTGATCACGGCCGTGGCGCCCAGCACCGCAGGGTGGTGACCACCTCGACCAGGCGCGATATGGCGACATCGACGTCCTCAGCCGTGCTGGCGTAGCCCAGCGACAGGCGAAGCGATGCGTCCGCCAGGCCATCATCGCGCCCCAGCGCCCGCAATACGAACGAGGGCTCACGGGTCGCAGCCGAGCAGGCGGAGCCGCTGGAAACCGCCAGATCGGGCAGACGCGCCCGCAGGCTTTCACCGTCAACCCCCTCGAAACTGACGTTGAGAATATGGGGCGCCAGCGCGCCAGCACCGTTTCGACGCACCCCGTCTAAAACTTGCGCCAAGCCGCACCACAAGCGTTCACGCAGCGCCGTCACCCGCGGCGCGGCGAGCTGGCGCTGTCCCTGCACCCACTCCGCGGCCGCACCGAAACCAACGATCTGATGGGTCGGCAGCGTGCCGGAGCGCATCCCCTGCTCCTGTCCGCCCCCATGCAGCAGCGGCGCCAGTCGCGCGCGCGGACGGCGGCACACGTACAAGGCCCCCACACCCTTGGGGCCATAAAGCTTGTGCGCCGACAGCGACAGCAGGTCAATCGGCAGTGCCGCAAGGTCAACCGGCAGCCAGGCGGCCGCCTGCGCGGCATCGACGTGGAACAGCACACCGCGCGCGCGCAGCGCCGGCGCCAGGACCTCGATCGGGTTGCAGACGCCGATCTCGTTGTTGACCCACATCAGGCTCACCAACACCGTCTCGGGAGTCAGCGCATCCAGCACCTGCTGAGGCGCCAGTTGCCCATCGTCGTCCGGCGTCAGCAAGGTCACGCGGTGCCCCTGACGCTCCAGCCAGCGCAGGGTATCCAAGGTGGCCTTGTGCTCGATCCGGCTACTGACGATATGACCTCTCGAAATCCCCCGAAACTCAAGCGCGCCCTTGAGCGCCAGATTGATCGATTCGGTGGCGCCACTGGTCCAGACCAGATCCGCGGGTGCGGCGCCCACCAGCGCCGCCACCTGAGCCCGCGCCCGCTCCACAGCGTCGCGCGCGCGGCGCCCGCCGGCATGGTCAGAGGCCGGGTTGTCATGGCCGTCGCGTAACCACGGCAACATGGCATCAAGTGCCACCGCCGCCAGCGGCGTCGTGGCCGCGTGGTCCAGTGCGATCATGCGCCCATGATCCCGCGCAGGGCAGCCACGAAGTCCGCCACTTCGGCTTCGGTATTGGCTTCACCCAGGCTCACCCGCACTGCGCCAAAGGCCCGCTCCGGATCAATACCCATCGCCAGCAGCACATGACTGGGCTCGCCGCTGCCGCTGGCGCAGGCAGAGCCACTGGAGACACAAAAGCCGAGACGATCCAGACGCATCAACAAGGCCTCGCCTTCCCACCCCGAAAGCCGGAACTGCACCGTATTCGGAAGGCGTGGCGCCGCGGCAGCAAAGACCTCCACCCCGGGCAGCGTCTGCAGCGCAGCCTGCAGCCGGTCGCGCAGCGCCAGCAGATGCGCTGTGCGGGTCTGCAGACGCGCCTGTGCCAGCGCACTGGCAGCGCCAAAGCCGACAATCGCCGGAACGTTGAGGGTGCCGCCGCGGAGGCCGTCCTCCTGAGCGCCCCCATGCAACTGCGTACGCAGATCCACCGGGGCCGGCCGCACCAGCGCACCGACGCCCTTGGGGCCGTAGAGCTTGTGGCTCGATAGGCTCATCAGATCGGCGCCCAGCGCGGAGACGTCCAACGGCAACTTGCCGGCAGCCTGCACCGCATCCACGTGCAGCAAGGCGCCAGCTGCGTGGACCTGTGCCGACACCGTCGGTATGTCGTGGATCACGCCGGTTTCATTGTTGGCCCGCATCAACGATACCAGCTGGGTCGGCACCGTCAGCGTCGACGCCAGTGCCGCCATGTCCAGCGCACCGTCGGTATCCACCGGCAGCACCGCCACATCAACGCCTTGATCGCGCAGCGATTCGGCCGCCTCCATCACCGCCGGATGCTCAGTGCTGCCGTAGGCAATCCGTGCCGGACGGCCAGGCGTCAGCACGCCTTTAATCGCAAGGTTGTTGGCCTCGGTCCCCCCGGAGGTCCAGATCACATCCCGTGGCATCGCCCCCACCAGATCAGCCACCTGCTGCCGGGCCTGCTCAACGGCATCCCGCGCCGCCCGGCCGAGTCGGTGCAAGGACGATGCATTGGCATACGGCCCCTGCAGATAGGGCAGCATGGCCTCCAGCACCTCGGGCGCCAGCGGTGTGGTGGCGTTGTGATCAAAATAGACTGCCATGGCGTCAGTCCTTGTCGGCGTTGGCAGCCTCACGGCAGAACGCCGGCATTTCCAGGGTGTCCAGCGGCGTCTCCTGGACACCCAGGTCATGCGCCCGCAGCGCTTCGCAGATGCGATGCAGCTGCGCGTCCTGCTGCTGGATATGGGCGAGCATCTTCGACAGGGTCAAGGCCACCGGATCCGGCATATCGCGCGACAGGCCGTAGGCATCAAAGCCCAACGACTGCGCCAGCGCGGTGTGCGCCTCCGAAGGCGGACCGGCCTCTTGCACGATGCGGCCAGGAATGCCCACCACAGTGGCGCCGGCAGGAACCGCCTTGACCACCACCGAGTTGGAACCAACACGGGCGCCCGCACCCACCTCAATGGGCCCCAGCACCTTGGCGCCGGCGCCAATCACGACGCCGTCAGCCAGGGTCGGATGGCGCTTGCCACTGTCCCAGCTGACGCCCCCCAGGGTGACCCCGTGATAGAGGGTGACGTCGTCGCCGATCTCAGCGGTTTCGCCAATCACCACGCCCATGCCGTGGTCGATAAACAGGCGACGCCCGATCCGGGCGCCGGGGTGAATCTCGATGCCGGTCAACCAGCGCCACAGTCCGGCATGCCAACGCGCCAACCAACGAAAACCCCGCCGCCACAGCCAATGGCTGAGGCGATGCGCCCACACCGCGTGCAGGCCGGGATAACAGGTCAGCACCTCCCAGGTGGTCCGGGCAGCCGGATCACGCTGGAAAACACTGGCGATGTCGTCTCGGATGCGTGCAAGCATGGGCCGCCCTTTCCGCAATGGGGGTGTAGTGTAGTGCCTCGTGGGGAGCGTCTGGTCCGCACCCACAAAAAAGGCCCGGCAATGCCGGGCCTCGCGAACAGCGATCGGCGGGATCAGCCGATCAGGAACTGGTCGCGCGACTTACCGGCCGCTTCGGCATCGGCCAGCCAGCGCGGCAGACGACCGCGGCCGGACCAGGTATCGCCGGAAGCCGGGTCGCGGTACTTCGGCGCCACTTTGGATTTCTTACCCGCGGCACGACCGCCACGACCGCCAAGATCGGCGACGGTGATGCCGTGTTGCGCCATCTTGTCCTTGATTTCGTTGATCACCGCCTGCAATTCAGAACGGCGAACGGCTTCGGCTTCCTGCTTCAGCTGTTCGATTTGCTGCAAAAGATCCTGATAACGCGCCATGAAATATTCCGGGAGGTGAAACGGGGCGCCAATATTAATGCAGTCAAAACCCCAATTTCAAATATCAATCTTTATTTACGGCGTCTCGTCGACTTCTTCCTGGCTGGGCATCAGGTCTTCACGGGTCACGCCCAGCACCAGCACCATCGAACTGGCAATGAAAATCGATGAATAAGTACCGACGATAATCCCCACGATCAGCGCAATCGAAAACCCGTGGACGGCGTTTCCACCGAGGAAAAACAGGGATGTCAGCACGAACAAGGTCGTGCCGCCGGTGACGATGGTGCGAGCAAGCGTTTGATTGACCGATAGATTGACGACATCAACGGTGGATGTTCGGCGCTGGTCGATAAAGTTTTCGCGGATCCGGTCGTAGACCACGATGGTGTCGTTGAGCGAATACCCGATCAGGGCCAGCACCGCCGCGAGCACGGTCAGGTCAAATTCAATACCGAACAGCGCAAACCAGCCCAAGACCAGCAATGCGTCGTGCACGGTCGCAACAATGGAGCCCACCGCAAACTTCCACTCAAACCGGAAGGCCACGTAAATCAGAATGCCGATAATGGCGAACAGCGCGGCCAGCGCCCCATCGGTGGCCAGTTCGTCGCCCACTTGTGGGCCCACGAATTCCACACGGCGAATCTCCAGGGCCGTGCCGTCTACCGACAGGGCATCCACCACTCGGGTCGAAATATCGCTGGGGTTATCCGCGGCATCCGGCCCCAGCCGGATCATCACATCGGTCGACGAGCCGAAGTACTGGACCAGCGCCCCGCTCAGCTCGGCGGCCTCCAACTGCGCCCGCACCGGGTCCAGCGCCACCGGTTCGGGGTAGCTCACCTCCACCAGCACCCCGCCGCTGAAATCGAGACCGAAGTTCAGCCCGCGCAACCCGACCAGGGCCAGGGAGACAAGCGTGGTGACCACCGCAAACACCAGCATGGGCTTGCGAATGCCCATGAAATTGATGTCAGGAACACGCGAAAGAATACGCATGACAGCCCCCTCAGACCGGCAGGTCGCGCATGGCGCGCCGCGCAAACAGCAGATGCACCATCGCACGGCTGGCAACGATGGCGGTGAACATCGAGGTGGCAATGCCGATCGACAGGGTCACGGCAAAGCCCTTCACCGGACCGCTTCCCAGGGCAAACAGCACCACCGCGGCAATGAGGGTGGTGAGCTGTGAGTCTGCGATGGTGAGAAAGGCCCGGTCGTAACCGGACTCGATGGCCTCGTGCGGCGTCACCCCACCCGCCAATTCTTCGCGAATCCGCTCGTAAATCAGCACATTGGCGTCCACCGCCATCCCGAGGGTGAGCACGATCCCAGCGATCCCCGGCATGGTCAAGGTCGCCTGGATGGCCGACATCACGGCCACCAGCAGCACCAGGTTGAGGACCAGGGCGACATTGGCAACCAGGCCAAATACCTTGTAGTACACCGCCATGAAGATCAGCACCGCGATCAGGCCGATCAGCGCCGCCATCTGTCCCTGTGCAATGTTGTCGGCGCCCAGGCTGGGGCCGACGGTGCGTTCCTCGACGATCTCCACCGGGGCCGCCAAGGCGCCCGCCCGCAGTAACAGGGACAGGTCGTGGGCTTCCTTGCTGGTCAGGCCGGTGGTCTGGAACCGCTTGCCGAACACGCCGCGGATGGTGGCGATCGAGATCACCTCCTCCACTTCGCGCTGCTCGCGCATCGGCTCGCCCTTGGCGTTGTAGTTGGTGACCACCTCGCGCTCGCGGAACAGCACCGCCATGGGGTTGCCGACATTGGCCTCGGTGAACGCGTACATGCGTTTGGCCCCAGCACCGTCCAATGTGACGCTGACCGCGGGCTGGCCGTTTTCGTCCACCGTTGCGGAGGCGTCGATCAGCTGCGAACCGGCGGCGATGATCTCCCGCTTGAGCAGCACCGGCCGGTTACCCTCGCGGGTGTAGAACAGCTCAGTGCCCGGGGGCGCCAGGCCGCTGGCGGCGGCGGCATAGGCATCGCCGTCCTCCACCACCGCGCGGTATTCGAGGGTGGCGGTTGCGCCCAGCAGGTCCTTGACCCGAGACGGATCCTGAACCCCGGGGAGCTGCACCACGATGCGCGCGGCGCCCTGGCGCTGCACCACCGGCTCCGCCACCCCAAGTTGGTTGACCCGATTGCGCAGGGTCGTGAGGTTTTGACGCACCGCGAAGTCGACCAGGCGCTTCGCCTCTTCATCCGACAGCCGGGCCGTCAGCACCAGTGGGTCGGCCTCATCGCGCAGCAGGGTCAGTTCCGGAAACTCGCTGCCCATTGCCGCTTCCGCGGCTTCAGCACGTTGGTTGTCCGGAAATTCCAGCCGCACCGCGTCACCCTCGGCGCGACGACCGCTGTAGCGAATGTTCTCGCGCCGCAGGAAGGTCGGCAGGTCGTTGAGGTAGCGCTCCTGGGCCCGCACGAAGATGTCGTCGACATCCACTTCCAGCAGAAAGTGAACCCCGCCGCGCAGGTCCAGGCCCAGGTTCATCGGTTTGGCCCCGAGATCCTGCAGCCAGCCTGGCGTCTTGGGGACCAGATTGAGTGCCACACCGTAGCCCCGCCCCAGCGCAGGTCGCAGCAGGTCAGCCGCCTCCAGCTGGTCATCGGCGCTGCCGAAGCGGAGGATCCACTGGTCGCCCTCGATCCGGCTCGACAGCGGCGTGATGCCTTCTTTCGCCAGCGCGGCATCGATCACCGCGGCGATGGTGTCCGGCGGACGGGCGCCATCGTCGCGGGCGATCTGCACGGCCGGATCATCACCGAACAGGTTGGGCGCGGCGTAAACCAGGCCCACCAGCGCCACCAGCGCCAGCAGGACCAACTTCCAGGTGGGATAGGGTTTCATCGGCAGGGCGCCGACGGTCGCCCGCCGACGTGTCTGAGGCTACAAGGGTTACAGCGCTTTCAGGGTGCCCTTCGGCAGCACGCTGGCGATCGCCGGCTTCTGGACCTTGATGGTGACGTTGTCCGCCACTTCAAGGGAGATGTAGGCCTCACCGATATCGGTGACCTTGCCCGCCAGTCCTCCGCTGGTGACCACCTCGTCGCCCTTGGCCAGGGCTCCGAGCATCTGCTTGTGCTCTTTGTTCCGCTTCATCTGCGGGCGAATGAGCATGAAGTAAAACAGCACCACCAACAGGATCAGCGGGAAAAACTGCATGAAGGCACTGGGCTGCGCGGCCGCCTGTTGGGCATGCGCAGCGGGAATCAACCAGTCGAACACGAGAGGCTCCGGAATGGGTCAGAACAGCGCGCGATTATTGCACAGACCCGTCGCTGCCCCGGCCGTCATCTCATCCGCACAGGTGAGGCGCGGCCCGGGGCAGCCCGCCAGCATCGGCCCACCAACACCGCATGCTCAATGGGGAACCCATGGCCGCCACCTTTCATGATCACAGCCGCATCCTGATCGCCTATGCCGTCTGTCTCGCCGCCGGCGCGGCGGTCCTGCTGGGGCTGGATCTGCCGCCCCCCTGGGACAGTCTGGTGGCGGATCTGGTCGCCACCGTAGTGATCTTCGGGTTCAGCCTGGCCTATCGGAACTCCAGCTTCTACGACGCCTACTGGAGCGTGATCCCGCCGCTGCTGGCGGTTTGGTGGTATGTCGACTTCCAAGGCCCCGCGGTCGACCCCTGGCGCGCCGGACTGGTGCTCGCGCTGGTGTGGCTGTGGGGCATACGCCTCACCGCCAACTGGGCCACGTACTGGGACGGTCTCACCCACGAGGACTGGCGCTATCCGATGGTGCGAGCACGTGCTGGCCGTTTTGGCGTTGCTGCCGACTTCCTCGGCATTCATCTGTTCCCAACCTTGCAGGTATTCCTGGCAAGCCTGCCGATCTATGCCGTGATGACACGCGGCCAGGCGCCCCTGGGGTGGCTCGATTGGGTGGCGCTGGCGGTGACGCTGGGCGCCATCCTCATTGAGACCTTTGCCGACCTCCAACTGCACGCCTTCATCAAGCGGCGCCAGCCGGGCGAGTTCATTCGCCACGGTCTGTGGGCCTGGTCAAGGCACCCCAATTACTTCGGCGAGCTGGCCTTCTGGTGGGGGCTGATGCTGTTCGGCCTCGCCGCCGCCCCGGACCAGTGGCTGTGGGTGGTGCCCGGCGCCCTGGCGATGACGGGGATGTTCGTGTTCGTCAGCATCCCGTTCATGGACCAGCGCAGCGTCGAGCGACGCCCGGCCTACGCCGAGCACATGCGCCGCGTGTCGGCGCTGGTGCCGCTGCCACCGCGCGGATAAGCCGGACCTCGACAACGCGGTCTTCCGCCAAGACCGCGTAGGCTTACGCTCATGGATGCGCGTATCGCCGCTGTCGAGCACTGGATGCGGGAGGTGGTGGTCGGTCTGGGCCTGTGCCCGTTTGCCGATCTCCCCCTGCGGCGTGGACGTGTCCGTCTGGTGGTGGCCGAGCCGGCTGATCAGGAAGCCCTGCTGACGCAACTGTCAATGGAGTGCGAGCGCCTGGACGCGACGCCGGCCGACATGCTGGAAACCACCGTGATCGTCGTCGACGGCCTGCTGCGGGATTTCGACGACTACAACGCCTTTCTAGACCCGGCCGAGCGCCTGTTGCGGCGGCAGGGCTGGGAAGGCGTTTACCAGATCGCCAGCTTTCATCCCGAGTACCGGTTCGTCGGCACGGCCGACGACGACCCGGGCAACTGGAGCAACCGCGCACCGTTGCCACTGCTGCACCTGTTGCGCGAGGCCAGTCTCAGCGCCGTGCTCGACGCCGGCGCCGATACCGCGGCCATCACCACCCGCAATATCGCCCGGTTGGCTCGCCTCACACCCGACCAGCGCCGACAGCTGTTTGGCCCCGCCCCTTCCATCGGAGACGTCTGATGATCCGCAAATTGATCCCCCTGCTGGCGCTTGCCCTCGGCACCGGCTGTGCCAGCACACCGACGGTCCGCACGGTCGACCAGGTCGACCTCGACCGTTTTATGGGCACCTGGTATGTCATCGCCCACATCCCCACCTTCATCGACCGTGATGGCCACAACCAGGTCGAGGAATATGCCCGCAACGCCGACGGCACCATCGCCACTACGTTCAGTTTCAACGCCGATAGCTTCGACGGCGAGCGCAAGGTCTACACGCCGACCGGCTTCGTCCGCGAAGGGACCGGCAATGCGGTCTGGGGGATGCAGTTCATCTGGCCGATCAAGGCCGAATACGTGATCTCCGAGTTGGACGAGACCTACCAGACCACGGTCATCGCGCGCAGCAAGCGGGATCTGGTGTGGCTGCTGTCCCGCAGCCCGACCATGGACGAGGCCATCTATCAGCAATGGCTGGGACGGATTGCCGACCTTGGCTATGACCTCGAAGAGGTGGTCCGCGTCCCGCAACGCTGGCCCTAACCCACCTGGCACCGATATTGCTGCACCGGCTGGTCAGGGAGGTCCGGCATGGCACAGGCAACATCGGTAGCGGTCACCGTGGCGTTGGTGGGTCTTGAAGCGGCCGATCGCCGGGCCGTGACCTCTGCGATCTCCACGCTGTCGGCGGCCCAGGCGCTGCCGGCAACACTGACCTGGGCCGAAGAGGCGGTTGCCGACATCGTGGTGCTCAATATCGACACCGATGCGGCAGCGCAGCAGCTGGATCGGCTGATGGCGGAGACGCCACGTTCGGTGGTGCGTTATTCGGCGCGAAGGGCTTTACAGGCGGACGTCTGGCGCCCCATCCGGGTGCAGGGACTGCGGGATGCCCTGAACCGGGCCGTTGCCGACACCCTGGAACGTCCGGCCCTCGTGCCGTCGGCCGCCACGCCAAACACGGCGACCTTGCGGTCACGCGGAGCGGCGCTGTTGCAGCGTGCCAGCGCGACCGCCACGGCGTCGTCCGCGCCGGGCCAGCAGATGTATCGCGGCCAGTTGATCGAGACCGCCAGCACGGCGGCACCCGAACCACCGGCAGCGGCACCGGCCGAAGCCGGTGCCGTGCGGATGTATCGTGGAAAGGCCTACTGATTACAGACCGTTCACCAGGCTGCTGGCGATGTAGAGCATCAACACCACCTGCGCCAGGAAGAACGTAGCGCGTGCCAGCACCAGGATGAAGCTGGTACCAATCAGATGGACCACCACCTGGCCGACGCGGGCGTAGAGGATGTAGGCCGCGACGGCATTGGCGACCTCCACCTGGCCCATCGCCACCGCGGCGAGCACGATGGCGGCAAACGGCGGCAGCCCTTCCAGACAGTTGAGGTGCGCGTGCTGGGCGCGGATCAAGATGCCCGGATCGGGCACCGCATTGCCACGGGTCCAGGCATCGGCCTTGCGCTTGCCCAGCAGCACCTGTGGCACGCGCGGCAGCGCGTAGACCAGCGACAGCACCAAGGTCAGAGCAGCGAACAGCACCAACGCATTCAAAGCAGTCATCGATATCCCCCAGGGTTATTGGAGGCCGTAAGGTAGCACTGCACAGAAAAAGTGCGTAGCACTACCCGCCACTTTGTTGGCGTCTCAGTTGCGGTAACCCTTCACCCGCACCTTGAAACTGGTGGCCGGCCCCGGGGTCGGCGCGGTCTTGGTCTTCAGCACATAGTCCGGCGGATCCAGCTCCAGATCGAGCTTGTGGAACAGGCGTGCCATCGACAGCGCGATCTGAACTTCCGCCAGGCTCTTGCCAAGACAGGTGTGGGGACCGCGGCCGTAGGGTGAGTAGGCACCGGGTTTGAGGTGCTCGGCGCGACCCTTGGCATAGCGGTCGATGTCGAACTTGAAGGGATCGGGGTAGCACTCTTCCATGAAGTGCGGCACCGAGGTCCCGACATAGATCATTTCGCCCTCACGCACCTGACAGCCTTCGAACACGAAATCCTTGGTGGCCGTGCGCATCTGCGCCACCGCGATCGGATACAGGCGCATGGTTTCCATGATCGCGCCCTGCAAAGACGGGATCCGCTGCATCAGGTGGTCTTCGCTGATCTCGCCATCGGCGAACAGCGCATCCACCTCCGCCAGCACCCGCGCCTTGACCTCGGGGTGCTTGAGCACGGTGTAGACGATGGCCGAGGTGGTGTTGGCGACGGTGTCCAAGCCGGCAACATACGGCCCGGTAATGGAGACGATGAGGTCATGCGCCGGCATCACCTCGGGGCGATGCACGTGCGCCTCCATGATGTCATCGATGAGGTTCTTTTCGTCCTCTGGCCGCTCGCCCTTCTCGCGATAGCGCTTCATCCAGTCGTCGATCATCGACTGCCCGAGCTCCAC
The DNA here is from genome assembly GCA_964425915.1 of uncultured Polycyclovorans sp. GTDB lineage: Bacteria > Pseudomonadota > Gammaproteobacteria > Nevskiales > Nevskiaceae > Polycyclovorans. The sequence continues at coordinate 304,655 of CAYROO010000001.1, forward strand.
CACCCGCGCCTTGGCCTTCTTGTATTCGGGGCGTAGCAACAGCACCTTCGGACGCTGACGCGTCACCAGCACATTGAGGATGTACAGAATAGCGGTGCGAATGTCGGCCACATAATCCAGTGGCGCGGCCCCGGTGAGAATGGTGCCCAACTGGTCGGTCACCATGTACTGCATCGCCGGCAGCACCTGCACGGCTTCGCCCACCGGCCAATCGCGCTCGAAGCAGCGATCGGTGATGTGCACCAGCTCGTTGTAACGGCCCTTGATCGATTCCTTGGAATACCCACGGCGCATGATGTCGCGCAGTTCCTTGTGGCTGGCACCATCCTCGCCGGTGAGCATGCGCTTGGCACCATACTCATTGGCCAGTCCCTCCCAGAACTCCTTGGAGCGCAGGCTGTCACGGCCTTCGCGGGTGCCCATGAAGTTGGCGGCCTCAATGCCGCTGATCAAGGTATAGGACTTGCCCAGCACGTTGATCTTGCAGACCGGCCCATACTGGCGATAGCAGTCCACGAAGAACTGCGCCGGATCTTTCGCCATCTGCAGGGTGTTGCCCAGCAGCGGGATGCCGCGGACGCGGGGGGGTTCCTTGGCGGGCGGGGCTTCGATGACGGCGCTCATGGCAATACGGACCCTCGACAGGCATGTTCGAATGCTTCGAGCATACCCAGCCGTCCGCGCCCCCAACTCATGCAATCGGGCGAGGTGGACCGTATCCACCGCGCCACCGCGGGCGCTACACTGCGCGGACGGGCGCAGCAGACTGCCCGATATCCAGTGCGAGAGACCTTCCATGAATGTGACCATCGGCGCCCGGGTGCCCCGGCGCGGCAACGCGTTTTCGCGCGGGTTGGCCCGTTGCCTGCTACGCCTCACCGGCTGGCGCATCGAAGGCGCCATTCCCGACGTCCCCAAGCTGGTGATCATCGGTGCCCCGCACACCTCCAACCGCGACGGTGTCATCGGCATCACTGCATTGATCGCGATGGGTCTGGATGCCGCCACCATGATCAAGGACAGTGCCTTCCGCGGACTGCTGGGACGTTTTCTGCGCTGGGCCGGCGCCATTCCCATCCATCGCGCGCAGGCGCGCGGCGTGGTGGAGCAGAGCATCGACGCCTTTCGCCAGCGCCAACAACTGGCCCTGCTGATCGCACCGGAAGGCACCCGCAAGGCCGCCGGGGAATGGAAGCGCGGTTTCCATCACATCGCGCGCAGTGCCGGCGTGCCCATCGTGCCTGCGGCCATTCATTACCGGCGCAAGCGGATCCTGCTCGGCCCCCCACTGCAGCCCGGTGAGGATCTCGCCGCCGACCTCGAACAACTGTGGGCTTTCTTTGCTGCCGAAAGCGACCCGGCCCATGCAGCGCGACTGTCGCGGCCACTGGCCGAGCGCATGGGTCACCGCTGGCAGGGAAACACGGACAGCCCCCGCTGAGACGCCGGCCCGCTTACCATCCGGATTCGCCCTGACCGACACCGCGCCATGAATGCCGCCCTCGATCTCACCCTGAATACGCTCGCCAGCTCGCTGCGCGGGTGGCGTGGCAGCGCCAGCTTCCGTCCCGCGCCGCAGCAGCCGGCACGACCGCTGCGCTTGTACGACATCGAAGCCTGCCCGTACTGCCGGCTGGTACGCGAAGTGCTGAGCGAGCTCGATCTCGACGTGATGATCCTGCCCTGCCCGAAGAACGGGCAGCGCTACCGGCCCGAGGCCATCGCCACCGCCGGCCGCGCGCAGTTCCCCCTGCTGGTCGATGACAACACCGACACGGTGCTGCTGGAAAGCGCCGACATCATCACTTACCTGCGCCAGACCTACGGACATGGCGGCGGGGCTGGCGGACCGATACAACGGGTGGTGGATCGCACCACGGCACCGCTGGCCTCGGCCCTGCAGTGGCGGCCCGGGCGCGGCATCACGGGCATGAATGCCCGGCGCGCCCAGGTCGCGCAACAGCCGCTGACCCTGTTCAGCTTTGAGTCCAGCCCTTACTCGCGCCCGGTCCGCGCGCTGCTGTGCGAGCTGGAGCTGCCCTACCTGCTGCGCAATACCGCCAAGGCCACCTGGACCGATATGGGACCACCGCAGGTCCGCGACCGCCTGTTCAAGGCCGAAAAAGCCACCAGCCGCAACCGTCGCTGGCTGGTCGAACACACCGGCAAGGTGCAGGTGCCTTACCTCATCGACCCCAACACCGACGTCGCACTCTATGAGCGCGACGCCATCCTCGACTATCTCAACCAGACCTACGCGCGCTGAGCGCACCCCCACCCAGGAGATTCCTCATGATCGGCTACACCGTCCTCGGCACCAATGACCTGCCCCGCGCCACCGCGTTCTACGACGCGCTGCTGGCGGAATTCGGTGCCAAGCGTGTCATGGAGCTGCCGCGCGGCTACATCTGGGCCGCTGCCCCCAACCAACCCATGTTCGGCGTCATGACCCCGTTCGATGGCGGTCCGGCCACTGTCGGTAACGGCTGCATGGTTGCGCTGCCGGCCAAAGACAAGGCGCAGGTCGACCGCGTGCATGCGCGCGCCATCGAACTCGGCGCCACTTGCGAGGGCGAGCCGGGCCAGCGCATGCCCACCTTCTATGGCGCCTACTTCCGCGACCCGGACGGCAACAAGCTGGCCTGCTTCAAAATGGGCTGATGGCGGTGAGCCATCCGGTTTGCCGAGTGTTTCGCTGCAGTCGGCAGGCCGAGCTTTACCTGTACCTCCGGCAGGACCTCGAACCCGAGGCACTGCCGGAGGCGTTGCGCCAACGCCTGGGCCAACTGGCAGTGGTGATGACGCTGACGCTCAGCCCGGAGCGAGCGCTGGCTCGGGTGGACGCCGCGCGTGTCCGCGCCGCCATGGCTGAGCCCGGCTACTTTGTGCAGCTGCCGCCGCAGGGACAGATCGACGCACATCTGCACCAAGGAGACTGAAGCGGCACCCGGCTCGGCGTATGCTGAGCACCCCACCTGCCGTCCGGATGCTGCCGATGATCGTTGTCCATCACCTGGAACACTCCCGCTCACAGCGCATTCTCTGGTTGCTGGAAGAGCTGGGCCTGCCTTACGAGGTGAAGCGCTACGCCCGCAACCCCAAGACCATGTTGGCGCCGCCGGAACTGAAAGCGGTCCATCCGCTGGGCAAGTCCCCCGTGATCAGCGACGACGGCCAGGTCATCGCCGAAACCGGCGCCATCATCGAACACCTCATCGACCGGCATGGGAACGGTCGCCTGCGACCCGCCGCCGACGATCCGGCCTTCAACGATTACCGCTACTGGCTGCACTACGGCGAAGGCTCCCTGATGCCGTTCCTGGTGATGAAACTGATCTTCACCAGCATTCCGCCGAAAACGCCGGCGCTGATCCGCCCCATCGCCAAGGCCATTGTCGGCACCGTCGGCAAGCAGTTCCTGGATCCCAACCTGTCGACCCACCTCGGCTTCATCGAACAGCGCCTGTCGGGACGCGAATGGCTGGCGGGCGATGCCCTCAGCGGTGCCGACATCCTGATGAGTTTTCCGATGGAGGCAGCCGGCGCCCGGGCGGGCGGCGACTACCCCAACATCCGTGACTATGTCGCCCGGATCCAGGCACGGCCGGCCTATCAGCAGGCGCTGGCACGTGGTGGTCCCTACCGCTTGCTGGGCTGAGAACCTTCGGACCCGGCCGTCAGTCTGAGTCGGCACTTTCCCTTCCGCCCACGAGCCCCATGCGCGCCCTGCCCACCTTTTGCCTCGCAGCCCTGACCCTGCTGAGCGCCTGCGCCAGCGACCCCGGCCGCTTCGTCAAACCCACTGCCACGCCCATCGAAGCCGATCGCGGCGAGGCCGAAGCCGAGCGCATGGAGGATGGCTACCTGCGGGTGTTTGTCAGCTCCAACCTGGACGCCACCGGGCGCGGCATCGACTTTGGCAAGCCCGACCAGCGCCCGGCGATGCTGCTCATCTCCGCGCGCTTCGGAAAAGGCACCGTCGCCAGCTTCTCGGCCGACAGCGACCCGGAAATCCCGGTCCTGCTCTACGACGTGCAGGAAGGTCGCACAGTCTCTGCGGTGGTGGACAACGCCCTGCTCACCGAAGGTCTGCTGATTGATCCGGAGTCACTGTCGCGCAGCCCGCATCTGCAGATCATTGTGCGCGGGGTGCCGGGCGACAAGGCCCGCTGGGTCACCGACCTGCTGCAGATCGCCACCGCCGAGCCGCTGCTCAAGTACGGGCTGGATTTCGTGCCCGGCGCCGGCGCCGTCACCGGCCTGTCGACCAAGCTGGGCGACCTGCTCAGTGAGGAGATCAAGTCCAGCAACAAGCCCTGGGAGGAAAAGACCCTCCTCGGGCTGCGGCTGAACCAGGGGATTGCCGCCCTCGACGGCCATCAGTTCGTGGTGATGCTCAACCCCAGCACGATTGAACTGGAGGCACCGGCGCCAGCCCTGCGCCGCTGCAACAAGGAAGGCGCCGCCGCCGGGCTGTGCCTGGCCAACGGCGAGCCCTGGCAGCCGGATCAGGCCTATGTCCGCTTCGAGCTGGACGTCACCGATTTCCGTTCGGTCAAGGATTTTCTCGGCAGCGGCATCGGCTGCGAAGCCAGCGACCGCAACTGGACCGATTTCCGTGCCCTGCTGGCCTCCGGGCAGCTCGCCCGCCGGCAAACCCGCTACGAACGCCATCTGCTGGCGCGCGGCGAACTACTCCAGCAAATCCGCCGCGCCCAGGAAGATCGCACCGGCGTCCCCTATGAAGCCCGCCTGCTCGACTTCGCCCAGCAGGCCACCTTGCTGCCGACGCCGGACGACGCCTACTGGACCGCTCACTTTCGCGACCGCGCCGCGCAGCTGGACCAATGCCTGCGCCATCAGGCCGTTCAGGGGCGCACTCAGTACGTGACCATCTGGGACGACGCCCGCGCCCTGTTCCAGCGCGCCAACGCCTATCCGGCCTGGTCGAAGGCCCTGGCGCGCAACAAAAAGACGGATGCCCCGGTGTTGCGCGATGCCGAGGACAGCCTGCGCGAAGTGCTGCGGCTGCGTGCGCTGCCGGGCCTGGCGCGGCTGCCGGACGCCCAACTGGAAAGCCTGATGGCGCTGGAATCCCAGCTCACCGGCATGCTGCGCCCCGGCTATGCGCGCATCATTCGCGCGCAGGCCGATTCGGACCTGCCATTGCCAGAACAGCGCAAGGCGCTGCGGGCGCTGGCCGCGCAGACCGCCTGCGATGAATGCGCGGACCTGCTGGAAGCCCGCATCACCGACATTGACGCCGCAGTGGCAGCCGAAGCGCTGGCCGCCGATCAGGCGTCGCTGGCCGCGGCAGCAGCGGTAGCAGCCGAAGCGGCGGCCGCCAAGGCGGCGACCGACCTGACCGCAGCGCCTGACCCGGGGCCCGCCGACACCGCGTCGACCGTTCCCGGTATCGAGACGGCCCCGACACCCGGGCCCACCGCCAAGCCCACCCCCACCCCTACCCTCAGTCCGGTACCGGATCCATCAGCGCCGGTGCAGCAGGAGTTCAGCCCATGACCATCCTCAGCGAAGCCCATCACTTCACCAGCCAGGGCCTGCGCTGCGCCGGCACCTTGATGCGGCCCGCCAAACGCAGCAAGAAAACCCCCCTCATCCTGATGGCGCATGGCTTTGCAGCCGAGCGCGGGTTTCGGCTGCCGGCCTTTGCCGAGCGCTTTGTTGCTGCCGGCTATGCCGCCTTCCTGTTCGACTACCGCAACTTCGGCGACAGCGAAGGACAGCCGCGTCACTGGGTGGACCCCTGGCGCCACCATCAGGACTGGCGCGCGGCCCTGGCCTACGTGCAGACCCTGCCCGGCATTGACCTCGATCGGATTGTGCTGTGGGGATCGTCCTTCTCCGGGGGGCATGTGCTGCAGATCGCGTCGGAACGTCCGCGCATCGCGGCGGTGATCAGCCAGGTCCCCCATGTCGACGGCCTGGCCACCCTGCGTCAGATGCCGCTGGGACAGGTGATCAAGGGCACCGTTGCCGGCCTCCGCGACACCGTGGGCCGCCTGTTCGGGCGCCCGCACTATGTCCCGGTGGTGGGACGCCCCGGCAGTTTTGCCGCAATGACCACCCCGGAAACCTACGACGGCTGGTACGCCATCGTCCCCGAGGACAGCGCCTGGGAAAACCGCGTGCTGGGACGCGCCTTCCTCGGGGTCCCCCTGTTCAGCCCGATCCGGCGCGCGCCGCGGATCGCCGTGCCAACCCTGGTGATCGCCGGCAAGGACGACAGCATCACACCGCCCGCCGCCGCCGAACGGACCGCCGCCCGCATCCCCGATGCTGAATTTCACTGCCTCGACACCAATCACTTCGGCCCCTACGTGGACCCGGTTTTCGAGACCAACATCGCGCTGCAGCTGGACTTCCTGCAGCGGCGCCTGGGGATGTAGCGAATTTCTGTATACCTTGTGTAGAGGAAAACTGGGACGGTTAAGCTTGTAGCGAACCCTCCCAGACCTCCCTGGTCTGTTGCCCCGCCCCCCTACGGCGGGGCTTTTTTTTGTGTGCTCCCGGGGCGGTGCCGGACGTCGGCAGCACAAGCTGGTAAAAAGCCGCACGCCGACCTCGGCCCATCCACGCCCCGCACGGGGACGAAGCGAAGACAAACATGGACAAGATCCCCCAGAAAGCGGTGTTCATCAGCGGCGGCGGTGCCGGCATCGGACAGGAAGCGGCCCGGCAGTTCCTGGCGGCCGGCTGGCGCGTGGGCGTCGGCGATGTGAACACCGACGCGCTGTCCCGCTGCCGGGCGCAACTCGGGGACGCGCTGGAAACCTTCACCCTCGACGTTACCGATGCGGCCCAGTGGCAATCTGTGCTGAAGGCCTTCTGCGGCGAGGGCGGGCTCGATCTGCTGGTGAACAACGCCGGTGTGCTCAGTGCCGGCCCCTTCGAGTCGATCCCATTGGCAGCGCACAAGCGGCTGATCGACATCAACGTCACAGGGGTCATCAACGGCTGCCATTGCGCCCTGCCCTGGCTACGCAAGACGCCGGACCCACGTCTGATCAATATCGCTTCGGCGTCGGCCATCTACGGACAACCGGACATCGCCTCGTATTCGGCCAGCAAGTTCGCAGTGCGCGCGCTGACCGAGGCGCTCGACATCGAATGGGCCCGCTACGGCATACAGGTCAGCGCGCTTTGGCCCATCTTCGTCCGCACCGCCATGGTCGATAACGCCCCGGAAATGCGGGCGACGCAGAAGCTCGGGGTGCATCTCAAGCCGGAAGACGTGGCGGCGGTCATTGTGCGCACCGCCCAGGCCCGGCGTGCCCCCCTGCACGTGCCAGTTGGCCCGCAAGCCGGGTTGTTGCGCAATCTGATCGGCGTGGTGCCGGATCGACTGGCGTCAAAGCTGGTCGCCCATTTCGCCGGCTATTGAGACGCTGTCGCGGTCGGCAAGCCCCTACACTATGCGCATGGGAACCCACGCACATGCGCACCATCACCATGGTGACGACCACCGCCATAACCACGGTCCTACCTCCTCGCGGCGCCTGATCATTGCCCTCAGCCTCACCACCACCTTCATGGTCGTCGAGGTGGTTGGCGCCCTGTGGACAGGGTCGCTGGCGCTGCTGGCCGATGCCGCGCACATGGCCACCGACTCCGCCTCCCTGGCGCTGGCACTGTTTGCCGACCGTCTGGCGCGGCGCCCTGCCGACGGCCAACGGACCTACGGGTATGGCCGCGCCAAGGTGCTGGCCGGCTTCGTCAACGGACTCACCCTGCTGGCGCTGTCGGGCTGGATCGCCTTTGAGGCCACCATGCGGCTGCAGTCGCCGCCCGAGATCAAGGCCGGCCCGATGCTGTGGGTGGCCTGCGCCGGCCTCGGCATCAATGTGATCGCCTTCCTCATCCTGCACGGCGGCCAAAAGGACGACCTCAACGTGCGTGGCGCCGCCCTGCATGTGCTCGGCGATCTGCTGGGTTCGGTGGCCGCCATCAGCGCTGCGCTGGTCATCCTCAACACCGGTTGGATGCCGATCGATCCCCTGCTGTCGATGCTGGTCGCCGCCCTGTTGCTGCGCAGCGCGCTGCGGCTGACCCGCGAGTCCGGCAACATCCTGCTGGAAGGGCGCCCGGCGGGGCTCGATCCCGCCGATATCAAGACCCTGCTGTCGGCGCAGGTTCCGGGCGTTCTCGGGGTCCACCACATCCATGCCTGGCTGCTGGGTGACGACGAGCCGGCGCTGACCCTACATGTGGTGACCGCGCCCGGAACCGAACCGGATCCGCTGATCCATGCGGTGCGGCACGCCCTGGAAGACCGCTACGGCGAGCTGCACACCACCATCCAGGTGGAATACGCCGGCTGCGAGCACGCCCACCCATGAACCTGCTACCGCTGTTCGTCACCTGCCCGCGTGGCGTCGAGCCCTTGTTGCTCACCGAGCTGCAGGGCCTGGGCGCCGTCGCCCTGAAGGAACGTCCGGGGGGCGTCGCTGCGGAGGCGAACCGCGAAACCGCCTACCGCATCTGCCTGTGGTCGCGGCTGGCCAGCCGCGTGCTGATGCCGTTGACCCGATTCCCGTTGACCGACGTCGACAGCCTGTATGCGGGGGCGCGGGCGGTCGACTGGCCCGACTTGTTCTCGGTACAGCGCCGCTTTGCCATCGAAGTGGCTGGCCGCTCCGCCGCCGTCACCCATACCCACTACGCCGGTCTGAAGGTCAAGGACGCCATCGCCGACCGTTTCCGCGAAGCCTGTGGCGAGCGCCCCAACGTCGACACCGACAACCCCGACATCCGGGTGCACCTACACCTCGACCGCGACCACGCGACGCTGTCGCTGGATCTGGGGGGTGATGCCCTGCATCGACGCGGCTACCGCGCCCGGGCGCTGGAAGCGCCGCTCAAGGAAACCCTCGCCGCCGCACTGCTGCTGCGCATGGACTGGCCCGCGCGCGCGGCCGAAGGGGCGCCGCTGTGGGACCCGATGTGCGGCTCCGGTACGCTGGTGATCGAGGCGGCCCTGATGGCGGCCGATGTCGCCCCCAACGGCCAGCGGCCGCGCTTCGGCTTCGAGGCCTGGGAAGATCACATCCCGGCGGTCCTGACCCGTCTGCGCGAAGAAGCGACGGCCCGCGCCCACGACGGCCGCGCCAAGCTGCCGCGACTGATCGGCAGTGACACCGACGCCCGCGGCATCCGCGTGGCACAGGACAACGCCCAGCGCTCCGGCTTTGGCGACGCGATCGAATGGCGGGTGGCCGATGCCCTGTCGGTCACCCCCGATGAGCTGCCGCCGGGCGTGCTGATCACCAACCCGCCCTACGGCGAGCGACTCGCCAACGAGTCCGAGATCATCAAGCTCTACTCGCTGCTGGGCGCCCACTGGGCCCGCGCCTTCGGCGGCTGGCAGGCCGGCCTGTTCACCGGCCGCCCCGACCTCGCCCCACGCATGGGCCTCCGCGCACACAGCATCCACGCGCTGTTCAACGGCGCGCTGCCCTGCAAGCTGCTGCAGTTCCAGATACCGGAAACGCAGAGCGCAGGCGCCATCAGCGGCGGTGAGGATTTCGCCAACCGCTTTGCCAAGAATCTCAAGCACCTGCGCAAATGGGCTGCCCGCAGCGGGGTTGCGCACTACCGCATCTACGATGCCGACCTGCCCGACTACGCTGTGGCGGTCGACCTCTACGCCACCCCGGAGCCGCGGGTCCACGTGCAGGAGTACGCGGCGCCCAAGACCATCGACCCGGTCAAGGCCGAGCGGCGGCTGCGGCAGGCCCTGGGGCATATCCAGCAGCAACTCGATCTGCCCGCCAGCCATCTGCACTACAAGGTGCGCAAGGCGCAGAAAGGGGACAGCCAGTATCAGCGCCAAGCTGATCAAGGGCGCTTCTTCACCATCGACGAACACGGGGTGAAGCTCGCCATCAATCTCGACGACTACCTCGACACCGGGGTGTTTCTCGACCACCGGCCGATGCGTCTGCGCCTGCAGCGCGAAGCCACCGGTACACGCTTTCTCAACCTGTTCTGCTACACGGGCGCTGCCACCGCCCACGCGGTCGTCGGTGGTGCCGTACACAGCGTGTCGGTGGACCTCTCCAACACCTATCTCGACTGGGCTATACGCAACCTACAGCTTAATGGCGTGCGCATGCCGGACCCCGAGCGGCGCAGCTCCTCGGCCAACCCGCACCGCCTGTTCCGGGCCGACTGCCTGGCCTGGCTGCAGGAACAGGCCGACAAGTCCCGCCCGCCACAGTTCGACCTCATCTTCTGCGACCCACCGACCTTCTCCAACTCGAAGAAAATGGAGGGCACGCTGGACGTGCAGCGTGACCATGTCGGCTTTCTGTTGAACGCGCTGAAGCTGCTGGCGCCCGGCGGCACCCTCTACTTCTCCACCAACCGCCGCGGCTTCAAGCTGGACCCGGACGCCTTCGGTGCCTGGTCCGTCACCGACATCACGCGCGAAACCCTGGACGAGGACTTCAAGCGGCCGCCGCCGGCGCACCGCGCCTGGCAGTTCCGCGACCCCCGTCCCAAGGCCGCGCCGCCGTCGCCGTGGGGCCGCTGACCCCCGCCCGCCTCGACTGGCGCGACGGACACCTGTGGTCGTCCGCCTATGGTGATGTGTATGGCTCGCGGGATGGCGCACTGGGGCAGGCCGAGCAGGTCTTCCTGCAGGGCTGCGGGCTGCCCGTGCGCTGGCAGCACCGAGACGACTTCACCATTCTGGAAACGGGCTTCGGTACCGGGCTGAACTTCCTGCGCACCTGGGCCGCCTGGCGCGAAGACCCGCAGCGCTGCACCCGCCTGCACTACCTCGCCGCCGAGCGGCATCCGTTCAGCGCCGAGGATCTGCGACAACTGCACGCCGATCACCCGCTGAGCACGCTGGGCCAGCGGCTGGCCGATGCCTGGCCGATGCTGGTGCCCGGCTTTCACGTGGTACCGCTGGCGCCCGGCTTGCGACTGACCCTCCTGTTCGGCGATGCCGGCGACACCCTGCCGCAACTGGAGGCCGGGATCGACGCCTTCTATCTCGATGGCTTTGCCCCCAACCGCAACCCCGATCTGTGGACGCCAGCGCTGATGCAGACCCTGGCATCGCGCGCCCGTCCGGGCGCCATCGCCGCCAGCTACACCGTGGCCGGCTCGGTGCGCCACGCCTTGACCGCCGCCGGCTTCCAGGTCGAAAAGCGCCCGGGCTACGGCCGCAAGCGGGAGGCGCTACAGGCTGTTTTCACGGGTCCCGGACGGCCCCCGCAGCCCCGCCCCGGCACCGCTGCCGTGGTGGGCGCGGGCATCGCCGGCGCCGCCGTGGCGCACGCCCTGGCCGCCAATGGCGTCGCCGTCACCGTGTTCGATCGCGCACCGCGCATCGCCAGCGGCGCCTCCGGCAACCCACGGGCGGCGGTCCGCCCCTGGCTGAACCGCGGTGACCCGCCGACCACCGCCCTGACCCGCAGCGCCTTTCTGCACGCCCTGCGCACGCTGCCGCACGAACCCGCGTCAGACTGGCAGCCCTGTGGACTGGTGCACTTGCCCAAGGACACGCGCGACCGTGATCGCTGGCAGGCTGCCTTGGCCGAACAGCAGCCGCCGCCCGCGCTGATGCATTGGTTGGAGGCCGAACCGGCCAGCGCGATCTGCGGCCTGCGCCTTGGCCAGGGCGGTTTGTACATTCCGCTAGGTGGCCACCTGGATCCGGCCGGCCGCTGTGGCGGCTGGCTGGCGGCCCCCGGCATCACCCTGCGCCTCGGGCAGGCCGTTGAGACGCTGTCCGAGCTCGACCGCTTTGATCAGGTGGTGCTGGCCGCCGCCCACGAGGTCGGCGCCCTATTGCCCAGTCTGACCCTGCCGCTCAGCCGCGTGCGCGGCCAGCTCAGCCAGTTGCCGCCCGGCAGCCTGCCGGGCCTGCGCTGTGGCGTTGCGCGTGACGGCTATGTGCTGCCGCTGGCGGACGGCGGGGCCCTGGTGGGCGCCACCTACGATCGCCATGATGATCCGCTGCCGGACCTCGACGGTCACCGCGCCAACCTCGACCGCCTGCAACTGTTGCTGGCCGATGCTCCAAACCTCGACCCCACCGCACTCACCGGCCGCGCCGCCTTCCGCGCCGTGCTCCCGGGCCGGCTGCCGGCCTTGGGCCGCCTGCCGGCTCAGCCCCGCATCGCCCTCGCCACTGGCTACGCCTCGCGCGGCGTCACTTGGGCAGGGCTGTTGGGCGAAGCGCTGGCGGCGCAGCTGTGTGACCAGCCGTCACCGTTACCGACCGACCTCGCCTCCGCCATCCGTCCCGATCGCTTCGGCTGAGCGCGTCCGGCACTATGACGCCGCCCGCAGTCGCTGCGGCCGGGCACCGTGCCAAATGCTTTTGGCCGCGTAGCCGAGAAACACCTTGAGACCGGAAGCATTCGGTTGCGGCTGCTGACCACGGCCGATACGGTGCAACTGGCGCGTGTACCAGACCACTTCCATGATCGCCATGCGGTCCACCATGGGAATGCGGGTGCGGATGGGGCGCACCTGATAGCGCGGCGCCTGCCCGGCCAGCAAGCGGTTCGGTAGGTCGGTTTCCAGCGCCAGCCCACGCGCCAGACCCACCATATCCACCGCCCCGCTGTGGATGGCCTGGGCCATGCCTTCGGCACTGCGGAAACCGCCGGTCACTACCAGCGGCACCGAAGTCGCCTCGCGGGCTTTGGCGGCGAAGTCAATGAAATAGGCCTCGCGCGCGCGGGTGCTGTCCTTCTGCTGAATGCCGGTCATCGCTGGCGCCTCATAGGTGCCACCGGAAATCTCGACCAGATCGATCCCGGCCGCGGTCAGCGCACGGATGGTGTCGAGTGACTCGTCCTCGGTGAAACCACCCCGCTGGAAATCCGCGGAGTTGAGCTTGATGCCGATGGGAAACGTCGGCCCCACGCGGCGACGAATCTCGGCCAGCACGGCCAGCACGAAACGGCGACGCTTGTCCGGCGTGCCGCCCCAGTCGTCCTCGCGCCGGTTGTGGTGCGGGCTGAGAAACTGGCTGACCAGATAGCCGTGGGCGCCGTGGATCTGAACGCCCGTGAAGCCGGCGGCCTGGGCCTGCGCCGCGGCTTCGCCGAAGCGGCGGATGAGGTCGTGGATTTCGTCTTCGCGCAGCGCCCGCGGGGTGGCGAACAGCGCCGCCATGTCCTTCTTGAACGGCACCGCCGAGGGCGACACGGTTTCGCGGTTGAGACCCTTGGGGCACTGCTTGCCCGGATGGTTGAGCTGCATCCACAGCGCGGTGCCGTTGCGGGTGCCGGCCTCGGCCCAGGCGCGCAGCGCCGCAAGATGGCGGTCGTTCTCGATGAAGACATTGCCGGGTTCCCCGAGCGCCCGTGCATCGATCATCACGTTGCCGGTCACACACAGCCCGATGCCGCCATCGGCCCAGGCACCGTAGAGACGCGCCAGGGCGTCGCGCGGGGCGCCGTCGGCGCTGCCCAGGGCCTCACTCATGGCGGACTTCAACAGCCGGTTCTTGATGGTGACGCCACAGGGCAGCGTCAGCGGGGCGGACAGAATTTCAACAGCAGACATGAAAACTCCCAATAAATCTAACGACATCACGGCCTGGCGCCGAGCACCGGACCCGCTTGCGCATCGCGACAGGCGCGCATGATGCCGTTCCCGACGCGCCACTGCACTGATAGGGTCCGTTCATGATCGACACCCTGGACACGCTGGTCATTCCCTTCCGCGCGGAAGGCCGCTGGCTGCTGGGCGTGGCGCTGGGCTTCATCGTGTTCGCCGTGGCCATGCATCTGGATCGCCGGGATCTGGTACAGCTGCGACGGCAACCCCGTGCGGCGGCCCTGGGGCTGGCGGGTCAATGGTTGCTGCTGCCCCTGCTGACCGTGGGCCTGATCGCACTGCTGTCGCCGCCGCCCGGTATCGCTGCTGGCATGCTGCTGGTGGCGGCCTGCCCGGGCGGCAGCATGTCCAACTATTTCTGCTTGCAGGCGCGGGGCAATGTGCTGCTGTCGGTGGCGCTCACCACGGTGTCGACCGCTCTGGCCGCACTGACCCTGCCCGTCATTTTCAGCCTGGGCACGACCTTGCTGCCGGCGCTGTCCACCACCACCGACGTCCCGCAGGTGGCCTTCCTGCCGCTACTGCGCGACCTCGCTGTGATTCTGCTGATGCCGCTACTGCTCGGGCTGCTGGTGCAGAGCCGGCTGCCCTTGGCGGCGCGGCGGATGCGCCGCCCCTTGCGTCGCAGCGCCGGTGCGCTGCTGGTGCTGTTCATCGCGCTGGCGCTGCTCGACCAGCGGACCACCCTGATGGCGCTGGGCGGCCAGCTGCTGCCGCTGCTGGGACTGGTGATCCTGCACAACGGCCTGGCGCTGGCGGGCGGTTACGGGCTCGGCGCCCTCGGCGGCTTGGCCGAGGCGGAGCGCCGCACCCTGGCGCTGGAAACCGGCCTGCAGAATGCCGGTCTCGGCCTGGTGGTGGCCTTCACCCATTTCGACGGCGCTGGCGGCATGGTGGTGGTGGTGTCGCTATGGGGGATCTGGCACCTGATCTCGGGCGGCCTCGTATCATGGGCCTGGGCGCGCAGACGCCCCCCGCCTGAGGAGACCTGACATGCTGCCGTACAAGACATCCATTCCCGAGGGTGCTCGCGAGCGCCTGCCGCTGCAGATCGAACCGCAGGGCGACGCCTCGGCCGACGGGCTGGCCACGTGGTTGCACGATCATCGCCATCAGGTCCAGGACCTGCTCCGTGCCCATGGTGCCCTGCGCTTCCATGGTTTCGACATCCACGACGCCGCCGCCTTTGAAGCGGTGGCCCGCGGGGTCGACGACGATCTGAAGAACGAGTATCTCGGCACCAGCCCGCGCGACGCGATGACCGACTACGTGTTCTCCGCCAGCGAATTGCCCGGTTACTACCCGATCCCGCAGCACTGCGAGATGACCTTCACCCGCACACCGCCCAATCGCATCTTCTTCTGGTGCGATATCGTCCCCAGGACTGGCAGCGGCGAAACGCCGCTGGTGGACTTCCGCCGCGTGTGGAGCGATCTCGACGACGGCGTGCGCGAGCGCTTCGCCCGCAACGGCCTGCGCATCATCCGCAACTACAGCGGCCCCGGCACCACCAACCGCGACCTGTTCCAGCTCAAGCGCTGGGACGAGATGTTCCGCACCGAAGACCGCGACGAGGTCAACCGTATGGCGCGCCGCGAGGGTTTCACGCCAATCTGGAAAGACGGTGACCGCCTGGCGCTGGTGAGCGAGCACGAAGCCACCCGCAACCATCCGGAAACCGGCGAACCCACCTGGTTCAATCATGCCCAGGTGTTTCACCTGTCCACCGGCTCGGCCGAGCTGAAGCGCGTGTTTCGCCACCGCCCCAGTGCCCGTGGCCTGTTCTGGTGGCTGGCCGCCAGCCTGCTCACCGCCCGCAAGCGCAAGGTTCCGTCAGAAGAACAGGCCATGCACTGCACCTACCGCGACGGCCACGAGATCCCTGACGCCGACCTGGAGCACCTGCGCGACATCATCTGGCGCAACCTGGTGGTGCTGCCCTGGTCCCGCGGCGATGTCGTCGCCATCGACAACCACGCCGTCGGCCATGGCCGCCTGCCCTACCAGGGGCCGCGGCGGGTGGCGGTCTGTTGGGCCTGATCCGTAAATTCGCCCCAAGTCCGCGCGTCTGCCGGGCTTCGCGCTAGCATCTCCCCAGAACGCGCCGCCAAAGCGTGGCGCGCACCATGGGAGGAGCACCACATGATTCGATCCGCGATTCTGACGGCAGGCCTGCTGTTGGCGTTTCCGGCACTGGCCGTGCCCGAAGGACCCGAGCCCAACACGGCCGAGTGGTTTGAACGCGAGGCGCGCAATTACGCCCGCACCCTGGAGGCGCCGCTGGAGCAGGTGACCACGCCGGGCTTTCTGGCGGTGTGGCAGGGCACCAGTACACTCAATATCGCCAGCCTGTTGGCACGCAATCTGGAAGACCCCAGTTGGTTGATCGCCGGCATCACACCGGTGGAGACCTTGCTGTCACTCCCGCTGTCGCCCGAGCTGCTGCAGGCACTGGTGGATGACCTGCTGTCGGACCCGCAAGGATTGCTCACCGCCAACCTGAACACCCCACTGACGCCCTTGTGCACCTCTTGGTCGCAACCCTGCAGTGGCGACCCGACGCGGTATCCCCATGTGCCGGGGCCGAACGGCACGACCTTTTATGCTGAGGAGGCAGACGTGGCGCCGGTGGTGTTCTATGACGCCGGCTGCGCCCGCATCTCGGGCCGGGTGTGGGCGCCACGGGACGCCCGTGGTCGTCTGCCGGGGGTGGTGATCGAGAATGGCTCGATCCAGGCACCGGAAACCCTTTACTGGTGGTTCGCCCAGGCGCTGGTCCGGGCCGGGTATGTGGTGCTCACCTTCGACCCGCGTGGCCAGGGCCGCTCGGACCTGCAGACCCCCGGCTTCGAGCAGGGCAGCAACTTCAATTCGGCGGTGTTCTTCGAGGGCCTGGTCGACGCGGTGGACTTCTTCCGCTCAGGGCCTGCCGAGCCCTATGGCCGCAATCTGCAATGTGCCGGCAGCTATCCCACTGAGGTGGCCGCGCACAACCCATTCCACAGCCGGATCGACGCCGACCGCCTGGGTCTCGCCGGCCACTCCCTGGGCGCTTCGGGGGTATCCACCGTGGCCGGATACCCCGGTGATCGCTTTCAATTCCCCGACCGCCAGGGCGGCAACCCGGTGGATGTCATTGTGGCCTGGGACAGCCTGCGCGCCGACCCGGATTTCCCGCCGCGGGTTCCGGCCATGGGCCAGACCAGCGAATACGGCATTGGCGGTACCGCCTTTCTTACACCCCCGGACCCAGACGAACACCTCAATGCCTTTGCGGCCTATCAGGAAGCCGGCGTGCCGGTATCGCAGTTCACCATCCAGGGCAGCACACATTTCGAATGGAGCCTGATCCCGGTATTCCCCAGCAGCTCATGGTGTGCCGACCTCAGCAGCGGCTCCTGTGCCGGTGGTTGGGGGCAGCCGATGGCCGAGCACTATTCGGTTGCCTGGATGGATCGCTGGCTGAAGCGGTCGGGCGAGCCTGGCTACGCCGACGCCGACGCCCGCTTGTTGGCCGATGCCGACTGGTGCGAGCGCTACAGCTTCCACTTCCGCTCAGCCCGCGATTTTCCGCTTCGAGGAGGCGGACGTGCAGTGGAAGCGGATGTGCGAGCGGCCTGCCTTAATGCGCCGTCACGCGGCCTGCCGGCACTGGTGGATGGCGGCGGCGGCGCAGCCGTGGGGGCGCTGACATGGTGGGGACTTCTGCTGCTGGCGGCGTTCCGGGCAGCCAGCGGTTCAGCGCCCAGGCCAGGGCGGCGGTCAGGGCCAGGTCGACACTGAGGAAAAGCAGCCATTCCATGAGAACACTCCGGACATCACGATAGGACGGACGCTGGCGGGGGCTGGCCTGTGCAGACTACCGTGCCGAATTGCAATTAGCAATCGTTATCATTTGAGAAGTTCATCGGAGCGCAACGGACGCGGCGTATAAGCCGCGGCCATGGCGCCTGATCCTTCCTCGACCTCTCGCGGCGATATCGCTGCACTGTGCATGCCGGTAACGCCGTTGCGCCCGGACATGACCATTGACGCCGCCGCGGAGCAGCTGCTGGCACCCGAGAACGCCGGACTGCTGTGCCTGCCGGTGGTGATTGGTGAGGTGGTCATCGGCACGCTGTCACGCCATACCCTCAATGGCGTCTTCCTGCGCCGTTTTGGCCGAGAGCTGTACGGTGGCCGACCGGTCACCGCGTTGATGAACGATCAGCCGCTGGTGGTGCCACTGGACCTTCCCCTGGAACAGGCGGCGGCGGATGTGACTGCGCGCATCGGCACCCCACTGACGGAAGACTTTGTCATCGTCGAGGGCGACCGCTATCGTGGCATGGGCGTGGTGCTGGGCCTGCTGTCCGCGCTACGCACCCGCGCCGACCAGAGCGCCGCACGCCTGGCGCAGGCCTTCAATGAACTGAAGCAGTCACAGGCGGCGCTGGTGCAGAGCGAGAAGATGGCTTCGCTGGGCCAGATGGTGGCCGGCGTGGCCCACGAGATCAACACGCCGCTGGGCTATGTTCGCAACAACGTCGAGATGGTCCGTGACGTGTTCGGCGAGCTGGCGCAGGCCACTGATGCGATGAACGCCCTGCTGGGGCTGTTTGCCGACCCCAGCGTCGACGAATCTCGGCTGGCGGCACAGATCGAGACGGTCACGGCGCAGGTGGCGATGCTCAGCGACGGCGTGCTGGACGACACGCGCAACCTGTTCAATGACACGCTGTTCGGGGTCGACCAAATCCGTGACCTGGTGGTCAACCTGCGCAACTTCTCGCGATTGGATCAGGCGCGGGTTGCGGCAGTCAGCCTCAACGACTGCCTGGACCAGACCCTGATGATTGTCAACAACGTGATCAAGGACCGGCTCGCCATCGTCAAACGCTATGGCGAGATTCCGGCGGTGACCTGCTCACCGTCGCAGATCAACCAGGTGCTGCTCAACCTGGTCACCAATGCGGCGCAAGCGGTGCCCGATACCGGCGGCAAGCTGCTGCTGAAGACCGAAGCCGACAATGACTGGGTGCATGTCAGCGTTCAGGACAACGGGAAGGGCATCGCGCCGGAACATCTGGCCAAGATCTTTGACCCCTTCTTCACCACCAAGCCGGTGGGCCAGGGCACCGGCCTCGGGTTGTCCATTAGCTTCCAGATTGTTGAGGCCCATGGCGGCCGTCTGCAGGTGGCGTCCAAACCGGGTATCGGCACGCGTTTCGTGTTGAGCCTGCCGCTGCGCGCCCAGGGCGCCGAACCCCAGCAGGTGGAGAGCCTGGCTGCATGAACCCGAAACCTTCTCTGATTCTTGTCGACGACGAAGAACGCATCCTGCGCTCGCTGGGCATGCTGTTCCGCGGCCAATACGACGTCCGTATGACCACCGACGCACGCCAGGCCCTGGCCTGGGTGGAAACCCTGCCGCCGGATGTCATCGTCTCCGACCAGCGCATGCCCTTGATGACCGGCGCCGAACTGCTGCGCGAGGTGCGCCAGCGGGCACCGGATACCATGCGCCTGCTGCTCACCGGCTACGCCGAGATTGATGCGGTGGTCGCCAGCGTCAACGAAGGTGAGATCTTTCGCTTCGTCCAAAAGCCCTGGGATGCCCAGAACCTGCGCGACACCGTGGCGCAGGCCGCCCGTATCGCGCAGTCCCTGCGCCAGGCCCCGCCGCGCGATGGGTCGGCGGCAATGCCTGCGCGTCCGGCCGGGACCGGCATCGCCGGCGCGGCCGACCGGGGACCGTCGGTGCTGGTGATCGAGGACGACGCCGCGGTTGTCCACGGGGTGCAGGAGATTCTCGGTCCCGGCGTGCCGGTGCACTGGGCACGCTCGATCGACGAGGCGATGCCGATGATCGACACGCACCCGGTGGGGGTGATCGTCTCCGAACTGCGGGTAGGCGGCCACAGCATGGGCGCCTTCCTCAAGCTCCTGAAGGCTGAGCATCCGGATATCGTCACCGTCGTGTTGACCCCGTTCCAGGATGTGTCGGTATTCATCGGGCTGATCAATCAGGGCCAGGTCTACCGGCTGCTGCCGAAACCGGTCCGTCGAGGCCCGCTGGGCATGAGCCTGAACAGCGCCCTGCGCCACCACCAGGCGCTGCGTCAGGCACCGACGCTGCACGCGGCCCACGCCGTCGAGCCGATCCGGGACGCCGAGGAATCGGGTGTTGCCGGCCGCCTGATGGGCATGCTGAGCCGTTTGCGCGGTCGGACGGCGCCACTCGCCCGGTAGTCATTTGACTGACGCCCGAGCGGCGGAGCCTTTGTTACACTGATCCGGCTCCCAGAGTCTGCCCATCTATGACTGCTCGCCCTGCGTTCCAGGCTGTAACCGCTGCTGTCCTCCTCGCTGCCGCCAATGTGCTGGCCGGTGGGACTGCGCACGCCGAGACCGCCGATGCGCAAGCGCTGGACCGCAGCATCGAGCAGCTTCGTGCCGAAGTGCTGCGCCTCAACGTCGAGGCCACACAGGTGGAAGACGACCTGCTTTACCCCCCCGCCACACGGACCGACTTTTACCTTGGGGTGGACATCAGCCCGCTGCTGATCGAACAGGTGATCCTCACCATCGACGATCGTCCGGCCATCACCTACCGCCTCAGTGAACGCGAGGCCACCGCACTGCTGACCACCGGCGGCCTGCAGCGGGTGGCGCGCACCAACCTCGCTGGCGGCACACACCGCGTGAAGGTGGAACTGCGCGGCACCTTCGCCGTTCGGGGTGAGGAAAAGCCCCCGTTTGAAGGTGTCTACGAAGCCCGTTTCGAACGTGACCTGCTCGGCGGAGAAGTGGAATTGAACCTGACCCGCCCCCCTCGCAGCAGCAAGCCCACCCTGGTGCTGCGCAGCCTCAAGGCCTCGCAACCGTGAGCCCCATCGTCCGTATTGCCCTGCCCTTGCTGCTGTGCCCGACGCTGGCGGCCGCGGCGACCACGCCCTACCTACCCGGCGGCCCGGATGATCCGCGCCTGCGACAGGCCGTCACCCTCGGCGCCGACACCCGTCACTTCAGCGCCGCCGTACTGCTGGAGGCGCTGGCCGGCGACCGCCAGCCGGAGGATCTCCCGGAGTCCTATCAGTGGCAGCTGGCAGACACCCTGCTGGCGTTCGCCTTGCGCGACCGAGCCGTGGAGGTCTATCGCAACCTCGCCGTGATCAGCGAAGACCGTGTCCGCTGGATCGATGCGCAGCTGAGAGTGGCCGAGCACGATTACCAGCGGGCGCGCCACGCCGATGCCGTTGACCGCCTGATGGCCATCGATGATCAGGTACCGGACCGCTTGCGTGCGCGCTGGCAGAGCCAGCTCGCCCAGGTGTATCTGGCGGATGCGCGCTACGACGCCGCACTGCCCCTGTTGCAAGAACTTGAGGACCGCGAGCAGGGCACCGCCTACACCCGCTACAACCTCGGGGTGGCACTGATCAACAGCGGCGAGGAGGACCTGGGACGCGCGCACCTGGATCGGGTCGGCCGCATGACCATCGCCTCGCTTGAGGACCAGGCGCTGCGCGACAAGGCCAACCTCACACTCGGCTGGCACTTCCTGTCGTCGGAACTGGGTGGGTCGGCCAAGGCCATCTTCCAGCGCATCCGGGTTCAGGGCCCGTTCTCCAATCGCGCCCTACTGGGCCTGGGTTGGGCGGAGTTGAGCCCGCGCGGTGAGCGCCAGCGGCGCGCCGCCAATATTGAGGACGAGGATCCCTTCTCCAACTTCTCGACCATCGGTGGCTTGCTGCGTCCGGGCTTCCTGGAGCGCGATGTCTATTATCGGGCCGGCTTCCGCAATTTCCGCCTGAGCCGCATCTCGGAGGATGAGGAAGAGGCCCTGCGACGGGCCCTCGCGGCGTGGATCGAGTTGATCAGCCGCGACCCGCTGGATCCGGCCGTGCAGGAAGGTTGGCTCGCCATTCCCTACTCGCTGGACAAGCTCGGTGCCTACACCCAGGCGTTGCAGTATTACGAGCGCGCCATCGAGGAGCTGGAGCAGAACCGGGTACGCATGCAGGTGGCGATGGACTCGATCGAGGGTGGGCGCATGGTGGAGACCATCGTACGGCGTGATGCCAATGCCGAGTCCGGAGACGATTGGCGCCTGAAGGACCTGCCGGACGCGCCGGAAACCTACTATCTGCAAAATCTGCTGGCAGAGCATCGCTTTCAGCAGGCGCTGAAGCGCTACCGCGACCTGCGGCTGATGGCCCGCAACCTCGAAGGCTGGCGCGAACGACTGGCTGCGGTCGGCCGAACCTATCGCGAGAATCCACGCGCATCGGTGGCGGTGACTGATCTGCTCGCCCGTGCGCGCGCGTCGGCGCCGGACAGCGCTGAGGAGAACCTGCGACTCAACCTGCAAATGGCCGCGCAGCTGGCGCCGCCGGGGCGCTATGACGCCGCACTTGATGCGCCCGACACCCTGACATCGCTGCAATTGCGGCCAGCTGCCGTGCCGACGCGCTTCGATGGCCCCTACGAGCGCAGTCAGCGGCTGCTGGAAACGGTCCGCACGCTGCGGCTGCAGGTGGAGGCCGCCGCCAACGCCCAGTCCGACATCCTCACCGAAATGGGGCGGGAAGAGCTGGCGGGTCAGCAAAAAACCATCGAGCGCTACCTGGTCGAGGCCCGCTTCGCCCTGGCGCGCCTGTATGACCGACAACTCAAGGGTGAACTGCAATGAGAGCCCTGCCCCTACGCGGCTTGGCGCTGGCACTGATCCCGCTGGCCGTCGCCGGCTGCGTGAGCCCACTGGCCGGCAAGATCGACCCCACTCCGGACATCGGGGAAACCCTCGGCGACCGCGAGGCACCACCGGAAGAGATCCTGCCGATCATCCGCTCGGAACCGATCGCTGCAGATCCCAGCCGGGCCATCGAGAACTACCGCAAATTGCTGGAACTGCAGGGGGCGGACGAGGCCACCCGCAATGAGTCGCAGCGTCGTCTGGCCGACCTTCAGGTTCAGGTGGCGGATGCCGAAGGCAACACCGAAGCGGTGGAAGGGGACCTGCGCGAGTCGATCAAGCTCTACGACCGCCTGCTCAAGGACAATCCTGACAGCAGCGACAACGACCGCATCTACTACCAGCGCGCGCGCGCGCTGCAAAACCTTGGCGATACGCCTGCGGCCATCGACACGCTGGCGCAACTGACGGCGCGGCACCCCGATTCCAAGCTGGTCAACGACGCCCGCTTCCGTCGCGCCGAGTTACTGTTCTTTGAAGCCCGCTACGCGGAAGCCGAGACCGAGTACGGGTTGGTGCTGGCGCAGGGTGAAGGCACACCCTTCTTTGAGCCGGCTCAGTACAAGTTCGGATGGTCGCGCTACAAGCAGGCGAAGTATGCGGAAGCCGTGGCTGTGTTCGTCGATATTCTCGACCGCGTGCTGCCGCAGGACGCCAGCTTCTTCGACCCCGAACTGGTGCTGGCGCAGGTGCGGGGCACGCAGGCGGATTACGCTAAGGATGCCTTGCGGGTGATCAGTCTGTCGTTCGCCAACCTGGGCGGTGGCGATGCCGCCAACCGATACTTTGCACAGGCCGGCGACCCGCGATTCTTCCCGCTGGTCTATGTCGCGCTCGGGGATCATCTGCTGGAACGGCAACGCTTCACCGATGCCGCCGAAGCCGCTGCCGCTTTCGTGACCCGGCATGCCCAGCACGCGCTGGCACCGGATTTCCAGGCGCGCGTGATCACCGCCTATGCCGAAGGTGGCTTCAACGATCTGGTGGTGCGCGAGAAGGCCCGCTACGCCGAGACCTACGATCCAGCGGCCCCCTACTGGGCCGGTGCGCGTCCCACCAATGCCGTACTGGGGGCGCTACGGATTCACCTGGCCGACCTCGCCAAGCATTTCTATGCCAAGGGGCAGCAGGCTCCGGAGGATGCCAAGGCGGTGGCCCAGGCCGACTTCCTCACGGCCGCGGGCTACTTCCGGCGCATTCTTGAGGTGTATCCCAACGACGGCGAGATTGCGGAGATCAACTTCCTGCTCGCCGAGTCGCTGCTCAACGGCGGCGAGCTGCTGGCTGCCGCCGAAGAGTACGCCCGCACCGCCTACGACTACCCGCGCCATGTGCGGTCTGCGGATGCCGCGCATGCCTCGGTGCTGGCCTACCACGCCCACGCCGAAGCACAGCCCGAAGCGGCGCGTGAGCCGGCACTGCGGCAGGCCATCGACGCCGCCCTGCGCTTTGCCGATACCTACCCCGGACACGGTCAGCTACTGCCGGTCCTGACCCGCACGGCGGAAGATCTTTACGCGCTGAAGGATTACGACCGTGCCATCACGGTCGCCAAGCGCGTGCTCGACTACCCGCCGCCGGTGGACTACCGCCTCCGCCGCAATGCCTGGAGCGTGACGGGCAACAGCCACTTCGCCCTGGCCCGCTTTGCCGAGGCCGAGCAGGCGTTCGTCGAAGAACTGGCGCTGGTGTCGGAGAAGGCCACCGAACGGCCGGAGATCATCGAGCGTCTGGCAGAGTCGGTGTATCGGCAGGGCGAACGCTCGCGTGATGACGGCGCATTGCGACAAGCCGCCTTCCACTTCCTGCGTGTGAAAACGGTGGCGCCGACGGCCAGCATTCTCGCCACCGCCGACTATGACGGTGCCTCCATGTTGTTCGAGCTGGAGGACTGGCCGGAAGCCGCACGCGAACTCGACGGCTTCCGCAACCGCTACCCGGCGAGTCCATTGCTGGCCGATATCGACAAGAAGCTGGCTGTCGCATTCCAGAAAAATGGCCAGCCGTTTCAGGCGGCTGAGGTCTATGGTCGCATCGCCGAGCGGGACAGCGAAGCCGCCGGCATCCGCCAGGATGCTGCCTGGCTGACCGCTACCCTGTTCGACGAGGCCGGCGCCAAAGCCGAGATGGCAGCCGCCTATGAGCGCTACGTCACACGCTATCCGCGCCCGGTGGACCAGGCGATGACTGCGCGCAGCCGACTGGTGGAACTGAGCACCGCCGCTGGCGACCGTGAGCGCCAGCGCTACTGGCTGCGCCAGATTGTCGGCGCCGACGCTGCGGCGGGCGCCGAACGCACCGATGCCACCCGCCTACTGGCCGCCGAATCGTCGCTGACCATCGGTCGTATGCTGGCTGCCGACACCGCCAAGCTCGCGTTGACCCTGCCACTGGAAACCTCGCTGCCACCGCGCCGCCAGTCGATGGAGGCGGCCATCCAGGCGCTGACCCAAGCCGCCGGATTCGGCTTCGCCGAGATCACTACGGCGGCGACCTTTGAACTGGGCAAGGTGTACCTGGACTTCGCCAAGGCCCTGATGGCCTCGGAGCGGCCTCGCAACCTCGATGACTTGGCCCTGGAGCAGTTCGAGCTGCTGCTGGAGGAACAGGCTTTTCCCTTCGAGGAACGCGCCATCGAAACCTTCGAGACCAACCTCAAGCGTATTCCGCAGGGCATCTACGACGAGTGGGTCCGCAACAGCTATCAGCAGCTGGTGACCATTGCGCCCGCCCTCTACGGCCGCGTCGAACGCGGGGAGACCGTATATGAACCGTTCAATTGAGGCCTGGCGCCTGGCGTCGGCGCTGACCGTGTCGCTGGCGCTCAGCGCCTGTGCCGGGCTGGGCCGCAAGGACGCGACCGAACCGAGCACGGAGGCCCCGACCGAGGTCAAGGCCGAGGTGGTGAAAACGCCCGAGGAGCGGTATGCCGAAGCGGTGGCCCTGCTCCAGACCAATCAGTTCAGCGAGGCCCAGGCCGCGTTCGAGGCCCTGACCGTCGAGGTCCCGGACCAGTCCGGGCCCTGGACCAATCTCGGCCTGATCCATCAACGCGCAAAGCGTGCTGCCGAGGCCCGGCAAGCCTTCGCCAATGCGGTTCGGATCAACCCGGACAACGCCACGGCGCAAAACCAGCTGGGCATCCTGCTGCGCGAAGCCGGTGACCCTGCCGGCGCGCGGCGCGCCTATGAGGCCGCGCTGGACGCACGGCCCGACTTTGCCGAAGCACACCTCAACCTAGGCCTGCTGCTGGACAACCATATTCCTGGCGCCCGTGCTCAAGCGCTGGGCCACTACCGCGAGTACCAGGCCCTGACGGGCGGCGATGATCTGCGGGTGCTGGTGTGGATTGCCGATATCGAAAAGGCGATGGCGGAGACGGCGCCAGTCGATACGCCTGCGCCCGCGGAGACCACCCCATGATGCGGCGGAATCTCCATCTGGCCTTGCTTGCGACCCTGCTAGCGGGCGGCGCCCAGGCCCAGGACGAAGGCCCCGGCGTCAGCACCAGTGCCGATCTCCCGGCGGTCTCAACGCCCGCCGCGCCGGCCAGCGCCGGAGCCAGCGATGCCGCCGCCGTGGAGGCGGGTGGCGGCACCGTGATCGTCGGTGATCGAGAATCTCCGATCGGTTTGTACATCATGCCCTGGCGCAACAGTGCGGCACAGGCGGACATGGATCGGCCGGCACGTCTGCTGCAATCCGAGGTGTTGCCATTGGATGAAGCGGTCTTCATCCGACAGATCGAGTATCACAACGCGCTGACCGATACGCTGAAGTCGCGCGACCTCGTCACTCCTGATCTCCCGGGCGCAGCGCGTCCCTGATCGTTCACTTTTCTTTACCTGTATCGGCGCGGCCGAGTTCATCCCGAGGATTCATCCATGCAAGTGTTCACCTCCGTGCTTCGCTTCTTCCAGGAAGGCGGCCCGTTCATGTATCCCCTGCTGATCGTCATGGTGATCGGCCTGGCCATCGCCGCCGAACGCTGGCTCTACCTGAAGCGGGCGCGCAACGAGAACCGCCAGCTGTGGGCCCGCATGCTGCCCTTGCTCAACCAGGGCGATTACAGCGGTGCCGAGCAGCTCGCCACCGACTCGCAGACCGCGATTGGCCGGGTGCTGGGCTATGGCCTGTCGCGCTCCAAGACCGCCGCTAACCGCGCCGATGTCGAGATGGCGATGGAAGAGTCGCTGATGGAAGTGACGCCGCTGCTGGAACGCCGCACCCACTACCTCGCCACCTTCGCCAACATCGCCACGCTGATGGGGCTGCTGGGCACCATCATCGGCCTGATCCAGGGCTTCACCGCGGTGGCCAATGTCAACCCGGCCGAAAAGGCCGACCTGTTGTCGGCGTCGATCTCGGTGGCGATGAACACCACCGCCTTCGGCCTGATCGTCGCCATTCCCCTGTTGCTCCTGCACGCAGTGCTGCAGTCGACCGCCAATGAGCTGATCGACAGCGTCGAAATGGCCGCGATCAAGTTCCTCAATAGCTTCGGCTTCAAGCACTGATCGCGCCGGAACGCCTGACATGATTGGTCGTTTGCGCCGCGCGCGCCGCCACGACGTGGCGGAGCTGAACATCACCGCCTTCATGAATCTGATGGTGGCGCTGGTGCCGTTCCTGCTGATCACGGCCGTGTTCACCCAGCTGGCCGTGAAGCAGCTCAACCTGCCGGACAACAGTGCCCCGCTCCCCGATGAACCGCCCACCCCCGGGTTGGAGGTGGTGATCCGCGCCAGCAGCCTGACGCTGATGGATGGCGGTCAGGTGCAGCAGACATGGGCCCGCGACGAGGACGGTTACGACTTCCGCGCGCTCAACCTGGCGCTGGCGGATATCAAGGGACGCCGTCAGGGTGAGGACAACATCAGCCTGTTGCTGGAAGCCGACATTCCCTACGACGTGTTGATCCAGGCGATGGATGCCGTGCATTACCTCCCAGCCGCGCGCGAGGGCGTACAGGTGGACATGTTCCCGCGCATCGCGGTGGGCCAGGCGCCAACGCTTGAGGGCACGCCATGATCCGCAGTGCCTCCATACGCAGTCAGCGCATCCAGCGCCGGGTCAGCCGCGGTCGCCAGGGCACCGGGCTGAACCTGGTGTCGCTGATGGATATCTTCACCATCCTGGTGTTCTTCCTGCTGGTGAACTCAGCGCAGGTGGAAGTGCTGCCCAACGCCAAGGACCTGGAACTGCCGGAATCCCTGAGCACCGACAAACCGGCCGAACAAGTGCTGCTGATGGTGACCCGAGAGGCCATTCTGGTGAATGGTCGTGAGGTCACCCGCCTCGACAGCGTGCGCAGTCTCAGCACCGCCGTGATCCCGACCTTGAAGTCGGAGTTGCTGCAGATGCCGCTGGCGCCGGTCGTGGGCGGCACGCCGGGTCAGACCTCGCGCGGCGACGTCAACATCATGGCGGACCGCGACACGCCCTTTGAGCTGATCAAGAAGGTCATGGCCACCTGCACCGACGCCAAGTTCTCGCGCATTTCCCTGGCGGTGGTGAGCAAGCCCGGGGGGAGTGGCTCATGAGCGCTCAGGTGATCCAGTGGTACACCTGGGAGCTGCAGGAAGAGGCAGACCGTCGCTTCAAGCGCCTGCTGATGCTGTTCGCCCTGCCGGCCTTGATCATCGCCATCCTTATCCCGTTTCTCGACGTCGTCGGGCTGACCGAGGGCGGCGGCACCCTGACCGGCCAGCAGTTCGTCGAGCTGATCAACGATCGCGAAGACGCTGAGCTGGCCGAGGCGGTGGAAGAAGCCGCGCCCGCCGAAGAAGAGCAGGCCGACCCGGTCGAGCCGGAACCGGCGGAAGCCGAACCGGAGGCCGAGCCCGTACCCGAGCCGCAGCCGGAACCGGTGGCAACGCCGGTACCGCGCGCCACACCGGCGCCAACGCCGGACCCGGCCGTAGTCCGCGCCCAGCAGGAGGCCGCCGCGCGCGCCCGCGCGCAGGAGCAAGCCAAGGTCTTCGATCAGCTGCAATCACTGCGCAGCGAGACCCTGAGCGCGATGGATGCCACCCAGCCGCTCACCTCGGCGGCCGTGGTCGGCACCTCCGGCGGGAGCGGCTCCGGTTCAGGACGCACCGCAAGCCCGGACAGTATTGCCAGTTCCGCCCGCAGCTCCGGCGGCATCACCGGCCAAGGCGCAGGCACGGTTCGGCGCACGGACGCCGGCACCGGTCTGGGTCAGCGCAACACCACCGTGATCGAGAGCCCGGTGGGCTTCGGCGAAGACCGCAGCCGGCCCGGCCAGGGCGGCGACAAGCTGATCCCGGGGCGCACGCTGCAAGAGATCCAGCTCGCCTTCGACCGCAACAAGGGGGCCATCACCGCCATCATCAATCGAGCGCTGCGGGCCAATCCCAACCTGCGCGGCAAGATCGTAGTGAGCTTCACCGTATTGCCCAACGGCGCCATGAGCAACCTGACACTGGTGCGCAGCGAACTGGGCGATACCGACGTCGAACAGAAGGTGCTGGCGCGGATCGGGCTGATCAACTTTGGCGCCAAGGATGTGCCGCCGTTCGAGGTGAAGGACTACCCGATCGTCCTCCTATAACGAGATCAACGGAGTACCGCATGGGCTTTCTGCAGGGGAAAAAGGCGCTGATCACCGGCGTCGCCAGTGACCGTTCGATTGCCACCGGCATTGCCGAGGCCTTCCATCGCCAAGGTGCAGAGCTGGCCTTCAGCTACCAGGGCGACCGCCTCAAGGGACGTGTCGAGTCCTTCGCCGCCAGCCTGGGCAGCAACATCGTACTGCCGCTGGACGTCACCGAGGACGCCCAGATCGATGAGGTGATGCAGGAGTTGCGGCAACAATGGGGCGGCCTCGACATCGTGGTCCACTCCATCGGGTTTGCCCCGCGCGAGCAGTTGCAGGGCCGTTACCTCGATGCCGTCACTCGGGAAGGCTTCCGCATCTCCCACGACATCTCGGCCTACTCCTTTGCGGCGCTCGGCAAGGCAGCGCGCCCGCTGATGCAGGGCCGGGCGGCGTCCATGCTGACCCTGACCTACCTCGGCGCCGTGCGCGCGGTGCCCAAGTACAACGTGATGGGACCGGCCAAGGCCAGCCTGGAGGCCAATGTCCGCTTCATGGCCGCCGACCTTGGCGAGGAAGGCATTCGCGTCAACGGCATCTCGGCGGGACCGATCAAGACGCTGGCGGCCGCGGGTATCTCCGGCTTTCGCGAAATGCTCGGCCATGCCGCCCAGGCCAGCCCGCTGAAGCGCAACGTCACCATCGAAGACGTCGGCAATACCGCCGCCTTCCTCAGCTCGGACCTGGCCGCCGGCATTACTGGTGAAATCGTCTACGTGGACGCCGGCTACCGCATCATGGGGATGAGTTTTCCAGAGGGCTGAGCACAGGTTCACCCTCCAGCTTGGCGACCAGCACCGCGGCGACGGTGTCCCCGAAAACGTTGACCGCGGTGCGGCACATATCGAGCACCCGGTCCACCGCCAGGATCAGCCCCACCCCTTCCAGCGGCAAGCCAATGGCGGTGAGGATGACGGCGATCGCCACCAGGCTGGCGGAAGGAATGCCGGCCACACCAATTGAGGTGATCAGCGCCAGACTCACGACGATGAACTGCGTGACCAGCGTGAGCTCCAGACCATAGGCCTGGGCGATGAACAGGGCGGCGGCACACTCATATAGCGCCGTGCCATTCATGTTGACGGTGGCGCCCAGCGGCAATACGAAGCCGGCCACACGGGGCGACACACCCGCATGATTCTGCAGGCGGTCAAAGGAGACTGGCAGGGTGGCCGCCGAACTGCTGGTGGAGAACGCGGTCAGCAGCGCAGGCAGGACGGCCCGATAGTGCGCCCGCGGTGACAGCCCGAACGCCCGCAGCAGCAAGGGCAGCCACACCGTAATCTGCACCACCAGCCCCAGCACCACCGCGAAGAAGAACAGCGCCAAGGGCTTGAGCGCGCCCCAACCGGTCTGCGCCACCGTTTCGGTCACCAGGGCGAACACGCCCAGCGGCGCGGTACGCATCACCAGGCCGGTGATGGCAATCATGATTTCGTACAGGCCCTGCCAGAACTGCCGCTGCACCTGGCCCAGCCCGCCCGGCAGCCGCGCGGCAACATAGCCAAACAGGATGGAGAAGAAGATCAGGCCCAGCATCTCGGCATCCACCGCTGCCCGGAACAGGTTCTCCGGCACCATCCGTACGAAGATCTCCAACAGATCGCCGCTACCCCGGTCCTGCACGCGGTCAAGCACCACGGCGGTGTCAGCGGACAGCCCCAGACGTTCTCCCGCCGGTTCGCCGTCGATGATGCCGGGCTGCAGCAGGTTGACGATGACCAGCGCGGTCAGCACCGACACCGTGGTGGTGCCAAGGAAGTACAGGGCGGTGCGCCCGCCCAAACGGGACAGACCGTCACCGTCCCCCATGCCCAGCATGGCGCAGACCATGGCGGACACAATCAGCGGCACGATCAGCATCTTCAGGGCGTTGAGGAAGATGGTGCCCAACAGGTCGCATAGGCGGATGAAGGCGTCGATGTCGCCGAATAGCGCGCCCGCCATCGCGGCCGCGGCCAGGGCGATGAGAATTTGCCAATGCAGTTTCATCTTCGAACCTTAGCAGCCCGCAACGAAAAAGGCCGCAGTCCTCGCGACTGCGGCCTTGGGTGCATCCGTGGCGACCTCAGTTGAAGGGGTCTGCGGCTTCACCGCTGTCGGCTTCGGGCAGACGGGTTTCAACCGGAATGATGTCGCGCAAGGCCCGCTGCAGCGCCGAGAACTCCTGGCCGGCGGTCAGCTCGGCCAGTTGCTGGCGCTGCTCGTCCAGCACCACCGGATTGGGTTCCGGTGCGTCCACAGCGGACAGTGCCACCACCGCCTGGTCGCCGTCGCGCAAGCTGGCCAGCCCCAGGCTGACCTGACCGTCGGCCGGCCGCGGCAACTGGAACAGGGTGCTCAGCACTGGCGCCGGCACGTCTTCCTGAGCGCGGCTTACCGGGCCTGTGGCACGCACGCTGAGGCCGCGTTCGGCGGCGATGTCGGCCAGCGACACTTCGCGGGACCGCGCAGCGTCGATCATGGCCTGCGCTTCTTCGCGCGCCTTGGCACGGGCGCGCTCCGCCACCAGCGCCTCACGCACCTCAGCTGTGACCTCGGTCAAGGGCTTCTGGCGCGGAGCCTCGTAGGCGGCCTTGCGGATCACCGCGATCCGGCCGTCCGGCAGAGACAGCGGGGTGCTGTTCTCATCGTCCTGCAGCACCTCCGGCGAGAACGCCGCCGCGAGCACCTGCGGCTCGGCGCTCAACCCGTCGCCGCCGGCCCGCGTGAACCAATCGGTTTCCTGCACCGTGACCCCGAGCGCCTCGGCCACTGGGGCCAGGCTGCCGGGGTTTTCAAATGCGATCTGCTCCAGCTGCTCCTGCTGGGCCTGGAACAACCGATCGCGTTCGCGGTTCTGGAACAACTCGATCAGCGAGGCCCGGACCTCGGGGTCATCGAGGGTACGGGTGAGCTCCGACTTCACCTCATCGGCGCGAATCAAATGGAAGCCGAATTCGGTCTCCACCGGATCGCTCACCTCGTTGGTATCCAGCGCAAACAGCGCCTTCTCGAAGTCCTCGACCATCTGCCCGCGGCTGATCCAGCCGAGGTCGCCGCCAGCATCCCGGCTGCCAACATCGTCCGACTCGGCCTGGGCCAGTGCGGCAAATTCCGCACCCTCGTCGAGCTGCGCCTTGAGCGACTCGGCCCGTGCACGGGCACGGTCCTTGTCATCCCCGAAGTTCACCAGAATATGACGCGCCTTGCGCTCACCGGGCGTGACGAAACGCGCCTTCTCTGCGTCGTACAGCACCTTCAGGACATCGTCTTCCGGCACCTGTCCGGCCGGCAGTGCGTCACGGTCGAGCACCACATAGGCCAGCTTGAGGCGTTCCGGTGCCCGGTAGTCGGCCTGGGTTTCGTCGTAGCGCGCGGCGATGTCGGCGTCCGCGATCTGAGCATCGACCTCCGCGCGGTAGCGCGCCGCCGGCACTTCGACGTAGGCCAGCGAGCGGCGCTGCTCGGCCAGGGCATACAGGCTGCGCACCCGCCCTTCGGTGACGAAGCCCGAAGCCAGCACGCCCTGACGCAGCTGCTCGATGGCCAGCGCGTTGCGCAACTGGGCTTCGAAGCCGTCGGGGGTGTAGCCCTGCCGGGCCAGTACTTCGCGGTAGACATCGGCCGAAAAACGGCCATCAACCTGGAAGCTGGGCACCATGCTGATGTAGTTGAAAACGGCGGCATCGGTGGCGCGCAGCCCGCGCTCGTCGGCGTACTGGCGCAGCAGCGCTTCCTGCGCCATGTCGTCGAGCACCGATGCGCGGAACTGGGCGGTGTCGAACAGATCGGCACGGAAATTGTCGCCCAGCATGTTGCGCAGCTGCTGGTAGCGCTGCTCATAGGCGGCACGGAACTGGCCCTGGGTGATCTCGACATCGCCCACTTCGGCGACCACCGGATCCCGCGAGCCGGTGCGGAACGACTCAATACCGACGAACACGAACGGGATCGAGATCAACCCGACGATAAACCACACCACCCAGCCGGTCAGGCTGTCGCGGATCGACTGCAGCATGTGTTGCCCCTCTCGTTATCCTTTACGGCGGGATGCGACTGTAACGTTTCACGATAGCCGATACGAAAAGCCCGGCATAAGCCGGGCGGACGTATCGAGTGGTGGGCTGCCAGGGACTCGAACCCCGAACCTACTGATTAAGAGTCAGCTGCTCTACCATTGAGCTAGCAGCCCGAAAGATACTGGCGTAACTGGGGTGACCGACGGGGCTCGAACCCGCGACAACCAGAATCACAATCTGGGACTCTACCAACTGAGCTACGGCCACCATCAAGGGCGCGGAGTGTAGCAAAACTTCTCGGGGGTCAAAAGCCCGATTTCGGCCTGACACGCCCCTGTCATGGGGCCTTCGTACGGTATCGGGCTTTTCCGGGGAAGTCCCATGACGCCTGACGCACACCAGCGCCGCCGCCTGCTGCAGGGCGGCCTCTATGCCAGCGGCCTGTGGCTGGCAGGCTGCGGCAACAGCACCGCTCCCCTCAGTGCGCCGGCACCCGGTGCGCCGGTGGCACGCAGCCCGGCAACACCGCGCGGCGTGCACCTGTCCTGGCGCGAGGACCCGCAGAGCAGCCGCACCGTGACCTGGTTTACCGATGATCCGGCGACACCGGCCCAGCGCCTGGCCTTCGGGCCGGTGACGCCGGACATGACCGATGCCGCGATCGAAACC
Organism: uncultured Polycyclovorans sp.; assembly: GCA_964425915.1. GTDB lineage: Bacteria > Pseudomonadota > Gammaproteobacteria > Nevskiales > Nevskiaceae > Polycyclovorans. Next base: position 338,289 of record CAYROO010000001.1, read on the forward strand.
GCCCCGTTTCCCGAGACGATCACCGCGGACAGCTCGGAAACGCCCTTCGTCGCCGCCTTCACCCACCAGGCCACCGCCCGTGGCCTGCCGACCGATCTGCCCATGCGCTATCGGGTCGGGTCGGATGCCGGCTGGTCGCCGGTGCGGGTGGTGCCACCCACGCCCGGGGGTGACCAGTTCCGGTTCGTCCACTTCGGCGATCACGGCCGCACCCAGGACTCGCGCAATGTGGCGCGTGCCATCCGCGCCAAGGCCCCGGATTTCGCCCTGTTGGCCGGCGACCTGTCCTATGCGTCGGGTTCCTCCAGCCTGGGGCCCCAGGAGGTGTGGGACGACTGGTTCGATCTGGTGGAGTCCGAGCTGGGCGCCGAAACCATCCTGATGACGGCCGCTGGCAACCACGAGAACGAAGGCAACAATGGGGTGGCCTATCGCAATCGCCTGGCGATGCCCACCAGCGCGGTAAGCCCGGACGGGACCTTTTATACGTTCCAGTTGGGGCGGGTGCAGTTCATCATCTCCACCGGCGGCGCGTTCGCCACCGACGGCACCCTGGCCACCGAGATCCTGTTTCTGGAAACCCAGTTGGCCCGCGCTGCATTGCGGCGTGCGGCGGGTGAAATTGATTTCATCGTGGTCAGCCAGCATTTCACCATCTGGACCGATCAGGAAGGCCGCGGCCCGGCCAATCTGACCCTGGTGGCGCTGCAGGAGAACATTTTCGTCCGCTACGGCGTCGACCTGCTGGCGGTGGGGCACGACCACATCTATCAGCGCAGCCATCCCATGAGTTTCGGCCTACGAAACCCGTTGGGCTACGTTCAGGTGACCAGCGGTTGCGGCGGCGTGGGCATCCGCGGCTTCGAGCCGCGCATTCAGAGCTGGTCGGCTAAAGAACTGGCCGCACCGCTGTTCGTGGAGTATCAGGTCAGCCGGGGTCGCATCGATGCGCTCACCCACGAGGTCGACAGCCTCAGCGGCGAGACCCGGGTGGTCGATCGTTTCACCCTGCAGCGGCGCGCAATGGGCGCCAGCCAGCAGGCCGTGCAGCCGGTGCGGGAACTGGCCAGCCTGCATCCCGATTACGATCGTCTGGCGCGACGCACCTTGTTCCGTAACCGGCTACTGCTCGCCAATTGCTGAGCCTCAGTCGCGCGCCACCACCGCCACCGTGCAGCGCGAGCTGCACACCGCCTTGCCGGCTTCGTCGACGATGTCGATCTGCCACACCTGGGTGCGGCGGCCGATGTGAACCGGTAGCGCAGTGGCGGTCACCACCCCGTCGCGCTTGCCGCGCAGATGGTTGGCGTTGATCTCCAGCCCTACCGCCATCTCCTTGCTCTGGTCGATGTTCATCCAGGCGGCGGTGGAGGCCACCGTCTCGGCCAGCGCCACCGAGGCGCCGCCGTGCAGCAGGCCATAAGGCTGATGGGTGGCGGCATGGACCGGCATGGTCGCCACCACCCGCTCACGGGTGCATTCGGTGATCTTGATACCAAGGGCACCGAGCAGGGTCTGTTCGTCGGGCAAGGGGTACATGGGCGCTCCCGGTCAGGTACGCGGTAGGGTGACGCCACGCTGGCCCTGATACTTGCCGCCGCGGTCGCCATAGCTGGTCTCGCAGATCTCGTCGCTCTCGAAGAAGAGCATCTGCGCCACGCCCTCATTGGCGTAAATCTTGGCGGGCAGCGGCGTGGTGTTGGAAAACTCCAAGGTCACGTGGCCCTCCCATTCCGGCTCCAGCGGCGTCACGTTGACGATGATGCCGCAGCGCGCGTAGGTGCTCTTGCCCAGGCACACCACCAGGGTGGAACGCGGGATCCGGAAGTACTCCACCGTGCTCGCCAGTGCAAAGGAGTTCGGTGGGATGATGCAGCAATCGCCCTTGAAGTCGACAAAGCCGCGGGCGTCGAAGTTCTTGGGATCGACGATGGTGCTATTGATGTTGGTGAAGATCTTGAACTCGTCAGCACAGCGCACGTCATAGCCATAGCTGGAAACGCCGTAGCTGATCACCCGCTGACCCTCGACGTGGCGGACCTGCTGCGGCTCGAACGGATCGATCATGCCCTCACGGGCCATGCGGGTGATCCAACGGTCGGACTTGATGCTCATCGGGGGGGTTCCGGGTGGCGTGGGGCGCGGACAGCGCGCGCGAACGGCGGGATTATCGGTGCTTGCGGGCCAGGTTGCAGCGATAGGCCGAGATGCGCTCAGTCATCGCTGATCTCGACCTCGGGAAAGGTGCCGCCCGGTGGTGAAGCCAAGCCTTCCAGCACCGCGCGCGCCACCGCCCGGTACTGCGCGGCGAGTGGGCCGTCTGGCGCGGCAGCCACGGTGGGGCAGCCGCCATCGGCCTGTTCGCGAATCCGCAGGTCCAGCGGCAGCGACCCCAGCACACGCAGCCCGTGCTCGACCGCCATACGGGCGCCGCCGCCGTGCCCGAAGATGGCTTCCTCGTGGCCGCACCGGCTACAGACGTGGGTGCTCATGTTCTCCACCACCCCCAGCATCGGTACCTTGACCTTCTCGAACATACGCAGGGCCTTGCGCGCATCCAGCAGCGCGATGTCCTGGGGCGTGGTGACAATGACCGCGCCGGATACCGGGATGCGCTGCGACAGGGTCAGTTGCACGTCACCGGTGCCGGGCGGCAGGTCGACCACCAGGATGTCCAGATCATCCCAGCGGGTTTCGTTAATCAGCTGTTGCAAGGCCTGCGACACCATCGGGCCGCGCCAGATCATGGGCTGCTCCTCGTCGATGAGATAGCCGATGCTCATGGTCTGCAGCCCGTGCGCCATCACTGGCAGCATCGTCTTGCCGTCGGGCGAGTCCGGGCGTGCCGACGATACCCCCAGCATCCGCGGCTGACTGGGGCCATAAATGTCGGCATCCAGAACCCCCACCCGCCGCCCTTCAGCCTGCAGAGCCAGCGCCAGATTGGCCGCTACCGTCGACTTCCCCACGCCGCCCTTGCCACTGGCAACGGCGACGATCTGACGAATACCGGGCAGTGCGAAAGCGGTGGTAGCGGCGGACATAGCGAACAGAGGGTGCAAGCGAGCCGGTATTGTGCGGCAATCCGGGCGCCGGGCTCGATGCCGTATCCTCGATGCCTCGACCAACCTTTGGCGAAGCATGACGCTCAAGCGCTTTCTCTGGCACGACTACGAGACCTTTGGCGCCGATCCCGCGCGCGACCGTCCGGCCCAGTTCGCCGGTCTCTACACCGATGCCGACCTCCAGCCGGTGGGCGAACCGCTGATGTTTTATTGCCGCCCGGTGGCCGATGTGCTGCCGCATCCGGACGCGGTGGCCATCACCGGCATCACCCCACAGATCGCCGAGCGCGACGGCCTCGACGAACCCGACTTCGCGCAGCGGATTTTCGAAGCCTTCAGCCGTCCAGGGACCTGCGGTGTCGGCTACAACTCAATCCGCTTCGATGACGAGGTGACCCGCCACCTGTTCTACCGCAATTTTTTCGACCCCTACCTGCGCGAGTGGTCGGGCGGTAACAGCCGCTGGGACCTGATCGATGTGGTCCGTCTGTGGCACGCGCTGCGCCCGGACGGCCTCGAATGGCCGGTCGGCGAACACGGCGCCACCAGCTTCAAGCTGGAACACCTGAGCGCCGCCAACGGCCTCGCGCACAGCCGCGCCCACGACGCGCTGTCCGACGTCGAAGCCACCCTGGCACTGGCGCAACGACTCAAGCAGACACAGCCACGACTGTTTGAGCACAGCCTGCAGCTGCGCGACAAGAAGGTCGCCGCCAGTCTGTTGGCGAGCAGCAGCCGCACCCCCGTGCTGCACGTGTCGTCGCGGATTCCGGCGGCGCTGGGCTGCCTGACTGCGGTGGTGGCGGTGGCTCCGCACCCGCGCAACCGCAACTGCGTGATTTGCTTCGACCTGCGACAGGACCCCGAGGACCTGCTGACCCTGGACGTGGAGGCCCTGCACGACCGGTTGTTCACGCCCCGTGAAGATTTGCCGGAGGGCATCGAGCGGCTGGCGCTGAAGGGGATCCACCTCAACAAGTCTCCGATGCTGGCGCCGCTCAATACCCTGCAGCCAGAGCAGGCCCGTCGCTGGCAGATCGACCTCGACCGCATGGCCGCGCACCACGCGGTCATCACTGCGGCCGGCACCGCGCTGGTGGAGAAAGTCCAGGCCCTGTATGCCGATCAGGACTTTGCCGCAGAAGACCCCGAGGTGGCGCTATACGGCAGCTTTGTTCCCGACGCTGATCGCGCCCGCTGCGAGCAGGTGCGCGCCGACGGTCCCGCCGCGGCGGCCCGCCATGACGGCAGCTTCGAAGACCCGCGCCTCAACGAGCTGGTGTTTCGTTGGCGCGCCCGCCATGCGCCGCAGACGCTGACCGACGGCGAACGCGAGGCCTGGCGCGAATTTCTGCAGCGCAAGCTGGGGCTGGATACCGGCCTGGCCAGTCTCACCCTGCCCGCCTACCGCGCGCGGGTGGCCGCACTGATCCAGCAGGAAGCCGATCCGGGCCGCCTGCGCCAGTGGCTGGATCTGCAGAACTGGCCCCGTGACAGTGGCCTGCTGGAGTGGGTCAGCGACGTCTGAAAAAAGCACGGTGGCATAATGGGTGGTTCTCCGCCCGCCCGTGTCTTCTGCAGGTTCTCCATGCGCCGGATCCTCGTCACCAACGCCCTGCCCTACGCCAACGGCGCCATCCATCTCGGCCATCTGGTGGGCTATATCCAGGCCGACATCTGGGTTCGCTTCCAGCGCATGCATGGGCACCAGGTCACCTACGTCTGCGCCGATGATGCTCACGGCACGCCCATCATGCTGGCGGCCGAGAAAGCCGGCCTGGCGCCGGAAGCCTATATCGAGGATGTCCGTCAGGCCCACATACGCGACTTCGCCGACGTCGGCATCGCCTTCGATCACTACCACTCCACCCATAGCCCCGAGAACCAGCGGCTGGCCGAGACCATCTACACCCGCCTGAAGGCGGGTGGACACATCGTCCAGCGCACCGTGCGACAGCTGTTTGACCCGGAACGGCAGATGTTTCTGCCCGACCGCTACATCAAGGGTGAATGCCCGAAGTGCGGGGCGGCAGACCAGTACGGCGACAACTGCGAGGTCTGCGGCGCCGCATACGCGCCGACCGACCTCAAGAACCCACGTTCGGTGGTGAGCGGCGCAGTCCCTGAACTGCGCGACTCCGAGCACTATTTCTTCAAGCTGGGCGACTTCCAGACGTTTCTGCAGGGTTGGCTGCAGGGCAAGGTGGCGCACAGCGCCATCCGCGCCAAGCTGCGCGAGTGGTTCGAGGCGGGCCTGAAAGACTGGGATATTTCCCGCGATGCCCCCTACTTCGGGTTCCCCATTCCGGACGCCCCCGGAAAATTTTTCTATGTCTGGCTGGACGCGCCGATTGGCTACATGGCGAGCTTCGCCGCCTGGGCGGCGAAGCAGGAATCGGGAATGGAGAATGGGGAATCGTTATTCGATGCCTATTGGTCCCCGCCGATTCCCGATTCCCGATTCCCGATTCCCGAACTGCACCACTTCATCGGCAAGGACATCGTCAACTTTCACGGCCTGTTCTGGCCCGCCATGCTGCAGGGCGCAGGGTTCCGAACCCCCACCCAGCTGCACGTCAACGGCTATCTGACCATCAACGGTCAGAAGATGAGCAAAAGCCGCGGCACCTTCATCAAGGCCCGTACCTATCTCGACCATCTGGACCCGGAAGCCCTGCGCTACTACTTCGCCGCCAAGCTCGGCAGCGGACCCGAGGATCTCGACCTCAACCTCGAAGACTTCGCCGCCCGGGTCAATAGCGACTTGGTGGGCAAGTACGTGAACATCGCCAGCCGCTGCGCGGGCTTCATCGAGAAGCGCTTCGACGGCCGCCTGGCGGATCAGCTCAGCGACCCGGCGCTGGTCACAGCGGTGGCCGATGCCGCACCACGCCTGGCGGCGGCTTTTGAGGCCGGCGAGCTGGCGGCGGCCGTCCGCGAGATCATGGCGCTGGCCGACCGCGCGAATGGCGAGATCCAGCAGCAGGCCCCGTGGAAGATGGCCAAGGAAGCGGGACGGGACGCTGAGTTGCACGCCGTTTGCACCACCTTCCTCAACGTGTTTCGCCAGCTCACCGTCTATCTCAAGCCGATTCTGCCGCGCATCGCCGCCGAAGCCGAAGCCTTCCTCGGCATCGCCCCATTGCGCTGGAGCGACGCGGCGACGCCGCTGTTGAACCACCGGATCGCGCCCTACACCGCGCTGATGACCCGTATCGAAAAACCCCGGATTGACGCCATGATCGACGCTGAAAAGGCCGACGCCCCCGCCGCGCCTGCTGCCGCACAGACCCCCAGTGCCCCGGCGCCGACACCGGCGAGCGACACCATCGGCATCGAGGACTTCACCAAGGTCGATCTGCGCATCGCCCGCATTGCGGTCGCCGAAGCGGTGGAAGGCGCCGACAAACTGCTGCGCCTTCAGCTCGACCTCGGTCCGCTGGGCGAGCGCCAAGTGTTTGCCGGCATCAAGAAGGCCTATGCGCCGGATACCCTGGTCGGCAAGCTGACGGTGTGTGTCGCCAACCTGGCGCCCCGCAAGATGAAGTTCGGGCTGTCCGAGGGCATGGTGCTGGCCGCCAGCGACGATCAAGGCGGTCCCTGCCTACTCTGGCCGGATGAAGGCGCGCGCCCCGGCATGCGCATAAAGTAGCGTCGTCTTATGACGGAATACCTGCTCATCCTGCTCGGCGCCGTGCTGGTGCACAACTTCGTGTTGGTGCAGTTCCTCGGGCTGTGCCCGTTCATGGGCACTTCGAAGAAGGTCGACACCTCCGCCGGTCTGGCGCTGGCCACCACCTTCGTGCTGACGCTGACCGCCATCGCCACCTATCTGGTGGACGCCTGGGTGCTGATCCCGCTGGAGCTCACCTACCTGCGCACGGTCAGCTTCATCGTGGTGATCGCCAGCGTGGTGCAGTTCGTCGAGATGGTGGTGCAGAAGACCAGCCCGCTGCTGTACCAGGTCCTCGGTATCTATCTGCCACTGATCACCACCAACTGCATCGTGCTCGGCGTGGCGCTGCTCAACGTGCGTCAGGCGCAGGGCTTCATGGAATCGGCCCTGATGGGCCTGGGCGCTGGCCTGGGCTTTTCACTGGTGCTGCTGCTGTTCGCTGGCATTCGTGAACGTCTCACCGTGGCCGACCTGCCGGCCGCCTTCAAGGGTGCGCCGACGGCGCTGGTGACGGCTGGCATCATGAGTCTGGCCTTCCTCGGCTTCAGCGGCCTGGCGTGAGGGGCTTCGGCAGATGATCAGTGCTGTGCTTGCTCTGACCCTGCTGGCAGCCGCCTTCGGTCTGGTGCTGGGGTATGCGGCGGTCCGCTTCAGGGTGGAAGGCGACCCGCTGGTCGACCAGATCGACAAGATCCTGCCGCAGACCCAGTGCGGCCAATGTGGCTTTCCCGGCTGCAAACCCTACGCCACCGCCATCGCCAGCGGCGAGGCCGAGATCAACCAGTGCCCGCCCGGCGGTGAGGACGGCGTGCTCAAGCTGGCAGAACTGCTGGGGCGCGACCCGCTGCCGCTGAACCCCGAGAACGGCGAAGCCAAGGTGGTGAAGACGGTGGCGCTGATCGACGAGGCCACCTGCATCGGCTGCACCAAGTGCATCCAGGCCTGCCCGGTCGACGCCATCATCGGCGCCGCCAACCAGATGCACACCATCATCGACAGCCACTGCACCGGCTGCGAACTGTGCCTGCCGCCCTGCCCGGTGGATTGCATCACCATGGAACCGGTGGCCGACACCGTCCGCACTTGGCGCTGGCCGCTGCCCGCTGCGGCGGATACGCGAGAGGCCGCATGAACGCGCCCTTGCGGATCCATCGTTTCCCGGGCGGTCTGCATCTTGACGAGCGGAAATCGATGTCCACCGGACAGCCGATTGCCATCGCCCCGCTACCCCCGCAGCTGATCCTGCCGCTCTCCCAGCACATCGGTGCAGCGGCCAAGCCCTGCGTGGCGCCAGGGGACAAGGTGCTGCGCGGACAGACGCTGGCCGAGCCACAGGGGGCGGTTTCGGCGCCGGTGCATGCCCCGACGTCGGGCACCATCGAGACCATCGACATGCGGGTCGTGCCGCACCCCTCCGGTCTGATGGCGCCCTGCATCGTGCTGGTGCCCGATGGCGAGGACCGGCCGCTGCCCGCGCCGGAGTGGACGCCAATACCCGACTTTACCGCCGCCGCCCCGGCACAACTGCGCGACATCGTGCGTCGCGCCGGCATTGTCGGTCTCGGCGGCGCCGGTTTCCCCGCGGCCATCAAACTGACGCCGGGACGGGCGGTCGACACTCTCATCATCAACGGGGCCGAGTGTGAGCCCTACATCAGCTGTGACCAGATGCTGATGCAGACCGATGCGGCCGAGATCGTGCTCGGCATTCAGGTGGCGCTGCACGCCCTCGAGGCGCCGCGTTGTCTGATCGGCATCGAGGACAACAAGCCCGACGCCATCCGCGCGCTGACCGATGCGGCGCGCCAGGACCCGCGGATCCACGTCGTGGTGGTCCCCACCCGCTACCCCCAGGGCGGCGAGAAGCAGCTGATTCAGACACTGACCGGACGCGAAGTCCCCAGCGAAGGGCTGCCGCTGGATCTCGGCATTGTCTGCCACAACCCCGGCACCGTCCGCGCCATCGGGCAGGCGGTGACCCGTGGCGAACCGTTGATCGAGCGGGTGGTCACGGTCACCGGCGAAGCCATCGCAGCCCCCGGCAATTTCCGGGTACGGCTGGGCACGCCGATGCAGTTCCTGGTCGATCTGGCCGGCGGATTCCGCGAAGCCCCTGCCCGATTGCTGATGGGCGGCCCGATGATGGGCTTTCGCCTGCCGGACCTGTCGGTGCCGGTGGTGAAGGCCAGCAATTGCCTGCTGGCCCTTCCTGCCGAGCAATTGCGGGACACCGCAGCGGCACAGCCCTGTATCCGCTGCGGCGAATGCGCCACGGTGTGCCCGGCGCAACTGCTGCCGCAACAGCTGTACTGGCATGCACGGGCCCGAGAGTTCGAGCAGGCCGAGGCGCTCAACCTGTTCGACTGCATCGAATGCGGCTGCTGCGCCCTGGTGTGTCCCAGCCATATCCCGCTGGTGCAGTACTACCGATTTGCCAAGACCGAGATCTGGGCCGCAGAGGCTGACAAGCGCCAGGCCGACGCGGCGCGCCTGCGCCATGAGGCGCGGCAGGCCCGGCTGGAACGGGAAGAAGCCGAGAAGGAAGCGGCGCGTGCCCGTCGCAAGGCTGCGCTGTCGGCCCGCAAGGGCAGCGACACAGCGCCGGCCGTCACGCCTACGCCCACCCCCGCCACCCCATCCGCCGGCGAAGAGGACCCGGTCGCCAAGGCGCTGGCCCGCGCGCAGGCACGCAAAGCCGCCGGGGCGGCCGTGCCGCAACCGGCATCGGTGGACACCGACGGCGGTGAAGACGCGGTGGCGCGGGCACTGGCCGCCGCCAAGGCCCGCAAAGCCGCAGCGGCCGCAGCGGCGCCGGGTGACGCCGCCGACGAGGATCCGGTCGCTCGTGCCCTGGCCGCCGCCAAGGCGCGCAAAGCCGCCAACGCCGCGCCTGCTGACGGTGCCACCGTCGATGACGCGGCGGCCGAGGCGCAAGCCGGCAGCCCAGCGGGCGACTTCACGCCGGCGCCTGAGTCGAGGGAGGACGATCCAGTGGCGCGGGCGCTGGCCGCCGCCAAGGCCCGCAAGGCCGCCAAAGCCGCAGCAGCGACCCCCGAGGATGAGGACCCGGTTGCCCGTGCGCTGGCTGCGGCCCAGGCACGCAAAGCCGCCAAGGCGGCGGCAGCACCCGACGAAGGGATGTCATGAGCAGCCTGAGCTCCCCGCATCTGCCGGTCACACCCACGGTCGACCGCGTCATGCGTCGGGTGTTGCTGGCGCTGGTGCCCGGCATCGTTGTATTCACACTGTTATTCGGCTGGGGCGTTCTGCGCAACCTGGCCCTGGCCGCCGTCGGCGCCCTGCTGGTCGAGGCCCTGGCCTTGAAGCTGCGCGGCCGCGATCTGGCACCGCTGCGCGATGGCAGTGCCCTGCTGACCGGCGTACTGCTGGCACTGGCGCTGCCGCCCAACCTGCCCTGGTGGATGCCGCTGGTGGGGGTGCTGTTTGCGGTGGGCTTGGGCAAGCACAGCTATGGTGGCCTGGGCTACAACCCGTTCAACCCGGCCATGGTCGGCTATGTGGTGCTGCTGGTGAGTTTCCCGGTGGCCATGACCGCCTGGACTGCGCCGGCGCTGCTGGTGCCCGCGGACGCCCTCAGCCAGGCCACCGCGCTCGATCATGTCCGCACGGAGCTGACCCAGTCGCGAACGCTCAGCGAAATCTTTGCCGAACCCGGCTACAGCCTCGGACTCACCCGCGGCTGGGCGCTGGTGGGCTTGGCCTATCTGCTGGGCGGGCTGTGGATGCTGCGGCAACGCACCATCCGCTGGCAGATCCCGGTGGGCATGCTCGGCGGGATGGGCCTGATCGCGCTGGTGTTCTGGGGCCTGGACCCGGACCGCTACGCTTCGCCGCTGTTTCACTGGACGGCGGGTGCCACCGTGCTCGGGGCTTTTTTCATCGCCACCGACCCAGTCTCTGCCGCCACCACGCCCCGCGGGCGTCTGCTGTTTGGCGCCGGCATTGGGGTGCTCACCTATGTGATCCGCACCTGGGGCGGCTATCCCGACGCCGTCGCCTTCGCCGTGCTGCTGATGAACCTGTGCGCCCCCACCATCGACCGCTACACGCCGACCCGGGTCTATGGCACCCGAACGCGGCAGGAGCGTTCGTGAGTACGGCGCTCACCATGGCGCGCGCGGGGCTGCTGCTGGCCGGCTTCGCGGCCGTCGGTGCCGGGCTGCTGGCGGGCACCTACTGGCTGACCCGCGGACCGATCGAGGCCTCGGCCCAGGCTCGGCTGCTGCGTGAGCTCAACGCCGTGCTGCCGGCATCGCGCTATGACAATGCCCTGGCAGCCGACACCGTCGAGGTGGACGACCCCCGCCTGGGCGGAACGCAAACGGTTTACCGGGCGCGCCTGCATGGCAAGCCCGCCGCGCTGATCCTCACCGCCACCGCGGAGGATGGCTATAGCGGCCCGATCCAGCTGCTGGTGGGCGTCGATCTGCAGGGTCAGATTACCGGCGTCCGGATCACACAGCACCGTGAGACGCCCGGTCTTGGCGACAAGATCGAACGCCGCAAGAGTGACTGGGTGCTGTCCTTCGACGGCCGCAGCCTGTCGTCGCCGCCATCCGAGCAGTGGCGGGTGCGTAAGGACGGCGGCATATTCGACCAGTTCGCCGGCGCCACCATCACCCCACGCGCAGTGGTCCACACCGTGCGCGACACCCTGGACTGGGTGCAGGAACATGGCGCCGGTGTGTTTTCCGAAGCCCCCGAGCCGGCACCCGCGCCCCCCGGGGAGCGCCTTCTGGAGCCTCCCGCATGAACTACCGCAAACTGGTCCGTGACGGCCTGTGGACCAACAATCCCGGCCTGGTTCAGCTGCTCGGCCTGTGCCCCCTGCTGGCGGTCAGCAACAATCTGGTCAATGCGCTGTCCTTGGGCCTCGCCACCCTGTTTGTGTTGACCATGTCGAATCTCACGGTGTCGGCGATCCGCGGCGTAGTACGCCCGGAGATCCGTATCCCGGTCTATGTGATGGTGATTGCCTCGCTGGTGACCATCGTCGAGCTGGTGATGAACGCCTATGTCCAGACCCTCTACGACATCCTCGGCATCTTCCTGCCGATCATCACCACCAACTGCGTGATCATCGGCCGTGCCGAGGCCTTTGCCGCTAAGAACCGGGTGCTGCCGGCAACGGTGGACGGCTTCATGATGGGCCTGGGCTTCCTGCTGGTGCTGGTGGTGCTGGGGGGCGTCCGCGAGGTACTGGCCGACGGCACGCTCGGCAACGGCATGCATCTGTTGCTGGGTGCGTCTATGGAAGGCGTCTACCTGACCGTGATTCCCGACATGCAGGGCCTGCTACTGGCGGCGCTGCCGCCGGGCGCCTTCATCGGGCTGGGCCTGCTCATCGCCCTCAAGAACGTCATCGACGCCCGCCAGAAGCGCCGGGCCACCGGTGATGCACCCGGTGTGGTGGCACAGACGCAGACGGCATGAACCCTGCCAAGCGTGCAGAGATTTATCGCCGGCTGCGCGACGGCAATCCGCAGCCCACCACCGAGCTCCAATACACCTCCCCGTTCGAACTACTGGTGGCGGTGGTGCTGTCGGCACAGGCGACCGACGTCGGCGTCAACAAGGCCACGGCGCGTCTGTTCCCGGTGGCCAACACGCCCTCCGCCATCCTCGCATTGGGCGAAGCCGGACTGCGCGATTACATCAAGACCATCGGCCTGTACCAGACCAAGGCGAAGAACGTCATCGGCCTGTGCCAGCAACTGCTGGACCATCACGGTGGCGAGGTACCGAACAGCCGCGACGCGCTTGAGGCGCTGCCCGGGGTGGGTCGCAAGACCGCCAACGTGGTGCTCAACACGGCCTTCGGCGAGCCCACCATCGCGGTCGACACCCATATCTTTCGGGTCGCCAACCGTACCGGCCTGGCCAAGGGCAAGGATGTGCGGCAGGTGGAGGACCGTCTGGTGAAGTTCACGCCGGCCGAGTTCGCCCGCGATGCCCATCACTGGCTGATTCTGCATGGGCGATATATCTGCAAGGCGCGCAAGCCGGACTGTCCGCGCTGCCCCATCCATGACCTGTGCGAGTACCGCAGCAAAACCCGCGACCCCACCGCCCCCGGTATCCTGTAGCCCCCCTCGACCCGGCTTTGCCCATGTCGCCGCATCGGCCCCGCTTCTCCCTGTTCCACGCCATTTTCGCCATCGGTGTGGCGCTGTGTGCCTACTACGGACAAGCGTGGTGGAAACTCCCGGACTACAGCCCAGCCGATATTGACGCGTCGGTCGAGGTGAACCTGGCGATGGATCTGTCGCGCCGTGGCCCGCATCTGCAGCCGGATGAGGCCGGCCTGGAACGCCTGCGGCGTCAGATCCGGGCGGAGGTGGAAGGCAGCATCAAACGCCAGACCGACACCGTGCAACTGCGCTTCGGCATCGGCCTGCTGTGTCTGGTGGTCGGACTCAGCCACGTCCTCACCCGCCGGTTTTCCGGCGGGTGAGGCGGCATCCGATGGCGAACTCAGCGCGCAACTACAGCCCGGTCACAGCAATGTCGGTCGAGGCATCGCCGCCCACACAGGTCACGGTTGCGGAACCTGTTCCGCCATTCCCAGTGTTCTCGATGGTGACGGCACCGGAGCCCGACACACCGGTCGCCCGATCGCCATCGCTGTTGGGGAGCACCGTTACATCAAGCGAGAAGAATTCTCCGGCCAGGTTGTTAAAGCCTTGAAGTAGCGAAGAGACGAAACACGCTAGCCCGCTGTACGGCAACGGAATCGTGTCACCACCATCGCGCAACAACAACCCAATGGTGGTGGCGTCGCCCTGACCCAGCGCGATCTGATCGACGGTAGGCTCCAACGTACCTCCGGCGATGGCCTTGAAACAATAGTCGCCCTGGTTGATCGCCGCCACGGCGTCGCCCGCAGAGGCTGACACGATCACCTGTCGGGATTGCGGAATGCGTGAGCGGCGATCGCGGTCACTGTATGAACGATCGGCATAGGGATACCCGTAACAGCCCGTGAAGATGGTCCGCACATTGGCGGGATAGGTCACGCGGAACTCGGCAATGCCATTTCGGGTGACCCCGGTACCGGGCATCAGCGTGCCGTCGTCGACGTTGAAGCCCGCGATCTGTGCACCCGACAGCGCCGCGCCCACCCAGAACTCTCCATTGCTGAGCGTCTCCGTGTAGGGCACATGGGCATCCAGAGCGGTCGCCGAAACAGTCGCACCGACCACCCGACGTTTGTCGGCAGTCGCGGCATTACGAATAAGGATGAGATCGTTGGGCTGGATCCCACGCGGAATGTCATTTCGGGTGATGGTGGAGGTGAAGTCGCTCGCACCCGACAACTGCCCCAGCAAGCCACAGCCGCTGGCCTCCCCTCCTGCCGTAGGTTCGGTGGCACAGCGCCGCCGGATCAGGCTGGTACCTGTCCGTGTCAAGCTTGGCGAACCCGTGGCAGTCGCCCCTGAGGCATCGTGCAGAATCACCGAATCCATCAGCGCCAAGTTCACCACCGTGCCGTCAGGCACGCTGTTGCCATAGCGATCGGTCACATCAACCTTGCCTTTCAGGCGATAGTTCCCGTTGTTCAGGTCTTCGATGGCATCGGTGATGGGCTGCGTGAAGACGATGGTATGCGGCGGGCCAGACGCGATCGACAGCTGCGGCAAGGCTGCTCGCGCTGCGATCTGACCGGGCACAGCAAAACTGGTGCCCGTCGACCGGAGTACTGAAAATTCAATCTGCACGGAGCCGGGCAACGTCCCGCTCTGAAGGGTGACAACGGCAGAACCATTGCGCGTTCGAACCGCAAGCACGCCTCCAGAGCCGCTTGACACGACCGATCCATCGGCAGCTCGCCCGGATAGCACCTCGCCTCCATTGGGCCGAGCGACCAGACGCGCTTGCAAATTGTTGAGGCTGTCGCTGCCGTACAAAGCCTCGTTAATCAGATTGCCCGCAGAGTCGAGCACATCCACCGTAATGAAGCTCTGCTCCAACTGCCCCACCTGCGCAACACTGACGCGCTCGGTCGAGAGGCTGAAACGGATGGAAGCGGGCTCACCGGTGCTAGAGGACTCGAATCCAAGTGAAGCGGTCAGCGCAGGCACATCCTGAACCGACAGGCTTGCACTGCCATCGACATTTGGCGCCCGGATGCTGAACTGTGCGCGCCCGTCAGCGAGTGGTTTGGTGATCCCGTCGACGACCGTACCGGCACTGGTCAATAGCGTGACAGGCCTGTCGTTGGCGACGGGGTTGCCGAAGGCGTCGTTCAGCAGAACTGTGGCGGTGCTGAGCGAGCTGCCGTCTGCGGGGACGACGCTGGGGTTAACAGTCAGGCTCGACATGACAGCGCTGGGTGGCCCTGCAACGATCGGCAAGGTGGTTTCGGAGCGTAGGCCCGCAACCGATGCCTGAATCGAAGCATTCGTCACGTAGGTGGGCGGCACAAAGCTTACGACCGCCCGTCCATTACTGTCTGTCAGTGCCGGATTGGGCGATACCGTACCATCCGAGACATCGAAGGCGACTTGAGCGCCGTTCACAGGGGCGCCGCTGACGTCGGATACGTCTGCAATAAGTGCTACAGCCGAGGAACCAGCGGTCACCTGCTGCGCCCCGGTTGAGAGGGCAATACCGGTGATTAGCTGTGCCTGAACCTGAACGGACAACACACTGTTCGCCACCAACCCGCCAGCGTTCCTCACGCGCAAAGTGTCTTGCCCCGCGTTAGTGCCCGCCAGGTAAGTCACCTGAGCGATACCGCTGTCGGTGGTTGTAGCGGTCACAACGTCGAAACGCCCACCACTGGCAGGCACCGGAACATCGAAAGAAAGAATCTCTCCTGTGACGGGGTTGCCGTTGGCGTCTGTCGCAACCGCAGTGACCGAGACTGCGGTGCCGGGCTGAACGACCGAGGGTGAAAGGCTAATCTGAAGCTGATCGATCGGACCGGAATCAAATTGCACAGTCGCTGAGCCTGCTAATCCCGAAACGCTCTCGCGCGCCACGACTACGGCAGAGCCCCGCTGGATGGGACTCCGCAACAGCACCTCCGCGAGCCCCTGCGTATTGGTGACCGCGCTCGGCGTCTGCAAGGTCCCCGCGCTGGTCGAGAAGTTTACCGTGCGTCCCGCAACCCCAAAGCCGTCGGCATCTTGAACCGCTGCCCGGAGAAGGACCGTAGACTGACCATCAGCGATGGCGCCATTTTGCGCGGACGTCAACCCCACCGTGGCCGGGACGCCGGTTCCTCCGCCATCACCGCCGCCGTTAGTTCCGTCTCCCGAGAAGCCACCATCGCCCCCGCACGCCGCAAGCCCGACGATCAGCAACCCGAAGAGGGCCGCACGCAAGCCGCTCGATTCCGTCATGACCACTCCCCCGCAATACCAGCGCCCCGACGCCGAGGCATGCGAGGGATGCTAGCCAGCATTTGTTGCTGCGGCAAGCACATAGCTCCGATATTTCATGCCGTGCGTCAGCTGAGATGCACCGCTGCAAGCCCCTGCGCCTGAGCCGGCCGCTCGGCCATCCATGCCTGAACCGACCATTGCCAGCGACGACACCGCGAACGCTCGAGATGGCGCGCATCGCGGACACCATGCGGTCACAGGTATTACACTGGCGCCTTAAGCAGGGCAGCGGATTGCATGCAGGCGGTCGACACGCAGGATGTGGCCTTCAATTGCGGCTGCAGGGTCGGCCATCCCACCTCGCCGTACCCTCGCGCATCAGGATTGCCCCGGTAGCTCAGTGGATAGAGCGAACGCCTCCTAAGCGTTAGGCCGCAGGTTCGATTCCTGCTCGGGGCACCATCGACTACACTGCCCATCCTCTTTGGCGGCTGCCCATCGCTGTACATGAACGCCGGTCCCGATCTCTACATCTGCTCTTCGCGCCGGCACCTCTACGTCGCCACCGGGCTTGCACTGGAAAGCCGGCGCAGCAGCCATCTCCTGGTGGTTGATCAGGCATCTGACGCGCCCGACCCCATCGTTTCAGCCATCGCGGCCGAGCCCGGGCTATTTTCCAGCGTCACGGTCTGGGCAAAGCGCTCAGGACGTCGCGGGCTGCGTCGCGAGCTGGCGGATATCGCAGACCTTGTCGCGCGGGTGCGCCCGGCCACCGTGTCGGGCGGCAATGATCGAAAGTTTCAGTTTCAGTACGCAGTCCGCCAAGCCAGGGCACTCGATCCGACCTGTCGAGGCATCTACCTCGATGACGGCACCGGCACCTACGAGAGCGGCATTCATCTGCAGTTCTGGCGGGGCTTGATGGATCGAACCGTCGTCGCCTGGGCTAAAAAGATCAGCATTGGCACCTGGTATTGCCGTTCACGATATTTCGGCGCCACGCCATGGGTCGACGAATGCCGCGTTCAGCATCCGGCCCTATTGCCCGCTGTGGTGCGCGCACGAAAGCGGGTGACGGCGTTGGATCCGGAGGCCTTCAAGCGCCCTGATGCTGCCGAACTGCTGGAGCGTTGCTTCATCGGCCGCCGGGTTGCAGATGATCGCTGGAAAGACTGCGCTGCCATTGTCGTACTCCCGCTCGGCAAGCAGTTTGTTCGGAGTGGCGGCGATATCGTCCGTTTTGCCGCACAGATTCGTGCCGTGACCCGTGGCTACTCGCCGGTTGGCATCAAGTATCACCCGCGCGAGGTGCGCCCCTACCTGCCGGCGGACGCCGGGGACATCCTCGTCGACCAGCATATCCCTGCAGAGATTCTGTTCTCACGAGGCCAGCCTCGCCTGATTGTGGGTGACACCTCGTCGGCGCTGCTGTCGGCACAATGGCTGCAGACCCGCGCCGATATCGTCTCCCTGTGCCCACAGGCCGAGCTCGAGCGCCCGCTTCCCAGTTTGCTCGCGCGCGCAGGCGTCCGGGTCCAGCCCTATGCGTGATGGTGGGGTTGGCGAGGTCATGATTCGTGCTCTTCAATAGCCCTATCTTTCTCTTCGCCTTCCTGCCGCTGACCTTGGTCGGCTACGCCGTGCTGCTGCGTACCGCGGGTGGCCGCGGGGTAATGGCCTACCTCAGCGGCGCCTCGCTGCTGTTCTACTCCTGGTGGAACCCGGCCTACACGCCGTTGATCGTCCTGACCGTGCTCGCCAACTATGGCCTCGGACATGTCATCGCTACGGCATCCGGACAACCGCGACGACTGCTGACGACCCTCGGCGTATCCGGCAACCTGGGCCTGCTCGGCTATTTCAAGTACGCCGGATTCTTTGCGCAGATCGCCAACGATCTGGCGGGAACACAGTGGGCATTTCTGGCGCCCGCCCTGCCGCTGGCCATCTCCTTCTACACATTTCAGCAGATCTCGTTTCTGCTCGATATTCACCAGCGAAAAACCGCAGCCCCTGCGTTTTGGGACTACGCCGCATACGTGCTGTTCTTCCCACAGTTGATTGCCGGCCCCATCGTCCATCACAAAACCTTCTTCCGACAACGCGAGGACTTACTGTCACCTCAGCGACTCGGCGAGGACATCGTGATCGGCATGTCGATCTTCGCGATCGGGCTGTTCAAGAAGGTGGTGATCGCCGATAACTTTGCCACGCACGCCACGCCGGTATTCAGCGCCGCGCAAGCCGGCGACCCACTGCATGCATTCGAAGCCTTCCGCGGGGTGGCGGCCTACACCCTGCAGATCTACTTCGACTTTTCCGGCTACTCGGACATGGCGATCGGTCTTGGACGCTGCTTCGGCATCCGCCTGCCGACCAACTTCAATTCGCCCTACCGTGCCGCCAGCATCATCGAGTTCTGGCGCTGCTGGCACATGACACTCAGTCAGTTTCTACGCGACTACCTGTATATCCCCATGGGTGGGAACCGAAATGGGCGCATTCGCCGTCACATCAATTTGTTCCTGACCATGCTGATTGGTGGACTCTGGCACGGCGCCAGTTGGACTTTTGTGTTTTGGGGCGCGCTGCATGGCGCGTACCTGATGGTCAACCACGGCTGGAACCGATTGACGGATCACGCCCACTGGCTGCGGCTTCCAGGCTGGATGGGGCGGATCATCACGTTGCTGGCGGTGATGCTCGCATGGATCTTCTTCCGGGCCGAAAGCTTCGCCGCCGCCGGGCACCTTCTGAAGGCATTCCTGGTGATCCCGGTTGAAAGCCTGACGTCGACGACAGGGCTGCTGTCCTGGCTCGGCTTCGAGGTCGTCGAGACCAAGATTCGCAGCGACGATACGCTGTATTTCTGGCTGTTCCCGGTGTTCATCATGCTGTGTTGGTGGCTCCCCAATACCCAACAGATCTTTGCCCGTACACAACCCACGGCTGAGTCACTGGATACGCCCATCACCCTGTTGCCCCGACAACAGCGCACCGGCTGGCTGCTATGGAAGCCCAGCCTCCGCTGGGCCATGGTGGTTGGGGCAGCCGCTGCGGCCAGCCTGCTCAGCCTTCAGCAGGTTTCCGAATTTCTCTACTTCCAGTTCTGATGCGCACTGAACGCAGCATTCGCTCATACCGCCTGGCACTGGTCGCCATGGTGCTCATGTTGGTAGGCGGCACTTTGCTGCTGAACTGCGTGGTGGATCCGCTCTGGCATTTCGCTGGCAACCAGATCACCGGTATCAACATCGGCTTCAACGAACGTCAGTCCAAGCTGAATCTGGCGAAAAAGCGCGCATCCGATGCCGACTGCGTGATCTACGGCAGCTCACGCGCAACCTTGCTCGACGGCCGCTATTTCGCGGAGCGTCAGTGCTTCAACATGGCGGTTTCCGAAGGTCTCGCCCCGGAATTTCCGCACTATGCGCGTGCGCTCAAGCAGGCAGGGCTGCAGGCTGAGTGGGTTGTGCTCGGCGCCGATGACCTCTCGTTCTTCAATCCGCCAGACCGCAACAATGCGCCCGCCTGGCTCCGTGAAAACAGTCCGGCGCCGCTGTGGTGGCAAGACTATCTGTCGCTGGATGCACTGCAGTTCAGTCTCCGCGCACTGGCGGGAAAATCACCCACACCCCGCTACTACCGCCCCGACTTCTCCATCGCCATCGAGGCCGGGCGGCGCGTGTATCGGCCCAGCCCAGATGAGTTGGTGCCGCTGGCGCTGCCCGCAGCAGAGCAGGATCTCAGCCAGCGCCGCACGGCCTACCCTGATTTTATGGATGCCTATCGTCAGCTGCAGGCCGCCCACGCCGATGCGCACTGGATGGTTTATGTCCCGCCGATCAGCCTGTGGCGCCTTGCCGGGATGATCCGGCGCGGGGAGCTGGAGGACTATCTCGACAGTATCCACAGGCTGACCACGCTTGGCGCCCCGGTGATGGATTTCTCGGTGCCGAGCGCACTGACCGCCGATGCCTCGGCCACTTATGACGGATCGCACTTCGATCTCGCCAGCAACCGCCGGCTTGCCGCGATGATCATGGCGGGCGAATGCGAGGACTGTCTGCGCGTCGACCGGTTGACCCGCTCGCAATATGGTGACGCCTTCCATGAGGCATACCGGGTGTGGCGCAAGCGCATGCTCAGCGACGTCGCGTCGCCCGCCAACGGGCAACGGGACTGACCGGCAGGCTACTCCTCGAAGAACAGGTCCCAGCGTACGGGGGTATGGCGGGCGACGTCGACGCGCAGCCGTCGACCCACCACCGCATCCCAGTGTTTCGGCGCAAGCCCAAAACCCGGCCGCACACTGCGGATCGACTGGGCGGTGACCCGGTCGCCGGCTTTGAGGTCTTCCACGAAGTAGAGACTGCGCCGAAACTGCGCGTTGCCCTGCTCGCTGGATTTGCGACCGTAGTCGACGGCACCAAGGGAATCGAACGCGGTGCGGGCGCCCTGCACCAACTGCCGGAGTTCCTCGGGCTGCAGTGAGAAGCTGTCATCCGGCCCACCAGCATTGCGATCCAGGGTGAAGTGCTTTTCGATAATGCGGGCGCCGAGCGCTACGCTGGCGATGGCTGTCGTGTTGTCCAAGGTGTGGTCGGAGAGCCCGGTCACCAGACCGAAGCGGCCGATCATGTCGGGGATTGTGCGCAGGTTGTAGTCTGCGGCCGGTGCCGGATAGCCGCTGACGCAGTGCAGGATGGCCAGCGCCTTGCAGCCCCCGTCGCGGGCCGCTGCCACCGCCTCGCCGATTTCATCGGCATCGGCCATGCCGGTGGAAATGATCATGGGCTTGCCAGTGCCGGCGACATAGCGAATCAAGGGGAGATCGACCGCCTCGAACGATGCGATCTTGTAGGCGGGCGCGTTGAGATCTTCCAGCAGATCGACTGCTGTCGCGTCGAATGGCGAACTGAAGATCGCAATGCCGTTGGCCGCGGCATGGTCAAACAGCGTCTTGTGCCACGCCCAGGGCATATGGGCCTGGGCATACAGGTCGAACAGCCGTTGTCCGTCCCATAGGCCCCCGCGAATACGGAAGTCCTCGCCGTCGGCATCCAGGGTAATGGTGTCAGGCCGGTAGGTTTGCAGTTTGACGGCATCTGCTCCTGCCGCGGCCGCGGCCTCTACGATCCGTTTAGCGGTCTCGAGCGAGCCATTGTGATTGGCCGACAGCTCGGCGATCACGTAGGGCGGCTGGTCCACGCCGATGGCGCGCCCGGCGATGCTGAAGCCTGTGGCGAGCGGCAGGTTCATGGCGATATCGATGCCCCGGATGATGGCGACCACTCCGTACGGAGCAGCCCGAAACAGTGGACGTCCTGATAGCCACCCTCCTGCGGGTGGTGCTCGCGCAAAACCCCCTCCTGGACAAATCCCAGACGACGGTGAAATTGCAGGGAGCGTTCATTGCGGGCCAGGACCTGCCCAAACACCTTATGAAAATCCAGCGCCCGGAACCCATGGTCGAGCGCGGCCACGCCGAGTCCATAGCCGCTGCCACGCGGTACCTCGGGGGCCAGGTAGAACCCCCACTCGGCCACACCGGCCTCGCCGATTCGATTGAATTGGACGAACCCGGCCGGGCCGTCCATTTCATAAATCAGCAGGTGGCGGCTGCTGAGTCCCTGACTGTTGGCAAACCACTTCGCATGTGCCTCCGCCGTCACCGGCGCCCGCTGAAACATGTAGCGATTGACCTCCGGATGGTTGCGCCAGGCGCGCACGCACTCCAGGTCCTCCTCGCACATCGGACGAACCCTTCCGATCGGCGCTGTTGGCGAATCTGCGGTCATGCCGAAAGCATACACTCGGCGACACGCTGGGCACCGCTGCCGTCGAGCACGGCCGCCGCCGCGCGCTGCATGGCCGAAAGCTGGGGGCTGACCGCGCGTAAGGCGGCGGCGAGCACCGCCGGCTGGAACAAGGCCTCCTGCGGCAGGCTGGCAGCCGCCCCCTGCGCAACCAGCGCCTGAGCAAGCGATCGCTGATTCTCTGCAAGCACCATGACCAGTGTCGGCACCCCCAGACAGCAACGCTCCCAGGCCGAGCTGCCAGCAGCCCCGATCACCAGGTCGGTCATGGCCAGTCGCTCAGCCATATTGGTGACGCCCACCGCCAGCGTGATGCCGGCGAGCGGCACTGGCGATTGCTGCTCGAGGCGGTCGATCTGGGCGCGGACGCCTGCCTGGTGCGGCGCGGTGGCGCCGAGGATGACCTCCACCTGCAGCTGCTGCAGCCAGCCCCCTCGGTCGAGCATGTCGACCAGCGCCCCGCTGGCGTTATCAGCGTCCATGCCACCGAGACAGATGGTCAATCGCGACAGCCCGCTCACGGCACGCCGAGCGAGGCTGGTCGCGCGCCACTGCCCGAACTCGGGCCGCAGCAGGGCGTATTGCGTCCCCACCAGGCAGCGGCACCCCGCCGGCACCAGATCGCGGTAGTCCTGAGGCTGACGCCCCAGGTTCTGGTCGAGCAGCACATCCGCATCATGCGCTCGGTCCGCCAGGTCATCGATGACGGTCATGTGGCGCACCCATTCGCGCAGCGGCGCCTGCCAACGTCGATCGATGGCGTAGTGGTCGACCACCAGGTGGTCCACCCGTGCGGGACCGTCCTGCCAAGCCTTGAGTGCAGCCAGCGTCTGACCGCGGTCGTGTTCGAGATCAGCGCCCAACCAGGCCGCGTAAGGACCCGCGTCGGGCGCTGGACACCCGCCGGGGTCAGGGGCTGTCAGCACCGTCAGGCCGAAGCCCTGCGCGGGGATCAACCCATGCAATGAGGCAGGATGATCGCGGCAGATGAAGTGGCATTCAGCGCCCGCCTCCTGCAGTACCCGAGCCAGGGTCAGGCACCGCATCAGGTGACCGCTCCCCATGACAGCGCCGGAATCACAGCGAAACGCGACCCTCATTGCGCCAACAACAGCCGCATCATGGCCTCGGCGCGCAGCCAGTCGTCCGGGGTGTCGATATCCTGGACCCGATGGCTTGGAAGCAGAACGGGCCGCGCGTCCGGACCGAAGATCGGCGCATTGTCCAACCAGCGCGCTGGCCGCGCCCAGTAGAACTGCCCGGCATCGTGGAAGGCCTCGGGCAGATCCTGTGAACGGGTGAGGGCATGCTCCGGGTGGAACATCGTGGGGCGCCCCTTGGCATCCAGGAAGAATGCCCGCTGGATCGGAAAGCCAAAGCGTGTTGCGGCAAAGGCAAAACTGATCCCCGGATCATCGATAAGGCCGCGGCCGACAAGCAAATCAGCGGCGGAGACGAAAGGCGCTGTCGCGTACAGGCAGCATACGGCTGACAGCCTGATGCCGGCGGACTGCAATTGTTCGATGGCATGGGCCACCACCGGCTGCGTCGGCGTGTGATCATCGGCCAGTGCCGCCGGACGATCAATCACCTGTGCACCATGTGCGCGGGCCACCGCGGCGATCTCGGGGTCATCGGTGCTGATCACAATGTGATCGAACAGCCCGCATGCCTGCGCGACGGTGATGGGCCAGGCCAACATGGGACGACCGCAAAAGTCGCGGACGTTCTTTCGGGGTATGCGCTTGCTGCCCCCGCGCGCGGGAATGATGGCGACGTTCACGCGCCCAGCTGCTGCCGTAGCGCCGCGACCACGGTGTCCTGTTGTGCGGCCGTCAGATCAGGGTACATCGGCAGACTGATAGCGCCGTCGTAATAACGCTCAGCGCAGGGGAACTGCCCGGGGTGGAATCCCATCGCAGCATAGTCGGGCTGCAGATGGACCGGAATGTAATGTACGTTGACCCCGATCCCGGCGTTGCGCAGCGCTTCGAAAACCGGGCGCCGCCGAGCGGCGTGATGCAACCGAATCACGTAGAGATGGAAGGCAGAGTGCCCATCCGGATGCTGCCATGGCAGATCCAGGGGTAGTCCGGCCAGACATTCATCGTAGCGCCGCGCAATCACATGACGCGCCGCGACAAACTGATCGAGCCGCTGCAACTGACTGAGACCGAGCGCCGCCTGCAGCTCGGTCATCCGGTAATTGAAACCCAAGCCCTGCTGCTCGTAGTACCACGGCCCTTCGTCCCGCGTCAGCCGGGTGGCATCGCGGGTGATGCCATGGCTGCGCAGGTCCGCCATGCGCTGTGCCAGCCCGGCGTCGTTGGTGAGCGCCATGCCGCCTTCCGCACTGGTGATGATCTTGACCGGATGAAAGCTGAAAACGGTGATGTCGCTGTGTGCCCCGAGGCCGACCGGCTGGCCCTGATAACGCGCACCCACCGCGTGCGACGCGTCCTCGATGACAGCGAAGCCGAACTCTCGCGCCAGCGCCGCAATGGCTGCCATGTCGCAGGGTTGTCCGGTAAGGTGCACCGGAATCACCACCTTGGGGAGCGTCCCTTCGACACGGGCGGTCTCCAGCTTGCGGCGCAGGGCGCTTGGGCACAGATTGTAGGTCCGCGGATCGATGTCGACGAAGTCGACGGTGGCGCCGCAATAGCGCCCACAGTTGGCCGATGCGACGAAGGTGATCGGACTGGTCCAGAGGCGGTCGCCCGGCCCCAGGCCCAGGGCAAGACAGGCGATGTGCAGTGCCGAAGTGGCACTGTTGACGGCGATGGCATGCTGCGCGCCGCAGTACGCCGCCAGTTGCTGCTCGAATGCCGGCACGACCGGGCCCTGCGTCAGGAAGTCAGAGCGCAGCACCGCCACCACAGCGGCCACGTCCTCGGCACTGATGTTCTGGCGTCCGTAAGGAATCATCCGCGTCCGCCTCAGCTTCCGCCCGGCGCGTGTTTGGCAATCAACTGACGCAGTTCGTCGACCGTGAGGAAGTGATCATTGGTGCCGGAGTCGTAGGCAAAACCAGGCGCTACGACACGGACATCATCGCGTCCGAGATAGCGATCGCGCAGACGGTGGTCACCGGAGGGCAGGATCGCGAAGTACCCGCCCAGGTCGACACAGTTGAAACTGTCGCTGGCGGTGATCATTTCCTCATGCAGCTTTTCGCCTGGGCGGATTCCGACCACCTTCTGCTCACAGTCGGGCGCAATCGCCGTGGCGACGTCGGTGATGCGATAGCTCGGGATCTTGGGGACCAGAATCTCCCCGCCCATGGCATGCTCAACGCACCAGAGCACCATATCAACACCCTCCTGCAGACTGATGTTGAAACGGGTCATATTGGGATCGGTGATGGGCAGCACACCGGTCGATTTCTGCTTCTGGAAGAAGGGGATGACCGATCCGCGGCTACCCATCACATTGCCGTAGCGCACCACCGAGAACCGCAGGTCGCGATTGCCCTTGATGTTGTTGGCGGAAACGAACAGCTTGTCCGAGCACAGTTTGGTGGCGCCATAGAGATTGATCGGCGCAGCCGCCTTGTCGGTGGACAGCGCAACCACTCGGCGCACATCGGTGTCGAGGCAGGCATCGATCAGGTTCTGCGCCCCCATGACATTGGTCTGAATGCACTCGAACGGGTTGTATTCCGCGGCCGGCACCTGCTTCAGTGCAGCGGCATGAATCACCACATCAATGCCTTCCAGTGCACGGCGCAGGCGGCTGACATCACGAACATCGCCGATGAAGTAACGCAGCGCACGGTAGTGCTCCGCGTTGAACTCCTGCCCCATTTCGAACTGCTTGAGTTCGTCACGCGAGTACACCACCAATCGTTTGATGTTGGGGTAGCGCTGTAGCACCGTCCGCACAAACGCCTTTCCGAACGAGCCGGTGCCGCCAGTAATGAGAATGGATGCGTTGTCGAGAGTCTGCATTGAGTGGTCCGATTGCGGGGTCAGGTGCGACGCGCCTCGGTCGCCTTGCGGATCTGTAGACGCACTTTGGCGTCCAGTCCTGCACGGTAGCGACCTTTGCTCTGGTGACGGATGCGGTGAACGCCCGGCACATCGATTGCCGTGCCCTGGTCATTGATCAGCCAGCGAAACGTGCGGTCTTCATAGGTTTTCGCCCAGCGCTCGACCGGCTGCATGAAGTAGCGCGTCTGCCCACAGTACCCAGCCGCGCGGGCAACATCGCCGTGCACGATCTGCAGCGGGCCGGTCGCACGACTGGGATGATAGGGCTGGAAGGTCATCCCCTCGATCGACTTCACCCGGGGAATGTCCTCCTTCACCAGCGCCGGATGATCATCGGGCAACAGCTCGGTCAACATTTCCTGGCTTGGGTAGACCAGGCGGTCCTGCCGGCCCTGCAGCGCGGCATTGAGCGCATCAAGGCAACCCGGGTCGAACCATAGATCACAGTCGGTGAACCAGATCCAGTCTGCCCGGGTCGCCAGCGCCGCCTGATGCCGGCCAATGGCGCGACGAAACAGGGCCTGCTTCGAGAGCCGCTGCCAGTTCCAGCGTACGCCGGGTACCGATTGGGTTTCGAAGAACGCCAGCGTGTCACGGGTGACCTCGTCTTCCTCGGCATGGAAAACCGTCATCGTCACATCGATATCGGCGGGCGGATGGCGTACCAGGGAACTCAGCTGGTAAGCCTGCAGGTGGGCATAACCCCAGCAGTGACTGACGATCTCCAGATGCAGCCGGCCGGTACGCGCCGCCGGCTTCACATCGCGCAACAGATCGCCGTAGACCCAGCGGGCCGGAATCAGTCCACTGGCCAGCACGCGGTGAAGCAGCAGCGGCAGCGAGGCCATCAGGCGGCTGCCAGCACGGCATAGGGCGTGCGCTGCGCGTGGCGACAGTTCGCCAACGGCACGATGAAGGTATCCGCAAACGCATGCTGACCCTCGATACAGGCATGGCTCACCTGATCGGTGAAGCACATCCACGCCGATCCTGGCGCGAAGCGGAAGGTCTGGTGTCCGTCTTCCAGCGCCTGGAACGAAGGGGTGTCCTTCATGTAGTTGTGAAACCGACGCATCAGGCGATCGTATGGCGATGAATCCAGGGCCGTTTTGGCCCCCGGGTGGAGCTTGGCGAGCTGATCCACCAGCCAGGTCCGAAACCGGTCGGATGCGCGCTCATCAAGCCGCGCCCCCGAACCCGGCGCCGCCGCGATACCCGCCTCGGCTCCGAAGCGCGCGTAGAGGTCGGCAAAGCTGCCCTTGGTCGTCCACACGCGATCTTCGCCGCGGTCATTGGCATTGATGAAGAAGCGTAGGACCCGATCACCATGGGTGGCGCCGTAGGCCATGGCATCGACGTGTACGAGCTCGTTGCTGGCATGGGCGGACAGCGCGCGCCCCTTTTCCTGCAGGGGCCGGAAGCTGGCCGTGCCCACTTGCCAACCGGGTGTCAGCGAGGGGATCGCCCGCTCCAGAAAAGCCACCACATCCGCCATATGGGTCTGCAACAGCGTGCGGGTACGTTCGACTTCCTCCGCCGAGCCATCCAGACCAAAAATGGTGTCGGCTTCCGGGTGATAGCTGACGTTTTTCTTCTTCATCATGGCCGGCATACGACGCCTGAGGAAGTCCATGTCCGCCGCCGCCGGCAGCGCGACCGGGCTGACTGGAAAATGGACGATACCGCCGGACTCAAGTACATCCGCCAATTCAAAGGCGGCTGCATTGGCCAGGTCGTCAAGCGCGTAAGAGCGAAGCATAGTGAAGTCGCAGAACAGAGTCAGGACGCGAGTCTCGCGTCGGAGTCCCGCATTGTAAAGCTGCGTGGACGCCCGGGCAGTACCACGCCATCCGCGGTCTTGTGTGAAGCCCCGTCACCGGATATTTACCGATTACAATCATTGACTTGGATAATTTAACCCGGCGCCATTGGGGGCCGCTCATGAGCGCCGCTGACGCCGTGCGCCACCGCGGCGTTCGGGCCCGCGCGAGGAAACTCTGTACCATGATTACCGTCTGACAGGATCACAAACTCCAATACGACCTGATCGCCCATGCGCCATATTGCGTTCGCGGCCCTCGCCGCGCTTTCCCTTGCGTCCGTCTCCCTGCCGCTCGCTGCGGAGACCACCAATAGCCCCGCTCGCCATCTCAGCATTCTCGGCTGGGTGGAGTTCGTCGAATTCACCGATCCCAACATTCGACTCAAGGCCAAGCTCGACACCGGTGCCACCACTTCATCCCTCAACGCCCTGAATCAGAAGCGTTTCAAGCGCGACGGCAAGAGCTGGATCCGCTTCGACGTGGAGGACCCGGAGCAGCCGGAAAATCACGTCACCTTCGAGGCGCCCATCGTGCGGCACGTCCGCATCGTTCGCCACGGTGGCGAGACCCAGCGACGACCAGTGGTGGAACTGGGGATGTGCGTCGGCAATGTGTACCGCAAGCGGCAGTTCTCGTTGATCGACCGCTCCGAATTCATTTATCAGGTGCTGGTAGGCCGCAACTTCCTGCGCGATCATATTGCGGTGGATTCCGGCTCGACCTATCTCGATGAACCCCGCTGCAAACAGCTCAATCGCCCTGACCGGGCCGACTGAGCGCCCCGACCAAACCAGGCGATAACCGACTCATGACCCGTTGGCATGTTCCACTGCTTGCCGTTGTCCTGATGGTCGCGGGTGGCAGCATTGCGGCCTACAAATGGTTGGCGCTGGGCTACCCGCTGCGCGCCACCGAAACCGTCGATACCTGGACGGTTGAAGCCCGCCTGACCTTCGATCCGACCGGTGCTGCCGCCAAGGCGACGCTGCTGCTGCCGAAGGATCCGCCCGGCTTCACCATGCTGGACGAAAACTTCATCTCGCGCGGCTACGGCTTGGCCACTGAGGATCTCGGCAGCCAGCGTCAGGCGATCTGGACCACGCGACGTCCGTCCGGACCGCAAGCGCTGTACTACCGAGCCAGTGTGGTGCGCTCGATGGAGCCGGATCCGCCACAAGGCGTGCCCGCGCTGCCCACCGAGGCGCAGTACGAGGAGCCCTATCGCTCGGCAATTCTGGCGGTGCTGGACGAAGTACGGGCCCGCAGCGCCGATATTTTGTCGTTTTCAGTGGCACTGGTGCGCGAGCTGAACCAGCGCCCGCCTTCCAACAACGTCAGCCTGCTGCTGTCACGAGAGGCCGGCGCAGAGGAACGGGCTCGGCTGGCAGTCAGCATGCTTGCCGGTGCGCGCATTCCGGCGCGGCTGTCCTGGGGCATTCCGCTGGTCGATGGCGCCCGCGACCTGCAGGCCAAGGTGTGGGTCGAGGTCAACAACGGCGACCGTTGGATCGCCATCGATCCCAGTACTGCAGCCACCGGTTATCCCCAGGACGTACTGGTCTGGTGGCGCGGCGATACCGCACCCTTCGACCTGACCCGGGGGCGCAACGGCAGCGTGCAGTTCTCCGCGCTGAAGAGCGTCGAGAAAGCCCTGCAGACCGCAGCGCTACGCTCCGGCATCGAGCATTCACGACTGGCCTCGATTTCACTGTTGGATCTGCCGGTACAGACGCAGAACCTCTACCGCATCCTGTTGCTGGTGCCCTTGGGCGCGCTATTGATTGTGTTCCTGCGCAACGTCATCGGCATCCAGACCTTTGGCACCTTCATGCCGGTCCTGATCGCCTTGTCCTTCCGAGAGACCCAGCTGGTGAGCGGCCTGGTGCTGTTCACCGTGATCGTGGTGCTGGGCCTGCTGATCCGTTTCTATCTGGAGCGGCTGAAGCTGCTGCTGGTGCCGCGGCTGGCCGCCGTGGTGATCACCGTCATCCTTCTGATGGCACTGGTGTCGATTGCATCGCATCGCATGGACCTGGAAGTGGGCCTATCGGTTGCGTTGTTCCCAATGGTGATCCTCGCCATGACCATCGAGCGTATGTCCATCATCTGGGAAGAGCTGGGGGCCTCCGACGCCATCAAACAGGGTGTCGGCAGCTTGGCCGTGGCAGCCGTCTGCTACCTGCTGATGTTCCACCCGCAGATCGAGCACCTGGTGTTCGTGTTCCCGGAGCTGCTGATGATGGTGCTGGCGGTCAATTTGCTGCTGGGCCGCTACACCGGCTACCGCCTGACCGAACTGATGCGTTTCCGCGACCTCGCGCGCTGAGGCCCTGATGCCGCTGCCATTCGCCAATCCGCGCAAGCTCCGAGCCCTCGGTGTCGTCGGCCTCAACCGCCGCAATGGTGACTACATCGCGCCTTGCAACCCGCGCCGGTTCTACCCACGGGTAGACAACAAGCTGATCACCAAGCAGCTCGCCATCGAAGCCGGCATCGCGGTGCCGCAACTCTATGGGGTGGTGGAGACCAACCATGATGCGCGCGGCCTTGCGCGGCTGTTGTCCGGTCACCAGGACTTCGTGATCAAACCCGCGCATGGCTCCGGCGGCGAAGGCATTGTGGTGGTCGAAAGCCGGTCCGGCGCCTTGTTCCGCAAGACCAGCGGTGTGCTGGTCGGGCTGGAAGGGCTAGAGCACCACGTCTCCAA
The DNA here is from genome assembly GCA_964425915.1 of uncultured Polycyclovorans sp. Classification (GTDB taxonomy): domain Bacteria; phylum Pseudomonadota; class Gammaproteobacteria; order Nevskiales; family Nevskiaceae; genus Polycyclovorans. Next base: position 368,721 of record CAYROO010000001.1, read on the forward strand.
TATTCTCAGTGGCATGTACAGCCTCGGCGGCCAGCCGGACCACGCCATGATCGAGTACCGCGTGCGCTTTGACCCGCTGTTCGGCGCGATCACCCATCAGGGGGTTCCGGACATCCGCACCGTGGTCTACAAAGGCTTCCCGGTGATGGCGATGGTCCGCTTGCCGACGCGCGAATCCGATGGCAAGGCCAATCTCCACCAGGGTGCCGTCGGCGCTGGCATCGACATCGCCTCGGGGCACACCCGCAAAGGGGTCTGGCACAGCCGTATCGTGGAGGCCCATCCCGATACCGGCGCGCCGATCGGCGGCCGCGAGATTCCCCAGTGGGACCGGCTGCTGCATCTCGCTGCACGCTGCTACGAACTCACCGGACTGGGCTACCTCGGCGTCGATGTGGTGCTGGACGCCGAGCTGGGGCCGCTGATCCTCGAACTCAATGCCCGCCCCGGCCTGGGGATCCAGATCGCCAACGGGATTGGCCTGGGCGGCTTCCTGGAAACGGTCGACCGCGACGGTCCACGCGCGGCCAGCGCCGAGGCGCGGGTGGCGTTCTCCCAGTCCGCCTTCGCTCGTCCGGACTGAGCGGGCCTGTTCTGCGACGCCCACCTGCCTATACTGGCCGCTTCCTTCGCCTTCCACCCTGCACCTGCCTGTGTATATCGAGTACTTCGGCCTGCGGGACTATCCGTTCAGCATCACGCCGGACCCAGCCTTTCTGTACATGTCGCCCCGCCACCAGGAGGCGCTCGGCCATCTGCTGTACGGCACCGGCCAGTACGGTGGCTTCGTCCAGCTGACCGGCGAGGTCGGCACGGGCAAGACCACCGTGATCCGCACCTTGCTGTCGCAGAAGATCGATGGCGTCGATGTGGCCATGGTGTACAACCCGCGGCAGTCCGAGCACGAGTTCCTGGCGTCGGTCTGTGACGAACTCAAGATCGACTACCCCGAAGGCGCCAGCCAGAAGACCCTGGTCGATGCCCTCAATCGTCACCTGCTGGCCGCCCATGCAGGTGGCCGACGCACCGTCCTGATCATCGACGAGGCGCAGAACCTGTCGCCGGGCGTACTGGAGCAGGTGCGCCTGTTGACCAATCTGGAGACCCACAAGGACAAGCTGCTGCGGATCATGCTGGTGGGTCAGCCGGAGCTGGCAGAGCTGCTGGCCCGCCCGGAGTTGCGCCAGCTGGCGCAGCGCATCACCGCCCGATACCACCTGCAGCCGCTGTCCGAAGACGAAACACGCGAATACATCCGACACCGCCTGCGGGTGGCAGGCGCCAGCGCCGAGCTCTTCAGCGACGACGCGATTCGCTTGGTGCAAAGCGTGAGTCGGGGCATCCCGCGCCTCACCAACATCATTTGCGATCGTGCCCTGCTGGGCGCCTTTGGGCGTCAGCAGCGGACCGTCAACGCAGAGCTGGTGCGTGCCGCTGCCGCCGAGTCGATGGCCGACACGGTTGCGCTTCCGCGCGGCCGATGGGACTGGCTGCTGGAGCTGCCGGACGCCCGCATCCGCCAGATCGAGATCGCCCTCGCCGCCCTGGCGGTGGTGCTGATCGCGCTGTTGATCTGGCGAACCTGGCAGCCAGACCCGACCACCCCGGCGCCGCAGGCACCAGCAGCCGCGCCGATTGCACCCGCTCAAGCACCCGCCACCGAGGCAGCCGCGCCGGCCGCATCGCAGCAGGTGCCGGCGGTGGCACAGGACCCACTATCGCGCGCACAACGGCCCCTGGGGGCCATGATGACGGCACTCGCGCGGCAATGGCTGAGCGACTTCACGCCAGACTCCACGGTTGGTGCCTGCACCCAACTGCAGACCCTGTCGCTGCGTTGCTACCGTGGCGACGGCGAGTGGGACCTGCTGCGGCGCCTGGCGCTGCCGGTGCTGCTGGAACTGGACAACGCCGGACAGCCCACCCACGTACTGGTGCTGGGCCTGGGGAGCGACCATGCCCGGCTGCACACTCCGGAGGGCAGCGTCGATGTGCCGCGCGAGCGGCTTGAAGCCCGCTGGGACGGGCCCTTCTTGATGATCTGGCAACCCCCGACCGAGAGCGAGCGCATCGACCGCGGCAGCCGTGGCGAGCCGGTGCTGTGGCTGCGACAGCGGCTGGCCCAGCTCAACGGTCAGACCCTGCCTGATCCACCCTCAGCGGCGTACGACGGGGACCTGCGCGACCAGGTTCGTGCCTTCCAGCGGGGTCAGGATCTGATCGCCGACGGTGTGGTGGGCGTCCACACCTTCATATTGCTGGGCCAGGGGCTACCCGGCTGGCCACGCTTGCAGGATCTGGACGATGTCCCTGCTGCTTGAAGCCCTACGCAAGGCCGAGCGCGATCGTACGCTCGGCCAACCGCCCTCGCCGGCTGCCGTCGCCGCCGCCCCAACACCGGTGCCTTCAACCGGAACAGCGCCTTCCCCGGGCCGCTTTCGCACGCTGATTGCGTTGGCGCTGCTGGTCACGCTGTGCGCGATTGCCCTGCACATGCGCCCCAGTCCGTTGACTGCGCCGTCCGCCATTACGCAGACCGCACCGGCACGCACCACCGGTGCGCCGGTGCCGACGCCGCCCGAAACGCTGCCCCAAACCCCGACCGTGGCAACGGCCGAGACGTCCGCACCAACGCCGATGCGACTGGCGCAGATCGACGTCGAGGACCCGCCCGGCCGTCCGCCATCACTGGGTAGCGGCGAAGTCCCCGCGGGCACCCCGGCGTCGGAGCAGGGGGTCGCTGACGAATCCACGGGCATCGCTTTGGAGATGCTGCAGCAACCGGTGGCCGAGCCGATGCCGGCGGTTGCGCCGGTTCCCGATCCAGCAGCGGCTGTGCCGCCCAAAGACGCGGCCAACGACACGGTATCGCCAGCCCCGGGCGCACCCACCCTGAGGATGCTGCCGGCGGAGCAGCGCGCGCGCTTCCCGAACCTGACCCTGGACGTACACGCTTGGGACAGCGCGCCGGAACGCCGCTTCGTGCTGGTCAACGGAAAACGCTATGCGCCGGGAGATCCGCTTCCTGGCGGGCTGGTGTTGCGCGAGATCGTGCCCGACGGTGTCATCGTCGAGTTCGAAGACCGGCGTGTGATGGTGCCGCGACCGGGCTGACCGATCAGGCGCCTCCGATCTGCTTCAGGCAGGCCTGCTCCAGACGCGCCAGTCCGGCATCGACATCGGCTTCGGTGATGTTGAGCGCGGGCGCAAAGCGCAGCACATCCGGCCCCGCCACCAGCAACCAGACGCCTGCGTCCAGTGCCGCGGCCACGATCTGACCCGCCTTACCCTGCCAACTGGGGACCAGCGGTGCACCCAGCAACAGGCCTTGTCCGCGCACCGACTGCCACAACCCGCAGCGTGCGCCGAGCGCCATCAGCCCATCACGCAACTGCTGATGACGTGCTGCCACGTTGGCCATGAGCGCAGGCTGCAGCACCTCATCGAGCACCGCCTCCGCCACCGCGCAGCCCAGGGGATTGCCGCCATAGGTGGAACCGTGGGTGCCAACCGACAGGGTGGCCGCGAGCGCCTCGGTGGTCAGCATGGCCCCAATCGGAAAGCCACCGCCCATGCCCTTGGCCGTCGTCAGCACATCGGGCACAACGCCGGTTTGCTGATAGGCGTAGAGCGTGCCGGAGCGGCCATTACCGGTCTGTACCTCGTCAAAAATCAGCAGCGCACCATGCTGTCGGCACAAGGCCGCCGCCGCTTCAAGGTAGCCCGGCGCCGCTGGCGTGACACCGCCCTCCCCCTGGATTGGTTCGACGATGAACGCGCAGACGTCGGGACCCATGGCCGCCTCCAGCGCCGCCACGTCGTTGTACGGAACGTGGCTGATGGCCGGCGGCAAGGGCTCGAAGCCCTGGGTGTACTTGGGCTGCCCGCCCACGGTCACGGTAAACAGGGTGCGGCCATGGAAGCTGTTCAGGCAGGCCACGATGCGGTGCTTGCCAGGCGACTTCAGATTGCCGTAGCGACGCGCCAGCTTCAGCGCCGCCTCGTTGGCTTCGGCACCGCTATTGCAGAAAAACACCCGCTCGGCGAAGGTGTGCGCGATCAGCCGCTGGGCCAAGCGCAGCGCTGGCTCGTTGGTCATCACGTTGGACAGGTGCCACAGCCGCTGCGCCTGATCGGTCAGGGCGGCCACCAGACGCGGGTGGGCATGCCCCAGCGCGGTCACGGCGATGCCGCCGGCGAAGTCCACGTACTCGCGCCCGGCCTGATCCCACCAGCGCGACCCGGCACCGCGCACCGGAATCACGCCGGCAGGCTGGTAGTTGGGGACCATGTACTGGTCGAAGGTCTGGCGATTGACGCTCATGACGGGCTCCCTGCGGGGCGTGGCAAAGCCGCGCATTATAGGGGCCCCGGGGCGCGACACCAGTCGCGTTCACCTCAGGCCGCGGTATTGCGGTCGAGCAGGCCGGTAATGCGGCGCGATACGTCTTGGCGCACCTCGCGGACGGCCACGCCGATGGCGTTGGCAAAGGCAATGTCATCGGCGCTGCCGTGCGACTTGATGACGATACCGTTGAGCCCCAGCAGGCTGGCGCCGTTGTGTAGCCGGGGGTCAATCTTCTGGGCAAACTGTTTCAACACCGGTTTTGCCAGCAGCGCGATCAGCTGGGTCATCGGCGAGCGGGTAAATGCTTCCCGCATCAGCTGCGTGATCAACTTGGCGACGCCCTCGCCGGTCTTCAGGGCAACGTTGCCGACGAAGCCGTCAGCGACTACCACATCGACATCGGCATGGAAGATGCCGTCGCCTTCGACGAAGCCGACGTAGTTGAGGGTGGAGGCCTGCAGCAAGGTGGCGGCCGCCTTGATGGTGTCGTTCCCCTTGATCTCCTCTTCGCCGATGTTGAGCAGGGCCACGCGCGGGCGCTCGACACCGTTGAGCGCGGTGACCAGCGCCGAGCCCATTACCGCAAACTGGAACAGCTGCTCGGCGGAACACTCGGCATTGGCGCCAAGATCCAGCATGTGTGTGTGGCCGCGCGCGGAGGGCAGTGCCGACACAATGGCCGGGCGGTCAATGCCAGGCAGGGTCTTCAGCACGAATCGGGCGGTGGCCATCAGGGCGCCGGTATTGCCAGCAGAAACCGCGGCATGCGCCGCCCCTGCCTTCACCAGATCGATGGCGACCCGCATTGACGAGTCTTTTTTGTTCCGCAGCGCCTTGGAGGGGGCCTCGTCCATTGCCACCACTTCAGACGCTGGATGCAATCGCAGCCGCGATCGCAGCGCGAGCGGCACTTGGGCCAAGGCGGCCTCCAGACGCACGACATCGCCCACGAGCAGGAGCTCGCAGGCCTCATGCTGACGGAGCGCGTGCAGCGCGGCGGGCACGGTCGTGGTGAGACCGTGATCCCCGCTCATCGCATCAATGGCAAGAACGATCGGCGAAGCCATGGGCTGGCGCCGTTCGGGTCTCAGGCGTCGTCGCTGAGATCCGGGGTGCTCTTGTCGATCACCTTGCGGCCACGGTAGTAGCCATCGGCGGTGATGTGGTGGCGCAGATGCGTCTCACCGGAGGTCGGGTCCACCGACAGGGCCGGCGGGGTCAGCGCGTCATGCGAACGGCGGTGGCCGCGCTTGGAACGGGTTTTACGGTTTTGTTGAATGGCCATCGTCTTGTGACTCCGTGGGCGGGATCACCGCCGCGTAACAACTCGTATTATGACCGTTTCAGCAGCGCTGCAAACGGTCGGTGGGTCGGTCTATCGGCCGACACCGGTGCCTCTACTGCCTGAACCGCGGCTTCGCAGGCTTCACAGCGGACCACCACCGGCAATCCCAGCAACAGCTCCTGCGCCACCATCTGCGCGGGCGCCACTTCGTCGCGCTCCACCCGGTAGGGCTCAGCTTCTGCCAGCGCCGCCTGCTCGGCCTCATCGCTGTCGACCAACCGCAACCGAGTGGCGATGCCGACCGCCTGCCGAAACGGGCCGTCGCAGCGCTCGCAGCGCAGCTCAATCGCCCCGTCGACCGTCATTCGCACGTCGTCGTGCGAGCGGACCCGTTCAAACTGCAACGTGACCCGCAGGGGTTCCGACAGCACCACGCCGGCCTCGGCCAGCGAGGCCGATTGCGATACAGCGAGCACCCCGTCGTAGCGCGCACCGCGCGCCACCGCAGTGGTGACCGTGATCGACGCCGGAATCGGCATGGCGACTGCCCGCAAAAGGGCGCGCATGATAGGTTCGAGCCTGCCGCAAGTCAAAGGTCTTCCATGCCCACCTCACCGCCGCCGGCCCTGGTGCTGGCCTCCGGCTCCCGCTACCGCGCCGAACTGCTGGCCCGACTGCAGCTGCCCTTCGAGGCATGCCCGGTGGATGTGGACGAGCGCCCCCAAGCGGGTGAAGCCCCGCTGGCGATGGCAACGCGGCTGGCAGCTGACAAGGCGGCCGCGGGCGCCCGCCACCACCGCCAGGCGTGGGTGATCGGCTCCGACCAGACCGTCGACTGCGCCGGCCAATGCCTCGGCAAGCCCGGGACGCCGGACAACGCACGCCAACAGCTGGCCTTGATGTCCGGTCGCAGCGTCCACTTCCACACTGCAGTCAGCCTGCAGGGCCCGGGCGGATCGCGCGCCTTCGTGGTCAGCACGCGGGTGCAGATGCGCAGCCTCTCCAATCAGGAAATCGCACGTTATGTCGCGGCCGAGCCCGCACTGGACTGTGCCGGCAGCTTCCGCTGTGAGGGCTTGGGCATCAGCCTGTTCGAAACCATTGAAAGCACCGACCCCACCGCCCTGATCGGGCTACCCCTGATCGCACTGGCCGCGGCGCTGCGGGCGCTGGGCTACCCCCTGCCCTGAGCCCGCAGCCAGCCATGCAAGGCGGAAACATCCGGCAGTAGCGCGCGGGCACCCGCAGCCAGCAGGCGCTCGGGCGCATGCACGCCGCAGGTGACGCCCACGGCATCCATGCCGATAGCCTGCGCCATCGCCACATCAAATTCGGTGTCGCCGATCATCAGGGCCTGTTCCACCGGCACATCCAGTTCGGCGAGCAACTCCCGCAACATCAGCGGATCGGGCTTGGAGGCGGTTTCATCCGCGGTGCGGCTGGCCAGCACCAGCTCGCCAATCCGGGGATGCTGCTGGAATGATCGCTGCAATCCGCGCCGCGACTTGCCCGTCGCGACGGTGAGCCAGTACCGGTCCTCGGCCAGAACCTCCAGCGTCTCCATGGCCCCCGCGAACAACGGCGCCTCGGGCGGCCCCTCGGCGAGGTTGCGGGCCCGATGCCGAAAAATCTCGTTGCGGAGGGCGGGGATGTCAGCGCCGGGATACAGCAGGGCCAGGCCTTCATCGAAGCCGAGGCCGATCAGCTCGGCGATAGCCTGGTCGTCACGAGGCGCCAGATTCAGGGCGCGGATGGCGTCCTGCATGGTGGAGACGATCAGTGCGGCGGAGTTGGCGAGGGTGCCATCCCAGTCAAAAATCAGTAATTGATACGGTTTGTCGCTCATCTCACGTTATCTCGCCAAATTTGCTGCAGCCTCGGCGCGGGCATCCTGCCGCAAGGCACCCGCGAACAGGGCCGCCCGGCCCGGGCTCCTGCCCGGGCGTTCACCCGCGACCCGATTCACTGGATCGGCTCGCAGGGGAACCCATCCCAGTCAAAAATCAGTAATTGATACGGTTTGTCGCTCATCTCACGTTATCTCGCCAAATTTGCTGCAGCCTCGGCGCGGGCATCCTGCCGCAAGGCACCCGCGAACAGGGCCGCCCGGCCCGGGCTCCTGCCCGGGCGTTCACCCGCGACCCGATTCACTGGATCGGCTCGCAGGGGAACCCATCCCAGTCAAAAATCAGTAATTGATACGGTTTGTCGCTCATCTCATGTTATCTCGCCAGCAACGAGCGAGACTCGCGTCAGCGGCGTTTGCGGAAGCCCCCACTGCTGCGCGACGGCGGCGGCGCTGCCGTCGGCATACCGTTGAGGGCGTCGTTGAGCTCATCGGGCAAGGGGCTGCTCAGCAACAGCTTGGGAAACTCACCATCGGCCGGCAGCTCCAGTAGATGCGAGTGCAGAAACATCCGCTTGAGTCCACGGGCACGGAACGGCTTGTTGTCCTCTCGCTCACCGTACTTGTCGTCACCCACCACCGGATGCCCCAGCGCGGCCGCATGCACGCGGATCTGATGCGTGCGGCCTGAGAAGATCTGGACTTCCATCAAGGTGGCGTCGCGATAACGGCCGCGTGGCGAGAAACGGGAGTGTGAGGGCTTGCCATCGTCATCATCCACCACCACCCGACGGTCACCGCCCTGGCCCTGGTCTCGTAGCAAGGCTGCCGTGACATCACGATCCTCACCGCGCCAGCGGCCGAGCAGTAGTGCGAAGTACCGCTTGGTCACGTCGCCATTCTTGAGGGCGCGCTGGGCGCGCAGCAGGGCCGGACGATTTTTCGCCAGCAACAGCACGCCACTGGTGTCACGGTCGAGGCGGTGTACCAGCTCCAGCCACTCGTGCAAGCCCCAGGCGCGGGCCACCTCGATCACACCGAAGCGCACCCCACTGCCGGCATGGGACGCGAGGCCCGCAGGCTTGGACACCGCCAGGTAGTGGGCATCCTCGTGGATGATGGCGGCGCGCAAGCGCTGCATCAGCTCGTCGGGTGGCCGCGGCGTTTCGCCGGGATCCTCCTGGCGCACGGGGGGAATCCGCACCTCCTCCCCTGCCACCAGCTTGCGTTCGGGCTTGGCGCGGCCGCCATCGACTCTGACCTGGCCGGAGCGCAGCAGCCGGTAGACATGCGACTTGGGCACACCAGGCAATTGTTTGAGAAGGAAATTGTCAATGCGCTGCCCGTCTTCATTGGCGCCGACTCGGACCTTGCGGACTTGGCTACGATTCTGTGTCAAACTATGTCAATCCGGTTGAAAAAGGCCTTAAAGCCCCTGCGAAAGCGGCGCCGGACTGGTTGCTCGGACGGCGGCGACAACAACTTCTGACAAGCGTAGCAGAAGCCCGAGTCCGTCCCGGAGCACCAAAACGTACGGCAGCCGCCTCCAGCGGTTGCCTTTCCTGATTGAGATGCTGCGCCGCCGCCTGCCGGGCGATGACATAAGGCTGATTGTTTAACGAGCCACAACGAGTTCCCCTGAGCTGCAGCGGTGCGCCCCTGATTCGAGTCGCACCACATGAAACGTATCCTGATAAACGCCACCCAGCGTGAAGAATTGCGGGTGGCCATTGTGGATGGCCAGAAGCTGTATGACCTGGACATCGAAACCGCCAACCGGGAGCAGAAGAAAGGCAATATCTATAAGGGTCGTATCACCCGCGTAGAACCCTCTCTGGAAGCCTGCTTCGTCGAATATGGCGGCGAGCGGCACGGCTTCCTGCCGATGAAGGAGATTGCCAAGAGCTACTTCGGCGACGGCGACAGCCCGAAAGAGCGACTGCGCGAAGGCCAGGAGCTGATTGTCCAGGTGGAGAAGGAAGAGCGGGGCAACAAAGGTGCCGCGCTGACTACCTATATCAGTCTGGCAGGGCGCTATCTGGTGCTCATGCCGAACAACCCCAAGGCCGGTGGGGTCTCTCGGCGCGCAGAAGGCGACGAACGCGAAGACGCCAAGGCGGCATTGGATGCACTGAATCTGCCCGACGGCATGGGTGTGATCGTGCGCTCCAACGGCATCGGTCGTACGGTCGAGGAGTTGCAGTGGGACCTGGACCACCGGGTGGCCTACTGGAATGCCATTTCCGAGGCGGCGTCCAAGAAGTCGGCTCCGTTCCTGATCTTCCAGGAAAACAACATCATCCTGCGCGCCCTGCGCGACTACTTGCGTCCGGACATCGGCGAAGTGGTGGTGGACAACGAGGCGATCTACGAGGCGGCCCGCGAGCAGATGGCCTACTCGATGCCGATGGACGTCAGCAAGCTCAAGCTCTACAGCGACGAAGTGCCCCTGTTCTCGCGCTACCAGATCGAAAGCCAGATCGAGTCGGCACACGAACGCGAAGTGCGGTTGCCCTCCGGCGGCTCCATCGTCATCGACCGGACGGAAGCACTGACCGCCATCGATATCAACTCGGCGCGTGCCACCGGCGGCGCCAGCATTGAAGAAACGGCGTTCAACACCAACCTGGAAGCGGCGGATGAAATCGCCCGCCAGATGCGCCTGCGCGACCTCGGCGGCCTGGTGGTCATCGATTTCATCGACATGAACTCCAACCGCAACCAGCGGGAAGTGGAGAAGCGGCTCGATAGCGCCTGCGAGATGGACAGGGCACGCATCCAGTCCGGCCGTATCTCACGCTTTGGCCTGCTGGAGCTGTCGCGCCAGCGTCTGCGCCCGAGTCTCGGCGAACATACGCAGATCAACTGCCCGCGCTGCGAAGGGCGCGGCCAGATCCGCAGCATCGAGTCGATGGCCCTGTCGATCCTGCGCCTCATCGAAGAAGAGGCAATGAAGGACCGGACCGCTCGCGTCATTTGCCAGCTGCCGGTGGATGCCGGCACCTACCTGCTCAACGAAAAGCGCGCTGCAGTGCGCGAGGTCGAAGCACGCTGCCGGGTCCAGATCACCCTGGTCCCCAACCCCAGCCTGCAGACCCCGCATTACGAGATTCGTCGCGTCCGTGGCGACCACATGTCGCAGGACGATAACGCCGCCACCAGCTATCACCTGGCGCGCAACTTCGACACCTCAGCCCAAAAAGCCGAGGAGTCGGCTCCGGTCCGGCCGGCGCCTCAGCCTGCCGTCCAGCAGATTGCGCCGGCAACCCCGCCGCCGGTGGTGGTGGTGGCGCCGGCACCGGTGGCCGCCGCAGCGCAGCCGGTCATCCTGCAGCCGGTGATGACCGAATCGATCTGGAAGCGCCTGTTGCGGTGGCTGGGCCTGGGCACCGGTACGCCCGCCGTTGCCGCACTGCCCGCGCCGCAATCCGCAACCGAGAGCGAATCGCCCCGTCGCCGCGGTGAACGCGGAGGCCGCAACCGTCGCGGCCGCAGTGGCGAAGGTCGCAGCCGTGGCGGCGCCGGTGACAATGCTCGCCGCGATGGTCGCAACGACAACCGTGGCAATCGCCGGGACGGGGGCAAGGCGGAGGCGGCAACCGAATCCAAGGAGCCAAAGCCGAAAGCGGACAACGCCGCAGGCGGCCGCAATCGCGATGACAACCGCCGCAACGACGGCGGCCGCAAGAATGCCGAGGGCCGCGGTAACGGTCGTCGCGATGGCGACCGCGAGGCGCGGTCGTCTCGCGCAGACGGGACGGCGACGCCGGCGCTGGCGCCTGCCGAGGCCGATGCCGAGCTGTTGAACACTGAGGCCACGGTGGCGCAGACGCCCGAGGGCGCCGGAGATGACGGTGCACGTGAGGCCGCGCCGGGCAGCCGCAGTGGCCGTGGTCGTCGCAACCGGCGCGGACGCGGTCGTGGTCGCGGTCGCGCCGCGGGTGCTGCGGCAACACTGGCCGACGGCGCTGAAGACGGCGATGCCGTCAGCCCTCAGGACCTCGGCGCAGCGGATGCCGATGCCGCGCCGCAGGACGTGGACACTGCGCAGCCCGAAGCGCTTCAGTTCGTCCCGGTCGCTGCAGCTGAAGTCCTGGCTGACGCCGAAGTGACCGAGCCCGCTGCCCTCCCGCCGGTGCGCACGGAAGTCCTTGCCACAACGGCGGAAGCCGGCCGCGAGCACGGTACACCCCAGGTCGAACCAGTATCGACGCCCGCCACGCAAGATGCCGACGCCGTGATCACAACCGCCGAGCCGCCAGCGGTCACCGAGACTCCGATATCCACCGATACCCCGGCGATGGCGCAAGACGCCGCGGTGACGGCGACGCCGGGTCCGATTACGTCGCAGGCGCCGTCACCCCAGATCGTGACCGTGGAGGCCCCGGCAGCCGCGACAACGGAACCCGGGGCAGAACCGGAACCTCAAGCCGAAGCCGATAAGGCTAGCGCCGTCGACTCGGTGGCGGCCCCTGAGGCAACGCCGACTCCCACGCCCGAGCAACAACCGCTGTTCCGTGCGGTGGCCCCGGCCTCGGACTACATCAAACGGTTCGAGAAGTCGGCGGGCGACCGTCAAGGCACTGAAACATCCAGCAACGATCATTGACACCGAACCGTCACATGCGCGCCCCCGGGATCGCCTGTGACCCCTCCAATGGGAGTTCCTTGACGTGAATGTGACGATCTTCGGTTCCGGCTATGTCGGGCTGGTGACGGCAGCTTGTTTTGCCGATGTGGGCAACGACGTGGTCTGTGTCGATATCGACGCGGCACGGGTGGCCCGGCTGTCCACCGGTGAAGTGCCGTTCTATGAGCCCGGCCTCTCGGATCTGGTGAAGACCAACCACGCCGAAGGGCGTTTGCGCTTCACCACCGATGCAGCCGAAGGGGTGGCCCACGGCGAGTTCCAGTTCATCGCCGTGGGGACGCCGCCCGGCGAGGATGGCTCCGCTGACCTGCAGTACGTGCTGGCCGTGGCCCGCACCATCGGCGAGCACATGACGACGCACCGGATCGTGATCACCAAGTCGACGGTTCCGGTCGGCACCTGCGATCAGGTGCGCGCGGCCGTCAGCGCTGCGCAGCAGGCGCGCGGTGTCGCGCTGCCTTTCGACGTGGTGTCGAACCCCGAGTTTCTCAAGGAAGGCGCCGCGATCGCCGACTTCACCAAGCCGGACCGCATCATCGTCGGGGTCGAAAATGACGCAGCGGCCGAACGCATGCGCGCGCTCTACAGCCCCTTCAGTGTCAACCGCGACAAACTGGTGGTGATGGACATCCGTTCATCCGAGCTCACCAAGTACGCGGCCAATGCCATGTTGGCCACCAAGATCAGCTTCATGAACGAACTGGCGGGTATCGCAGTGCGGCTTGGCGCCGACATTGAGCAGGTGCGCATGGGCATCGGCTCGGATCCGCGCATCGGCTATCACTTCATTTATCCCGGGTGTGGCTACGGTGGCTCCTGCTTCCCCAAGGACGTCAAGGCGCTGGTGCACACCGCCCAGCAGGCTGGACATCCGGCCGAGTTGCTGCGTGCCGTGGAGACGGTCAACCAGCGACAGAAACAGGTCATGTTCGAAATGCTGAGCCAGCATTTCGGCAGCCTCGAAGATCGCACCATCGCGCTGTGGGGCCTGGCCTTCAAGCCGCGCACCGATGACATGCGCGAAGCCAGTTCGCGGGTGTTGATGGAGCAATTGTGGGCCGCAGGCGCGAAGGTACGTGCCTTCGATCCGGTGGCGATGGAGGAGACCCACAAGCTCTACGGCGACCGTGCTGATCTGGTGCTCTGCGACAGCGCCGAACAGGCCTGCGAAGGCGCCGATGCGCTCGCCATCGTCACCGAGTGGAAACAGTTCCGCAGCCCCAATTTCGCACGGCTGGCGAAGCTGCTGACCGAGCCGGTCATCGTCGACGGCCGCAACCTCTACGAGCCCTCACTGCTGCAGACCATCGGCTTCGGCTACTACAGCATCGGCCGTACGCCGGTGATGGCCAGTACCTGAGGACGGCGCTGCAACCTTTTGCCAGGCTGCGGCATCTAAACCGGCAATGGACGACGTCACCGGCCGGCAAGGCACCTCCACCGCGGCCCCGCTGCTGGCCGCGCCCCGTCGCAATCGGCACCGGCTGCTGTGGGGCGGCCTGGTGATGCTGATGGGCGTGGCCGCCTGGCTGTGGTGGCGCCCGGCGCCGGCGCCCGATGCCCCGCAGTACCGCGAGGCGCGCGTCGAACGCGGCCTGATTGAAGCCAGCGTCACCGCCACTGGCACCTTGTCCGCACTGGTGACGGTGGACATCGGCAGCCAGGTCAGCGGGCGCGTACAGGCGCTTTACGCCGACTTCAACAGTCGCGTCGAAGCCGGCCAGCGCATTGCCAAGATCGATCCGGCCTTGTTCGAGGCGGCGGTGGAACGGGCGCGGGCCAACGTGGCGGCGGCCGAGGCGGCGGTGAAACGGGCGGACGTGCAGGCGTCCGATGCGCAGCGACAGGCCCAACGCACCGAAACCCTGATCACGCGAGGCTTGATTGCGCGCAGCGAGCGCGATACTGCGGTAACCGTGGCCGAAGCGTCAGCGGCCGACCTGGCTGCCGCCCGCGCCAGCGCCCTGCAGGCGCGGGCAAGCCTGCGCGAGGCGGAAGCCAATCTGGCCTACACCGATATCCTCTCGCCCACCGACGGCGTCGTCATCTCACGCTCGGTCAATGTCGGCCAGACCGTCGCCGCGTCGCTGCAGGCCCCGGTTCTGTTCACCATCGCCCAGGACCTGCGCCAGATGCAGGTCAACACCAGTGTGGCGGAAGCCGATATCGGCCGGCTGCGGGACGGCATGGCGGTCTACTTCACCGTTGATGCCTACCCCGGCGAGCGCTTCGACGGCAAGGTCCGCCAGATCCGCAATGCCGCGACCGTCAATCTCAACGTGGTCACCTATGACGCCGTCATTGATGTCGATAACCCCGAGCTCAAGCTCAAGCCCGGGATGACGGCCAACGTGCGCTTCATTCTCGATCGCCGCGCGTCGGTGCTGCGGGTACCGGCAGCGGCCTTGCGCTTCCGCCCGGATGCGGCCGCCACAGAGGCGTCCTCCGGCGCCGCAGTGTGGGTCCTGCGCGATGGTACGCCCCAGCGGATCGCGGTTACGCCGGGACTCAGCGACGGCATGCACACGGAGCTGCTGGAGGCACCGCTGGCCGAGGGCGATGCCGTGATCGTCGGCCCCGCGACTGCGGCGCGTGCCGACAGCCGTCGCTTTCGGATGCTGTAATGGCCCTGATCCAGCTTCAGGGCATCCACAAGCGCTATGCCATGGGCGATGTACCGGTGACCGCTCTGGCTGGGATCGATCTGGAGATCGACGCCGGCGAATGTGTCGCCATCATGGGGACCTCCGGCTCGGGCAAATCCACCCTGATGAACATCCTCGGCTGTCTCGATGTGCCGAGCGCAGGGCGATACGCGCTGGCCGGGCATGACGTGGCCCGGCTTGACCGCGCGCAGCTGGCGCAGGTCCGCAACCGCTGGCTCGGTTTCGTGTTTCAGAACTTCAATCTGCTGAGCCGCACCTCGGCGCTGGACAACGTCGAACTGCCACTGCTGTACGGCAACGTGCCCGCGCCGCAACGCCATGCCCGGGCGCGAGCGGCACTCGAACGCGTGGGCCTGGGCGAACGGCTGGATCACTTCCCCAACCAACTGTCCGGCGGCCAGCAACAGCGGGTGGCCATTGCCCGCGCACTGGTGGGGTGTCCCCGAGTGCTGTTGGCCGACGAGCCCACCGGCAACCTCGACACCGCCACCAGCCGCGACATCATGCGCCTGCTGCAGGCCCTGGGCAGCGAAGGCATCACCGTGGTGTTGGTGACCCACGAGCCGGATATTGCCGAGTATGCGGGACGGGTGGTGACCCTCCGCGACGGCCAGATTCGCTCGGATCGCCGTCAAACCCCGGTGGCGGCATGAGCCTGGGCTTCACCTTTGTCATCGCCCTGCGGGCGCTGGCCCGGAACCGCCTGCGGGCCTTCCTCACCGCGCTGGGCATCATCATCGGCGTTGCCGCAGTGATCGCTATGGTTTCGATTGGCGAGGGTGCCAAGGCACGAGTTCAGCAGACCTTTGCCAACATGGGCACCCATATGCTGGTGGTGATGTCGGGGTCCTCGCGCAGTGGCGGCGTGCGCGGGGGGGCCGGCAGCCAACCGACCCTGACCTGGGACGATCTCGATGCCATCGCCACCCTGCCCAGCGTGCGTCACGCCGCGGCGCAACTACGCACCAGTGCCGAAGTGATTGCCGACAGCGGCAACTGGACCTCGGTGATCCATGGCGTCACCCCAGCCTACTTCGATATCCGCAACTGGTCGGTGTCCCGCGGGCGCGCCATCAATGACTCGGACGTGGCCGGCAATGCCAAGGTGGCGCTGCTGGGAGAAACCGTCGTCACCGAGCTGTTCGGGGCCGGCAGCGACCCGCTGGGTCAGCAAGTGCGGATCCGCAACGCCCCGTTCGAGGTGATTGGCGTTCTCGCCGCCAAGGGTCAATCCGGTTGGGGCGGCGACAATGACGATGTCGTGTTCGTCCCGGTCAGCAGCTTTCAGACCCGGCTGGAAGGCGGAGCAGGCCGTTATCTCAACGGCCAGATCGTGCTGAGTGCCGTTTCCGAGCAGGCCACCACCGACGCCGAACGGGAGGTCACCGCCCTGCTGCGCGAACGGCACCGCCTGCGCGATGGCGAAGAAGACGACTTCAGCGTCCGCAACCTGGGCGAGATCGCCAGCGCCAGCCAGGAGAGCACCCAGACCCTGACCGCGCTGCTGGCGTCGATTGCCTTCGTCTCGCTGGTGGTCGGCGGCATCGGCATCATGAACATCATGCTGGTCTCGGTCACGGAGCGCACCCGCGAGATCGGCGTGCGCATGGCGGTTGGCGCCCGGCCCGGCGATATCCTCGCCCAGTTTCTGGTGGAGTCCTTGACCCTGTCGGTGGTGGGCGGCCTGCTGGGCGTGGCACTCGGCGTGGGCGTGGCACAGCAGCTCGCCGCACGCTTTGAGTGGTCGCTGCTGATCCGGGTCGACGTGGTGGCGCTGGCGGTGGGCATCAGCGCGCTGGTCGGGGTGGTGTTCGGGCTCTACCCGGCGCACAAGGCCTCCCGACTGGACCCGATCGACGCGCTGCGCTACGAGTGAGCCTCCTGCAGTCGGGCGATGACCGCTGCCAGGTCGGCCGCGGTGTCCACGCCGCGCGGCGGTGGATCATCGACCACCCCCAGGCGGATGCGCAGGCCATGGGCGAGTGCCCGCAGCTGCTCCAGGGCCTCGTACTGCTCCAGGTCAGCCGGCGGTAACGCCGCAAACCGGGCGAGTGCGCCGACACGGTAGGCATACAAGCCGATGTGACGCAGCGCCAGCGCGGCAGGCCGGCGCGGCGCACCATCGCGCCACCAGGGAATCGGTGCCCGTGAGAAGTACAAGGCGTAGCCCCGCAGGTCCTGGACCACCTTCACCACGTTGGGATCGACGAACTCGGCGTCGTCGTGCAGCGGATGCGCCAGGGTGGCAATGTCGGCCCCGGCATCCTCGGACAGCAACTGCGCCGCCCGCAGCACCAGCGCCGGCGGCATCAATGGCTCGTCGCCCTGCAGGTTGACCAGGATGGTGTCCGTGGCCCAACCGCGACGCGACGCCACCTCGTGCAGGCGGTCGGTACCGGAGGCGTGGTCGCTGCGAGTCATACAGACCTCGGCACCGAAGCGGCGGCAGGCGGTCTCGACGCTGGGGTCATCGGTGGCGATCAGGACCTCGTCAGCGCCGGAACGGCAAGCCGCCGCCCAGACATGCGCAACCATCGGACGCCCGAGAATGTCGCGCAATACCTTGCCCGGCAGCCGGCTGGAATTGAGCCGGGCCGGAATCACCACCTTGAACGACAGGCTCACCGCAGCTGATCCAGCTCAGCGTCCGAAAGGGTCCGCGCCTCTTCCTCCAACATCACCGGCACGCCATCGCGCACCGGATATGCCAAACGCGAGGCGCGGCACCACAACTCCTGTTGGTCCGGCTTCCACACCAGTGGCGCCTTGGTGACCGGACAAACCAACAGATCGAGCAGGCGTTTATCGAGCATGGCTTCGCTCCTTGAGCAGGGCATTGAGGGTATCGATCAGCGTATCCGGCAGCTCGGCCGTCACCGGCAGCGCATACAGTTGATCATGGTGGAAATGACGGCATTTAACCGCATCCTTTTCGGTCATCATCACCGGGCACTGCGGATCCGCTGGTGGCAGGTCGGCCGCCTCATAGGCGTGATGGTCCGGAAAGGCATGGGGATGAACCACCAGCCCCAGGTCGGCCAGGGTAGCGAAGAACCGTTGCGGATGACCGATACCCGCCACCGCATGCACCGCGCGCCCGCGCCACTCGGACAGGCTGGCGGGTGCCGAGCCGCCATCGAGCCGATAGGGCTGACCCGGCCGCAGGCTGAATCGGTGCCAAGCGATGCCCTCGGCGGGCGTCCAGCTACCGCCGTTGACCAGCACCAGATCGACATCCCGCAGGCGGGCAGGCTCCTCACGCAGTGGCCCGGCTGGCAACCGGGCGCCATTGCCCAGCCCACGCACACCGTCGACCACACAGACTTCAACATCGCGGGCGAGCCGATAGTGCTGAAGGCCATCATCCGCGACGATCACATCGACCGCGCCGTCAGCGAGCAGCGCATGGGCGGCGGCGACGCGGTCGACCGCGACCTGCACCGGCACGCCGGTGCGCAGGTGGATCAGCAGGGGCTCGTCACCACAGTCAGCCGGATCCGAGGCGCGGGTGACGGCCATCGGATCACGCCCGCCCCGTCCGCCATAGCCACGCGACACCACGCCGGGGCGCCAGCCGCGTGCCTGTAGGGCGGCCACCAGCGCCTGCACCACCGGCGTCTTGCCGGTACCGCCGACACTGATATTGCCGACCACCAGTACCGGGACCGACACCGTATGTGGCGCTGCGCGCTGGCGCTGGCGGTCGGCAACCCAGCCGTACAGCGCGGCCAGGGGCCGCAAGGGCCAGGGCGGTGGCAGCTCGGCCCGGTACCAGCGCTGCTCAAGCCGCCTGGTCAGCGGCATGTTCGAATTGCATCTGGTGCAGGGCGGCGTAGAGACCGTTACGTGCCAACAATTGCTCGTGCCGACCGGTCTCGATAATGCGGCCGTCCTGCATCACCACGATGCAGTCGGCGGCCTGGATAGTGCTCAGCCGGTGCGCGATCACCAGCGTGGTGCGGCCCTGCACCAGCCGCGCCAGCGCGGCCTGAACGAGGCGCTCGGATTCGGTATCCAGCGCGGAAGTTGCTTCATCCAGGATGAGAATGGGGGCATTCTTGAGCAGGGCCCGCGCGATCGCCAATCGTTGTCGCTGTCCGCCCGAAAGCTGCTGGCCATCGGCGCCGATCAGGGTATCCAGTCCGGCAGGCAAGCGCTCGATGAACTCCCAAGCATTGGCCGACCGCGCGGCCGCCGCGATGGCCTCACGGCTCGGTCGCTCGGGCAGACCGTAGGCAATGTTGTCGGCCACGGTGGCGTTGAACAGCCGCACCTGCTGATCCACCAGCGCCACCTGTGCGCGCAGATCAGCGACGCGATACTCGCGAAGGTCGTGACCGTCGAGCAGCACGGCGCCGCCGCTGGGGTCGTAGAAGCGGGGTAGCAACGACAGCAGCGTGGACTTGCCGCTGCCGGAGCGTCCGACGAAGGCCACCGTCTGGCCCGGCATGATCTCCAGGCTCACCCCACGCAGCGCCTCATCGAGATCGCTCCGGTAGCGAAAGCTCACCTGATCAAAGCGGATGGCGCCCTGTGCCCGTTCCAGCGTCCGCTCCCCGCCCGCCGGTTCCGGCGGCAAGTTCATGACCTCAAAAATCGATGTCCCGGCAGCAATGCCGCGCTGCAGCCGCTCGTTGATCTTGCCCATGCTCTTGATCGGCTGCAGCAGCGACAGCATGGCCAGCATGAAGGAGGCGAAGGTCCCGGGGCTCATCGCCTCGATCATGTCGGGGCGGGTGGCGAAATAGACGATCGCAGCCACCGCCCACGCAGCAATGAACTGGATCAGTGCAGCGCTTCCGGCCTGGGTGGCCACCACCTTCATCTGCAGCTGACGGTTGCTGTTGTTGACGACCTGGAAGCGGGCACGCTCGACCGGCTCGGCGTTGGCAAGCTTGATCACACGCTGGCCGCTGACGGCTTCCTCGGTGGCGTCCGTGACATCGCTGACGCTCTGCTGGATACGACGGCTGATGCTGCGAAAGCGCTTGCTGACGTAGCGGATGATGAGGGCGATGAACGGCATCACCGCAAATGCGAACAGGGTCAGCTGCCAGTTCAGCCAGAGCATCCAGCCGATCAGGGCCATCACCGTCAGCCCCTCCTTGAGCACCGTGGTGAGCACCCCAGTCACCGCGTCCGCGACCTGCTCAACGTGGTAGGTCAGCCGTGCGATGACCTGCCCGGACGAGACCTGGTCGTAGTAGCTCACCGGCAGGGTCAGCAGATGGTTGTAGAGCCCGGCGCGCACTTCCATCACCACCCGTCGCGACACCCAGGCCATGCCATAGGCCGACGTGAATGACGACAGGCCGCGCAGCAGGAACAGGCCAATGATGGCGACCGGCAGCCAACGGATGTAGGTCTCGTTCTGAGCAACGAAGGCCTGATCCAGCAGGGGCTTCACCAGGGCCGCAAAGCTGGCATCGACGGCCGCGAACACGCCGGTGGCGACAAAGGCGATGGCCAGAACCCGCCAGTGTGGCAAGGCATATCCGAGCAACCGGCGGTAGACCGGCCACGGGCGCAGGTCGGACGATGCGGGAGCGCTCACAAGCCGTGGGAAACCCGTTCAGAAATAAGGGCCAATGGTAGCATTCAGGGCACCTTTCCTCGGATTCCCGCCATGGCCAAGACCCTCTTCGAGAAGATCATCGACCGTGAACTGCCGGCCACGCTCATCCACGAAGACGCGCACTGCGTGGCTTTCCGCGACATCAACCCCGGTGCCCCCATGCACGTGCTGCTGGTGCCACGCAAGCCGATTCCACGTCTGTGCGACGCCACGGCGGAAGACCAGGCCCTGCTCGGGCACCTGATGCTGGTGGCCAGCGACATCGCGCGCCAGGAAGGCTACGGTGAGGCTTACCGCCTGGTGGTCAACAACGGGGCCGAGGCCGGCCAGTCCGTGTTTCACCTGCACCTACACCTGCTGGGGGGGCGCCCCCTGCAGTGGCCGCCAGGCTGATCGCCCACGCCCAGTCAGCCAACCTGGCCTAAGGCTCAGCGCATGATGTGGAACAGGGGCCCATTGACCACAAAGTGCATCGCCACACCGGCGGCATAACCGAGGGCCACGGCCCAGGCCCAGCGCAGATGGCCAAAGAAGGTGTACTGGCCGCGCGCCAGCCCCATCACGGCAACACCGGCCGCGGAGCCAATCGACAGCATGGAGCCGCCGATACCCGCCGTCAGCGTCACCAACAGCCATTGGCCGTCCGACATCTCCGGCATCATCGTCAGCACTGCGAACATCACCGGGATGTTGTCGATCACCGCCGAAGCGAAGCCCACCAGGATATTCGCCACGGTGGGGCCGAGATCGCCATAGAGGAAGTTCGACCCCATGGCCAGATAGCCGATGGTCCCCAGACCGCCGACGCACATGATGATGCCGTAGAAGAAGAGCAAGGTATCCCACTCCGACCGCGCCACCTGGTTGAAGGTATTGAGCCGCGACGGCGCCTTGTCCGAGTTGTGCGGATTGCTTTCGCTGACATCCGACACGCCGCCCTGCTCCATGAAATGGGCATCAATACGACGACCACCCCCGGTCCGGTTGAGAATATAACTCACCAGCATCAGCGCACCCAGCCCCCCCATCATGCCCAGCACCGGCGGCAAGTGAAGGACGCTGTGCAAGGTGATGGTCAACGCGATGGTCAGCAGGAACATGATGGCCAGGATGAACCCACCGTACTGCACCTGGGGACGCTCCGCGAGCGGCGCCGGCGAGGCCTTGGGCAGGCTCATCGACATGATGCCGGCAGGCACCAGCCAGCTGACCACCGACGGCACGAAGAGCGCCAGGAACTCATGCGCCGGGAAGATGCCCTTCTGCCACACCATCAAGGTCGTGATATCACCGAACGGGCTCCAGGCGCCGCCGGCATTGGCCGCCACCACCACGTTGATGCAGGCGACCACCACAAAGCCGGGATAACCCTTGCCCACCGCAATGGCCACCGACGCCATGACCAAGGCCGTGGTCATGTTGTCGGCGATTGGCGAAATGAAGAATGACAACAAACCGGTCAGCCAGAACAGTGTCCGCAGCGAGAACCCTCGCGATACCAACCAGCCGCGCAGTGCCTCGAACAGGCCGCGCTCTTCCAGCGTGTTGATGTAGGTCATCGCCACCAGCAGGAACAGGAACAGCTCTGCGTACTCCAGCAGGCTGTGGCGCACCGTTTCGCCGACGGTGTGATAGTCACCATTGGCGGCATAGGCAACCGCGATCAGAATCCAGATCACCACCGCCCCCAGCAGCACCGGAATCGACTTGCGCAGGTGCAGCCATTCCTCCATGACCACCAGCACGTAGGCCGCAACGAAGATAGCCAGGGCAGCGAAGCCCACCCAGTGCCCGGTGAGGTCCTGCGTAGCCTCCGCCGCCATGGAAAAGGTGGGGAAAAGACACAGCAAGGAGATTAGGATCGCGCGCATGGCCGTCAAGAAAGTGACAGAAACGGCGCGCTTTTTAGCACCCGGGGTCTGTTTTGGCTACCGATAGACGACCGATGGCGGCCCCCAGCCGATGCCAGCACCCTCCTCCATGCCTCAGGCGGCGTGGACGATGGCCTGCTCTCGCAGGCGGCGGACCTCGTCACGCAGCTTGGCCGCCTTTTCGAACTCCAGGTTGAGCGCTGCGGCCTTCATTTCCTTCTCCAGCTTGGCAATCTTCTTGGCCAGCAGTTCCGGCGGCACCACGGCGTCATAGCGCGCCTGCGTCTCGGCCGCCTTGAGGGCGACGGCCGTGTCTTCGTAGCCCAGGCGCATGACGTCCTGCACCTTCTTGATCACCCCACGCGGGGTGATGCCGTGCTCGGTGTTGAAGGCCACCTGCTTCTCGCGACGGCGGCTGGTCTCGTCGATCGCCCGCTGCATGGAGCCGGTGATCCGGTCGGCGTAGAGAATGGCGCTGCCGTTCAGATTGCGGGCAGCGCGGCCGATGGTCTGGATCAACGAGCGATCAGAGCGCAGGAAGCCCTCCTTGTCGGCATCGAGGATCGCCACCAGCGACACCTCCGGGATGTCCAGGCCTTCGCGCAGCAGGTTGATGCCTACCAGCACGTCGAACACGCCGAGGCGCAGGTCGCGGACGATCTCGGCCCGCTCCACGGTGTCGACGTCGGAATGCAGGTAGCGCACCTTGACGCCGTTTTCGTTGAGATAGTCGGTCAGGTCCTCCGCCATGCGCTTGGTGAGCACGGTGATCAGCACACGCTCACCCGCCTCCACGCGGAGGCGGATCTCACCCAGCACATCGTCGACCTGGCGGCTGGCCGGGCGCACGTCCACCACCGGGTCCACCAGCCCGGTCGGCCGCACCACCTGCTCAACCACCGCGCCCTGGGAGTGCTCCAACTCATAGGGACCGGGGGTGGCAGACACATGGATGGTCTGAGGGCAGATCGCCTCAAACTCCTCGAACTTGAGTGGGCGGTTGTCCAGGGCGGACGGCAGCCGAAACCCGTACTCGACCAGGGTTTCCTTGCGATTGCGGTCGCCACGGTACATGCCGCCGATCTGCGGGACGGTGACGTGGCTTTCGTCCAGCACCACCAGGGCGTCCGGTGGCAGGTAGTCGAACAGGGTGGGGGGCGGCTGCCCCGGGGCACGGCCGGACAGATAGCGGGAGTAGTTCTCCACCCCCTTGCAGTAGCCGATCTCGTTGATCATCTCCAGGTCGAACAGCGTGCGCTGTTCGATCCGCTGGGCCTCGATCAGCTTGTCCAGCTTCTGGAAGTGGGCGATGCGCGCCTGCAGCTCGCTGCGAATCTGCTCGATCATCCCGAGGGTGCGTTCGCGCGGCGTTACGTAATGCGACTTGGGGAAGATGGTCAGGCGCGGCACCTTGCGCTTGACCTCGCCAGTGAGCGGGTCGAAAAAGCTCAGCGTCTCGATCTCGTCGTCGAACAGCTCCACCCGCACCGCCTCGTCGTCGGATTCCGCCGGATGGATGTCGATCACCTCGCCGCGAACCCGGTAAGTACCGCGGTCCAGCGCCACCTCGTTGCGGGTGTACTGCATCGCCGTCAACTGCTTGATCAGCTCGCGCTGCGGCAGCCGCTCGCCCTTGATCAGATGCAGCACCATCTGGAAATAGGCATCCGGGTCACCAAGGCCGTAGATCGCCGACACGCTGGCCACGATGATGGCGTCCTTACGGGTCATCAGCGCCTTGGTGGCGGACAGCCGCATTTGCTCGATGTGCTCGTTAACCGCCGAGTCCTTCTCGATATAGGTGTCCGACGAGGGCACATAGGCCTCGGGCTGGTAGTAATCGTAATAGCTGACGAAATACTCCACCGCGTTGTTGGGGAAAAATTCCTTGAACTCCCCATAAAGCTGGCCCGCCAGCGTCTTGTTGGGGGCCATGATCAGGGTCGGCCGCTGCACCTGGGCGATCACGTTGGCGATGGTGAAGGTCTTGCCAGAGCCGGTCACGCCCAACAGGGTCTGGTGAGCAAGACCATCCCGCAGGCCCTCCACCAACTGGCGGATGGCCTCCGGCTGGTCGCCGGCCGGCGCCCAGTCCGCCTGCAGGTGGAACGGATCGTTCTGGCGGTTGCGGAGCCGCACCACGCGGGAGCTGGAATCGGACATGACAGGCCTGGGGCAGCGGGTAGCCTCCTAGAGTGCCATCCCCGGAGCCGCTTGCAAGCCGTCCGCCCATGCCTTGGCAGGGGGCATTGAGCCCCGGCTTCCCGTATCATGCGCGCCGTTTGCCTTTCCCCGTCCGCAAGGTCCCGCTCATGGAATACCCGCTCGCCCAGCGCGTCACCCGCATCAAGCCGTCCCCCACCCTGGCGGTGACCGCCAAGGCCGGCGAACTCAAGGCACAGGGCAAGGATGTGCTCAGCCTCGGCGCCGGCGAACCGGACTTCGACACGCCCGAGCACATCAAGGAAGCGGCGCAGCAGGCGATCCGCGACGGCAAGACCAAATACACCCCGGTGGGCGGCACCCCGGCGATGAAGCAGGCCATCATCGACAAGATGGCGCGCGATAACCAGTTGCAGTACACCCCCAAGCAGGTGCTGGCTTCGGTGGGCGGCAAGCAGGCCTGTTACAACCTGTGCCAGGCCCTGCTGAATGCGACCGACGAGGTGCTGATCCCCGCGCCGTTCTGGGTCAGCTATCCGGACATGGTGCTGCTGGCCGATGCCACCCCCATCATCCTGCCCACCACGGCGGAGACCCGCTTCAAGATCACCCCGGCCCAGCTGGAAGCCGCGATCACGCCGCGCACCCGCATGCTGTGGCTGAACAGCCCATCCAACCCCTCCGGCATGGCATACAGCAAGGCCGAGCTGGCGGCGCTGGGCGAGGTGCTGCTGCGACACCCGCAGGTCATCGTCGCCTCGGACGACATGTACGAGAAAATCCTCTGGACCGGCGAGCCGTACAGCAACATCATCAACGCCTGCCCGGAGCTGTACGACCGCACCGTGATCATCCACGCGGTGTCGAAGACTTACTCGATGACCGGCTGGCGGCTGGGCTGGGCCTGCGGCCCGCAGAAGATCATCACCGCCATGTCGGACATCCAGAGCCAGTCCACCTCCAACCCGACCTCGATCTCCCAGGCGGCCGCCGTGGCGGCGCTCAATGGCGACCAGGGTTGCGTCACCGAGATGGTGGCCGCGTTCAAGCGCCGTCATGACGATCTCGTGGCCGACCTCAACACCGTGCCCGGCGTACGTTGCCCGGCCGGGGACGGCACCTTCTATGCCTTCCCCAATGTCGAAGGCCTGATGGCCAAGCTCGGCTGCAAGACCGACCTGGAACTGTCCGACCGCCTGCTCGACGAAGCGCTGGTAGCCGTGGTGCCCGGCTCCGCCTTCGGCTCCCCTGGCCATCTGCGCCTGTCCTTCGCCACCAGTGACGCCGTGCTCAAGGGCAGCGTCGAGCGGCTACGCAGGATCGCCGGCTGAGGACGCCGCAAAAGCGTTGCATCACCGGGGCGGGTTGACTACACTGCGCGCCCCGACTGTTCCGCGATAGCTCAGTCGGTAGAGCAGCTGACTGTTAATCAGCGGGTCGTTGGTTCGAGTCCAACTCGCGGAGCCACTTCTACAGCATCAAAGGTCTGCAACACTGCAGGCCTCTTTTGTTGTCCGGTCACTCGAACCAACGATCATTGTTCATCGCGCACGCCAAGGCGTGCTTGCGGGTGGTCTGCCCTCCGGCAGACGCCCCGCACACACCGCGGGGTCGAGTCCAACTCGCGGAGCCACTTCTACAGCATCAAAGGTCTGCAACACTGCAG
>CAYROO010000001.1:394891-425574 GCA_964425915.1 uncultured Polycyclovorans sp.
GCCTCTTTTGTTGTCCGGTCACTCGAACCAACGATCATTTATTCATCGCGCACGCCTTACTTGCCTTCGTAACACCCCACTGGCGTTTCGACTTCAGCCCGTCACGGCCTTGGGCTATTGAACGGTGAGATTCCCCTTCACCGCCCATCATGCCTGCCCAGATTCTGCCGATATCCCTGCTGCTCCTGCTCGCCGCCTGCGGCAGCCAGAGTCCATCACCGACGCCGGACGCCGCTGAAGGACCGCCTTCGCTGCGCGCGATGACCTTCAATGCGGGGACACCGGACTGTGATCGAACTGCTGACGCGGGCTACACCTGTGCCGACGCCTCGGTGGCCGCCGAGTGGTACGGCACCGGGCTGGCACATCGGTCGCTGCTGCCCGATGTTGCGAGCTTAAACGCTGCGGTGCAGCCCGACCTGCTGGCGTTGCAGGAGATCTTCGACGTCGCGCGCTGCACCGAAATCCCGGTCGACGCGCATACCGGGTTCATCTGCGAGGGTTGGCAGGAAGGCGACCCGGGTGTCGCGGAGCAGATCCTCGGCGAGGGCTACCAGGTTGCCTGTCACCAGGGCCGCGCTGACAAGTGCCTGGCGGTACGCCGCGCGATCGGTCAGTTCCGCGGCTGCTCCGAGCGCCTCTGTCGCGATCATCTACAGGGCGGCGTCACCGAAGACTGCGGCGGTGGCACACGGGTCGGTCGTGGTGTGATCGACCTTGTCGGCGGCGGTGAGTTGACTGTGGTCAGCATTCACGGCACCTCCGGCTTCACCCCTGCCGATCAGCAATGCCGGATCACCCAGTTTGAGCAGGTATTCCTCGACCTGCGCGACGGTGGCGGCCGCCCGGGCGCTGACGGCGGCGTCAATCTGGTGCTGGGCGATCTCAATACCGATCCGGGTCGTCTCGCCCTGATCGACCGTAGCGCCGCCCGCTGGAACGACTTCGTCGGCGACGGGCAGGCCTTCACCATGTTGACGCCGGTGGGACTGTTGGTCCCGCCCACCTACGCCAATCTGCTCAATATCGACCATGTCGCAAGTGATCGCTATGCCGGCACCTGCTTCAGCGCGGTGCCGTCCGAACAAACCGCATTCGATCATCAGCCTATCGTTTGCGACCTGTTCGCTCGGAGCGCCGCTACGGCCCGGTGAGCCCTTGGCGATCGCGCTGCAGCGGTGCCGTCCCGGGCTGCAGCTGTTGCAGCTGCTTGTACAGCAGCCGCGTCTCAAGCAGGTTGCAGATCCGCAGTACCACTTCCACCGAATCGAATGGCTTGGTCAGAAAGTCCTTGGCGCCCAACGACAAGGCGCGTCGCTTGGCCTCGGTGGTGGCATCCGCGGTGAGTACCAGCACCGGCCGGAAATCGTCGGGCGCCCGGCGCCGCTCAAGCCGCTCCAACACGGCGTAACCCGACAGCACCGGCATCATCAAATCCAGCAACACCAGATCGGGATCGAAAGCTACGAACAGATCCATCGCCTGCTCCGATTCCGTCGTACTGACGACGTTGCGAAACCCTTCGCGCGCCAGCAGCGCCTCCAGCAGCCGCAGGTTGGCAGGCTGGTCGTCCACGATCAGGATGCGTGCATCCAGCAAGTCGGTTTCAGTCATGTCACGTCCTGGTCCAGCAGTCGCAGAAACTCGGAGACCTGCAGGGGCTTGGTGAGATAGTCATCCGCACCTGCCTGCCGCAGGCGCGCCAAGGTGGCCGGCTGCGCATCGGCGCTGACGATCACCACCGGAATATCAGCCAGACCCGACGCGCGCTTGAGGTCGGCCAGCACGGATTCGCCACTGCGTCCCGGCAGATCAAGGTCCAGCACAATCAGGTCGGGCGGCTCAGCATGGGCCATCCGCAATGCCGCATCGCCATCTGGGGCCAGCGCCATGACCCATTCCGGACGCCGCGCCAGTAGGGCCTTCATCAGTGCCACGTTGGATGCGTTGTCTTCGACCACAAGAATGTGGCGCTGGCGGACCGCGACACGCTCGAATCGCGCCCCGGATCCGGCCGGCGTCGGTGGCGCACGGAGCACCTGGTCATCGGCGCGCAGCAGTCGTAGCGAGAAGGTACTGCCCGCGCCGGGCTGGCTCTTCACGTCGATCTCGCCGCCCATCCGCGCCATCAGTTGACGCGACAGCGCCAGCCCCAGACCGGTGCCCTGTTCCGGCCCGGACTCAGCATCCAGCCGCTCGAACGGCGAGAACAGCCGTGGCAGCAGCGCGGGTCGGATTCCGACACCGGTATCGATCACGTCGAGCCGAATCCTGGGTTCCTCGGCGACCGCCGAAACCGTGACTGTGCCCGAGGGCCGGTTGTACTTGATGGCATTCGACAGCAGGTTCAGCACCACCTGTCGCAGTCGTTGATGATCCGCCGTCACCAGCAGCGACGCCGGAACCTTCGGCGTCTCCAGACGGACGCCACGCTGCGCAGCCAGCGGCTCGACGAACGCCAGGCACTCCGCCACCAGTGGCGCCAACGGTAGCGGTCCCGTTTCGAGCCGCAGTTCACCACTCTCGATCCGAGCGATGTCGAGCACCTCATCAATCAGCCCGAGTAAGTGCCGGCTGGCCACCAAGATCTGGTCGAGGTGGGCGGCCGCGTCGGAGTCTGCCAAGTCGGTCCGTAGCAGCTGGGCGAAGCCCATGATGGCGTTCAGGGGCGTGCGTAGTTCGTGGCTGGTGCGGGACAGAAAGTGGGTCTTGGCGAGGCTCGCCGCGCGCGCTTCCTCGGCACGGGCCGCGAGCAGGGCACTGGTGTTGTGCAGTCGCTGCGCCAACACCCCGAGTTCGTCACCGGTCACCGGAACCGGCAACAAGGGTTCCCCGTGCGACAGCCGCTCGGCATTGTCGACCAGCGCCTTGACGCGACGAACCACGGCCCCAAACAGCAGCAGGAAGGCCGCGACGCCACTCAGGGTCACCAGCAGTGTGGTCACCAAGTCCACCCAGAGGTTGACGCGGACGGCTGCCGCCGCAGCGGCCGAGAACTCCCGAACCAGGGTCGTCTCGCGCGCATACATGGCGCGAAGCTCGGCGCGAAGTTCGTCGAGCAACCCCTTGCTGCCCACCAGGTGCGCGCGCAATTCACTGGGCGTCTGCGTTCGGCCCTGATCGCGAAGCGACTCCAGACTTTGCTTCTTCCGTGCCCACAGATTCTCAATGCGGGCGAGCGAGGCCTGCACTTCCGGATCTCGCACCAGCGCGTGCAGCGACCGGAAGGTTTCCGGAAGCGCCTCCTGCGCCCGCAGATAGGGATCCAGAAAGTCCTCACGTCCGGTCAGCAGATAGCCGCGGATGCTCATCGCGGACTCTGCCACCAGTGCCTGCAGGGTCTGCATATCGGCCTGGATCGCCAGCGCGCGGCGCACGTCGGATTCGGCTGCATTGATATTGCGCTGCAACTGGAAACTGGACACCAGCGCGGCCAGCATCAAGGCGAACGGCACCATCAGGGCGGCCGCACTCTTCGCCGCCAGCGGCCAGTCCTGCCAGGGTTTGAACGAGAGACGCTTCATTTGAAACCCCATTCGACGGCCCGCACCGCCGCCTGGGTGCGGTCACGAACCCCCAGCTTGTGCAGGATCCGCTCGACATGGATTTTGGCGGTGCCGGTGGCAATACCCAGCTGCTCGGCCATCTCGGCATTGCTGAGCCCCTTGGGCAACAGCGCAAACACCTGCTGCTCGCGCGGCGAAAGCTGCGCCAGCGCAGCGGCGCCATCGCGGCGCCCGCCTCGTGCGCGGCCGGCGGCCGGGCGATGCAAGACTGCGGCCAGCAATGTGCACAGCGCCTCGATGGCCCGAAAGTCGGCGTCGGAAAGGGTCAGCCGCGCCTGCGCGCTAATGATCGCGAGCACACCCTCAAGTCGGCCGCCAAATAACAGCGGTACGATCAGTTCGGTGGCGAGCGCGGCATCCCCCTGCATCCACAGCCGGCTGCTGACGTGCTCGCGCAGGCTGAGTGAGAACGGCGGTCTCATCACACCGGACAACACCCCACCCAGGGGAATGCGGGCCCCGACCGGTAACACCCCGCCCTGCGCAGCCATCACCGTGAGGCCGCCGGACTCCTGCTGCAGCACCACGCCGGCGTCGGCGGTGCTGAACTGCAGCACCTCCAACAGCATCGCCCGCAGAGCGGATTTTGCTGCGGTCTCCTGGGCGCCTGCATTGGCCGCGCGCAGCAATAGGCGCAGACGACTGGCTTCACCTTCATGGCTGCGCAAGCGCTCGCGCAGACCGCGCACCGGCGACGACCCCTGAGGCCCTTCCCGCTTTTCATCTGAATAGGTGGTCACGATCCCGCGCTCCAACAAGACGCAGCCCTTCACGGCATGGCGTCGACGGTAGCGACTATACGGTGCAAACGGCGCCGGGCGATATGTCTAAAGCCATATATCGCGATATGCCGATTGGCAGCCTTCGGAGGGCATCCCTGTTCCCACACTGGCGCCGTCCACTCCCGGACCAACACTTCTGGAGCATCGCTATGAAAACGCTGAACCGCCGTCGTCTGATCCTGGGCATCGCTGTTGCGAGCGCCATGGGCGCGAGCACCTTTGCCATCGCCAAGAGCCCCGTCGCACAACAGGTGGGCGTGCCCGCCCCAGTGGTCAGCGACAGCATCACCGAAGCCGAGGTGTTGGCGGCCCAGCGCGCTTGGGGCGAGGCCCTGGTCCAGATCGCCAAGGACTTTGAGTCCGGCGGCATCAAGAAAGCCAAGGCGACCGCGGAAGCGGTGATCGACGGCGCGTATGGCTACGGGCACGGTCCGGTGCTGTTCAAGCCCACGCTGGCCTCCGGGCAGCAGACCTTCCGCACCACCGAAGCGGGCGCGCTGGCCTATTTCGTCGGGCATGACAAGGCGTTCGCCAACGATACGGGATTCGCGCTCAAGGGCTGGCGTTCAGTCGAGATTCGCAACGCCGGCATCCATCTCTACGGTGATGTCGCCCTGTCAATGGGCAACGTGATGGTGACCGACAAGGACGGCAAGGTCACCACGGTCGACAAGACCTGGGGCTACAAGCGCGATGACGAAGGGAAGCTGCGGATCGTGCTGCACCACTCCTCGCTGCCCTACACCCCGTAAACACCCCAATGCTTAAGGGTGTCGGTTGCCCTGCGGTGACCGACACCCGCCTCTGGAGCCACTCTGATGAACCCTTCAATACGAATCTCTGCAGCCCTCGCCCGCCCCCGGATGCCCGGCCTGCGGACCGGCACCCTCGCCCTGCTCACCGCCGCCACCGCACTGACGACCCTGCACAGCGCCCCCGCGCTGGCCGGCGTCGAAAGTCCCTGGCTGGTTCGCGGTGGGCTGAGTCTGGTCGATCCCGGCTCCGACAATGGGCAGCTCAGCATCGGTGAGATCGATGTCGACAGCCGCGTTGGCCCGAGCCTGAACGTGGCCTACTACTTCTCGCCCAACTGGGCGGTGGATGTCCTGGGGGCACTGCCGTTCAAGCATGACCTCGCACTCAACGGCAGCGAGATCGGCAATGCCAAACACCTGCCGCCCACCGTCACCCTGCAGTACCACTTGCGTCCGTCTCAGACCATCCAGCCGTTCGTCGGCCTCGGGCTCAACTACACCTTCTTCATGGAGGAAACCCTGAGCAGCGGCAACCGGCTCGATCTCGACAACTCGTTCGGTCTGGCTGCGCAGGCTGGGGTGGACCTGATGCTGAACCGTCACTGGCGCCTGGGCATGGACCTTCGATACATCGACATCGACACCGACGCGCGGGTGGACGGGCAGGCGGTCGGTACCGTCAACATCGACCCCCTGGTGTACAGCCTCAACCTCGGCTACCGCTTCTGATCGCGGCCACAACAAAATCCGCGACCGTCCATCACGGTCGCGGGTCTTTCGCGTGGTGCCTGTCGCACGGTGGGCGTTCAGCGCTCTTCGGCGTCGAGCCGCACACCCTGTCGCAGCAGGGCGCGCTGATAGTGACGGTCGCGGCGAAGTCGCTTGGCCCGCGCCCGCTTGTCCCGGCGCTTGTCGACCACCAACGCATCCAGATCCGTCAGATCCTCCAGCGAGGCCACGCTATCCGGCCGGGTGCGACGGGTCATCAGGGACGCACCGGTCCCAGTCCTGAGGTGCGCCGCAGCCCGGTCCAGGCAAGGCTCAGCCACCCCAGCATCATGATCACCCCGCCCACCGGCGTGAGGTAGAAAACAGGATCAGAATCCATGGCCACGCCGGTGAAGATGCTGCCCGCAAACAGGACCGTCCCACACAGCAGCACCCAGAAACTGCGCCACAGGCCGCGGCGGGTCTCGACATCCAGCGAAGGCATCAGGGCGGCCAGACTGAGCGCCACCAGCACCGCTGAATGGACCTGAAGGTAACGCACGGCGGTCATCAAGTAGCGGAAGTCCTCAGGGGCAACCTGCTCACGAAAGGCGTGTTCGGCGAGGGTCCCGAGGACCACCGCTGCCAGGCCAAAGATGGCCGCATAGCTCAACAGGGGGCGCTGCACGTTCATGCCGGCTGTCCGCTTAAAGGAGCGCAGAGCCTAGTACCGGCATGACCCAGCCGCCGGCTGTCCAGTTGCTGGGTTTACAGCAGTGCCGCAGCGCGCAGGGGCCGTTGCGGAACGCTCAGCGCGGATGCCGCCAATCCGAGGGTCACCGCATTGAGGATGTGCCAGACGAAATGCGTACCGTGCGGCCAGTGTGGGCACACGGCGAGATCAAGGCTGCGGAAGCCCAGCGACACTGCGAACACGCCCGCGGCTGCCATCAGCCGCGCCCCACCCGGCACCTGCAGCCATCGATGGGCGGCAGCCAACAGCAGCAAGGTCAACAGGGGCGGCGCGTACCCGGCGCTACCGTTGAGGGCCGCCGGCGGGATCACGGCCGATACCGCCACCGAGAATCCAACAAACAGTGGCGCTCCGAGCCAGGCGGTGCGCCAGCGCCAGCCAGCGACCTGCCGCAGCCACAGACAGACCCACAGCAACAGCGTCAGCGCGATCGCCGCAATGTCGGCCACTTCCGCCCAACGCTCGGCCCACAGATGGAAGGCGCCGCTCGCCAGTCCGATCAGCACCACCATGACCCCCAGCTGGGCCACGGCCAGCACCTGCCGTTGTCGCCCGATTGACCACAGCAGGAGCCCCACCGCGATGAAGGCCAGATTGCTGATGGCATTGAGCGGCTCGGCCCACAGGCCGGTCGCAGTCCGCTCACAGTAAAGATCGACCGGGGTATGCCAATCCATGTCTGAGGTCCCATTGAGGCCGCTCACCATGGCACACCGCGGATGACACCGGCGTGTCAGCGGACCTTGCGCCCATCCGTTGCGCGTCGCGCGAGCGGGCGCCATGATCAATCCATGTACGCCATTCAGCCCGGCCTGCGTCAGGGGATCCCCGGTCTTCGCTATCGCGAGTTTGCACCAGCGCCGGAGACTGCCGGGCTGATCGACCGCTTCTATCTGATCGAACTGGACGCCGGTGTCACCGCAGCCTTCCCGGTGGTCGCCGACGCCACCAGTGACCTGGTGATCGACCTCGACACCCCCGGGCGCACCGCCGTTACCAGTGCCCTGATCACACCGCATCACGTGCCGCTGATCGGGCCGCTGCGCATTCTCGGTCTGCGATTCCGCCCCGGCGTACTGAGAGCACTGCAGGCCTTTGTGCCGCTGGAGCGTGATGGCGTGATGCGCCCCCTGACGCCCGGCGATGCCCTCGCCAACTGGGCCATCGTCACATCCTCGGCTGCGATCCGCGACGCGCTGATGCAACTGCAGACACGCCTGCTGGACGCCTGGCGTCGGGCCAGGCTACACCCGGCCATCGGCCATGCCTTGACCCGACTGGAAGCGGGCGAGGCGGTCGGCGATCCCATCCCCATCATTGCCCGCGAGCTGTCGCTCTCGGAGCGGCAGTTCCGTCGCCTGTTCCAGCAGCAGATTGGGGTGGCACCGGTCGCCTATCGGCGCATCCGTCGTACCCAGGCGGCACTGCAGTCGCTGGGCGAGGTGCCTCATCAGGATCTTGCACGCCTGGCCGCCGACTTCGGCTACAGCGATCAGGCCCAGATGAGCCGCGAGTTCACCGCACTGACCGGCTTCAGCCCCACCGTCTGGCGTGGCCGAATTCTTCAAGCGTCCGATGCGGACCCCGCGCTAGGCTGAGCACCTGCACTCACTGGAGCGGATGCCATGCGTCACATCGAACGCCTGCTTTGGATCAAGATCATCGGTACGGCGCTGTTTGCGGCGCTGCCGATGATGCTGGCGCCGGAAGCGCTGTACCGGATGCTCGGCTTTCCGGAGATGCCGACCATGCTGTTTCTGCGCCTGTACGGCTTCTCCACCCTGGCACTGCTGTTCGGCTACTACGGCGGCATTCGGTTGTGCCGGCAGGGCCAGTTTCCCGAAGACGTCCTGCGCATGGGGCTGGTCAGCAATGGCACCCAGGGTGGCGCACTGCTGATCGCCGGCGTGGCGGGGACTTACGCCGCATGGGGGGTGATGGCACAACTGATGATGTGGAGTCTGGCCGCCTTCATTCTGGCCATTGCCGCGGCGATTCTGGTCTGCATGCTGCGTCGGCCGGCGGCGGCGCTGACGCCCTGAGGACTCACTGGCGCTGCGTGCGCAGCCAGTCCCGCGGCGACCGCCCCAGCTGCTGCTGAAAGGCGCGACTGAACGCAGCCGCGGTGCGATAGCCCACTTCCGTGGCCGCCCAGCCGACCGCGCGGCCACGCCGCAGATGCCCCATTGCCAGGCTCACCCGCCAAGCTGCCAGGTAATCGCCCGGCGTCATCCCCACCACACGGCGAAAATGGGCGGCGAAGCGGGCGCGCGACATCCCGGCCTCGGCTGCCAGTGCCGCCAGCGACCACGGCTGACCCGGCGCCTCGTGCAGCCGAACCAAGGCTTTCGACAGCCGGGGGTCGGCCAGCCCCGCCAGGGCCCCCGCCTGCACCTGCCCCGACTGCATCACATGCCGAAGCAAGTGGACCATCAGGACTTCCATCAGGCGATTCACGGCCACGGCCTGCCCGCAATGGCCACCAAAGGCTTCCTCGAACAACAAATCCAGCAGTCGCCCGTCCTGCAGCAACGACCCCGACTGCAGGATCAGCGGTTGCGGCAGGCTGTGCAGCAGCGGGTTGCCCTGACCGATCCCGAAGCTGACTTCGGCGCAGACGATATCCGCCCCTGCCGGCAGCGGCGCGCTCAGACGATGCGCCGCCGGCTGCCCATAGAGCAGTAGACAGGGCGCCTCCAGGCGTTGCGCGCGCCCGCCGGCATCGGTCACCTCCAGCACACCGCGTCGCAGCAGGTGCAGATGCCCCACCCCCGCCTCGGCCGGAACGCTCGAAACACCGCAGTGCTGGCCGGCGAAGAATACGCGGGTGCGCAGCTCGAACTGCTGCAATAGGGCGGAAAGACGGTCCGTCATGATGAGACGATATGACAATAATCGAGCACCATAATGACAAAATTGTCTCGTCAGCGGGCTACCATGACCGCTCTTTGACCCTGACCCTGCACCTGCGCTCCATGCCGATCGTCACCACCCTTCACGCCGACTTCAGCCGGCCCGTCACGCTGACGCCGGCGCAGCGCCAATGGCAGCCGTCACCACAACTCGGCGTACTGCGGCAGCCGCTGGATCGCATTGGCGGCGAAGTCGCCCGCGCCACCTCGCTGGTGCGTTACGCACCCGACTCTGCCTTCAGCCCGCATGTCCATGGGGGCGGCGAGGAGATCCTAGTGCTGGAAGGCACCTTCTCCGATGAGCACGGCGATTTCCCGGCACTGACCTACCTGCGCAACCCGCCGGGGAGCCGCCATACGCCGCGCTCCGCACCCGGTTGCCTGCTGTTCGTCAAGCTCTGGCAGTTCGCCGCAGACGATCACGCCACCGTCCGATTGTCCGAAGCCGACATGCAGTGGCAGCGTGATGCGCTCAGCGGCATTGCGCGGTGCCTGCTGCACCAGCACGCGGGGGTCGTGACCACCCTGATCGACCTGCCGCCCCGGATGACACTCGATGCCCCCGTCGGCCCGGGCGGTCGAGAGCTACTGCTGCTTTCGGGCATCCTGCGAAACGGAGACGCCCTGCTGCCGACCGGCACATGGCAACGCCATCCGCCCGGACACTCGGAAAAGCTCGTGGCCGGCCCCGACGGTGCCCGGCTGTACTGCAAGACCGGCGCCATCGGCGCGCCGACCCTCCCACTGCCGAAAGACGTGACCCCCGCCATTCCTCGCTAACGGAGCCATCACATGATCGACCTGTTCACCGCCGCCACCCCCAACGGCTGGAAGGCCTCCATCCTGCTGGAAGAGCTCGGCGTGCCCTACACCGTGCACCCGATCAGCCTGTCCAAGGGCGAGCAGAAAGCGCCTTCGTATCTGCAGGTAAACCCCAACGGGCGCATCCCGGCGATCATTGATCGCGCGGTGGACGCGCCGCTGGCCGATGGAAGCCGCGGTTTCGCCGTGTTCGAATCCGGCGCCATCCTGCTGTATCTGGCCGAGAAACACGGGCGCTTCCTGCCCACCGATGTGCTGGGTCGCTCTCAGGTGACGCAATGGTTGATGTTCCAGATGGGCGGCGTGGGTCCGATGCAGGGCCAGGCCAATGTGTTCTTTCGCTATGCGCCGGAAAAGATTCCTTACGCCATCGAGCGCTATCAGACCGAAACCAAACGCCTGTATGGCGTGCTCGACGCTCGCCTCAAGGATCACGAGTACCTGGCTGGCGATTACTCCATCGCCGATATCGCCAACTGGACCTGGGTATCGCTGCATGCCTGGGCCGGCGTCGCCATTGACGACCTGCCGCATCTGCAACGCTGGATCGAGTTGATCCGGGTACGACCCGCGGTCCAGCGCGGCATCGCCATCCCCGAGCCCATTGATCTCGGCGGCAGCGCGCAGTCGGTCACCAAGATGGCGCAATCCATGTTGGTGACAGCCAAGCCCGACTGAGAACTGCCATGACGCCGACTGCAACCCCCCTCCACGTAGACGTCGCCATCATCGGCGCCGGCTCGGCTGGGATGGGCGCTTACCGCGCTGCCCGCGCACACACCGACCGCATCTGCCTGATTGAATCCGGCCCCTACGGCACCACCTGTGCCCGGGTTGGCTGCATGCCCAGCAAGCTGCTGATCGCCGCGGCCGAGGCGGCGCGCGCGGTGGGCGCGGCAGATCGCTTTGGCGTGAGGACCACCCCCCCGCAGATCGACGGCACCGCGGTGATGGCACGGGTTCGCGCCGAGCGGGACCGCTTTGTCGGCTTCGTCGTCGACGATGTTGCGCAATGGCCGGAAGCCCAGCGTCTGCGCGGCCATGCCCGCTTCCTGCGGCCCGGCGTGCTGCAGGTCGGTGATCGCGAGGTGCACGCGCGGCGCATCGTCATCGCCACCGGATCGCGCCCCGATGTCCCCGAAGCCTGGACCGCAGCGTTGGGCGACCGCTTGGTGATCAATGACGACGTATTCAACTGGGACACCCTGCCCACCTCGGTGGCCGTCGCCGGGACCGGCGTCATCGGGCTGGAGCTGGCCCAGGCGCTGTCCGCACTGGGGGTGCGGGTGCGTCTGTTCGGGCGCCGCGGCCGCGTAGGCCCACTGACCGACCCCGAACTGCAGACCCTGGCCCACACCCATATCGCGGCCCAACTGCCGCTGTCGGCCCAGGCGCGCATCCTCTCCATGACGCGTGCAGGCAACGGTGTGACGATCGACTTCGAGTCGGACGGCGCCCGCCATCGCGAAACCTTTGACTACTTGCTGGCCGCGACCGGACGTGCGCCCAATGTGGAGATGCTGGATCTTGCCCATGCGGGTGTACCGCTGGACCGCAACGGGCTGCCGGAGTTTGACCGCGAGACCCTGCAGGTCGGCGATGCGCCCCTGTTCATTGCCGGCGACGTGCACGACCGTTCGCCGGTGCTGCACGAAGCCTCGGACGACGGGCGCATCGCCGGCGACAACGCCGGCCGCTGGCCGGATGTGCGATCGCGGCCCCGGCGGGCGCCGCTGATGGTGGTGTTCTCGCACCCGCAGATGATGATGGCCGGTGCCACCCATGCACAGTTGACGGCGGGCGGACCGTCCTTCGTGACCGGCCGCGTCTCGTTCAGCAACCAGGGTCGGGCGCGGGTGATGGCGGTCAACGAGGGCGCCCTGCATGTCTATGCCGAGCCGAACTCGGGGCGCTTTCTCGGCGCTGAGATGATGGGCCCGGCGGCCGAGCATCTGGGGCACCTGTTGGCCTGGTCGGTGCAACGCGGCGACACCATCCAGCAGATGCTCGACAGCCCGTTCTACCACCCGGTCATCGAGGAAGGCCTGCGCACTGCGCTGCGCGACGCGCAACGCCAACTACACGTGCCGGCGCCGGCCATCGAGTCCTGCCTGGACTGTCCGCCACCCGGCGCCTGAGTGGCGCCTCGCAGTGCCGCTACAGGTCCAGCACCAGCCGTGTCTGGCCGGCCGCCGGCACCGCCTGGCACAGCAGCACCTCGTCGACACCCCGCGGTGCCGAGGGGGCGCCGCGATGGTGGGCCTGGCCAGCCTGCAAGCGGGTCAGACAACTGCCACAACTGCCCTGACGACAGCTGTAGGGCGGCGACAGGCCCTGCGCTTCGGCGAGGCTGAGCAGCGGTCCTGCGGCGGGCGTCCAGTCGGCCGTGATGCCAGCGCGCGCGAACACCACCGTTGCCGCTGTGGCTTCCGCGGCACGCGCTGCAGCGGCGGGCGCGGCGGAGGCGACGGCGCCCTTGCGCAGCAGCGAAGACGGACCAAAGGCTTCGGCATGGATGCGGGCATCCGCCACGCCGAGCTGCAGCAGGTGGTCGTATTGCGCCTGTACAAACGCTGCGGGACCACACAGGTAGACGTCATAGTCGTCCAGCCACAGCAGCGCCCGCAAGGTATCAGCGTCGACCCGTCCCGTGCCGTGGAAATCCTGGCCGGGGCGGCCACCCATGGGGGCTCCGGTCAGATACAGGTAGTAACGGATCGACGGCACTTCGGCGGCCAGGGATGTGAGCTCGTCGAACAGCACGCGATCCTGCAGATCACGGACCGTATGGACAATGACCAGCGGACGCGCACGCCGCATCCGCAGCGACTCCCGCGCCACATGCCGCGCCATGGCTGCCATCGGCGTAATACCGATACCGCCCGCTAGCAGCAAGGCCGGACGCCGCTCCATCGCGTCGAGATGGAAGTCACCGCGCGGCGCCTGTGCGTTCAACACCTGCCCGGCAACGACGTGCTGATGCAGCCA
The DNA here is from genome assembly GCA_964425915.1 of uncultured Polycyclovorans sp. GTDB lineage: Bacteria > Pseudomonadota > Gammaproteobacteria > Nevskiales > Nevskiaceae > Polycyclovorans. Next base: position 408,179 of record CAYROO010000001.1, read on the forward strand.
TTCCGATGCCGAGACGCGGTTATCGGGGGCGCCCCGCCCCGACCGCTTCACGGTGATGCGCAGCGGCACTTCGCCCGGCGCCGATGACACGGTGTAGGTGCGGATCATCGGTGTACCAGTCGGTCCGCAGGGCAGTTTCAGGGTGAGGTATTGTCCGGCCCGAAATGCGGGCAGGTCATCGCCGTCCTCCGGTTGCAGCCAGAAGGACCGGACATCGGCGGCCTCTGTCGTCACCGCCGTCACCCGGAAAGGCCGCCAGGCGTCGCGCCGTGCCTCGGCGCGTTGCCGTGCCTCGGCCTGCTGCCAGTCGCCGGTCATCAGGGTGTTGGGAGAATATTCATCCAGCCGCCCCCGCAGTGGCAGCACGCCAGGGAGACGTAGCCCCTGGCGCAGGGTGAACTGCCAGGCGCGCTCGGCGCCGGCATAGGCGCGAACGGTCGGGTCCGGATCCCACTGCAGGGTCACGGTGCCGCTGAGCAGCAACAGATCACCCGTTTCAAAATCGGGGAAGCACAAGCCGGCGCGGGGGTTCAGTAGAAAGTTACCCAGCGTATTGAAGTGGAGGTTGCCGGGAAACTCAGGGACGGTCAGGACATTGCCGTCAACCTTGACGAAGCCCGGACGGCCACCGCGGTGCGAGGCGTCGACCCCGCGTGTCGCCGCCGCCCCGATCTCGTCGCCGGCCGTCTCCGGCACCGCGCTGCCAACGAAGAAGGTATCCGCGCGCGTGATGCGATGACGATCGTCGTCGCTGAAGTGCTGAAAGGTTTCGGCCCGCACCTCCGCCAACCGTTCTGTCGGCGAAACGAACTGCAGGGCACGGGTCTGGATGTATTGTGGGCAGTTACCAAAGCTCTGCGCCACCCGCATCGAGAAGCCTTCCGGATCAACCGCGGTGACGGTGGCGTTGAGACGGTTACGGCGGCGTGTCGGCAGTTCGATCCCCAGGATCCCCACCGATCGCCCCGGGGCCAGGGCCGTGGCCAGCGGATCGCCGGCCGGGAACTGGCCCCGTACGATCAGGTGATGTTCATCCGGACTGCTGAGAAACCCCGGCAAGCCGCACAACAGACTGACCCAGGGCCAGCCGTCATCATCGACAGCGGCGAACACCGCGAACGGCAGTTGGGCATAGAAGTCGCGGTGCTGCTGCGGCAGGAACGGACGCACCACCCGCGAGGCAAAGGCCTGCATGCGATCCTGCACCCCCAGGCGCGCTTGCAAGGCCTGTTCACCACGATGGAACGGGGATGCGTCCGTCACGGCTCAGGCTGCCAAGGCGACCGGCGTACGCTGCATGGCAACGAACCCCGGCAGCGCTTCGATGCGCGCCAACCAGTCGCGGATGCGCGGGAATGGCGCGAGGTCCACTCCACCCTCCGGGGCGTGCGCGGTATAGCTGTAGTGGGCGACGTCGGCCACACTGGGACGATTCCCCACCAGCCAGGTGCGCCCCTCAAGATGCGTCTCGATACGCTCGAAAAGTGCGACCGCACGGCGCTGGGCCAGCGCATGATCAAGCCCTGCGCCGAACACCGTTACCAGCCGCGCAGCGGCGGGGCCATGCGCCAGTTCATTGGCGGCCAGGGAGAGAAAGCGTTGCACCTGAGCCGCCTCGATGTCGCCGTCGGGCAACCACTCGGGGGCATAACGGCGAGCCAGATACACCAGGATGGCATTGGCATCGGCCACCACCACATCGCCGTCCTCGATCACCGGGACCTGCCCAAAGGGATTGAGGGCCAGAAACGCCGGCTGCTTGTGCGCACCCGCACGCAGGTCGACTTCGACCAGCGTGTGGGGGATGCCGGCCAGGCTGGCGAACAATTGTACGCGGTGGCTGTGACCGGACAGCGGATGACGGTGGATGCGAAGAGAGGTGGACATGCGGCACTCCGACAGTGAGGGATGCGTCGCGGTCCGCTCTGGCACCGCGTTCAATGATGCTATTACTGCGACTGAATGAGATAAATACGGAATAAATACAAATATTGTCCCCAGATACGACATAATTGCGCGGTGGACACCCTCGCCAGCATTCGCGCCGTTCTTGCGGTCGCCGCCGAACACTCCTTCACCCGGGGCGGTCAGCGCCTACACCTGAGCACACGCCGGGTGAGCACCTTGGTGCAACAGCTGGAGCAGCGCACCGGCATGCGCCTGTTCAATCGCACCACCCGCTCGGTCGCGCTCACCGAAGCCGGGCGCCAGATGCTGCCGCGACTGCAACGGCTGGTTGCTGACTTCGATGAAATCGAGTCCGATCTGCTGGCGCAGCGGCAGCGCCTCGCCGGCACCCTGCGGGTGACCGCCCCCACCGGTTTCGGCAGCCTGAAGCTGGCGCCCGCGCTGCAGCCGTTTCTGGCGCAACACCCCGAAATTTCGATCGATCTCGATCTCAGTGATCGTCGCGCCGACCTGATCGACGACGGCTTTGATCTGGCGATCCGCCTCGGCGCCTTGCCGGACTCCAGCTTGATGGCGCGCAAGCTGGCGGATCTGCGGATCGTGCTCTGTGCGTCGCCGGCCTACCTGCGGCAACGGGGTGAGCCCCGGCATCCGGAGGAACTGCCGCAGTTCGATTGCGTGCCGAATCGCGGGCTTCGAGACGGCCACCATTGGGTTTTCCGCTCGGGCGACAAACGCCTTTCGGTGCGGGTGGACGGCCGTGTGCGCGCCAACACGCCGCAGGCCACGGCGCAACTGGCCGCCACCGGTCTCGGCATCGCGCAGGTGCCGTACTACACGGCTGAAACGCTGATCAACGAGGGTCGGCTACACCTGCTGCTGCCGGCGTTTGAACCCCAGGGCAGCGGCGTGTTTGCGGTCTATCCGCCCGACCGCCACCTGCCGGCACGGGTCAGGGCGCTGATCGATCATCTGGCCGATCACTGGCGCGCGCCGTCGCCGCCCGCCGCGCCTCGACCGTCAACCAGCGATCGGTCGCCTGGTCAGCCGGGAACAGCAAGTTCACGCGCAGTGAGGCGGCGGTGATATCGGTGGGCACCCCGGGCACCGCCATCATGCTCATCAGATTGATCGGCTGGGTCCCAAGCCGATAGCGTTCCAGCAGCGCAGGCGCGCCATCGTCTGCCTCCGCCGTCTTCAGCCAGCGCTGCAGATGAGGCCAGGCCGCGATCTCGGCCATCAGGGCTGGACATTGGGCATCCCGCAGCATGCGCGCCCACTGGCGCGGCACCCAGGTTTCCGGCGCGTCCATGAAGGGCACCAAGCCCTCGGGGTGGAACGTCAGGCGCAGCAGGTTGCGCTCCGGACGCCCCCCGGATACCCGGCGCCACAGCGCCTCCAGCGGGGCCACCCGCGTCAGCAGCTGATCGAGCGCCGAATTGCTGGCAAGCACGTTGTAGTGCGCGTCCAAAAGCATGGCCGGATAGGGCGACTGCTGCTGCACAAGACGCAGCGCTGCCGCCCTCAGCGGTGCATAGGCGGCGGTGGTGAGCGCCTGTGGCAGCTGTGGCGCGATGAAACCGGCCGCCGCAAACAGCTGCCGATGATCGTCTGCCGCCAATTCGAGTGCGGTCGACAGCCGCTCCAGCAGCAGTCGCCCGGGCCGCGCACGGCCCGACTCGACAAAGCTGAGATGCCGCTGGGTGGTCCCGGCGGCGACGGCCAGGGCCAACTGTGACAGCCCCTTTCCTCGGCGCAGGCGTCTCAACAGTGCGGGGATCGGGCTGGACATGGCGGCAGCCTGCGGCAGCGCGGGGGGAGCCGGCGATTCCCCAATGGGAATTGCCGCCCTGGGCTTCCCCCCATGAGCATTTCCGCTCCCCTTATTGGAACGCTCCCCCATGCACACCCCTGAAGCCGTTTACACCGCCTGGTCCCACTGGATCGCCGCTTTCGACCAATCGGTCATCGACGATCAATGGGACCGCTTGGCAGACTACCTGAGCGAGGACGTGGTGTATCGCGTCACCGGCGCCCCGTTTGATTGCCAACTTCGCGGCCGCGACGCCGTGATCGCCGGCTTCGCCCGCTCCGTCCGCAACTTTGATCGTCGCTTCGCCCAACGCGAATGGTCCCCCATCGGTATCCGCATCGACAGCAGCGGCTATGTCCGCTGCCATATCCACAGCGCTTATCACTTGGCGGACGGTCAGGCCATTGCCTTTGAGGCCACCGGCCACTGGGGTTTCCGCGACGGCCGCATCGACCTGATGCTGGATTTCTACGATTCCGGTCACTACGACGTTCAGCAAGCACTGGCGGCCCTGCAGCAAATGGGCGATGCCTTCGACCCGCGCTATACCGACTGAGGCGCGACCGCCGACGGATTGGCTCGACTCATGACCAGGGGTCATTTATAGTTGACCCATGGTCATTAATGCCCCGCTCAAACGCGCCCACCATCCGGCGCAGAAGGAAGTCCGCCGCGAGGGCATCCTGGCGGCCGCGCGTGCGGGGCTGGCAACCACCCCCTACGAGCAGCTCAGCATGGCGGCGCTGGCCGACGCAGCCGGGATCGCCAAGGGCACGCTGTATCTTTATTTCCCGACCAAGGAAGCGCTGTTTCTCGGCGTGCTGGAAGCCGACTTCCGCGATGCCTTCGACGAGGTGGCGGCGTTGCTGACGCGGCGACCACGACCCGCCACCGCCGATGCCGTAGCCACGGTATTCGCACGGGTGATGGCGGCTCGGCCCCTGCTCCGCGACCTCGTCGGCCGCATGCATAGCGTGCTGGAGCACAACATCGGCTACGACACCGCGCGGCACTTCAAGACGGTGCTGCGCGATGGTGCGCTGCGTCTGGGCGCGGCGATCGAAGCCTGCCTGCCGGCGTTACCGCCAGGCGGCGGTGTCGAGACCGTGTTCGAAGCCCACGTGTTGATCGTCGGCTGGCAGCACGCCGCACACCCGGCGCCGGTGATTCGCGACGTGCAATCGGCGCCGGACCTGCAGATGTTCCGGGCCGAATTCGAACCCCGATTTCAACGCAGCTTTGCCGCGCTGCTGCGCGGTCGTATCCACCCCTGAACCGGAGTACCCCGATGGCAGATTCCTCTTTGAAAGGCATGACCGCGCTGGTCACCGGCGCTTCCAGCGGCCTCGGGGTGGACTTCGCCCGGGAACTGGCGTCGCGCGGCGCCAACCTGGTGTTGGTGGCCCGACGCGCGGAACTGCTGGACCAGCAGCGGGCGGCCCTGGTGGCCGAGCATGGCGTAGAAGTGCGCTGCGAAGTGGTCGACCTGTCAGAGGCGGCGGCCCGCGAGCAGTTGGCGCAGTCGCTGGCCGCCGCCGGGGTGAATGTCGACATCCTGATCAACAATGCCGGCTTCGGCGTGTTTGGAGATTTCCGCGAGGTGGATTGGGCGCGTACCGACAACATGCTGCAGCTCGACATCGTCGCCCTCACCCACCTCACCCGCCTGTTCATCAACGGCATGGTGTCCCGCGGCCGCGGCTACCTGATGCTGATCGCCTCCACCGGCGCCTTCCAGCCCTCGCCGGGCTATGCCGCCTATGCGGCAGCCAAGGCCTATGTGCTCAGCTTCGGCCACGCGCTGCACTTCGAGCTGCGCGGTACCGGCGTGTCCTGCACCACGGTCTGCCCCGGCGTTACCGCCACCGAGTTTCTGCAGGTCTCTGGCCAGAAGAAGACCTGGTACCACAAGGCCACCATGATGCCGAGCGCGACCGTCGCGCGCATGGCGGTCCGCCGCATGCTGGCGCGTCGCCCGGAGATCGTCACCGGCCTGATCAACGCACTCAACGCCTTCCAGATGCGGTTCCTGCCTCGCCCGCTGATGGCCCGACTCGCCTATTGGGTGATGCGCAACCCTTGAGGCGACGGTGTCAGGCCCCGGCCATGTGCCATGCGGTACAGGCCCGGCAGCAGCAGCAGTGTCAACAGCGTGGACGACACGATGCCACCGATCACCACGGTGGCCAGCGGCCGCTGAACCTCGCTGCCAATACCCGTGTTGAAGGCCATCGGCACGAAGCCGAGCCCGGCCACCAACGCGGTCATCAGTACTGGACGCAAGCGCGCCACCGCGCCGCTGATAATGGCGTCTTCAAGGTCGCGCCCGGTCTCACGCAGCCGGCGAATGAAGCTGACCATCACCAGGCCATTGAGCACCGCAACCCCGGACAAGGCGATGAAGCCGACGCCGGCGCTGATCGACAGCGGAATATCCCGCAACCACAACGCGACAACCCCGCCGGTCAGCGCCAGCGGAACGCCGGTGAAGATGATCAACGCATCGCGCAGGGATCCGAAAGCCATCAGCAGCATCCCAAGGATCAGTGCCAGCGTCAGCGGCACCACCAACATCAGTCGGTGGCTAGCGGAGGCCAGCTGCTCGAAGGTGCCGCCGTACTCCAGCCAGTAGCCAGGGGGCAGCGACACTTCCGATTCAACACGGCGACGAACGTCCTCCACCATGCGGCCGAGATCGCGACCCCGGGCATTGGCTGTGATCACCACGCGGCGTTTGCCGCGCTCGCGGTTGATTTGGTTGGGCCCCTCGGCAACCACGATATCGGCCACTTGCGACAGCGGTAACGGTGCCCCGCCGGACCACGGAACCGTCAGTCGCGCCATGATCTCGGGATCGACGCGCAGCGGTTCAGCCAACCGCACGGTGACGGGGTAGCGGCGATCTCCGTCATAGAGGGTGCCGGCGTCGCTTCCGCCAAACGCCGTCGCCACCACCTTTTGCAGGTCGTCGACGGCAAGGCCGTAGCGGGCCAGTTCATCGCGGCGCGGCGTCACCGTCATCATCGGCAGCCCGCGGGTCTGCTCCGCCTGTACATCGGCCGCACCGTCAACCTGTCGCATCACCGCCGCCACTCGCGCCGCCTGCGTCGCCAGCACTTCCAGATCATCCCCGTAGATTTTCACTGCCAGGTCAGCGCGCACCCCCGAAATCAATTCATTGAAGCGCATCTGGATTGGCTGGGTGAATTCGTAGTTGTTGCCAGGCACCTGTCGGACCATGGTCTCGAGTTCGGCCACCACCGCCGCTTTCGGTTTGTCGGGATCGGGCCACTGCGCTCGGTCCTTGAGAATGACGAAAGCATCGGCCACCGAGGGCGGCATCGGATCGGTCGCCACTTCGGCCGTCCCCAGTTTGGAGAACACCCGCTCTACCTCAGGCAGCTTGGCGATCTCTGCCTCCAGCACTTTCTGCATGGCGACGGCCTGGGCCAGCGAAGTGCCCGGAATACGCAGGGCATGAAGGGCGATATCGCCTTCATCAAGACTGGGCACAAACTCGCTGCCCATCCGCGACGCCAGCACCAGGCAAGCCAGCACCAGTAGCGTGGCTGCCGCCAAAACGCCAAAGCGCCAACGCATCGCCACCGCCAACAGTCGACGATAGTGGTGCCGCGCAGCTTTCATCAGTCGGTTCTCACGCTCCACCACACGGCCGCGCATCACCACCGCCAGCGCAGCCGGCACAAAGGTGAGCGACAGCACCAATGCCGCCATCAATGCCATCACCACCGTCAGCGCCATCGGGTGAAACATCTTCCCTTCGACGCCGGTCAGCGCAAACAACGGCAGATACACCGCTGTAATGATGCCGATGCCGAACAGACTGGGGCGGATCACCTCGTCGGTGGCGCTGTATACCGTCTCCAGTCGCTCTGCCAGGGTCAGCGGCGCGCTGCGCCCCTGCTGTGCCTCCGACAGGCGGCGAATCCCGTTCTCGACAATGATGACTGCGCCGTCGACGATCAGACCGAAATCCAGTGCGCCGAGCGACATCAAGTTGGCACTGACCTGGTTCTCGACCATGCCGGTGATGGTCGCCAGCATGGCCAGGGGAATCACCATCGCCGTCACCAGCGCCGCACGCAGATTACCCAACAGCAGGAACAGCACCACCACCACCAGCAACGCGCCTTCGAGCAGGTTCTTCTGGATGGTGGCCAAGGTCTTGTCGACCAGTCGGGTGCGGTCATAGACGGTGCGCACTTCAAGGCCGGGCGGCAGGCTGGACTGGATTTCCCGAAGCCGTTCGGCGACCGCCTTGGAAACGGTGCGGGCATTTTCTCCCGTCAGCATGAATACCGTGCCCAGTACCACCTCTTCGCCGCCCATGGTGGCAGCGCCGTTACGCAGTGCGCCCCCCCAGCTCACCGTCGCCACCTGGTCGAGCCGCACCGGCACGCCGGCGGAGTGCCCGATCACCACGGCACGGACGTCCTCCAAATCCGTCAGCTGTCCCGGCGAGCGGATCAGCACCTGGCCATCGTGGCGCTCGATGAAGCCGGCGCCCTGATTGCGGTTGTTGCGCAGCAGGGCTGACACCAGGGCATCCAGGGTGAGGCCGTGCGCCACCAGCCGTTCCGGCATCGGGTGCACCAAGACCTGTGGCGCGGCGCCACCGATCTGGTTGACTTCGGTGACCCCGGGCACTTGCGCCAACTGCGGTCGAACGATCCAACGCATGGCATCGAACAGTGCTTTCGACGAACCATCGACGTCGGCCGGCGCGTCCCGATGCACATCCACCGTGAACATGAAGATCTCCCCCAGGCCGGTGGCGATGGGGCCCATCTGCGGCGACAGCCCAGGTGGCAACAGCTCGCGCACTTGCTGGATGCGCTCGGACACCAGTTGGCGCGCCAGATAGATGTCGGTGCCGTCATCAAACACCACCGTGACCTGTGACAGCCCATAGCGCGACAAGGATCGAGTCGCATTCAAGCGCGGCAGGCCGGCCATGGCGTTTTCCACCAGATAGCTGACCCGCTGTTCGGCTTCCAGCGGCGAGTAGCCCGGCGCTGCCGTGTTGATCTGCACTTGCACATTGGTGATGTCGGGTACTGCATCGATCGGCAGCCGAAAGAAGTTGTAGACACCGAATGCCGCCACCAAGGCGGCCAGCGCCAGCACCAGCCAGCGTTGCGTCAGCGAGAATCGAAGCAAACCTGCGAGCATGGTGGCGACCTCAGTGATCGTGGCTGGCAGCGGACTTTTCGATCTCCGCCTTCAACAGAAAACTGTTGGCGGTGACGATCCGTGCGCCAGGCTCCACGCCAGACTGAATCGCAATCCACTGATCATCGGCTGCGCCAAGCACCACCGGCTGGGCCTGATACCGCTCCGCTTCGACGAGGAAAACCGCAGGGCCATCTCGATAGGTCTGTACAGCCGTCCGCGGGATCACGCGATCGGCGGCCTGGCGGGCGACACTGACCCGCGCCGACGCCCATTGCCCCGGCACCCAATGGCCGTCCGCATTGTCGAGCACCACGCGAACGCGCACCGTCGGGGCATCGTCACTGATGGGCGCGATGTAATCGACCCGCCCTTCCCGCGGTGGATCATCATCATGGGCGACCAGGCGCACCCGCTGGCCCACAGCCAGCGCGGCTCGCTGCAGCGGAAACGCCTCGAACTCGGCCCATACCTGAGATACGTCAACGATCTCGAACAGCTGCTGATCATTCACCGCCTCGCCCGGATGGACCGCCCGGCGCACCACGGTGCCGGCGATGGGCGCGCGCAGCGCATAGCGCTGGAGACTGTCATTGGCCTCCACCATCGCCAGCAGCTGTCCAGCCTGGACCTGAGTGCCCTCCTCCACTGACACCGATTTGACCAGGCCAGGAAACCGGGCGCGGAGGCTCCGGTGACGGCCCGAGGCTGGCACGATACGTCCCTGCAGCAGCACGGTTTGATCGATCTCACCTGGGCCGACCTCCGCGGTTTCAAGCCCCTGGGCCCTCGCCATGTTGGCCGGCACTTCGACGCGCGCTTCGGGCGTGTCATAGCGCCAGCGATATTGACGCTCGCCATGGCGTGCCTCGACCGTCACGAAGAAGGAGTGAGGCTCCTCCACCGCCGTCGCGCTCCACAGTGCGTCATCCCGCGGCACCAGGCGAAGCCGGTCAAGCCGCCCGCCGGGCCGCCCATTGATCCGCTGCAGGGTCATTTCGAGCTGCACCTGATGGGGTGGCAGCGGCACACCGTCCATTGCCGGGAACACCCGAAATAGCGGCGTCGGCCCTGACTCGTCGATCACCACCTCCAGCGAGAAGCCCGCCTCGCGCAGCAGACGACCGCCGTGTGGCCCTCGCTCCGGACTACCGGCCTCGGACACAGGCGCGTCATGGACGGGGTGGGAATCCGGCTCCGTCCTCTCGCCGCACGCCGCCAGCGCGAAGGTCATCACCATCAGGGGGATCAGTAGGGACTTCGCATTCATGGCGATGCTCCGGTATCGGCCGCAGGGTTCTGGGCGGCGGCCAGTGGTGCGCCGGTCAGGCGCTCGATTTCGAGGCGAAAGCCGTGCGCTGCGGCGGCCGCGTCAATCAGCGCGCGGCGAAGGTCAATCAACTCTCGCTGGGCGGCAGTCCATTCGAGATAGCTATACCGCCCCGCCTTCCAGGCGGCCTCGGTCTCGGCAAGTGCCAAAGTCATCTGCGGCAGCATGGTGCGCTGTAGCGCATCGGCCTCGGTGATGCTGTGCTGCAGTTCCTGCAGCAAGGTGAACAGGGTGGCCTCGGTCTCGATGCGAAAAGCCGCCCGCTCTTCCGCGATCTGATCTCTGAGCGCGCGCGCTTCGACCATGGCGGGTTGCGCCCGGCGCGCCGCGAACAAGGGCAGCGATACCCCGGCCACCCAGGCCATCTCATCAGTCGCCTCAAAGCGCCGGAGCCCAGCCGACACCGCGACCTCGCCTGCGGCGCGGCCTTCAGCCACCCGCAACAAAGCCTCCTGCTGCCGTGCCCGCGTGGCGAACTGCAGTAGATCAGCCCCCTCCGACAGACGCGTCAGCAACGCCGCTTCCGACGGCACGGTGGGCAAGGTCAGCAGCGCGGCCTCCACCGCGCCGAAATCGGCGTCACGGGCACCCCACAGCGCCGCCAGACGACGGCGCGAGGCGATGCGTTCGTGTTCCGCATGCTCTTCGTCGATGCGCACCCTCGCCAGGGCAATCTGAGCGCGACTGCGCTCTGCCGCAGGCACTCGGCCAGCTGCCGCCTGGCGATCGACCTCGCGAACGGTCTGCTCAGCGAGCGCCGTGGCCGCACGGGCCAGCTGTAGCTTGTGTTGATCGGCAGCGGCATGAATGAAGCGACGCCCCACCTCCGCCACCTGATCCAGTTGCGCGATCGCGTGCTCGACCTCGATCAGGTCGCGATCCGCCCGCGCACTGCCGCGGCGGCGGTCGGATTGCTGCCCCAGTTCGATCACCTGCGATAGCGCCAGGGTGGTCTCTGCATCGACCAGCCCGCGGCGCGATCCGCTGCCCAGAACATTTTCCAGATCGATTGCAGCCATGGGCGCCGGCGCCTGCCCGGCGCGCTCGATACGCGCGGCCTGCGCGGCGCGGCGCAGCGGAAATACCTGTAACGCCGGGCTGCTGGCCAGAGTCCGCGCGACGGCGTCGTGATAGCGCAGCGGCGGCAGCGCCCCATCAACCTGCCCGCTGTCGGCGGCGGCCATGCCGATCGACAACAGCGCTGCCAGCGCAGCACCTTGCCGTATCCTTGAAACCCACATGATCAGTTCTCGTTTGCGCCCCAGAACCATCGGGACGTGTCGCGCACAGCGACGTCACGGGCAACCGCAGCGCGGTTGTCCGGCGAAATAGCGAAACGAGGACTAGCGCGGCGGTGCCTGGGACGGCGGCGTCAGTGCAAACGGCGACAACCCGCGCGCGCGGCATGCGGCGCGCGGCACGCCGCACCAGCCGATGATGGGCAACGCCAAAACCCACCCTGCAAGCGGAACCGCAGCGACCACAACGGCGTCCGGCAGCCACTTGGCAAAACCGGCCTTGAGGGTATCCGCCTCAACATCGAGATGCGACAGATCGCCGTGACCGTCAGCGAGATGGTTATGGGCGTCGGGATGAAGCAGCCCGACATGCCAATCTCCGACTGCAGTGAGCAGGCCCGCATCCGACGGCCCGCTACCGGAGATGTGCTGGTGATGATGCAAGCCCAACAACTGCGACAGCAGCAGCGCAGCGATACACAGGAATACCAGCCCGGAATGGTGAGGACGTCGCAACATGCCGAGACCCTATCACGGGCGTCGCTGGTACGGGCGAACCTGTCACAACGTTCACGTCGACAACCGGCCGGCCGAGCCGCCCGCACCGTCACAGAGGTGTCGGCAACAGGGCTGTCAGACCGAACGCCAGCACCACGGCCCAGGACGGCAGACGCGCCACGGTCAGCAGCACCAGGGCCAGCAAGGCCAGCAGCAGGTCGGCAACGTCGCCAATGGCGCTGACCCAGACCGGGTCGACAAACGCCGCCAGCAACAGGCCAACCACGGCCGCGTTGACGCCCGGCACGGCGCGGCGCAAGGCATGCCCCTGCCGCAACTCGGCCCACAGCGGCAACACGCCCAGCACCAGCAAGGCGCCCGGAAGGAAGATCGCCAGCAATGCCAGCATGGCGCCCAACACCCCGCCGGGTCCCACAGTCGAAAGGCTGCCGAGGTAGGCGGCAAAGGCGAACAATGGGCCGGGGATCCCCTGTGCGGCACCATAACCGGCGACGAAGTCGGCTTCGGTGATGGCACCGGGGGTCACCATCTCTGCCTGCAACAACGGCAGCACCACATGGCCGCCCCCGAACACCAAGGCGCCGGCCCGGTAGAAGCCATCGACCACGGCCAAGGCCCCGCCACCAACCGCGGCGAACAGCGGCAAACCGATCAGCAGCAGCAGGTACAAGGTCACCAGCACCTGTCCCGCTCGGCGGCGCAGTGGTACGTGCAAGGCCACTGCCGCGGGCGCGTCGCCATGAGTGCGCAGCAGCAAGCCCGCCAAACCCGCCACCGCGATCACCGCCAACTGGGTGCTCACGCCGGGTGACAGCAGCATCGCAGCGGCGGCGACCAGGGCGATCAAGCGGCGGGGCCCATCGGGGCACAAGGTTCGCCCCATCCCCCACAGCGCCTGCGCCACCACCGCCACGGCCACCAGCTTCAGTCCATGCCAGTCCGGCGTCGTCCCACTGGCAGCCTGTTGTTGCACCAGCAGGGCGAACAGAGTCAGCAGCAGTGCCGACGGCAGGGTGAATCCCAGCCAGGCGCCCAGGGCGCCCAGGGGACCGGCGCGCATCAGGCCCAAGGCCATGCCGACCTGACTGCTGGCCGGCCCCGGGAGCAGCTGGCAGATCGCCACCACCTCGGCATAGGCCGCGTCCGACAGCCAGCGCAGACGCAGAACCAAAACCTCGCGGAAATAGCCGAGATGCGCCACCGGGCCGCCGAAGCTGGTGAGTCCAAGCCGCAGGAATACCCAGAACACTTCAGCGGCAGATCCCGAGGCTGGCGATCCGGCAGTCATGGCGGGTTTCAGAGTCCAGCGGCATCCAGCGCAGCGAGGAAGGCTGCTGGCTCGGGCCGGACACGATAGTTGGCGGTGAGATCGCTGTAGACGATCCGGCCGCCCGGCGCCGTGATCAGCACGGTCGGCATCGGGACGTCGGCGTCATACCCCAACAGCTCGAAGCCGGCCGGCAGCCCGCCACGATCGAGAATGCCCAGCTGGCGCGCGGCACGATTGTCGACATCCCGCAAGAAGCGCATGGGCGCATCGAAGCGCTGGGCCAAGCTGCGGCTGTGATCCTGCGGCTGCGGACTCACGAGGTGGACCGCCACGCCGCGCGCCGCCAGCCGCCGGTAGTCGGCCGCCACTTCGCGAATCTGTGCCATGCATAGCGGACACCAGTTGCCGCGGAAGAACAGCCAGAGCGCGGGCGATGTGGTGAGCGCGCGACTGTCGATGCCCGCACCGTCCAGGGTTTCCAGTTCGAACGCCGGTAGCACAGCGCCCGGCGCCAAGGCCTCGGTGGCGCGGTCGCCGAATCGCGAATACCAGGACAGGTACAACCAGGTCAGCAGCACGCCGTTAGTGGCCGCCACCAGGGCCGGCCACCACGACAGCGCGTCGAACAGCGCGATCACCGTGCCGGCACCGCCGAGCCCCAGCAGCCAGCCAGGCCACTCCGCGGTCCGCGCCACCGACGCCAGAAAGATGCGCCCGAAGAACAGCAGCGGCGGGGTGGACGCCAGCACCACGCCCCACCACCCCAGGCGCCCCGGATCACCCGCAAGCATCACGCCGGCGCCGATCAGTCCGGCTGCAGTGGCAGCCAGATAGACCGAGATAAACACTGCCTTCAGTCGATGCATGCGCGCGTCTCCAGGCTGCGTCCTGCTCAGGCGAACGCCCATCCCAGGCGCTTGTCGTCGAGCCGGCTGACAACCCCTGCAGCGCCGACTGGGCTTTCGGCAGGCTGCATCAATCGGGCAAGGGCGTCCACATCTGATGCCGGTACTCGGGCCATCAGGCGACGACCGTCCGGGGTGCGGGCCACCACGGTGCCGAACTCGGGTACCGGATCACGGCCGTACATCACGGTGAAGGTCTCCAGCACCGCCGGCCCCGCGTAGTCCGCCGCCAGCTCAGGAATCACGCCACGATGCAGGTCTGCCGCTGCCTGCACACTGGGCTCGGCGCCTCGGAAGCGGTCCTCCGCGTCCGGCACCGAGGCCAGCACCACGCTGTGATGCTTGGTCACATACTCGCCTTGGCCGTACAGCAGTCCCGGCGCGGCGCCACCTTCGCGCAGGCGGCGCACCATCGCCACCGCAGCGTGGGTCATGTAGTTGTTGAGCGGGGCGCCAAAGCTGTTCATCCCGCCGGTGACCGTCATCGCCGCATCGGCCGACAGCTTGAGCGTCCTGCGCGCCATCTTCGGCACGCAGGGGAAGCAGCTGTAAAGCTCCATCGCCTGAAACACCGCGGCATCACCGCCCAGCCGTTGCAGTACCGTTTCCAGCACCGCATCCATCGCCGTGGAGCGATGGTAGACGTCGCGTTCCAGGTAGTCGCGTGGCTCGCGCGCGTGGGCACCCCCCCAGACGTGAATGCACTTCGACTCGGGAACACCCAGTTCGCGTGCCCGCGCCAGGTTGGTCATCAGCAGGCCGGCGCCCTGGTTCACCAGCGGGTTGGCCACCATACGCTTGGTATAGGGCCAGGCCACCCAGCGATTGCGGTCACTGGGTGTGGCGATGTCGTCGGCGCCGAGCACCGTCGTTGACCACGCAGCCGGCTGGGTTGCCGCCACCTCGCTGAAGGCACTCCAGATCGCGGCACTCTCGGCCAGCGCCTCTGCGGGCGTCTGCTTCTGCGCCGCCACGAAAGCGTTCTCGAACAGGGGGTAGACCTGGGCGGGCTGGATCAGGCCATGGGCAATCGCGGTCGCCGACACCAGCTCACGCCCGGTCGGAATGGTGGCCTTGGGATCCCGGTGTGGCCACGGCAACTGGACACCAGCCTTCCAGGCCGCCGCCGTCGTGTGTGAAGCCTCGCCACCGACAATGGCGACCACACCCGCCTCACCCCGCTGAATGCGCAGCGCCGCCTCATGGATGTAGCGCACCGGCGTTTCGCCGCCGTCCTCACTGTAGCGGCGTGCGCCCTGCGGCAGCCCCAGATGCCAGGCCAGCAGTCCCGGAGTATCGAGGTACGGCCAGGAAATCTCCTTGACCACATCCAGCGCATCGCACTGGGCCAGGAGCGCTGCCCCTGCATCCTGCTCGGCGCGGCGCAGCGCTTCCGCCATCAGCGCAATCGGCTCCATGCCTTCCATCGGCGTGTTGGGACGGTCGACGACTTCGCCAACACCGACAATGACGGGAAGGCGATCTGCGGGAAGCGGCATGGGCACTCAACCAATTCAGGACGTGAAGGGCGAGACCGTACACCGGGGCGCCCCTCAAGGCCATCGGGAATCCGGATTCCCAGTCAGGGCGTCACGCCGGACCGGCCGCAGGCACAATACCGCCATGACCGTTTCCGACAACCGCCGCCGACTGTTGAAGCTGGCCGCCCCGCTGGCGCTGGCAGCCAGTGGCTGGGCGCGAACGGCAGCGGCGATGCAGCTGCCACCGGGCATCGGCCCGGGCGATCCAGCGCCGGACATTGCAGGTCCCAGCCTGCACGGACCGGCGATCCGCCTGTCGGACCTGCGCGGACGCGTGGTGCTGGTCGATTTCTGGGCCTCGTTCTGCGGGCCGTGCATCCAGGCCATGCCGGAACTCGATGGCATCCGCAGCGAGCTGCATCGCCTGGGCTGGCGGGACCAGTTCGAGATTCTCGGGGTTGGCGTGGACGACGAGATCGAGAAGGCCGAAGCCTTCCTCAAGCGGGTGCCCGTCACCTACCCCGTGCTCAGCGACATGCTGGGCATCGCCTCACGCCGCTACGGCGTCTGGCGGCTGCCAGCCAGCTACCTGATCGATGTCGACGGCCGGGCCTTCCGCGTCTACCACGGCTTCGGCGACACCTTCGCCGCCGACATCCTCAAGAACGCGGCGCTGCTGTTGCAGCGCGCGTTTCCAGGGCGGCGGGGCTAGAAGTTACAGACTGCGGCGAGCTCGGATTCCGTGTAGGTCTGGGTCCCACCGGCCGTGGTCACGGTGATCGTGCCGTCGCCGTTGTACGTATACGTCGCATTGGCCCCGCCACTGTTAATCATCATCTGGCCCGCGACATAGGCCCCCGTATCAGGGTTCACCACCAGGGGCTGTGGTGTCGACACAAAGCCCTCGCCCGACCCGCAGGTGCTATCCACACGGAAATCGCCCCTGAAATCGAACGCGATGTTGCCATCGGGCTGTGTCACCCCTTCCAGCTCAAATGGTGTCCCTTTGTAGCCGAGGTGGTAGTCCACTCGGGAGGGCGGAACTGAGGGATCCAAATTGGCATAGGCGCCTTGCAATAGGACAGAGCCTGTGAAGCGCTCCAGATTTGAACCGGCCGTGCGCGTAAACAGGGATAGTTCTCCCAGCATGAGTGTCAGTCCTCGGTCGCTGGACGGGTTGAGAATCTCGCTGAGGTAGCTTTCACCCGCCTCACCAAAGCTAATCGGCCCGCTAAGTTCAGTCGCTGAAGGCGGAAAGCCGACTAACGTAGTCATGAAGTTCGACTCGGTGACGCCGTCAAAGCGAACATCCCCCTGGATACATTCGTCGTAGACCGTGCGACTGCTTTGGGTGGTCGGCCCAGGGAACATGCCGGTCGACGGCCCACTGGTCTGATCGACTGTGCCGCCCCCCGGACAAGCGGTAGCCGCTTTGGCCGTGACTGCGCTTTTGGCGTCTGCGGCGCTATTGTCGCTCTCGGAGATTTCGGCGGCCTCATTGATACCCGCGAGGCCGCTGCTGAAGGCAGCCGCAGCCCGATCCGGCGTACTCAGGTCCAGATTTTTGCCGGCACCGCCACTTGCATCAATCGTGCGCGCCCGAACATTAACCGTGGGGGTGGGAGACGGGCTCGGTGACGGGCTCGGGCTGGGAGATGGGCTCGGACTCGGCGACGGGCTCGGGCTCGGCGACGGGCTCGGGCTCGGCGACGGGCTCGGGCTCGGCGACGGGCTCGGGC
>CAYROO010000001.1:425674-468172 GCA_964425915.1 uncultured Polycyclovorans sp.
TGGGAGATGGGCTCGGACTCGGTGACGGGCTCGGGCTGGGAGATGGGCTCGGACTCGGCGACGGGCTCGGACTCGGTGACGGACTCGGGCTCGGCGATGGGCTCGGACTGGGAGATGGGCTCGGACTCGGCGACGGGCTCGGGCTCGGCGAAACGACGGGATCCGGCGACGGGCTCGGACTGGGGCTCGGCGACGGGCTGGGTGAGGGCGAGGGCGACGGACTGGGCGTCGGCGACGCACTGGGCGTCGGCGACGGTGTGCTGTCAGCCGGATCGGGGTTGTTACAGCCACTCAAACCCAGCACCAACGCCGCTGCCACCGCGGTTGCCCATGGCGTTCTCACCAACATCCCTGCCCCCTTTGATCCGTCAGCCGATTGAGTGACCAACGGTCTCACGTGGCCCCGGCCAGGGGCAGCCCCCAACTGGGGGGCATGGGTCTAGGTTGCCGACGCGCGAATGATCGGAAACCGCAGGAATCGGGTCGACAGGCCGGCCGCCGCCACCGCAAGACCGACAATGAAGCCCCACCAGATGCCCGCCGGCCCCAACCCGGCGGGAAACGCCAGCGCGACGGCCACCGGCATCCCCACGGCCCAATAGGCGAACACCGTGATCACCATGGGCACCCGGGTGTCGTGCAAGCCGCGCAGCGCCCCGTTGCTGGTGGCCTGAATGCAGTCGAACAGCTGGAACAGGGCGGCATAGGTCAGCAGGCCGACTGCCATCGGGGCCACCTCGGGTGCCCGTGTATAGGCGCGGACAATCGCCTCCGGAAACAGCGCCATCAGCGACGCAGCGGTGATCGCCCAGAGCCCGCCCAGCGCGATGCCCACCTGCCCGGCAAGCCGGGTCCCCACGAGATCTCCGGCGCCGTGGGCCGTCCCGACCCGCACCGTGGTGGCCATGCCAATGGACAAGGGCACCATGAAGCTCATCGCAGCGAAGTTGATGGCGATCTGGTGGGCCGCGACCGCGACATCGCCAAAGCGGGCCATGACCAGGGCGCCCACCTGAAACAGCCAGGCCTCTGCGGTGAGAATGGCCGCCACCGGCAGACCCAGCCGCAACAGAGCCGAGTTTCCGGCCGGCATGGCACGGCGAAGCTGGGGCGCAAGCTGCAGCCGGTGCAAGGCAGGCACACAGCGATAGGCGGTGGCATAGGTCAGCAGCATGGCGAACGAGGCGGCGACGCTGGCCCAGGCCGCGCCAACGGTCCCCAGGGCCGGCAGCCCGAGGCGGCCGTACATGAGCACATAGTCCCCGCCCGCATTGACCAGCAGCCCGACCACCCCCGCGGACAGCGCCACGCGAGTATGCCCCAGCCCCTCGGCACCGTTGCGCAAGGCAAAGCAGGCGCATAGCGGCAGCGTACCCAGCGACACCACCTGCAAGTAGGCTTGGGCCTCGGCAGAAACGGCCGCCGACAGGCCAAGCCAGCCCAGGATGGTGCCAGTGCTGAGCCAGATCGCCAGCGCCCAGATCAGGCCGCAGACCACCGCCACCCCCAGAGCGCCCCCGATGTGGCGCCCGATCTCGACATCGCCAGCGCCCGCGCCGCGGCGCTGCGCCACCAGGGCGGACAGCGCCATGAACAGCCCCATCAGGCTGACAAAGCCGAGAAAGAACACATTGCTGCCCACCGCCACCGCCGCCAGGGTCTGGCCCGACAGCTGACCGGCGAACACGGTGTCTACCGTGCCCATGCTCATGAACAGCAGCTGGGCAATGACGATGGGCCAAGCCAGCCGCAGATTGGCCCGAATCTCGCCCCTGAGGCGAAGGCTGTCAGTCATCTCGAGCGCCCCTCCTGGGCGCGGGGTTCAGCCGCCGTTGGCCGCCACCCAGGCCAGTGCTGCGCGCAGGCGCGCCAGGGTGCGCGTCCGGCCCAGCAGCAGTAGGGTCTGGTCGATCGGCGGCGAGATCGCCATGCCGCAGCAGGCCACACGGATCGGTTGTGCCACCTGCCCGAGCTTGACGGCGAGCTGCTCGCCGACCGCCTGCACCACGCCATGGATCGCGTCTGCGGTCCAGTCGGGCAAGGCGTCCAGGCCCGCGATCAAGGCTTCCAGCACGGGGGTCGCGGCGGTGGTCAGATGCTTGGCGGCGTCCTTCTCGTTGTAGCCCGCCAGGTCGCGGTAGAAGAAGGCGGACTTCTCGGCCATCTCCGCCAGGGTGCGGCAGCGCTCGCGCTGGGCCTCGATGACGGCATCGAGCGCCGGCCCCTCGGCGGGGTCCATATCGAGACGACGCAGATGCCACTCGAACTCGGGCACGACCACGGCCATCGGCGCGGTCTTCAGATACTGGTGGTTGACCCAGTAGGCCTTTTCCATATCGAAACGGGCCGGCGACGACGACACATGGTCGAAGTCGAACAGCCGCTCCATTTCCTCGCGCGTGAACAGCTCCTGGTCGCCGTGGCTCCAGCCAAGGCGCACCAGGTAGTTGAGCAGGCCGTCCGGAAGGAAGCCCATGGCCCGGTATTCCATCACACCCAGGGCACCGTGGCGCTTCGACAGCTTGGCGCCGTCGCCGCCGAGGATCATGGAGACGTGCGCATAGGCCGGCGGCGTCGCGCCGAGCGCGGTGAAGATGTTGATCTGCTTGGGCGTGTTGTTGACGTGGTCATCACCGCGAATGACATGGGTGATGCCCATGTCCATGTCGTCCACCACCACGCAGAAGTTGTAGGTCGGCGTACCGTCGGCACGGGCGATCACCAGATCGTCCAGCTCCGCGTTGGCAAAGCGCATTTCGCCCTTGATCAGGTCCGAAACCACCACCTCGCCCTCCAGCGGGTTACAGAAACGAATCACCGGTGCCACCCCGTCCGGCGGCGGCGGCAAGGTTTTGCCCGGTGCAGGCCGCCAGCGACCGTCGTAACGGGGCTTTTCCTTGCGCGCCTGCTGCTCGGCGCGCATCTGGTCCAGCTCGTCCTTGCTGGCGTAGCAGCGGTAAGCAGTGCCGGCTTCCAGCATCTGCGCGATCAGCGCCTTGTAGCGGTCAAAGCGCTGGGTCTGATAGATCACCTCGTCGTCACCGTGCAGGCCCAGCCAGGCCATGCCTTCGAAGATGGCATCCACCGCCGCCTGCGTACTGCGCTCGCGGTCGGTATCCTCGATCCGCAGGACGAAGCGTCCACCGTGTCGGCGCGCATAGAGATAGGAAAACAGCGCAGTGCGCGCACCCCCAATGTGCAGATAGCCGGTGGGGGAAGGGGCAAATCGCGTGACGGTCATGGGGGCGGGGCGCAAGAAAACGGCCGCAGATTCTAAACTAACGGTCCCTCGCCCCGACCCTGCCACCATGTCCTGCCTGTTTGTCGACCATCTCACCGTCATCGACTGCGCCTATCTCGATGCAGCGCGCGGCCTGGTGGGCGAAAGCTGGATCGTCGATCTGGAACTGGAAGGCGACCTCGACGCGCAGTCGATGGTGCTCGACTTCGGGGAGGTCAAGCGGCGCATCAAGCGGGCCATTGACGACGGGCCGGACCACACCCTGATCGTCCCGACCGCGGCACCGGGCCTGCAGCTGAACCTTCAGGGCAATGACACCGATCTGGTGTTCCCCAGCGCGCGCGGCGAGATCCGTCACCGCGCGCCCCGCATTGCCCTCACCCTGCTGCCCGTGGCCACGGTCACCGCCGATGCGGTGGCCGACCACCTGCAGACGGCGCTGCGCGCCGTGGTGCCGGCCTCGGTGCAGCGCATCGGCCTACGCCTGTACCCCGAGACCATCGACGGGCCCTACTACCACTATGTTCACGGGCTGAAGAAGCACGATGGCCAGTGCCAGCGGATTGCCCACGGCCATCGCTCGCGCATCGAGGTGCGGGTCAACAACCATCGTGACGCATCCCTGGAATCGTCACTGGCCGAGGCCTGGCGCGACATCTATCTCGGCAGCCGCGAGGATGTGGCAGCCGAGCACGAGGACCGGATCGACTTCGCCTACCGCGCCGCAGAGGGGCATTTCGCCCTGTCCCTGCCGCGCGCGCACTGCGCGCTCATCGACCAGGACAGCACGGTTGAGTGCCTGGCGGATGTGCTACTCGACCACGCCCGCGGGCTGCGGCCGGGTCAGCGTGTGGAAGTCCGCGCCTACGAAGGGGTGCGCAAGGGCGCCGTGGCACGCTAGTCCTGACAGCGGGCGCACGTCCCCTGCAGCTCGACCACCTGGCGCTCCGTGCTGAAGCCGCTGGCGCGGGCACGCGCCTGCAACAGGCCGTTGACGTCCTCGTCCTCAAGCTCCTCGGCAGTGCCGCAATCAGTGCACACCAGATACAGGCCCTGGTGGGTCTCGCCGGGATGGGCGCAGGGCACGTAGGCGTGGGTGCTTTCCAGCCGATGAATCAGCCCCTGCGTCAGCAGGAATTCGAGCGCGCGATACACCGTCGGCGGCGCCAAAGCACGATCCAGCCGCTTCTGCATGGCATGCAACAGGTCATAGGCGGATTGGGGGGTGCCCAGTTTCAGCATCAGCGCGTAGACCTCGCGGCGCATGGTGGTGAAACGGACATCGCGCTGCCGACACCAGGCATCGGCCTGTTCGACCGTCAGCGCATGCTGGGAGTGCTGCGTCGCCTTCATGGGGCTATGGTATTACAATCGCGCCCCCGCGCCCCGGGGCGCTTGTTTGTCGCATGGGTTGTCGTCATGGCCGAAGATGTCCGCTTCTTTTCCCGCCTCACCATCGAACAGGTGGAGGAAGGCCATGAACTCGCGCCCAAGTTCGACGAGCACGGACTGATCCCCTGCATCACCACCGCCTTCGGCACCGGCGAAGTGTTGATGCTGGGCTACATGAATGCCGAAGCGCTGAAAAAGACCATCCTCACCGGCGAGGCGCACTACTGGTCGCGCAGCCGCCAGGTGCTGTGGCACAAGGGCGCGACCAGTGGCCTGGTGCAGAAGGTTGAAGAGCTGCGGATCGACGACGACCAGGACGCCATCTGGCTGCGCGTCTCGGTCAATGGCGACGCTTCCTGCCATGTCGGCTATCGCTCCTGTTTCTATCGCTCGGTCCCCACCGGCGAGGGCCCGGAAGTCCGCGAACTGAAGTACGAAGAGGACGAAAAGTCCTTCGACCCCAAGGCCGTCTACGGCGACGCACCGAACCCGACCATACTCTGATCCGGACGCTGATACGGTTTCAGGGAATGGCGGGCGCGGTCCAGCGTCGGCGATGGGTCTGCCGCCACGCCTCAACCCGCGGCTGCCCATCCGCCCCCCACTGCACCGACACGGCGCCGAGATCGCCGCTGACATAGGTCGCGGCCCCGACACGGCGCCAGCGGGTCTGCACCTCCGGATGCGGGTGCCCGAAGTGATGCCGCCAGCCAGCGGGGAACAGCACCACGGCTGGCGCGACTGCCGCCACCCAGGGCGGCGTCGACGAGGTGCGGCTGCCATGATGCGGGGCAATCAGCACGTCTGCGCGCAACGGCGCATCCGAACGCAGCAGGCGCCGTTCTGCCGCTGCTTCGATATCCCCTGCCAGCAGTGCGACCCCCGCCGTGCTCTCGATCCGCAGCACGCAGGAGGCGTTGTTGTCCTCGACCGAACCCGCGCCGGGCGGCGGCGCCAGCACCTCGAAACGGACCTCGTCCCAGACCCAGCGCTGCCCCGCCATACAGGCCCGGTCGGTGCCGGCACCACTGTGATGCCGTACCGGCAGGGCGGCCCGCAACGCCGCCACACCGCCGGCATGATCACGGTCACCGTGCGACACCATCAGATGGTCGATTTGACCAATCCCCTGGTGCCGCAGGTACGGCGCCACCACCGACGCACCTGCATCGAAGCCACCGGGCCAGGCGGGACCCGCGTCGTACACCAGGGTGTGATGCGCCGTACGCACCACCGCGGACAGCCCCTGCCCCACATCGAGCAGTGTCAGGGTAAATCCCCGCTCCGGCGCCGCGGTGGGTGACCACAGCAGGGGCAGCAGACAAATCAATCCGAGCGCGCGGGTCGGCGCGCCACGCGGCGCCAGCAGCATCACGCCGCCCAGCACCGCCAGGACCGCCACCGGCGGCGTCGGCGACAGCGCCCACCAGGACGCCGGCCAGGTCGATGCCAACGCGCTGAGTGCCTGCCACAACAGCGCCAGCGCCGCCGCCACCGCCTGCAGCAAGGGCTCGCCCAGCACCGGCCAGACGGCGGTGAGCATCACCGCGAGCAGGACCAGCGGCGTCAGCAGGGTAAAGGCCGGCACTGCGAGCAGATTGGCAAATGGCGCCATCAAGGTGGCGCCACCAAAGAAGCCGAGGGTGAGCGGCATCATCAACACCGCGAGGCCCAGCTGCAGACGGACGAACACGCGCCAGGCCGACGGTCGCCGCAAACGGCCCACGGTGAGCCAGAGAATGCCGGCAACCGCACCGAACGACAGCCACAGGCCGGGCCGCAGCAGCACCACCGGATCCAACAGCAACACCGCGCACCAGACCCAGGCCAGCGCGCGATAGGGACGCCGCCAGCCACCTCGCCAGGCCAGCAGCAAGGCCAGCCAGACCATCAACAGCGCCCGCAGCACCGGCGTTTCCAGTCCGGCCATCAGGGCGTAGCCGGTGGCGAGGACGGCGGCCGCCACACCGGCCACCCAGGGCGTCGGCCAGCGCAGCGCGGCGGCGGGCCAGAGCGGCCACACCAAGCGCATCAGGCCGTACCCGAGCGCCGCAACCAAGGACAGGTGCAGGCCCGAGATCACCAACAGATGGGTGGTGCCGGTCCGCCGCGCCACCGTCCAATCCTCATCAGTGAGGCCACGGCCGTCGCCCAGCCCGAGGGCAGCCACGAGCGGCAAGCCCGGATGCCCCGCCAGCACCGCCTGTACCGGCGCCAATAGCCGCGCCCGCCACTGATGGACAAGGGTCATCGCAGGCGGCGCCAGCGTCTCGACGCAAGGGGTGGCGGCACGAACGCTGGCGGTCGCGCCGATGCGCTCACGGAACAACCAGCCCTCGTAGTCGAAACCACCGGGATTGTGGCTGCCCCGCGGGCTGCGGACGCGTAGGGTCCAGCGGCGGCAGTCGCCCACCGCCAGATTGTCATCGCTGCGATACCAACTGGTGCGTATGCGTGACGGCAGCCCCTGCGCCCGTGCCTCGGCGTCGGGCGCCAGGCTCAGGCGCCAGACAGCCGTGCCATCGGCCGCCGGCTGTCGTTGCGGCAGGTCAGCCAACACTGCGCGCACGGTCACCTGCTCGCCGTGTCGCGCAACCGGCCAGCGATCCGCCAAACGCTGTTGCATCGCCCACTCGGTCCACAGGGCACCGGCGATCAACAGCAACATGGCGCCACGCGCCGGCCGCCACAGCGCCAGCAGCAAGGGCGCTAGGCCCCACCACAGCGCAGGCGCGGCCGGCCACAGCAACACAGCGCCGCAGCCCAGCGAGAAGGCCGCGACGCGCAGGAAGAACATGGGGCCCGTCTAGAGCTGGGTCGGCGCCAACAACCCGGCATCCAGCCGGAGGACGCGATCCATGCGTGCGGCCAGCCGCAGATCGTGGGTGACCACGACCAGGGCGGTTCCCAGCTCGGCATTCAAGGCGAGCATCTGATCAAACACGGCCTCTGCCGTGCGGCTGTCGAGATTGCCGGTGGGCTCGTCAGCGAGCACGCAATCCGGGCGGGTCACCAGCGCCCGCGCCACCGCGGCGCGCTGGCGTTCGCCACCGGACAGCTCGCCCGGCTTGTGACGGAGTCGCTCAGCCAAACCGACGCGGGACAGCAGCTCGGCAGCGGCGGCTTCGGCCTCCGCCACCGGGCGCCGGCGGATCAGTAGGGGTAGCGCCACGTTCTCCAGCGCGGTGAATTCGGGCAGCAGGTGGTGAAACTGATAGACGAAGCCCAGGCGGCGGTTGCGCAGGGCACCACGCTGCGCATCGCTGAGCCGGTGCATGGCTTCCCCGGCCACCCGCACCTCGCCCTGGCTGAGCGTGTCGAGGCCACCGAGACAGTGCAGCAGCGTCGACTTGCCAGCCCCGCTGGCACCGACGATGGCGATGCGCTCGCCACGCCGGATGGTGAGGTCCACCCCGTCGAGCACCTTGAGGTTGAGGCGCCCGTCATCGAACACCTTGGTCAGCCCGCGGGCATCGAGAATGATGTCGTCCATGGTCATCACTCGTAGCGCAACGCTTCGGCGGGCTGCACGCGGGAGGCGCGCCAGGCCGGGTAGAGGGTCGACAGCAGACCCAGGCTCAGCGACAGCAGGGCAATGCGCACCACATCAGACTGCTTCAGCTCCGACGGCAGGTCGGAGATGTAATAAACGTCGGGCGATAGCACCGGCTGCCCCATCAGCAGCTCCAGAAACGGCACGATGCGCTCGACATTGAGCGCCAGCGCCACCCCGCCGCCGACACCCAGCAAGGTGCCGAAGATGCCAATCAGGGCGCCTTGCACCATGAAGATGGCCATCACGGATCGCGGACTGGCGCCAAGCGTGCGCAGGATGGCGATGTCGGCCTGTTTGTCCTGTACCACCATCACCAGCGTGCTGACGATGTTGAACGCCGCCACCCCGACGATCAACGACAGGATGATGAACATCACCATCTTCTCGGTGGCCACCGCACGGAAGAAGTTGGCGTGCTGGCGGGTCCAGTCGCTGACGTAATACACCCCGGGCAGATCGCCGGCCAGTTCGCGCGAGACACGCGGCGCCTGGAATAGATCGTCCAGCTTCAGCCGCACGCCGGTCACGCGCTGTTCCATCCGCAGCAGCGCCTGAGCGTCTTCCAGGTGAATAAACACCATGCCGCGGTCGAACTCGTACATGCCGACCCGGAAGATGCCCCCCACGGTGAAGCGGCGGAACCGTGGCAGCAGCCCGGCGGGCGTGACCGATGCCTGCGGAATCATCAGGTCGACGGTGTCGCCGACACCAACGCCGAGCGCCTGGGCCAACTCGCGACCGATCAGCATCCGATAGGCCCCGGGCTGCAGCGCTGCGAAGTCGCCCTCCTGGATCTTGTCGGCAATGTCGGAGACCTGCGGCTCGCGTGCCGGCAACACGCCGCGCAGGAGGGTGCCGCTGAGCTCGTTGCGCACCCGCAACATGCCCTCGCCCTCGATATAGGGCGCCACGCCCGCCACTTCCGGGTGGGTCTCGGCCAGTGCGGCGGCATCCGGCCAGGCGTTGAGCTGACCATCGACCGCCGAGATGGTGGCATGCGAGGCCATGCCCAGAATGCGTACCCGCAATTCACGCTCGAAGCCGTTCATCACGGACAACACGGTGATCAGGGCGGTCACGCCGATGGCGATCCCCAGCATGGACGCCGCAGAGATAAACGAAATGAAGTGGTTGCGCCGCTTGGCCCGGGTATAGCGGAGCCCGGCAAACAGCTCATAGGGATTGCGCATGACCGGCATTAGACCACAGCCATCAGGCCTGTCGGCGTGGGGAACCGTTGCCGCGAATACGCGGTCATCATCGGTATGATGCCGCCCATGCCGATCCGCGCCGCCGTTCCCTTTTTGCTGCTGTGCCTGACGTGGCCGGCACAGGCCTCCGAGTCCGTCAACGAACGGGTAGCGACACCGCCCAGCGCGGTCGCCACAACCCCATCACCGGTGGTGTCGGATGCCCCGACGCCGCCCCCGGATGCGGGACCGACACCGGCCCCAGCGAAGGTGCTGCCTGCGCCGAGACCGAGTCCGAGCCCGATTCCGACACCGCTGCCCGAGCGGATTCCGGTGGCGGTCGAGTCCGTAGAGGCGACGCCGACGCCGGCCTCAGTGGGCCCCGCCCCCACCCCGGCGCCGACCACGTCGCCCGCGGCCACCCCCACGCCGCCGCCCCAAGCGCCCCCCGATGCCGCCGACGTGGCGCCAGACCGGCCAGCGCCCGCCCCAGCAGCTGGCGGCGAGCGTTCTCCACCCGAAACCGAGGCGGAGGCCGGTCCCAGCGCAATCCCGCCGACCCCCACCCCCACCCCGGTTTCCGCCTTCAAACTGCTGGACAGCGAGGTCGAGCCGGGCAACCGACGGCGCCTGTCCTGGTACGCCAGCGATTCCTTCACCGGCCTGGCCGAGCCAACGCCGGTGCTGGTAGCCCACGGGCTGCGGCCCGGCCCCGTGCTGTGCCTGACCGCCGCCGTCCATGGCGATGAGGTCAATGGCATCGAGATGGTGCGCCGGGTGCTCTATGGCGTGAAGCCGGACGACCTCTCCGGCACCGTGATCGGCGTTCCCATCGTCAACCTGCAGGGCTATCGCCAGGGTTCGCGCTACCTGCCCGATCGTCGCGACCTCAACCGGCATTTCCCGGGCCACCCGCGCGGCAGCGCCGCTGCCCGCATCGCTTATTCGCTGTTCAACGACATCATCCGCCGCTGCGATGCCCTGGTGGATCTGCACACCGGCTCCTTCCACCGCACCAACCTGCCGCAAGTGCGCGGCGATCTTGGTATCGAGTCGGTGGTGCACCTCACGCAGGGCTTCGGCGCCACCGCAGTGCTCAACAGCGAAGGGCCGGTAGGTTCGCTACGGCGCGCCGCCACCGACATCGGCATTCCCGCCATCACCCTGGAAGCCGGCGAGCCGATGCGGTTCCAGAGCGAGGAGGTCGACCACGGCGTGCGCGCCCTGCGCAGCCTGCTCAATCACCTGCAGATGGTGCCGCGCTTCCGGCTGTGGGGCGAACCGCAGCCGATCTACTACGAGTCGGTATGGCTGCGCGTGAACGACGGCGGCATTCTCACCAGCGTGGTGCCGTTAGGGGCCCGTGTGGTCAAGGATCAGCTGCTAGGCGAGGTCACCGACCCCATTACCAACCGGCGCGCCGAGATCCGTGCGCCGTTCCCCGGGCGCGTGCTGGGCATGGCGCTGAACCAATCGGTGATCCCAGGGTTTGCGGCCTATCACGTTGGCATCGAGCGCAGCGAGGAGGAGCTCCCGCTGCCGGACGCCGCCCCCGGCAGCGACGGCACGACGGCGCTCGGCGAAGACCCCGCCGGGGATGGCGACGATCTCAGCCCGGATGCGCCGGAAGCCGATCCCGATGCCCCGGAAGGCGGGAATGGGCATCGCGGCGCACCCGAACCTCCGGAACCGCTTGCTCTGCCGCCGCTCGATGGCAGCGTTGATGCCAGCGCCCTGGGCGTGGAGGAAGAACGCCCGGAGTGAGCGCGCCGGTATACTTTGCGTTTTCCACGGGCCGCCGGCCCGATCCACGCAGACCCGCGCATGAGCATCCAGATCACCTTCCCGGACGGCAATGTCAAATCCTTTGACGCGCCGGTGACGGGCCTCGAGATTGCCCAGGGCATTTCGCCCGGACTCGCCAAGAAAGCGGTCGTCGTCAACGTCAATGGCGACCTCTGGGACCTCACCCGTCCCATCGATCACGACGCGCGGATCAGCATCGTCACCCGCAATCAGCCGGAAGCGGCTGAGGTGATCCGCCACGATGCCGCGCATGTCATGGCGCAGGCGGTGCAGGAGCTGTACCCGGGCACCCAGATCACCTTCGGTCCCGCCACCGAGTACGGGTTCTATTACGACTTTGCCCGTACCGAGCCCTTCACCGAAGACGACCTCGCCAAGATCGAGCAGCGCATGCGCGACATCGTCAAGCGCGATCTGCCCATCACCCGCGAGGTCTGGCCGCGCGAGAAGGTGATCTCGTTCTTCCGCAACAGCGGTGAGCAGTTCAAGGCCGAGTGGGTCACCGAAGGGATCGCTGCCGACGAAGCGATCAGCATCTACAAGCAGGGTGATGGCTGGCTGGACATGTGCCTGGGTCCGCACCTGCCCTCCACCGGCCGACTGGGCACTGCCTTCAAGCTGACCAAGGTGTCCGGCGCCTACTGGCGCGGGGATCGCAACAACGCGCAGCTGCAGCGCATCTACGGTCTGGCCTTTGCCAGCGACGACGAGCTCAAGGCCCACCTGCGCATGCTGGAGGAGGCCGAGAAGCGCGACCATCGCAGGCTGGGTCGCCAGCTGGACCTGTTCCATCTCCAGGAAGAGGCGCCCGGCTCGGTGTTCTGGCACCCCAAGGGCTGGACCCTGTTCCAGACGCTGATTGGCTTCATGCGCGAGCGACAGCAGGCCGCTGGCTACCAGGAAATCAATACGCCGGACATGATGGACAAGGCGTTCTGGGAAACCTCCGGCCACTGGCAGAACTATGGCGAGAACATGTTCGCCACCGAGCGCGACGAAGACCGTACGCTCTGCCTCAAGCCGATGAACTGCCCAGGCCATGTACAGGTGTTCAACCAGGGCATCCGTTCCTACCGCGACCTGCCGCTGCGGCTGGCGGAGTTCGGCAAGGTGCACCGCTTCGAACCCTCCGGCGCCCTGCATGGGCTGCTGCGCGTGCGTAGCTTCACCCAGGACGATGCCCACGTATTCTGTGCACCGGAACAGCTGCAGGCCGAGTCCGTCGAAGTCTGCCGGCTGATCCTCGATATCTATACCCAGTTCGGCTTTACCGACGTCCGCATCAAGTTGTCGACGCGCCCGGAAAAGCGCATCGGTTCCGACGACCTCTGGGATCGCGCCGAGCAGGCGCTGGCCGACGCGCTGACCTCCATGGGGATCGAATACACCCTGTTCCCGGGCGAAGGGGCGTTCTACGGCCCCAAGCTGGAGTTCGTGCTGCGTGATGCCATCGGCCGAGACTGGCAGTGCGGCACGCTGCAGGTGGACTTCAACCTGCCGGGTCGACTCGATGCCGAGTACATCGGCGAGGACGGTAACCGCCACACGCCGGTGATGCTGCACCGGGCCATCTTTGGCTCGCTGGAGCGCTTCACT
Source organism: uncultured Polycyclovorans sp. (assembly GCA_964425915.1). Lineage (GTDB taxonomy): Bacteria > Pseudomonadota > Gammaproteobacteria > Nevskiales > Nevskiaceae > Polycyclovorans. The sequence goes on from CAYROO010000001.1 coordinate 438,456, forward strand.
GGCATCCTCATCGAACATCATGCGGGGGCCCTGCCGTTCTGGTTGAGCCCGCTGCAGGCGGTGGTGGCGCCGATCGTTTCGGACGCCGACAACTACGCCCGCGAGGTCAGTACCGCACTGACCGCCGCTGGCGTGCGCGCGGGTCATGATCTGAGTAACGAAAAGATCAACAAGAAGATCCGCGAACTGGCCATGCAGAAGATTCCCGTGATCGTGGTGGTAGGGCGTAAGGAGGCCGAGGAGCGCACCGTCACGCTGCGTTATCGCGGCGAAGAGCGTCAGGACACCCTGCCACTGGCCGAGGCCATCGAGCGCTTGCGGGAGCTACGCGGATGATGCGTCGGCTGCCCGCATTGATACTGCTACTGGTGGCCTGCGCCAGCCAGGCGCTGGAAGTGGATGGCCGCTGGACACAGGGGGGCTTTGTCACCGGCACGGTCGCGCCTGGCAGCGCCGTCAAGATCGACGGTAAGCCGGTGGTGGTGGACTCCCAAGGTCATTTCGCTTTTGGTCTGGAGTACGAGGCGCCACTCGCCGCGGTCCTGACGGTGATTGGCCCGGACGGCCGTCGCAGCCGCCACGAGTACCCTGTGACGGCACGGCGGTATCCGGAGAGCCGTATCAACGGGCTCCCCGGCAACATGGTCACCCCGCCGCAGTCGGTGCTCGAACGTATTGCCCGCGACAACCGCGAGGTCGGCAAAGCACGTGCGCCGCAGCGGCCGCAGCGGGATTTTCCCGAGGGCTTCATCTGGCCCGTACAGGGGCGCATTTCTGGCGAGTATGGCGCCAAACGGATCCTCAACGGAGTGCCGCGTCAGCCGCATTTCGGCGTCGACATTGCCGCGCCCCAAGGCACACCCATCCTTGCCAGTGGCGGCGGCGTGGTCACCATGGCGGACCCGGATCTCTACTACACCGGCGGCACCATCATTCTCGACCACGGCCTGGGTATTTCCACCACCTATCTGCATCTGTCGCGGTTGGACGTGAAGGTGGGTGACCGGGTCGAACAGGGCGACGTGATTGGCCTGGTAGGCATGACCGGCCGCGCCACCGGCCCCCATCTATGCTGGCGGGCCAACTGGAACGCACTGCGCTTCGATCCCTCACTGCTGGTCGATGCGACCCCGGCCAAGACCCAGCCGAAGCCGTGATGGCGCTGCTATCATCGGGCAGAACTCGCTCTGGAGCTGTTCCATGCGCCTGCTGGTGACCGTTCTGCTCTCCGCCGCCCTCAGTGGGCCGGCGTTTGCCGAGGTGCTGACCCTGCCGCCCGCAGCCGATCGTGCCGAAGGCCTACGCGGCCAACTGCCCGAGCGTGGGCTCAGCATGGCCACCGTGGCATCACGGCTCGGCGAGCCCCTGCGCAAGTATCCGCCGGTCGGCGGCGGCCATCCGAAGCGGCCACCGATCACCCGCTGGGATTACGATGGCTACTCGGTGTTCTTCGAGAACGACCGTGTCATCGACGCTGTGATAAAAGGCGCGCCAAAGCCGCTGCGCAATGTCGAAGCACTGCGCGCCGCGTCCCCCTGACCGCTGACGGCCCCATACGGGCCACGAGAGCCACCGGATGAATGTGATCCTGCCCGCCGAATGGGCGCCCCAGTGCTGCATTCAGCTGACCTGGCCGCGTGCCGACGGTGACTTCGCCCGCTGGTTTGCACGTGTCGAGGCCTGCTTCGTGGCGCTGGCGAGCGCCATCACGCGCTACCAGCCGCTGTTGATTGCAGTGCCGGGGGATATCGAGGGTGTGCGCGCGCGGCTGCTGGCGGCTGGCGTGCCCGCTGAGCGGCTACAGCTAGTGGCCGTGCAGGCCAACGATGTCTGGGCACGCGATCACGGCCCCATCACCGTATGGCGCGACGGACAACGGGTGCATCTGGATTTCACCTTCAACGGCTGGGGCGGCAAGTTCGACGCCCGGCTCGACAACACCGTCACCCGCCAGCTGGCGGCGGCCGGCGTCCTGCCTGCAGCCGTGGAATCGCTGGACTTCGTGCTCGAAGGCGGCGGCATCGAGTCCGACGGCCAGGGCACCATGATGACCACCGAGCGCTGCCTGCTCGCCCCCACCCGCAACCCCAAGCTCAGCCGCAACGTGATCGAGCAGAAGCTGGCCCACTGGTTTGGTCTCAACCGGATTCTGTGGCTGAAGCACGGCGACCTGCTCGGCGATGATACCGATGGCCACATCGACACCCTGGCGCGCTTCTGCGACCCGCAGACCATCGCCTACCAGGCTTGTGAGGACATCAACGACCCGCACCATGAAGATCTGGCCGCGATGGCCGCCGAACTGCGTGCATTCAAACAGGCCAATGGCCTGCCTTACCGCCTGATTCCGCTGCCGATGGCACCCGCCATCGTCGATGAGGACGGTCGCCGCCTGCCGGCCGGGTATGCCAACTTCCTCATCCTCAACGGGGCGGTGCTGGTTCCCACCTACGATGACGCCGAACGCGACGCGGCAGCGCTGGCGGCCCTGGCGCCGGCCTTCCCCGGCCGCGACATCGTCGGCGTGGACTGCGTCGCCCTCATTCACCAGTACGGCAGCCTGCACTGCGTCACCATGCAGATTCCGTCCGCCCCGAGTGCCTGACATGAAAAGCGCCCGCAAGACCCTCCGCGTCGGCCTGGTCCAGCAACCCTGTACCGACGATGCCCGCTTCAACCAAAAGGCCTCGGAAGAAGGCATTCGTGCGGCCGCCGCCGGCGGCGCGCAGCTGGTGATGCTGCAGGAGCTGCACACCTCGCTGTATTTTTGCCAGCACGAAGACACCGACCTGTTCGATCTCGCCGAGCCGATTCCCGGGCCGTCCACCGCCTGGCTGGGCAAGCTGGCGAAATCCTTGGGGATTGTCATCGTCGGCTCACTGTTCGAGCGCCGCGCACCCGGGCTGTATCACAACACTGCGGTGGTGCTAGAGCGAGATGGCACGTTGGCGGGCTGCTATCGCAAGATGCACATCCCCGACGATCCCGGCTACTACGAAAAGTTCTATTTCACCCCTGGCGATCTTGGTTTCACGCCCATCGACACCTCGGTGGGACGACTGGGCCTGCTGGTGTGCTGGGACCAGTGGTATCCGGAAGCCGCCCGACTGATGGCGCTGGCCGGGGCCGACCTGCTGCTCTACCCCACCGCGATCGGCTGGAACCCCGACGATGACGCCGACGAGCAAGCGCGCCAGCGCGACGCCTGGATCACCATCCAGCGCAGTCACGCCGTCGCCAACGGCCTGCCGGTGCTGGTCTGCAACCGGGTCGGTTTTGAGGCTGATCCCAGCGGGCAGTGGCCGGGCAGCCGCTTCTGGGGCAGCAGCTTCGTCGCCGGACCGCAAGGCGAGCTGCTGGCGCAACTGGGCGATCAGCCCGATGTATTGGTCGCGGATATTGACCTTGCTCGCAGCGAGAACGTGCGTCGCTGGTGGCCGTTCCTGCGCGATCGCCGTATCGATGCTTACGGTGATCTGACGCGTCGCTTCCGCGACTGACCGTCACTGCCAACAGCGGCTCGCGGGGGGACACCCCCGCCCCAGGCTGTTACCCTCAGCCACCCACAAGAAATTGGCGGGTGCGCCGTTGCCGTGAAGTGTTGCCCGTCGGTTTCCACAACATGAGGAGACTTCGATGGCCGACGCCCAACCGTCCACCATTCCGATCAGCCGCGTAGGCCCGTTCCCCCGGGTCAGTCCACCGGTTTTCGTTACGGCGGCGCTGACCGTCCTGATCTTTGTCATCTTCGGCAGTGTGTTCACCGAGCGTGCCGAAGCGCTGTTCAGCGCCATCCAGGGTGGGATCACCCAATACCTCGGCTGGTACTACATTCTGGCGACCAGTCTGTTCGTCGGCTTCGTGCTGTGGTTGCTGCTGTCGCGCTACGGTGATGTGCGGCTGGGTGACCCCCACGAAAAGCCCGAGTACGGCTACTTTTCCTGGTTCGCCATGCTGTTCTCGGCGGGCATGGGAATCGGCCTGCTGTTCTGGAGCGTGGCGGAGCCGATGTACCACTACGTGACACCGCCCTTCGGCGCCACTGGCGAAACCGGCCGTGCCGCCGAAGTAGCGATGCGCACCACCTTCTTTCACTGGGGCCTGCACGCCTGGGCGATCTACGTGATTGTCGGCCTGTCGCTGGCCTACTTTGCTTATCGCCACAAGCTGCCCTTGTCGATCCGTTCAGCGTTCTATCCGCTGCTCGGTGATCGCATCTACGGATGGCCCGGGCACATCATCGACATCATCGCCGTATTCGGCACGCTGTTCGGCGTTGCCACTTCGCTGGGCTTGGGGGTGAAACAGGTGAATGCCGGTCTCGCCTATCTGCTCGACATCCCGCAAACGCTACCAATCCAGCTTGGCCTGATCGCCGTCATCACCCTGATCGCCACGGCATCGGTCGTGGCCGGCCTCAACAAGGGGGTGAAGTTCCTGTCGGAGCTGAACATCTGGCTGGGTGCCGGGCTACTGCTGCTACTGCTGGCGATTGGTCCCACCATCTTCATACTCAACACTTTCGTCGAAACCACAGGTCGCTATCTGCACAACCTGGTGCTGATGAGCTTCTGGACCGACACCATCGGCGGCACCGGCTGGGCCGGCAGCTGGACCATTTTTTACTGGGGCTGGTGGATCGCCTGGGCCCCGTTCGTGGGCATGTTCATCGCGCGGGTGTCGCGTGGCCGTACCATTCGCGAGTTTGCGCTGGGCGTGCTGTTCGTGCCGACCTTGGTCACCTTCCTGTGGTTGTCGGTGTTTGGCGGCACTGCGCTCAATCTGGAGCTGTTCAACGGCGGCGGTATTGCCGCAGCGGTGCAGGACGACCTCACCACCGCCCTGTATGTGACACTGGACCGACTGCCCCTCGCCACGCTGACGGCCACGGTGGCTACCGTGGTGGTGGTGACGTTCTTCGTCACCTCGTCGGACTCCGGCAGTCTGGTGATCGACATGCTGACCTCGGGTGGCGAGCTCGATCCGCCGCGCGTGCAGCGTGTGTTCTGGGCCCTGCTGGAAGGGGTGGTCGCCGGCGTACTGCTGGTCACAGGCGGTCTCGGGGCGCTGCAGACCGCATCAATCGCCACCGGTCTGCTGTTCTCGGTGGTGATGCTGCTGATGTGCGTGTCACTGCTGAAAGCCTTCCGACACGAACCAATTACGCCAACGGTCCGCGACCGCGAGGCCGATGCGCCGAAGCAGACCTTCGGTGATATTGACCATCCGCGCATCGACTGACGACAACGGCCAAGGGAGACCATCATGTTGCAAAAACTGACGCGGCACGCGGGGCGTGCTGTCATCGTGCTGGCCTTGCTCAGCGCGCCATTCGCCCGAGCCGACGACGGCGAGGGCATCAAAGTCGGCGGCGCCGTGCGTGTGCAGTACAGCGTTGAAGACTATGACCCGGATAACCGCGAGCGTGGTGGCGACTTCGACTTCGACACTTTCCGCCTCAACCTGGATGGCACGGTCGGCGAAGTGAAGCTGTCCGCAGAGTGGCGTTACTACCAGTACATGCAAGTGATTCATCACGCCTGGGTCGGCTACGACTTCAGCGAGCACTGGCAGGGACAGCTCGGCATCACCCGGGTGCCGTTTGGCAACCAGCCGTACAACTCACACTCCTACTTCTTCGATACCACCTACTACGTCGGGCTGGAGGATGACTACGACACCGGTGCCGTGCTGCTCGGTCAGCTTGGCACGTTCGACATCCAGATCGGCTTTTTCAAGAATGACGAGCAGGGCGGCATCGATGGCTATGTGAGCGACCGCTCGGAGCGCTATTCCTATGACGTGGTGGGTATCCGCCAGCCGGGCGAAGGCATCTTCGACGCACCTACGAGCGGGATCGCCGAGGGCAACACCCTGGCCGGACGAATGGCCTGGAAACCGACCGTGGGGGCGCTGACGGCGGACGTCGGCCTGTCCGCTCTCAGTGGCCAGCTGTATGACGCCAATGACGACGTCGGCCGCACCCTCGCCTATGCCGCCCATGCCAATCTTGATCTGCGACGCTGGAACCTGATGTTGCAGGCCACGCGCTACGACTACGACCTGGATGCCGGCGGCGATGCCCTGGTGGTGGGCGCATACGCCTTCTTCGACACCATCCCCGCCAGCGCCACCCTCTATACCGCCAACCTCGCCTACGCGCTGCCGGTGCAGATCGGCCCCATCACGCAGCTGACCTTCTACAACGACTACAGCCTGATGTCGGCCAAGGCGGGCGGGTTGCAGGACACCTTCATGAACGTACTCGGTGTCTCCATCGCGGCGGGCGGGCTGTTCACCTATGTCGACCTCATCACCGCCGAGAACCAACCGTTCATCGGCGGTAGCCTGGCCGGCAACGGCGGTACCCAAACCCGCTTCAACATCAACATCGGCTATTACTTCTAGGGCCTTGCCATGATGCGCACCGCCGCCAGCGTCTCTGCACTGTTGCTGGGGGCGGTGCTGCTGTTGGCCGGGAGTGGCCTGCTGGGCACCCTGCTGGCGCTGCGCGGGGATGAGGCCGGCTTCGGCAGCATCACCCTGGGCCTGGTGATGTCGGCCTACTTCGTCGGCTTCTTCATCGGCACCCTTTGGGCGCCCGGGCTGATTGAACGCATCGGACATATCCGGGCATTCTCAATGTTCGCGTCTGCCGCATCGATCATCGCCATCATCCACGGGCTGTGGATCAACCCCTGGGCCTGGGCGCTTGGGCGGGTGCTCACCGGCATCTGCCTGGTCGGCCTTTACACCGTCATCGAAAGCTGGCTCAACACCCAAGCCAGCGTCGAGCAGCGCGGTCGACTGTTTGCGCTCTACATGGTGCTCAATCTGCTCGCCCTGGCCGGCGGACAGGCGCTGATTCTTTATCAGGCGGCCGAAACGCTGGTGCTGTTCGCCCTGGTATCGATCCTGTTCTCCGCGGCACTGGTGCCGGTCACCCTCACGCGCACGCGGCAACCCGATCCGGTTCCGGCACCGCGATTGGGGCTGTCGGTGCTCTACCGCTGCGCGCCCATCGGTGTGATGGGCGCCTTTGTTTCGGGGCTGGTCCTGGGCGCATTCTGGGGCATGGGCCCGGTGCTGGCCCAGCAAGTGGGCTATGCCGCTGGCGGCGTGGCGGCACTGATGAGTCTCACCATCCTCGGCGGCGCTGCCTTGCAGTGGCCGCTGGGCTACTGGTCAGACCATGAGGATCGACGCCGCGTGATCGCACTGATCAGCCTGGTCACGGCTGGCGTCACGGCCATCGCCATTTTTGCGGCCCATCCGGGGCCCGCCTTGCTGGGCGCGATGATGGTGTTCGGCGCAGGTGCTTTCTCGCTGTACTCCATCAGCGTGGCGCACCTCATCGACTTCGTGCCGCGCGAGGCCATCCTCGAAGCCTCATCGGGGTTGCTACTGGTATACGGGGTAGGCGCAGCACTCGGGCCGGCGGCCGCTGGGGTTTTCATGGAGGCGGCCGGACCCGCCGCACTGCTGGGCTTTTTTTCCTGGCCCTGCCTGCTACTTGGCGTGTTCGCGATCTACCGCATTCGGCGCTACGACCGGGTGCCGCGTCATCCGCAGCCCTTCGTGCCCAGGGTTCGTACCGGTGCCGCGGCGGAAGAGCTGCCGACGGACGTCAGCCGCACCGCGGAGCACATGTCCGACAGGAACAGCCCCGCTCGTCCCTGAGCAGGGCTGCCAATCGGTACCACTCAGGAAGCGTCTTCAGCCGCTTCTTCTTCTATGTCGCCGGAGTCCGTGGCCTCCATGGCCCCCTGCTCCTGGCGCTCAAGTAACTCGATACATTCGTCGGTGATCTCGCCACCGGAGATCTGTTGAGCACGGCAGGCCGACAACTCGCGCTCACGCGCGGCCTCTGCCAGCTCTGCCTTCTGCTGGGCTTCCAGCGCGGCCTGGCGCGCCTCAGTGCTGTTGATGGCCGCGATGTACTGGCGCCATTCGCCGGCCCGCTTGCGGGTGGCGTTGTAGCGCTGCGCATTGCGGAACGCTTCGTCGGCATCCATCCGCTTCGCCTTGTTCCCCGGCCCGGCCTGATTGAAGCGGGCGGTACCCAGCAGCATCCAGGCATCCGGGGTGGCGGAGTCCGTCAGCCCGCCCTTGTTGATGGCCGCCTCCAGTGCCACCTCCGCTGCCTCGTTCTGCTCGTCCGCCAACAGCGTCTGACCAAGGCGATACGACAGCATGCCGGTGTCGGACATGCGGGCGGCTTCACGCAGCACCGGAATTGCCTTCTTGTGCTCGCGTGCCTGGCTCCACAATTGCGACAACAGTTCGAGGTTCTCCACGGTCTTTTCCACCCGACCGTCGGCCATCTCCTTTTCCAGCATGTTCGCCCCGCGATGCGGGTTGTTGAACACCGAGTAGAACTGTGCCAGCGCGGCGATATCGGCCTCGTCGGTGATCACGCCACTGCGATAGCCCACCTCCAGCGTCACAAAGGCTTCCTTGCGACGGTCCTGCTCCATGAACAGCCCCACCAGCTGCTTCCAGTAGCTGGCATCGCTCGGCCAGTTCTCGATGATGCGTTCGAGCAGCTGGATGCGTGGCGTCACCAGATTCTGTTCGGCGTAGACGATATTGGCGAGGTCGTAGTACTGCTTGCGCGGGCTGTCGGCAAGGCTGATGGCCCGCTCAATCGGGGCGCGCGCCGCGCGGAAGTTCTTCTCGTAAAAGTAGGCGGCCGCCAGCAGGTAATGGGCATTGGCGTCTGGGCTTTCGGCCTCCCGCAGCCAGGCCTCGAGATGGGTGATGGCGGCCTTGTAATTCTCGGCCTGGAACTCCAGCTGGGCGATGTTGAACAGCAGCTGCAGGTTCTGGGCCGCCGGAAGTGCCTTGAGGCTGTAGGCCTTCTTGAAGTCGGCAATGGCCCCCTTGAACTGGTCCAGATTGACCCGTGCGGAGCCGCGGATCTGCAGCACCGAGGCAAGGTCAAATGGCTTCATGTTGGCGCCACGCTCGGCCATCAGCTTGTCGAGCACCGCCAAGCCCTCGCGGAACTTCTCTTCCTGCAATAACTCGTAAGCGGTCAGCAGGTCGCGCGCAACGATGGGGTTGAGCGATTCCACCTGCTCACGCTCTGGCTCCTGTTGTTCCCCTTCCTGGGCCCAAGACTGCGGTGGCAAGGCCACTAAGGCCGCGCCCACCAGAAGTGCCAGCGCACTGGCGATGAATCGATTCTTACGCATGGTCATGCCGGTCATCGGTTCCATCCTCGTCATTCGCCGAGCTGGAACGTGATCTGGGTGCGCACGCCGAAGCGCGGCTGGGCCTGGTTGTCGACGATCTTGGGCTGGTACTTCCAGCGCTCGACCGCTCGCAAGGCGGCGCGTTCAAAGCAGGCGTTGGTCGCGTTCACCACTCGGGTGTTGACCACGGCGCCCTCCGGCGTCACGTCAAACTCCACCACCACGGCCTCCAGTGCCTTGGCACGGGACTGGCACATATCCGGGTAGCGCGGCGGAATGCGCACCATGGGCTGGGCATCGCGGTCCGGGTTGAAGCCGGTGCCGATCTCAAGCTCCGCCTGCGAGAAGTCCGGCACCTCGCCGATGGTGGCGGAAACACTGGGCCGGAACGAGGCATCGGTCACCGATGGCGGTGGCGGCGGCGGCTGATCCAGCACCGGGCGCTGAAACTCCTGCTGCGCCTGCACCGAGGTGTCCTGCAGCTGACGCGTGACGTTGATATCCACCGAGCGATCTTCGCTGAGTTCGATGTCCTGACGCTGGCTGATCATTGCCGCCAGGATCAGGAACAGGATGGTGGTGACGATGGCGGCGCCCGGCAAGCCCGAGGCAAAACGGCCAAACACGTTCATGGCGTTCTCCTCAGCGCGGCTTGGTGGACACAGCCACCGTTTCAGAAACGCCAGCAGCGCGGATCGCCTGCAGCACCTCAATCATGTAGCGGGTGTGCGCAGAGCCATCGGTCTGCAGCACCGCACTGCCGCGGGGATTTTCCCGACGCAGGCGCTCAACGGTCGCGCGGACGCTCTCCAGCGGCACCTGCTCTCGATTGATCCAGATCTCGTTGTTGTTGGTGATGGCCACAAGGATCGACACCAGCTTCTGGTCCTGGGCCGAGACCGCGTCCGGCCGCTCCACTTTCACGCCGGGCTCCTTGATGAAGGTGGCGGTCACGATGAAGAAGATGAGCATGATGAAGACGATGTCGAGCAGGGGCGTGACGTTCACGTCCTCTTCGTTACTGCTCTGGGTCACCCTCTTTGATCGTTTCAGCATTTGCGCCTAATCCTTAATTCGTCGTTCGATGGCTGCGCGCTCACTGCGCCTTCTGCAAGGCCACAGCAGGCTCCACGCCGGCCTGGCGCGTCTCGTCGAGCACCAGCACGGTGATGGCCGCCTTGGCCAGCGGCGCCGCACTCACCAGCACCACGCCGCGCGGCTCACGCGCGGTGAACTCTTCCACCACCAGCTTCACCGAACGCGGATCGATCAGACGAATGTTGTCGACCCGCACAAAGCCGTCCGCCTGCACCGACAGGGTCAAGGTCGGCGGTGGCTTGGTCTGCTGCTCCGGGGGGTTTTCCTCCGGACTGGTCAGGCCGATGCCTTCCTCCTGCAGGAAGGTGGCGGTGACGATGAAGAAGATCAGCAGGATGAAAACAATATCCAGCAGCGGGGTGATGTTGACCTCGGCATCTTCCTGCTGACTGGTGACTCGACGTGCACGTGCCATGGTCGGTTATGCCTCGCGGCCGGTCGTCGCGGCCTTGGGTTGGACATGGATATCCAGGCTGTCCGCCAAAGCGGCCAGGCTGCGCGATACCCGACGGTCCAGGATGTTGATGAGGAACAGCCCCGACAACGAAATCGCCAGCCCGGTCATGGTGGGCACCGTGGCTTTGGAGATGCCCGAGGCCATCAGCCGGGCATTGGAGGCCCCGGTGGAGGTGATCACCTGGAACACCTCGATCATGCCGGTGACCGTCCCCAGCAAGCCCAACAGCGGCGTCACCAGAATCAGCACCCGAATCACCGGCATGAACTGCTCATTGGACAAACGCTGCTCGGAAATCAGCCGCTCACGCACAGCATGCGCGGCCCAGGAGCTGTGGTCCGGCCGCGCCGCCCAGCGCTGCTGCTTGTCCTGGGCGAGCCGGCGTTGGGTGGTGGCGAAGTAGATCAACCGTTCGATGATCAAGGTCCACAACACGAAGGTGGCCACCAACAAGGCCACCACCACCGGGCCACCGGCCTGCAGGAACTCGCCGATCGACTTGGCGATGAACGCGGGACTCAGATACTGGAGCATTCCAAATTCTCTTCAGTCGCGGTGCGTCGGGGCGATCAGTGACCACCCCGTTCGGCGTACTCGGCCACCATGCCGGCGGACTGCTCTTCCAGCACCTGCGCCACCCGGCGCTGCGCACTGGCCGCAAAGGTGTGCAGCAGCAGCAGCGGGATGGCGGCCACCAGGCCCTGCACGGTGGTGACCAGCGCCTGCGAAATACCGCCGGCCATCAACTTCGGATCGCCGGTACCAAACAGGGTGATTGCCTGGAAGGTGACGATCATGCCGATCACGGTCCCAAGCAGCCCCATCAGTGGCGCTACTGCAGCCAGCACCTTGACGATGGTCAACCCCGACTCCAGTCGCGGCAGCTCCTTCAGCACGGCATCATCCAGCTTCAGCTGCAGGGTCTCGATATCGGCGCCTTTGTTGGACTCGTAGGCCATCATCACGCGCCCCAGCGGATTGCTGTCGGACGGCGAATCGGACTTCATCTGCGCCCGCACCTTGGCTGCAGTGATGCTCAAGGTCACCCACTTGTAGATCGCCACCAGGATGCCGAACAGGGCCACCACAATGATGGCGTAGCCGATGCCGCCGCCCTGGTCGACACGCTCGCCGAACGTGGGCGTTTCCACCGACAGCCCAAGCAAGGTGCCCAGCGACGGGTCGATCATGCCGGCCACCACGCCGTCGCCGGTGAAGTTCTCGACATCTTCGGCGGCCGCATTGGCACCACCGCCCGGCTGACGGGCGAGGAACTTCAGATTGCCGTTGTCATACGTGAGGTAGTCGCCTTCGGAGAACGCCACAAACGGCCCGATTCGCGTTACCGAATGCTGTGCCGGCTTGTTGTCGATACCGATCACGGCGGAATCGAACTTGACCACCTTGGCCTGTTCAGAGGCCTCCTGCAGCATGGTGAACCACAGGCCCTCCAGCTGCTCGATGGTGGGCAGCGTCTGTGACTGTGCGATCTTGGTCAGCGGTTCGCCGCGACCCCGGTATTGCGCCGAGACCAGGGATTCGCTCAACTGCTCGTTGAGGTCGGCAGCAGCGGCACGCGCCGCGCCGAACAGCTCACCAAACTCGCCCTGCCGATCAGCCAGCTGCGTCTTCAGCTCGTTGAGCTTGCGCTCATTGTCGGTGCGCAGCTGCTCCAGTCGGGTCGACTCCCGCTCGGCGGCCGTAACCTCCTGGCGAATCCGATTGAGCTCGGCCTGTTGCTCGTTGCGCTGCGCGACGAAGCGGCGCTCGCGTTCCTGATTCTGGCTGCTGACGGCGCGACGCTCCTCACGGACCGCGCGCAGGGCCTCGTCCAACGAGGTGATCGCGGGGGCCTTGTCCTGCGCAAGCACGGGCTGAGCAGTCAGGGCGAGGGTACCGGCGATGATCGCGGCACCGAAGACACGAAGGGTTTTCATCTTGCGTTCCATTGTTCTTGCCGTGTTCATCCGGGCTCAGCCCTGCTTGGCGGCGGCTTGCGGCGCCGGTACCGGAACCGTCATCAGGTCCGGTGGGATCTGCTCCTTGGCCATGCGCAGACCGGTCCGCACGCTGTCGAGGAAACTGCGGTCCAGGTCCTGCCAGCTGCGGGAATCGGCGTCGAAGATCTTCAGCACCTGGTCGTCGTCGGTCTTGAAGATGAGGGCGATGCGGCCCACCCGCAGGAACTCCACGTTCTCGAAGGTATTGCCGTCCACCGTCACGTCGCTGCGATACGACTCAATGGTGCGGCCGTATTCGTTCTCGATCTGGTAGGCCTCGACGATCAGCCGATAGCGCTGCGCGGGCGACTGATCGGGGTCCTCCATCAACCCGCGCAGGCGCGCGATGCGGTCGTTGCGCTCCTCCAGCTGAAACGGCAGGTCGGCCTCGACCAAGGTTTTCAGCGCTCCCAGCATGTCGTCCATCAGAGGTTGTACCGAGCGTTGCAGGCCGGCGATGTTGGCAATATCGGCCTCCAGCGATTCCAGTTCGCGCTGCTGCGCTTCCACCTGCCGCTGTTGGGAGGCGTTGTAGCGGTTGAGCTGTTCCAGCTGTTTGAGGTTGGCGCGGTAATCGTTGAGCAAGCTCTGCGTCTGCTCATCGAGTTGGTCCACACGCCGCTGGGAGGCTTCGGTCTCCTGCACGGTCTGCTGGCTGGTCTGCGTGGCCGCGCCAAGCTGCGCCCACGCCGGCAAAGTCGCGGCTGCCATGGCGGCACTGATGGCCGCGGCAGCTCCGATCGTCGCAATCTGCTTCATCGTTTCCCTCATTTGACGGGGTGTACTGCAGGTTCATAAAAGCCGCCATGGCGGCACGCTGGTTCTCAGCGGGGTGTTGCCACCACCGCAACACAAGCAAACGCCCCCTCCAGCCTTAAACCGTAGCCAGACAGGTCGCTCGCCCAAAGCGTCGGGAATCCCTCCCGAACGGCTTCAAGCACATGCACAACAAGGGTGGAAGGGCGCTCGGCCCAGCGTTCCGATGGCACCCGCGTGCGCGCACCGGCGGCGCATCGCATGCAGCGAACCATCGTCGAAAACGGTGACGCGCAGCCCCCGGGACCCGGGACACCGTCGCCTCACTTCCTCCTCCTGCCATCACACGTTCGGACGTCATGCCCAAAGTGGACGTGCTTACCTATAAGACGCACGGGGAATGCAAATCCGCACCCCCATTCGACAAACAACTGATTTTCAAGCGCTTATCCAAGCGCCTGAATCAGGTCGTCAAAGCGACTGGCTGTAACATCGCCAGAAGATGGATAAAAAATGCCACATCGCGTGTGGCATTTCCAGGCAAGGGGCACTGCAGGCCCCTGTATCGACACCATCGCCGGTCAATCGCGGCGGTGGCGGTGCTCGTCGCGACGCGAGGAATGACGGCCGTCATCACGGCGGTCATCGCGGCCGTGTCCATGGCGCCGGTCGTCATGGCGATGGCCATGCCCGGCGTCGTATCGCCCGTCGTCATGGCGACGACGATGTTCGCGCGGGTGATCCTTCCAGCCGCGCAGCGTCTGCGGGTCCTTCCAGCCATGTTGCCGCGGGTGGTAGCCCTGCCCGTACCACTGCCCATAGCGATCAGATCCCGACGGATACGCCGGGCGGTGGTGGTGCCCGCGCGGATGGCGATCGAACAGCTGCACCGTAATGCCGCCGCGCCGCACATGCGGGTGAAAGATTCGCGGCAGCTGCGGCCCGCTGTGCCAGACATTGCCGGAGGGCCAGAACCAGACATGACGGTCCGGCGCGTAGTACAGCTGGTACTCCGGGTAATAAACATAGGAATACGCGGTTCGTCCCGATACCGGGTAACCGTGTGCGCCGCTGGCCGCGCAGGCAGACGCACCGAGGCCCATCACCAACGCGCCGAAGAACAGGCCAAGAAATCGGAAAGGACGCATGGAAACGCTCCAGCAGGGGAATACTCTGGAGTCTCTGCCGCAGCGATGAATCGCGCCTGAACTTGGGCTCAGCTTTCGCCTGCGAAGCGCTGCAGATCGGCCTGGGCACTTGCGGCAATCCAGTCCGCCACCACCCGGAAGCGCTGGATACGGCGCGTTTCGCGATGGCTCAACAGCCACAGCTCACGCTGAAATTCGTTGGCAGCACCGAGACGTACCAAGCCGCTGCCCGGACGCACCGCCAGGCTTGGCAACAGGGCCAGCCCCAAGCCCGCCGCACAGGCGCTGATCAGGGTGGACATCGAGCTGCAGCGAAACCGCCATCGTGCGCCCGGCACGGTGCGCGCCAGCCACTGCATCTCCAGCGATTGCGACAGATCGTCCTGGAACAGCAACCACGGCAGATCTGCCCAACTGGCCTGCGGCACACCCTTGAACAGCGGTGCACCGTAGACCGCCATGCCAACACTGGCAACCTTGCGCATCACCAGCGCCGCGTCCTCTCGCGGGCGCGCCACCCGTAGCGCCAGATCGGCCTCGCTGCGGCGGAATGACAGCACCTGGTTGTCGGGCAACGCCTCAACCTGCAAGCCCGGATGCTGGCCCAGCAAGGTGGGCAGGCGCGGCACCAGCCAATCGTTGAGCACCACATCCACCGAGGTGACGCGCACCACACCGCGGACGCTGTCGGTTTCACTACGCGTGGCCGCCACCAGGCTTTGCATGTCACCTTCCAGGCGCTCGGCCGCCGCCACAAAAGCGCGCCCTGCATCGGTGGCCACATAGCCCTGCGGCTGACGCAAGAACAGCCGGGTTTGCAGCCGCCGCTCCACGGCGGCAAGGCGCCGGCTGACGGTGGACGTATCCACGCCCAACTGCCGGCCGGCCGCGCGCATGCTGCCGCAGCGGGCCAAGGCCAGCAGCACTGGAATGTCGTTCCAATTAAGTGACAGCGTGGCGGCGGACATCCGTTGTTGCACTTTTGCAATGTGGGTTTGCAGTCTAGCGAATACCGAAAACCCACCGACGCCGCTAGTGTGAGCGCACCCTCGTTACCAGGCATTTCGCATGTCCACGCACACGCTATCAGCGCCCATGGCCCCGTTCGTACACCGGCACAGCGGCGGCTGCTGCGCCGCTCATGCGATGGCCGCGGTACCGCAGGGTGCTGACCCTGTGGACCGCCCCGTGGACACCGAACTTGCCCTGCGCGGTGGCCAGGCGCCGCGCCAGGTGGTGCGCCAGTACGGACTGATCGACGAACTGCTGGAGGCGCGCCGCACGGTGTTTGGCGGGACCGATGCCGAGCCCGTCTATCGGGCCTATCGCAATCACGCCTACCGCATCCTCAACTGGGCGCGGCAATGGACCGCCCCCTGCCCCGAGCGCGACGACAAGATCGCTATCTGTGCGGTGTTCCACGACTTGGCCGCCTGGCCGAATGACAACCTCGACTACCTGCGCCCTTCCGCCGATCAGGCCGACGTCTATCTGGACCAGATCGGCCGCAGCGACTGGAAACCGGAAATGCGGCTGATGATCGAATCGCACCACAAGATCACCGCCTACCGCGGTGCTCACCGTGAATGGGTGGAGCCGATTCGCCGTGCCGACTGGTGCGATGTCTCCTTCACCCTGATCCGCCACGGCCTGCCGGCCGGCTTCGTCAACGACGTCACCGCCGCCTTTCCGATCCGCGCCTTCTACCCCAACCACGTGCTCAAGGTGAGCGGCAAATGGTTGCTCAAGCACCCCTTGAACCCGTTGCCGATCCTGCGGTGGTGAGGGCGTGACCAACGCGCTACCGTAGCGACATGGACAATCCTCGCCTTGCGGTACTGATTGACGCCGACAACGCCTCGGCGGAGCTGATCGAGCCCCTGCTGGCGGAAGTGGCCAAGTACGGCGTCGCCAGCGTCAAACGGATTTATGGCGACTGGACACTGCCCAACCTTGGGCCGTGGAAGCAGAAGCTGGTGGCGCATGCCATCCAGCCCATGCAGCAGTTCCGCTACACCACCGGCAAGAACGCCACCGACAGCGCGCTCATCATCGATGCGATGGACCTGCTGTACACCGGCAATTTCGAAGGCTTCTGCCTGGTGTCGTCCGACAGCGACTTCACCCGGCTGGCCACCCGCCTGCGCGAATCCGGCAAACGGGTCTACGGCTTTGGCGAACGCAAGACGCCGCGATCGCTGATCGCCGCCTGCGACAAGTTCATCTATGTCGACATCCTGCGCCCGGACAACACCGAGAGTGAACCCGAACCCGCCGACACCAAGGCGGGCGTGGCGACGCGCCGCGCAACACCATCGGCCACCCCCGCCCCCAAACCGCCCAAGCCCGACAAACAGCTCAAAGCGCTGTTCAACGCCGCGCTGGATGCCTCCGCTGACGACGAAGGCTGGGCCCACCTCGGCGCCATCGGCCAGTACATCAGCAAACAGCAACCGGATTTTGACGCCCGCAACTACGGCCAGAAACGCCTTAGCGACCTCGTCAAGGCGACCGCCGGCTACGAGTTGCAGACGCGCAAGAGCGCTGACGGGAAAGCCAGCGCGCATTACATGCGGCGGGCATAACTTCCTGAAAACCCAACCGCGCGCGGCGAGACACAGGCCATTGATCGTCGTAGGCTGCCTTGAGCTTGGAGCCTAAATCATGATTTCAGATGTCGAAACACTGGCACGAGAAGCTCTCATGCTTCCCCGGCGCGAACAACTCCTGCTGGTTCAGCGATTGCTGGACGAACAGGCAGAGGTGGCCGAAGACGACATCCAGAACGCCTGGGATGAAGAAATCAGTACCCGCATCGCCGCTATCGATGCAGGGCATGCGCACGGCATCCCCTATGAACAGGTGCAGCAAGAATTGGCTCGCCATTTCAAAGCGTAATGCTGCGCCTTGTCGTCCTCGCTGAAGCTCAGGATGAACCACTGCAAACCGCACTTCGATACGAGACTGAACAACAAGGTCTGGGACATCGATTCTGGAATGAAGTGGATCGCTGTATCGGCTGGATCCACAGTCATCACAACACACCCAGGCTCAGGCCCGGCGGATACCGGCGCGTTGATCTGAGGACGTTCCCGTACTACCTGCCCTACATCGAGCGCGGTTCGTCGATCTGGATACTGGCGGTCGCCCATGCCCGCCGCCGGCCCGGATACTGGCTCGACAGATAAAGGACAGCGCGCATTACATGCGGCGGGTGTGAGGGCGGCGTTTTTCTCAGTCATCCCGGATCTTCAATCCGCGTGCTGCCTCAGGCCAGCGCCGTTCCAAGGCCTGCAGCCCTTCCATCAGCCGCTCCCGCCAACCCGGACCCCGCGCCCACGCCTCGGCCCAGGCCGCTTCCAGCGTCATCGGGTCCTGCGCTGCAAATACCTGGAACAGCGCGGCGGCCTGCTCGAGATCCTTCTGCGCCTTGGTTCGGTAACGCAGTTCGCGCACGCGATACAGGATCAGCTTGTGCACCGCATAGCGGGCCGGCGACGGCACATTGACCACCGTGTGGTGGCCGGCTTTGTCCAGCAACACCGTCTGCACCGGCCCCTCCACCAGGTAGTCCATGAACTTCAAGGGCTGGGCCGACACCGATAACGCTTCGATACGTTTGAGCTTCTCGCCTTCCCGGCCCAAGGTGGTGACGAAATCCACCTGGAAATCGGGATCACGCTTGAGGCTATAGGTGGCGCCCGTCTGGCCGGTGAAATGCTGGGTGGGGATAAAGCCCGCCTCGAAGGAGGTGAGAACGTCGTGAATGTCCACGGCTGGCGCGCTGGGCAGCGCAATCGAAACGTTTTTGCCCGGCACCGCGAGGTCAACATCCATGGTCTTGTCACCCCCGGTCCACTTCACCCCCAACAGGTTCGCGTAAGCCACGAAAGCATGCGTGCCGACCAACACCCCCCCAACGCGAAAGAAGCCGAAATCGGTCAGCCGCGCGATCAGCCGCAGATGCTTGGGGAGCAAGGTTGCCCCGCCATGCCCCACATAGGCACGGCCCAGCGCCTGCAAGGCTTCGTCATCCGTATGGGTGGCTTTCGCCTCGATCAGCGCACGGGTGCGTGCGGAATCCGGCCCCACATAGATTTGCCGAATGCGGCCGCCTTGCCGGAACGAAAAGTACCAATAGGTCCGCCCCTTCACCGTCTTCTTGTTGAAGCTGCCATGGAGGTCCGCCACGCTGCGCGACAGGTGCGCGGCAAGCGCGGCATCCTGGAGCTGCGCGTAGGCGGTTTGGGCGGTTGTAGAGCGCTCAGCGAAAAGCATGGCAAGAGTTATACAACATTTATATGTTTTGTTGTATAGCGCCATCGCAGATACCCGCTGCCCGCCGCGGTGCCAAATAGTGTGTGCCGGGTTCGACTGCCGCAATCAGCACACAACAGCCCGACTTCGACGCCCGCAACCACGGCCAGAAGCGCCTCAGCGACCTTGTCGAAGCGACCGCGGGTTACGCGTTGCAGACGCGCAAGAGTGCCGATGGCAAGGCAACCACCCACTACATGCGAAAGTCCTGAGTACCGACCGCAGCTGGATCCCGGCTCAAGGCCGGGATGACGGCGCCTACCCTTCTTCCATCATGCCCGACTTGATCGGGCATCTAGGCTCCGACTGTTGCATCTGGATCCCGGGTCAAGCCCGGGATGACGTCTACTGACCCAAATCCCGTCATGCCCGGCTCGATCGGGCATCCAGGCCCCACAGTCGCGAGTGGATCCCGGCTCAAGGCCGGGATGACGGCGCCTACCCTTCTTCCGTCATGCCCGACTTGATCGGGCATCCATCCCGACCTTGAGCCACCCGCCACTTCAGTCAGCTGATGACATCGCAAAAAAAGAGGGCCGCCGGTCGCCCGGCGGCCCACCCGATGCCCCCATCCCTGGGGGCCCCGCTCCACGCTTAGTCGAGATGCAGCCGCAAACCCACACGCAGCGTGTGGTCGTTGGCGTCGCCGCTGAACTGGCCGGCATAGGAGAGCGCCAGTTCGCCCGCATCCCACCACTGGTACACCATGCCCAGGTTCACCAGACCCACGCTTTCGGCCACCGGGGCGCCCTGGACGGTGAAGCG
The DNA here is from genome assembly GCA_964425915.1 of uncultured Polycyclovorans sp. Classification (GTDB taxonomy): domain Bacteria; phylum Pseudomonadota; class Gammaproteobacteria; order Nevskiales; family Nevskiaceae; genus Polycyclovorans. The sequence continues at coordinate 458,194 of CAYROO010000001.1, forward strand.
CTGGTTGCCGTCGAGGAAATTCAGACGCGTTTCCGGCTGCAGGTCATCCAAGGCCTGGCGCCAGCCGAGGGCGCCTTCCAGGCGTACCCCCGCCCATCCGGGCATCGTCGCTGCTGCCCGCAGGCCAAGGCTCGCGTAGCTGAGCGTGTCGCTGCCGCTGTCCGCCATCAAGGTCGCGGTCTGCCCAAAGGGCGTGTTGAACTGGTCGCCCTCGAAGAAGCCATCCATCGACTGTCGCACCCAGGCCAGGCCCAGGAAGGGCGCCAGCTCAAGCTCGGTCCAGCGCAGCCGGTAGTCCACTTCGCCGAACAGTTGGCTTGAGTCACCGTCGTAGTCGGCCGTCAGCCGCTCCTGGTAACCGGGAAAATCGATCTGTCGCCGGGTGCTCACTTCGTGCCAGGTATAGGCAGCGCCCAACCGCAAACCGAGGCTGGCGCTGGCGCCGCGCCAACCGGGTGCGGCATAGCGGCTCGCGCCATACAGGCCCAGGTGGATGTTGTCGGTTTCGCTTTCGGCGCGCTGGGCATCGAGATCGCCATTGCCGCGGGTGTAGCCGGCGCTCCATCCCAGGCGCAGACGCTCGCCGCGCAGGTGATCACCGCCGAGGAACACGCCGGCACTGTCACGCGTCAGTTCGGCACTGCCGTTGCCAGCATCGGTGCTACCAGTGGCACCCAGCAACTGGGCCCAGAGGCCGGTGGCGTCGTCGGCATCCAGGGTACGGCCGCGGGCCAGCACGGTGTCACGGATGAAGCGGCTGTCCTCGAACAGCTGCGTCTTGACGCTGGCATGCAGTTCGCCGGACAGCTGGTCGAACGCGGTACGGGCATCCTCGGCGGTCAGTGGCAGCACCGCCCCCGCCAGCGGATGGGCAAAGCCCAGCGCCTGCACAGCGGCACCGGTGCCCTGCTGGTTGGCCGTGACGCCGACGGCGGCGTAGTCGATGTCATTGCGTTCCAACAGCAGCTGCACCGTGTTGGCCTCGTAGTTCAGGGTCGCATCGAGGAAGGCGAAGTTGCTGCTGACATCATCAAAGGTGCCACTGAGGGTATCGGCACTGAGGATGGTGTAGGTGCTCAATGGATCCCACAGGCCCGCATTCTCCGCGCCGGCTTCCACCGCCAGCACCGATCCCCCTTCCAAAGTGGCGGTGCCGTTCACCTGCAGGCGGTCGGCATCGCCAAAGCGGTTCACCCCCACCCGCAGCTCGGCGCCTTCGGCAAAGCGGGCATCGCCGTCCACGGTGAGCACGCCGCCGCTACCCTCCACATCGGCAATGGGGGCGAGGTCCAGTCGGCCGCCGCTGTGCACGTCCAGCCCACCCACGGTACCGGTGCCCGCCAGAGTGCCGCCGTCGTTTACGTTGACTGTGCCGAGGAAACTGCCCAGCACCTCAAAGCGGCCACCGTCCACTTCGGCGCCGCCACCCAGGCTGCCGTCCAGCTGCAACACGCCGTTGCTGACACGGGTGGTGCCGGCAAAGCTGGCCGCGTTGGCGGTGAAGGTGGTGGTGCCACTGCCGCGCTGCAGCAGCGTACCGGTGCCACTCAGGCTGTTGCCGAAGGCAAGGGCGTCACTGCGATTGATGGCCAGCGTGCCGCCGTTCAGTTGCACCGCACTGGCCGTGGCGAGGCTGCCGCCGTCATCCAGCTGCAGGGTGCCGCCGCTCACCACCGTATTGCCGGTATAGGTTTGCGCGCGATCAAACCGGGTGGTGCCGCTGCCCATCTGCTCGACGTTGCCACTGCCGCCGATCTGCGGGGCAAACAGCCAGTCATCACTGCGGTTGAACGCCAAGGTGCCGCGGGCGATGTTCACATTGCCGGTGAGGCTGCCGCTGCTGCCGCCATCGCCGAGGTGCAGGCGGCCGTTCTGCAACGTGGTGATGCCGGTGTGCAACTGCTCACCGGTGAGCACCAGGGTGCCGGCGCCATCCTTGGCCAGTCCGCGATCCCCGGCAAACGGCGCTTCCACCGTGGCCGTCACGCCGGCCTCCACCAGCAGCTGTGGCGAGACGCCGGGCTCCAGGGCATCAGCATTGGGCAGCAGTTGCCCGCCCCCGGCCGCGAGGGTGTAGCCATCGCTGAGGAAGGTCATGCCGGTGTAGCGCACATCCTCGGCCACGGTGACGGTGCCGGGGGTGCCGCTGAAGATGGCCACCTGTTCGTTCCAGGCGCCCTGCGCCGAGCCGTTGGCATTGGTCCAGCTGGCGGTGCTGTTGTTCCACACGCCGTCGCCGCCATCAACGCTGCCGTTGGGTGCGGCGCCGGGGTTGGCACCATCCCAGTACACCTCGTCGCCCAGGGTGCCGCCCACGTCGAGGTAGAGCACATCATTGCCGTTGTACTGGCCCAGCTGCAGGGTGCCGCCAAAGCCGTCGGGCAGGTTGACCTGGGCAAAGTCACCGGTGATGCCGCCACCGTACTGGATGAGGGTGTAGATGCCGTTGTTGAAGCCGCCGAGGTCGTTGACGGTGAGGGTGGCGTCGTTGAGGGTGAGGTTGTTGCCCACCACCAGAAAATCACCGACGCTGCCCGGCGCCAGCAAATCGCCGGGCAAGGCGTCGCCATCCGGTGCCGCAAGATCAAAGTGCAGGGTGCCGCCCTGCTCGATCACCAGATTGCTGATTTCGATCACCCCCGGGGCACCATCGCCCAGGGCCAGGGTGCCGCCGTTGCCAATGGTGACCGCGCTGTTGGGAATGCCGCCGCCCAACACCAGGGTGCCGTTCATCACCCGGGTTTCACCACGGTAGTTGTTGTTGCCGGCAAGCACGGTGCGGCCACTGCCCAGTTGATTGACCGAGAAGCTGCCCACCGAGGTGGAATCGTTGAGGTTGAAGTCGAACCGATAGTCCGCTTCGTTGTGGTTAAAGTTGATGACGGCCTGGCCGGGGCCGACCGTGATTTGATCGGCGGTGAGCACACCTGCCGCGCCTCCATCACCAATGATCAGCGTACCGACTCCGGTGGCGCCACTACCCACCTGCAGAATGCCGGAGCGCCCACCTGATGCGGCCGCCAAACGAAACTCACCGCCATCAGCAAGCATGAGGGTGCCGGATCCGTTGAACCCAAGTGTGTAGCTCGCGTCTGCGCTTGGCGCGACTACAGAAAAACGAGACCCGGCCCCCAAAACATCAATTCGCCCCTCACCTCCCTGCTGGAAGCCGGCGCGACCACCGTTTTCAAGCTCCAGCACCCCACCCTGGCGAAGGATCAGATGGCCTCCACCATCGACGGTGATGCTCGAATTCGGCCCCAGTGAAGCGGTGTTCCCGGCAATGGCGGCAGGCTTTCCAGGTTCGGCAATGGTGACGCCTGTGCATCCAAAGAATCCGCATCCAGCGGGTGGTGGTGCCCCAGCTGCCCAGTTCCCACCTTCGAACCAATCCTCCGAGACTGCACCGGTCCAGGTTTGTGCCGCCAGGGGCATCACCGCCGATGCGGAGAGCAAGGCGGCCCCTGCGCTCAAGATGGATATCGGGTGCTTCAGCATGGGGATCTCCTACTCATTATTTTCAGTTCACGCCGCGCCTTGAAACGGCGGGCGTACCAACGGTGACTTCCTGTACTGACCCTGAACGTGCCGCACCACCCACACCCTGCCGTTCAGATCCAAGGGGGCGACGGGCGGCGGACCGAGCAATACCCGGTACCCGATCAGAATCGCTTGCGAATGCTGAGCCCGATGAGACGCGGGTCCAGCGTGAAGACATTGGTGGAGAGCCCGGTGTCGTCGCTGTTGAGGAAGGCGCCGGTGATCGGGGCTTCATCAAACACGTTCTTGACATAGGCTTCGATGGTGAGCTGATGACGGTCGTTGCTCACCCAGAACGAGAGATTGGTACTGTCCCAGGCGCGCAGCTGGTCGTACTCGGTGTTGTAGACGCGATAGAAGGACTCGTCCTGCCAGTACCAGTCCACCCGTCCCGTGGCACTCCAGTTGCCACCGGGCAGGTAGTAGGTGTGCTGGGCGCCGAGTGCTACCGTGAAGCGGGGAGCGTTGGGGAGCTCGTTGCCACCGATATCCGCAAGGAACCCCGCGCTGCCATTGGGCGCATCAGTGATCGGGTTGTAGGTCTTGACGATTTGGGGATTGCCCGGCGCATCTCGGGACACCACCAGCTGCCCGCCCGGGCAAAGAAAGGCAGCGCCATCTGGGGCACCTGCATAGCCGTCCTCCAACGCCCAACGAACGAGCGCAACGGGCGCAATGCAGTTGGAGGACTGTGAAAGCGTAGGCTTGACCACCATCCACTCGTCAAAACCATCCGGGTACTGACAGGCCACATGCTCGGGATTGGCTTCGCAGAGGGTGCGACCCAGTGGATCGCCTTCGGTGCTCTCTCGAAGCGCCGCCCATTCCGGATTGACGTATCGTTCGCCGCCATTCTGGGTGCGGTTCATGAGATCCAGCGATTCTTCGCCATCCGCAATCCGGGTCCGCAGGTAGCCAATACTGGCGTTGAGCAAGGTGTCCGGTGTGAGAGCCAAGACCGATTCCAGCTCCAGACCCCAGATGGTGGCATCGAAGTTCTCATTGGCTGCAGAACGGTCGACGATCTTGGAGACCTGGTAGTCCGTGTAGTCGTAGTAAAAGACCGACCCGTTGAGCATCAGCGCACCGTCCAGCAGCGTGTTCTTGGTGCCGATCTCGAACGCATTGACGTACTCGGGCTCAAAGGTGGGCGGCGCAGCGGCCCCCTGCGCCTTGGCGATCAGCAACCCCTGCGGCCAGGCGATGGTGGGCGGGTTGGCTCCGCCGCCCTTGTAGCCGTGGGTGAAGAAGGCGTAGATCAGCGTTTCGTCGGTAAAGCTGAGCATGGGCTGCCAGTCGATGCCGATCCGGCCGGTAGGCACCCACCATTCCTGAATGATGTCCGGCAGCGCTGGATACCCACGGCCATTCTCGGCTGTACCCCCCAATGCACACTGAGGCGCACCGGCATAGCGGCCTGTGAGTGGATCACACCAGCGCGCAATCGCCTCCAGGTCACCGGCCTCCGGGATTTCGCCCTCCAGCTCCAGGAAGGGGTTGGCCGCTGGCGTCCCAAGAAAGCCGCCTTCGATGCGCCCACGCCAGTCGGGCAGCAAGGTTTGACTGGGGATGGGGGTGAACACCTTGCGATCCCAACTGACGCGCAGGCCTGCAGTGAGTTTGATCTCCGGTGTCAGCTGGTAGTAGGCCTCGCCGAACAGGGCAGCGGAATCCAGGTTGTAGGGATTGCGGCTGAGAAAGAACTGGTGCCCTTCGGGATTGGCAGCAATGTCCTCAATGCCGCCGGGCTGCACGTAGACACAGGTGGCCACCGACTCCCCATCGAAGCCCTGCCGGATGGAATCAGGGTCGATGTACGTGCTGCAGCCCAGCGCGGCGCCGGTGCCCCCGGGCCCGGCAAACAATGCGGGGAGCTGCTCGCCATCCGGTCCGGTCGGCACCCAGGGGACGTCATAACCGAACGGGTTTCCGATATAGGGGGTATGACCCGAGTACACCAACGCCGAGAAGGCATTGGAAAACACGAAGTAGTCGGTGGTGGTCTTGAAGCGGGTGTAGTTGGCGCCGAGGCTGAAGTTCCAGGGGCCACTGTCATTGCTGGTAAGCCGCAGCTCCTGGCTGAATTGGGTGGCATCCTGCTGGGAGAGATCCTGCATGATCAGCCGGCTGGATGGCCCCAGGTTGGGGTCCTGGAACACCCCGCCCGGTGAGATACCCCGCTTGTAGGGGAAGCGGGAGTTGGTGGAGTCGTTGAACATGGGTAGTGCGCGGAAGCGCAGGAAATCCTGCGTGGCGAACAGTTCGTTCTCCATGTAGACCGTTTGCGAACTGAGAGACCAGACGTCCGTCAGGTCGAACTCAAAGCTGAGCTCGTAGTAATCCGATCCGGCGCGATACTCGGGTTGCAGTGGGGTGTAGACCGTTCTCAGGTCACGGGACTGCGGGCCGGCACGCAGTGGGTCAACCACGCACTCGGGTAGCATCGAGAAGCTGACGCAGTTTTCCGCGAACGGGAAAGGGACCTGCGGAACCTGGTCAAGTCGAAAAGAACCCATCCGCAATGCCCGCACGAAGGGCAGGGCGTTGCCGTTGGGGGTGCCGTAAGCGCCGTTGTCATTGGGGTCGGCTGGGTTCCCCGTGTCGAACAGGGAACGAGGCAGGCAGCCCTGGGAATACTGGCTGCGTACCTGAAACTCAAACTTGTCGGATTCGGATATTGGATCGAACGACCCCCCATTGAAGAGATCCGCTAGCGGTACGCCATCGATGGTCTGCGGCCCCGGATCGCGGTGACACAACTGCTTGGAGGTGCGTAGCCGGTTGTCGTCTTCCTCGAAGCGCTCGAAGATGAAGTCGGCGCGGAAGCGATCGGTGGGCTGCCAGGCGATGCTGACGCGGCCGGTCCAGAGGTCGCGGTTGTCGAGATCCGGGCTGACGTTGAACTCACCCGCAGCGAGGTTGGTGCCGTAGCCATCCCGCATGGTGCTGGCGTAGGCAATGCGGGCGGCCAGGGTGTCGCTGTCGTTCAGCGGAATGTTGTAGTGGCCCCGAAAGCGTTGGGCGCCGTAGTTGCCAATTTCGTACTTGACCTCGCCCTCGAACACGCCCATCACCGGCTTGTGGGTGATGACGTTGATCACCCCGGCGGTGGCGTTGCGGCCGTAGAGGGTGCCCTGTGGGCCGCGCAGCACTTCCACCCGCTCCATGTCGAGATACTCCTGCTCGAACAGGCGGTTCACGATGAGTGTGGTGTTGTTCATGCTGACCGCCACACCGGGATCGGTGGTGGCGGATACGGCCTGGGTGCCGATGCCGCGAATCTGGAAGTTGTAACCGCTGAAGTTGGTTTTGCTGAAGGTGACGTTGGGGATGGCCTTGAGCAGGTCGAAGCCGCCTTCCACCTTGCGGGCGTCCAGCTCATCCATGGAGAACGCACTCATGGTGATGGGCACGTCCTGCAGGCGCTCTTCACGCTTCTGGCCGGTGACGATGATTTCCTCGATGCCGGCGCGGCGCGCGCTTTCGATATCGGGCAAGGGCGCGTCGGCAGGGCTGGCATCGTCTGCCAGCGCCTTGGCCTGGGCGACGGCCAGGTTGCCGGTGCTGGAGTTCTGCAGCCGGCGGCGGTACTCCGCCACCACGTCCGGCTCGCCGATCATGATGCCGCCACCATCGGTGACGACGAAGTCCAGCCCGGTGCCCTGAAGAATCTGCTCCACCGCTTCCACGGCGCTGAAGGCGCCGTTGAGGGTTGCCGACTGCCGCCCCTCGGCCGCATCAGGCGCGTAGATGAGTTCCGCCCGGCTTTGATGGGCGAACGCGGTCAGCGCTGCGGTGAGATCCTGCGCGGGGATGTTGTAACGGAGTGTGACGGCACTGATGGCCGAAGGCGCCTCCGCCGTTGCCTGCGCACTCGCCACCCCTCCGGTGAGCGCCGCTGCGATGAAGCTGTACGCCACGAGCGCCCGGATGGGGCCACGACGGAATTGGAACATCCCGAATCTCCTCTGATGTCTGCACGGACGCCGCGTTGTGGTGTTGTGCGGCTGGTCTCTGGCATTAGGACGCAGGGGAAATGGGAATGTGCAAAAGGGCGGCTTCGGGTTGAGGCTGGATGCCCGATCAAGTCGGGCATGACGTGTCTGTAGGAGCGGTGCTTGCCCGCGACCCATGCGGTCGGTGATGGGCCGCCGCAGGTCGCGCGCAAGCTGCGCTCCTACAGGGTGCGCGTGCGGCCTTTTCGTTGCGTGCCTGGATGCCCGATCACGTCGGGCATGACGGTACTTCGCGAGGGCACGTCATCCCGCACTTGATGCGGGATCCAGCTGGGACGGTTGAGTCTGGATGCCCGATCACGTCGGGCATGACGGAAGATGTGCGGAAACCGTCACCGCGGGCCCTACCCTTCCACGTGCCCCAGCACGATCTGCTGACTGTCGACCGCCACCACCCGTACCGGTAGATAGACAGTGAGCATGTTGACGAAGTTGCGGGTGTCGCTGGTGTTGAAGGCACCGCTTACGCGCATGTCGTGCAGGCGGGCATCCTCCAGCCGCAGCTGACGGCGGCTGTAGCGGTTGAGTTCGGCCACGGCGGCCTGCAGGGGCTCATTCTCGAAGATGATCTGACCCTGTCGCCAGGCGGTGGTACGGTCGGGGTTGGCGGGCTCGATCAAGGGTGCGGTGCTGGCGCGTGCGATGAGGCGCTGGCCGGGGGACAGGACCATGGCGCGTGATGGCGGCGCGGTACCGCGCACGGCGTCTGCTTCGGCGACCGGCGCCTTGGCCGAAGGGTTGGCGTCGCGCTCCGTCGGGGGTTGATCGTGGGCGGTCACGCGCTCAATGACCTCAACCTTGCCTTCGATGAGCGTGACTTCGAGGCGCTCGCGGTCCAGGCGCACATCGAACACGGTGCCGAGGGCGGTGATGGTGCGCTGGCCGGCGTGGACGCGGAAGGGCCGCATCCGATCACGGGCAACTTCGAACAGGGCTTCACCGGAGAGCAGGTGCACCGTGCGCGAATGCGGCTGCAGGTCCACCACGGCACGGGTGGCGGTGTTGAGGGTGAGCGTGCTGCCGTCGGCCAGGGCGACGGTGCGGCGCTCGCCGATATCGGTGCGGTAGTAGCTGTGGCCGGCCAGCACGGTGCGGGCGTGCTCGGGCAGGTACTGCAGGCGATCCCAGCGTCCTCCGCTGTAGAACCCCAGGCTGACCACAACCGCGCACAAGCCGGCGGCAGCGGCCACGGCGAGCGTCAGCCGGCGGCGGCGCTGGCGCCGACGCGCATGGCGCGCGGTGGCAGCCACACGGGCCAGGGTTTCGTTTTCCAGGTCCAGGAGGATGCGGTGGCGGCCGGCGGCACGCGCTTGTTGGTAGGCACGGTCGATACGCGCAAAGGCGGCAGCATGGGCGGGATCGGCTTCGCACCACTGTCGGCAGGCCGCACGCAGGGCCTGGTCGTCAGGCGCTGCGCCGAGGGCGTCGGCCCAGGCTGCGGCCTGGCTGTCGGGGTGGCTGGGGTTGTCGCCCAGCGCTTGGGGAGGTCGGGAAATTGTTTTCATGGCGAAGTCAGCCCCCTTGCAACGCTTGGGCCAGGTGTTTGAGGGCACGGTCCATGTGGTTGTGGGCACTGCGTCTCGAAATGCCGAGCATGTCGGCCACTTCGTCGTGTTTGCGGTTGCGGATGCCCCGCAGGAAGAAGACATCCCGCGTGAGTGCGGGCAGTTCGCGCAGCGCGGCGGCCACGCGCTGGATGTCCTCCTCGCCCATGGCGATGCGCTCGGGGGACAGCTCGCTGACCAGCAGGTGGGCCTCCTCGTCGAAGGATTCGTGATGGTCGGCCTGTCGTACCTTGCGGCGGCGCCCCTGGTCGCAAAGCACGTTGGCGGCCACCTGGAAGAGGTATTGCTGCACCTTTTCAATGGGACTGCCGCTGGCGCGCTGCAGCAGCTGGACAAACACTTCCTGGACGAGGTCGTCGATATCGGCCGGGTTGCGCACGCGGGTCGCGAAAAACCCGCGCAGCGCCGGGCGGAAACGGCGCACGATGCCATCCCAATGGGCAGCATCATCCGCGCCCAGGCCGGTATTGCCCAAGGCGGCGTCCATAGGCCCCGGTGGCTTCATTTCGCTCTCCTCCATGATCCGCGGCTGCGGCGGCAGGCTACCCCTCGCCTGCGGGCCGGGCAAACCGCGCGGGCGCGTCGCGCCAAATCACACCGTTAAGACGCAATCGAGAAAGAATTGGGCAAGGTGGCGGCCGGGTTGAGGTCAATTATTTCGCTGCGGTCATGCCCGACTTGATCGGGCACCCAGGCACGCCAGGAAAAGCGGCAGGCGCACCCGGTAGGAGCGCAGCTTGCGCGCGTCCTGCGGCGGTCCATCACCGACCGTGTGGGTCGCGGGCAGGCACCGCGCCCACAGGCCGATCATGTCGCGCCGTGCCCGGGTGGGTCGGGCAGCCAGGCACCCACCGTCGC
>CAYROO010000001.1:468272-473189 GCA_964425915.1 uncultured Polycyclovorans sp.
CGGGATGACGTGGCCTTGCAGATAACCGTCATGCCCGACTTGATCGGGCATCCAGGTACGCCAGGACAAGCGGCAGGCGCACCCGGTAGGAGCGCAGCTTGCGCGCGACCTGCGGCGGCCCATCACCAACCCAGTGGGTCGCGGGCAGGCACCGCGCCCACAGGCCGATCATGTCGCGCCGTGCCCGGGTGGGTCGGGCAGCCAGGCACCCACCGTCGCCGCTGGATCCCGCATCAAGTGCGGGATGACATGGCCTTGCAGATAACCGTCATGCCCGACTTGATCGGGCATCCAGGCACGCCAGGAAAAGCGGCAGGCGCACCCGGTAGGAGCGCAGCTTGCGTGCGACCTGCGGCGGCCCATCACCGACCGTTTGGGTCGCAGGCAGGCACCGCGCCCACAGGCCGATCATGTCGCGCCGTCCCCGGGTGGGTCGGGCAGCCAGGCACCCACCGTCGCTGCTGGATCCCGCATCAAGTGCGGGATGACGTGGCCTTGCAGATAACCGTCATGCCCGACTTGATCGGGCATCCAGATGCCCGCCGGCGTCGCTGGGCTCCGGCTCAGGACGGGGATGACGTGGCCTACCCAGCAAAGCCACGACTGTCGCTAGGGCCAAGGCAGGTGGCGTGGTTCCGGGTAGGATGGGTCGGGCGTTCAATCCGGCAAGGATGCCCCATGCCATTGCGGCCCCCATCGCGAATCTCTTCATGACCCGCTACCTCTTCTGGTTGCACCGGGCGCCCTGGCTGTGGGCACTGATCTGCATCGCCATCACGCTGGCGGCGATGACGGGCTTGGGCGGGCTGGGGTTCTCCACGGACTATCAGGAGTACTTCAGCGACGAGAACCCCGAACTGCAGGCGCAGCGCGAGCTGGACCGCCAGTTCGGCAGCCGCGATACCCTGGTGCTGGCGGTGGCAGCGCCCGAGGGGCAGTTGTTCACGGCGGGCCATCTGGAAGCACTGCGTGGGCTGACGGAGGCGGTGAAGAACCTGCCCTACGCCAATGGTGCGGCCAGCATCACGAACTTCTACACGCCCCGGGCGGATGACGATTTCATCCGTTCCGAGCCGCTGATTCCGGAGGGGGATCTGGGCGGCCTGGACCTGGCGGCACTGCGAGCCGAAGCACTCGGCGAGCCGCGCATCCTGCATGGGCTGATTGGCGCCTCCGGCGATGTCACTGGGGTGGTGGGGTACTTTCAGTTGCCGCACCGTGACCCAGGGGCGGAGATTGCCGACGTCAACGCGGCCACGCGTGCGCTGGCGGCGCAGTTCGAGGCGGACCATCCGGCGCTGAAGACCTACATGATCGGCTCACTGCCGTTCAATCAGGCGATGGCAGATGCGGCGGTGTATGACCAGTTTCATCTGTTTCCGGTGGCCTTTGGCGCCATGGTGCTGCTGCTGTGGCTGTCGCTGCGTGGGCCCAACCCCACCTTGATCACGATGGCGGTGGTGGGCATGGCCACGCTCACCGCGCTGGGCCTGGGCGGGCACCTGGGCATGCGGTTGACCACGGCGTCGATGGCGGCACCGCTGATCATCCTGACGCTGTCGATCTCGGACTGCGTGCATGTGCTGACCACCTATTTCAAGACGCGCCAGCAAGGCGCCGATACGGTTGCGGCGGTAGAAAACGCCTTGCGGGTGAACGCCCTGGGGGTGTTCCTGACCACGCTGACGACGGTGATCGGCTTTCTCAGCTTCAACACCAATGACTCACCGCCGTTCCGCGACCTGGGCAATCTGGTGGCGATTGGGGTGGTGGCGGCCTGGGTGTATGCGATGGTGTTCCTACCCTGTTGGCTGCTCATCACCCGCCCGGCGGGCCGCAAGCTGCGCACGCTGGACCTCAGCCGGTTCGCGGAGTGGGTGATCCGCCATCAGCGCTCCTTGCGCTGGGGCGGCATGGCAGTGGTGATTGGGCTGGTGTCTGCGATTCCGCTCAATCATTTCGGCGATGACTATGTGAAGTTTTTCGGCAAGGAGCTGCCGTTCCGCCAGGACACGGAGTTCGTGGCGCAGCATCTGATGGGGGTGCAATACCTGGAATACGGGGTGCCGGCACCGGCCGGCCCGGGCGGCGTCAATGAGCCGGACTACCTGCAGCAGCTGGAGGCGTTTTCCGACTGGCTGCGCGAGCAGCCGGGGGTGCGCAAGGTCTCCAACCTCAATGACCTGATGAAGCGACTGAATCAGGTCATGCATGGCGATGATCCCAGCTGGTACCGCCTGCCGGAGTCACGCGAGCTGTCGGCGCAGTACCTGCTGCTGTTCGAGATTTCGTTGCCGGCGGGTGAGGACATTTCCTCGCTGGTGAATCTCGACAAGTCGATGACGCGCCTCACCCTGGGCCTCAACAACATGAGCAATGACGAGATTCGCGCGCTCGATCTGCGGGCCCAGCAGTGGATGGACGATCACTGGCCGCCCGGCATGCACGCGGTAGGCACCGGCGTGCCGGTGTTGTTCGCCCGTATTGCGCGGCGCAATTTTGAAAGCATGGTGTCGGGCAACCTGGTGACCTTCGCGCTGGTGTCGGCCATCTTCATCCTCGCCTTCCGCTCCTGGCGGGTCGGCGGCATCAGCCTGATTCCCAATTTTGCGCCGATGCTGGCGGGCTTCGGCCTCTGGGGTCTATTGGTGGGCCAGGTGGGGATGAGTCTGTCGGTGGTGGTCAGCCTCACACTGGGAATTGTGGTGGACGACACCATCCACTTTCTGGCCCGCTACAACCAGGGCCGACAACAGGGCATGACGCCCCCCGATGCGGTGCGCCACGCCTATCGTGATGTCGGTGCCGCGCTGTGGATCACCACGGTCGCGCTCACCGCTGGCTTCGGCTGTCTGTCGCTGTCCAGTTTCCTCCTGACCGCCCACCTCGGCATGCTGGCCACCATCGTGATTGTGATGGCGCTGGTGGCCGACTTCCTTCTGCTGCCTGCACTCCTACTATGGTTCGATCGAGATCGCTCCTCGCCCTCTGCTTCGCCCTTGCCCCGCTGACCGCCACGGCCTGGGACGCCGACCTGCTGCTGGCGGCGGAGGCGCGGCATTTTTACCACCAGGACGACGACGGCACGTCGTGGTCCCTGGCGGCACAACCGCGGCTGTTCCACGACTGGAACCGCCGCCGCGACCGCATCGAGGCGGAGTTCTTCTATCGCCACGATAGCCAGGATGACCGCCGCAGCCATGGCGATGTACGCAGCCTGTACTACCAGCACATCGCCCGCGACTGGGAGGCCAGCGTGGGGCTGCGCCGGGTGTACTGGGGGGTGACGGAATCGCGCCATCTGGTGGACATCATCAACCAGTCGGATCTGGTGGAAGACCTCGATGCCGAGCAGAAACTGGGCCAGCCGATGCTGACGCTGACCTTGATCCGCGATATCGGCAATTTCGATTTCTTCATCATGCCCTACCAGCGGGCGCGTACCTTCCCCGGCCCTGAGGGCCACCCGCGCATTCCCCTTCCGGTGGATACGGCGTCGGCACGCTACGAGTCGGAGGACGGCCAGGAGCATGTGGATTATGCGATCCGTTGGCGCACCCGTAGCGGTGGCCTGGACTTCAATCTGCATCTGTTTGACGGCACCGCCCGCGAGCCGGACTTGCTGCCCTGCCTGGCCCAGGGCAGTGACTTCAATGGCACCATGGAGGGCCCCAACTGCGACCTCGAAGCCGCCATCGCGCCACCTTCCCGCCCGCTGCGCGACCGGGTGATCGACCTGCTGCAGTTCATTGGGCTTGCGCCCAGCGATGCCGAGCTGGAACAGGCCTTTCTGGACGAGGTGATGCCCGAGGTGTTGGCCAATCTGGTGCTGGTGCCCGACTACGCGCGTCTGCGGCAAGTCGGCCTCGATGCCCAGTACATCCGCGGCGGCTGGGCCTGGAAGCTGGAAGCAGTGCTGCGCGAGCAGGGCGGCGACAACAGCGTCGCCGCCGTGGCCGGGTTCGAATACACCTTCTCCGATATTGCGGGCCTCGGCTGGGATGTCGGCGGCCTGTTCGAGTATCTCTACGACGAGCAGGAGACCCTGCTCAGTGCCCGCACCGATGACGATGTGTTTCTGGGCCTGCGCATCGGCTTCAACGATGTCGCCTCATCGCAGCTGCTGGCGGGCTTCTTCGTTGATCGTGACAGCGGCAAGGACCACCTGGTGCAGATCGAGGCCAGTCGCCGCATCGGCGCCAACTGGCGGGCAGCGCTCAAGGCACGACACTTTGAACAGGTGCCCGGCGATTCGCTGACCGGCTTCCTCGATGATGAGGATATGGTGAGCTTGACGGTGGAGCGGTATTTCTAGGTCCCGATGACGTCCCGTCATGCCCGGAGTGATCGGGCATCCAGAAGCCCACCGTCACCACTGGATCCCGGCTCAGGGCCGGGATGACGATAACTCCCAGCCCCGTCATGCCCGACGTGATCGGGCATCCAGAAGCCCACCGTCGCAACTGGATCCCGGCTCAAGGCCGGGATGACGATAGCTCCCAGCCCCGTCATGCCCGACGTGATCGGGCATCCAGAAGCCTACCGTCACCACTGGATCCCGGCTCAAGGCCGGGATGACGATAGCTCCCAGCCACGTAATGCCCGACGTGATCGGGCATCCAGAAGCCCACCGTCGCAACTGGATCCCGGCTCAGGGCCGGGATGACGATAACTCCCAGCCCCGTCATGCCCGACGTGATCGGGCATCCAGAAGCCCACCGTCGCAACTGGATCCCGGCTCAAGGCCGGGATGACGATAGCTCCCAGCCCCGTCATGCCCGACGTGATCGGGCATCCAGAAGCCTACCGTCACCACTGGATCCCGGCTCAAGGCCGGGATGACGATAGCTCCCAGCCACGTAATGCCCGACGTGATCGGGCATCCAGAAGCCCACCGTCGCAACTGGATCCCGGCTC
>CAYROO010000001.1:473289-527610 GCA_964425915.1 uncultured Polycyclovorans sp.
ATGCCCGACGTGATCGGGCATCCAGAAGCCCACCGTCGCAACTGGATCCCGGCTCAGGGCCGGGATGACGATAACTCCCAGCCCCGTCATGCCCGACGTGATCGGGCATCCAGAAGCCCACCGTCGCAACTGGATCCCGGCTCAGGGCCGGGATGACGATAACTCCCAGCCCCGTCATGCCCGACGTGATCGGGCATCCAGAAGCCCACCGTCGCAACTGGATCCCGGCTCAGGGCCGGGATGACGATAACTCCCAGCCCCGTCATGCCCGACGTGATCGGGCATCCAGAAGCCCACCGTCGCAACTGGATCCCGGCTCAGGGCCGGGATGACGTTTCCTCCCAGCCGCTCGTCATGCCCGACTTGATCGGGCATCCAGGCCGTCACCGTTGCAACAGGGGCCCGGTGCGGGGAGATGCGACGGCTACTGAGGCTTGGCGGATGGCGGCTCGCCGTGATGGCGCATCACGAAGGCGGTGACTGACAGCACCGCGAGCAATAGGGCGGCACCGACGAAGGCCAGCGCGGGGCCGCCAATCTCAATCAGGGGCTGCACCACGATGGGGGACAGGAACTGGCCAACGAACACTGCGGCGGTGAGGCCGCCGATCAGCTGCCCGCGCCGGTCCGGTGGGGTGAAGCTGCTGAGCCATGTGGTGGCATTGGGCACGGTCATGCCCAGGCCGAGACCAGCGATGGCGAGGCCGACCAGCACTTGTGGGTAGCCAGCGGCGAAACCCACCACTGCGTAGCCGGCGGCCATGAGGGCGTAAATCACCGCGAAGATGGCGACCGGGCTGAGACGTTGCCGGACGCGCGCAAACATCAGCCCGGAGATCCCGCCACAGACGTTGCCGACCGCAATGGCCAGCCCGGTGGCGGTGCTGCTGCCACCGGTGAGATTCACCAGGTGATAGGGCAGCTGGACCGGGATGATGTAGAAAATGAGCATCCCAGTGAGGGCAGCCGCGTAGATGACCGAGATCCGCAGGCGCGGCACCTCGGACAGAGGTTCGTTGGCGAGGCTGCCCTGCCGCGTCGGCTCCTCTAGCCGCAGGATGGACGGCAATAGCAGCACCGGCACCAGATAGACCAGGAACGACGCCCGCCAGTGCAGGTCGGCGGCCATGCCGCCCGCGAGCAGAAAGAACACGCCGCCAAGGCTCATGAATGCGCCCTGGCGGCCGAGCACTCGCGCGCGCTCGTCGCCGTCGAAGTAATCCGAGATGAGTGTGGTGACCGCCGTCATCAGCCCGCCCACCGCCACGCCGAGCAGGGCGCGCCCGATGAGGATGCTTTCCAGGCTGTTGAGCAAGGCGCCGGAGGCGCCGGCCAGCACGTAGAGCCAGGACGAGTAGAGCAGGATGCGAACGCGCCCCACCCGATCGACCAGCCGGCCCGCCAACGGCGCCGCCAGCACGATGAATAGCGCCGGCAGGGTGAGCACCAGTCGGGTCAGCAGATCCGCATGCGGGGTCTCGATGAAGACGGCCTCAAGGGCGGGTAGCGCGGGCGACAGGGTGGCGCCCGCCATGACGGTGAGCGTGCTGGCGAGCAGCAGCGTCCATTGGCGGGAAAGTGCGGGCATATGGGTCGGCACCTTAGCACCGAGACGTTAGGTGTGAGGGGGGCGTCACAGGGGTTCGGCTGGACATTCGGGCGGACCCCGGCTGATGCGATTCGGGACCGTCGCTGGACAGGAGATGCCGAAGCGTCGTACCCCGCGTCCGCAGGCACAAGAACCGCTGCGCGGTACTCGTAACAACTGCGGGATTCACCCGCCCGGAACAGGCACCTCGGGAAACAGCGCGAAGTGACTGACGGGCTCGACCAGCCCCTTCACAGCGATCGGCGGCCGCGTCTCAAGGCCATCCTCGCCGGCCAGGGCAACGGTGCGACGGTCGATCAGGATCTCGCCGTTACGCGCTTCGCCACACAGGCGTGAGGCCAGGTTCACGGTAGCGCCGACGGCGGTGTATTCCAGCCGCGATGCGGATCCGATCACGCCCACCGTCACCACGCCGGTGGCCACCCCAACGCCGATCCCGAGCGTATGTTCGGGTGTGCTCCAGCGACGGGTGAGCGCCAGGCCCAAGTGGCGGATACGGCGCGCCATCTCCAATGCGCAGCGGGCATGATGCTCGACCGGGATGGGGGCCCCCACCAGGATGAGAATGCCATCCCCGGCAAAGTCCTTGATGGTGCCGCCAAAGCGACCCACCACCTCACCCACTTCGTCGTAGTACTCGCGCAGCACGCGGAGTACCTCGCTGGACTCATGTGCGGCGGCAAAGGCGGTAAAGCCGCGAAGGTCGCAGCAGACCACGCTGATCTCCAGCAGGTTTTCCTGCATCGCCTGCTTCATACCGCGTTCGGATACCAGTTTGGCCACCTGCGGCGACAGAAACCGGCTCATGAACTGACCGCGCTGCCCCTGCAGCACGTGATAGTGAACCGCGCCCACCATCACCACCACTTCGCCCATGACGGTGGTGATGGCGGCCCAGTCATGCGGCAGTACAAAGCCAATCATGAAGATCGGTACGGCAATCGCCATGGCGATCACGCGAATGCGCTCGGCGCGGTCCGGGCGCCGGTTGAGTAGCAGCAGGATGCTGGCAATGGCCGCCAGGGCAGCGACCTGCATCGGCAGCGCAAACAGCCAGAAGCCCGGACGCAGGAGGAATTCGGCGCCGCCGAAGGTGTCCAGCGCCTGCAGAAAGTCCGACACCCGCAACTCGGGCAGTGCTAGCGACAGCAACAGGTAAAACCCCACTGCGATTTGGCCGGCACGCAGGGCACGGTCGCCAGCTCGGGTGTTGACCCCGGGCGCAGCCGGCAGGGTCTGGCGAACCCGCAGCAGCCACTCCAGCAAGGACAACATCGCCACTGATTCGGCCAGCGCAGAGGCGCGCGACCAGCCCACGACGGCGGCTTGGGTTTGCGCTTCGAACAGTCCGATCTGAAACAGGATGGCGGTTCCCAAGGACCCGAGCGATACCGCCAGCGCTTGGCTGGTGGCCGCGCGACGATCCGCCGACCAGAAGGCGAAGGCCATGCCGACCGCCATCATTGCCACCAGGAAATGTTGGGTCACCGCTGTCTGGCCCGGAAAACGTGGCCGCCAGAATAACGCAGGGTGACCATGGCCGGTGAGGCCCATCAGCACTTCGTCCGGCTCCCGCCGATCGCTGGCAGCCACCGGCCTTCACAAAGTCATTTAATAATCTTTCTTTTCCAGCAACTTGCAAAGCAAGCTTCATGTACGACATTAGTTAAAAAGTCTTGCATTCCGTGAATCATTGTTCTTAAATGATTACACCCTTTCGAGACCCGCGGGCCCTCATCCGGTCCGTCGCTGAATGGACGAACTCAACAAATCCGAGCAGATTTTGCGGCTGGCCCAGTCGCTCGGGGTGTTGCGTCCCAAGGATCTCGTGCCCTACGGCATTCAGGCCGAGTATTTACGCCGGCTGTGTGACAAGGGGCTGATCAAGAAGGTGGGCCGGGGTTCCTACGTGCCCGCCCAAGTGCGCATGAATGCGCGGCTGGCGCTGGCTGTGGTCGGCCGCGCGGTGCCCAATGGGGTCATCTGCCTGCAATCGGCACTGGCGTTCCATGGCATCGGCGATGCCGATCCGGACGTGGTGTATGTGGCCATCGAGCGTCGTGCCGCCCGCCCGCGTCTGGACCATCCGGAGATCCGCGTGGCCCGCCTGGGCGGCGCCGCCTTCGAAGAGGGGGTGGAGCACCACGTCGTGGAGCATGTTGACCTGGCGGTGTTCAGCCTGGAAAAAACACTGGCCGATCTCTTCAAGTTCCGCAACAAGATCGGGCCGCACATTGCCGTGGATGCGCTGCGCGCGGCGATTAATCAACGTCGGGTGCAGCTGGATACGCTGTGGTACTACGCGGCGCTGTGCCGGGTGGAACGCGTGATGCGCCCCTACGTGGATGCCCTGACGCTGGCCCTGCACTGAGCGAAATCCGATGGATCGAATCCGTACCGCCACCCTCGTGCTGCTCCTCGCCACCGGCATCGCCCGGGCAGAGGACGCGCCCGCCCCGTCGCCGCAGCCCCCCGGGGCTCAGTCGCTACTGGCAGATCCGCCCGCCGCCAACCCGGCCCCGCAGGCGGTACACCCTGATGCCGGCATGGACATGGGCGCCCGCGAGGCAGGCGAGACGGTCAATGACCAAGGGCTGTTCAGCTTCCGCCGCCAGTCCACTGACAGCTATTCGATCATCTCGGTGGCGCGGGGCCTGTCCACCCACAAGCCGATGTATCTGCTGCCGGTGGCCTACAGTCCGAACGTGCGCGGGCTGGACACCGAGGTGGTGTTCCAGATCAGCGCCAAGCAGAAGTTGTTCGCCTCGCCGTGGTACTTCGGCTACACCCAGAAGTCGTTCTGGCAGGTCTATGACGAGGACCGCTCGCGGCCGTTTCGCGAGACCAACTACAACCCCGAGCTGTTCTACCGGTGGACACCGGACCCGGACAAATGGCGTCACTGGGGCGCGGATTTCGGTATCGAGCACGAGTCCAATGGCCAGGACGTGCCCATGTCGCGCAGCTGGAACCGCCTCTACATTGCGCCGTTCCAGGCCAAGGGCCAGACCCTGCGTTACCTCAAGTTCTGGTACCGAATTCCGGAAGACCGCAAGAAAACACCGGACGATCCCAAAGGCGACGACAACCCGCTGATTCACCGATTCATGGGCTACGGCGAAGCCCACGTCCAGCGCCAGCTCGAGAACGGCGGCTTGGCGCACCTGATGGTGCGAGGCAACCCGTCCACCGGTAAGGGCGCGGTGATGATCGACTACACCTGGCCGTCACATGACGGCTATGTGTTTTATATGCTGCACCTGTTCCACGGCTACGGCGAAAGCCTGATTGACTACGATCGCTCGATCACCCGGATCGGCCTGGGCTTTGCGTTGGCGAGATAAAGCGGCGGCCTAGCCGCTCAAGCCGCCAGCGTCAGGCCGTCGATCACCACGGAGCCGGTACGGATGCTGGCATAGGGACGGAGGTCGTCGCCCAGTCCGACGATCTGGCGGAACATCTCCCGCAGGTTGCCGGCAATGGTGAGTTCGTCCACCGGGTAGGCGATCTCGCCGTTTTCCACCCAGAAGCCCGCCGCACCGCGCGAGTAGTCGCCGGTGACGCCATTGACGCCATGGCCGAGTAATTCGCTGACCACCAGACCGGTCCCCATCTCACGCATCAGCTGGGCGGGTGTCTGTCGCGCACCCTCCACCAGGAGATTGAACACACCACCGGCATTGCCGGTGCTCTGCAGGCCCATGCGCCGTGCCGAGTAGCTCCCCAGCAACCAACCCTTGAGCACGCCGCGCTCGACCAAGCTGCGGTCTTCGGTGGCGACGCCTTCGCTGTCGAAGGCGCTGCTGGCGGCGGCGCCGGGTAGCAGCGGCCGCTGCAACAGGTCGATCCCTTCGGGGAATACGGGTTGTTCCAGGGCGTCCAGCAGGAAGCTGGCCCGGCGATAGAGCGCGCCGCCGGAGATGGCGCCGATGAAGGCCCCGAACAGGCTGCGCGCGAGCTCTGGCGGAAACAGCACCGGCGCGGTACGGGTGGTGAGCTTGCGCGCGCCCAGTCGGCGCACGGCGCGCTGGCCGGCCTCACGGCCGACCGATTCGGCGGATTCGAGCTGGTCGGCGCGGCGGTGGTGGGTGTACCAGTAGTCACGCTGCATGTCGTCACCGTCGACCGCCACCACCGCGCAGTTGAGTCCATGTGAGGTGCTCTGGCGATGGCCGATGAATCCGTGGCTGTTGGCGTAGAGGCTGAGGGTGCGATGGGTGGACAAGGCTGCGCCCTCGCTCTGACGGATGCGTGGGTCCACCGCCAGCGCCGCGGCCTCGGTGGCCAGTGCCTGCTCGATGGCCTGCGGCGGCTGCAGGTCCCAGGGGTGATCAAGATCGAGATCCGGAAACACGCTGGCGAGCCGGTGCGGGTCGGCCAGGCCATTGCAGGGGTCCTCGCCGGTCACCCGGGCGATGTCGAGCGCGGCCGATACGGCGGACTGCAACCCGGCATCGGACAGGTCGCCGGTACTCGCCGCGCCCTTGCGATGCCCGACATAGACCGTCACACCCATCTCGCGGTCGTGCTGAAACTCCAGGCTTTCCACCGCCTGTTGCCGCACCGACACCGAGTACCCACGCGACGTGGCCACCTGGGCTTCGGCGCCGGTGGCGCCGCCATCGCGGGCGTAATCGAGAACGAGCTGGGCGGCGCGCGCAAGCGCTTCGGGCGTCAGGGCCATAAGTCCTTCGGGGGCAAAACGGGCTTGCAGGGTAGCACCGCTGTCAGGCCGACTTCAGGCGTCCCAGCAGGCGCGTGTGGAGGTCACCGAAGTCGCCGTTGGACATCACCAGCACCCGGTCGCCAGCGCGCACGTCGGCCGCCAGGGCTTCGATCAGCTCGTCGACCGAGGCACCGAGGGTGAGCGGCGGCTTGAGTTCGGCGAGGGTGGCGCGGGCATCCCATTCGAGATCCGGCCGCGCCAGGATGTAGCAGTGATCCGCGGCGGCCAGGGACGGCGCCAGTTGCTGAGCATGGCTGCCGATCCGCATGCTGTTGGACCGTGGCTCCAGCACCGCCAGCACGCGACCGCCGCCGTGCTCACGCAGCGCCTCGATGGTGAGCGCAATGGCGGTGGGGTGATGGGCGAAGTCGTCGTAGACCCTGACGCCCGCGACCTCGCCGCGCAGCTCCAGTCGGCGACGAACGCTACGGAACCCCGCAAGTCCTTCAGCCAGTACCGGCATGGGGATGCCCAGGGATTCCGCCGCCGCCACCGCTGCCAGGGTGTTGGCGCGGTTGTGGGCGCCCGGTAGGGGCGTTTCCCAGCGAGCTGTCTCGCGACCCTGCTGCCGCAAGATCAATCCACCGGGCCGTCCCTCAGCCTGCCAACCGCGGTCGTCATTGAACCAGGTGACCGGCGACCAACAGCCCTGCGCCAGCACGCGTGCCAGCGCCGGCTCAGCGCCATTGACGATCAGTCGCCCCCGCCCCGGTACGGTGCGCACCAAGTGATGAAACTGCCGTTCGATGGCGGCGAGGTCGGGAAAGATGTCGGCGTGGTCGTATTCCAGGTTGTTGAGGATGCAGGTGCGCGGGCGGTAGTGGACGAATTTGCTGCGCTTATCGAAGAAGGCCGTGTCGTACTCGTCGGCCTCGATCACGAAGCAGTCTCCCGCGCCCAGCCGCGCGGACAGGCCGAAATTGAGCGGCACGCCGCCGACCAGAAAGCCCGGCTGCAGGCCGGCGTGTTCCAGCAGCCAGGCCAGCAGGGCGGTGGTGGTGGTCTTGCCATGGGTGCCGGCCACCGCCAGAACGTGGCGCCCGCGCAGCACGTTCTCAGCCAGCCACTGCGGCCCGCTGACATAGGGCAGGCCCTGATCCAGTACTGCCTCCATGGCGGGATTGCCACGGCTGACGACGTTGCCCACCACCACGATGTCCGGTGCCGGCTGCAGGTGCGCCGGGTCGTAGCCGGACATCACGGTGATGCCCAAGGCCTCCAACTGGGTCGACATCGGCGGCCAGGCGTTGGCATCGGAGCCGGTCACGGTATGCCCCGCCTCGCGGGCAATGGCCGCGATGCCGGCCATGAAGGTGCCGCAGATCCCCAGAATATGGAGGTGCATGTCAGGGGCTGCCGACCACCAGGGCGCCGAGCAGGCTGCCGAACAACAAGACGCTGGCAAGCATCACCGCGGCGGCGGCAAAGGCCCATACCAGACCCATCGCCATGCCGCTGTTGGTGGCGTGGCGAAACACATGGGCGGTGACCAGAAAGTTCCAGATATTCAGCAGGTTCATCACCAGCACTGCGCCACCGGGAAGATCCGGCGGGGTTCCGGCCGCCATCGCCTCGGGGTCGGAAGCCAGTTCCACCAACTGCGGCGCCACCTGAGAGAACGGGATCGCCATCAGGGCGGTCAGCAAGGCACTGGTGCACAGCAGGGTCTGGAAGGTCTGGATGAACCGGGCCTCCATGTTGCGCACGCGCAGAATCACCCGCGTCGCCAGCGCCACCCCCACCACGGTGGCGGTGGCCATGATCAGCGCCAGCGCCGGCGACAGGGCCAGGGCATAAACGAAGAACACCGGCGTGGCGCCGATAACGCAGATGGTTCGCGTCCACTGGGGCAGGAAGGGGAAGTCCTGCGGACCGGCGCGGAACAGCACGATCTTCAGCGTGGCGGAGAATGCCTGGGCAATCATCTTGGGGGCGATTGGGTATGGTCAGGCTATTCTACCCGCCCTACTCGCCTCCCCCCGGATTGATGATTCCCGCCTGGATCGACACCCCCGCCCAGCTCGCTGACGCCTGTGAGCAGTGGCGCGCTTGCCCCTGGATCACGGTGGACACGGAGTTTGTACGCGTCGACACCTACCGTGCCCGGCTGTGCCTGGTGCAGGTAGGCGATGGCACGCACAACGCCTGCATCGACACCTTGGCGCTGGACGACCTCGGCCCGCTGTGGGCGCTGCTGGCCAATCCCGGCGTACTGAAAGTGCTGCATGCCAGCAGCCAGGATTTTGAGATCGTGGTGGAACACACCGGCGCCACGCCGAGCCCGGTGTTTGACACCCAGATCGCGGCAACGCTGCTGGGCATGGGCGACCAGCTCGGCTATGCAGGGCTGGTGGAACGTTGCCTGGGGATCACCATCGACAAGCGTCTGGCCCGCACCGACTGGTCGAAGCGACCACTGAATGCCGCCGAGATTGCCTACGCCGCCGATGATGTCCGGCATCTCGCCACCCTGTATCCGGCGCTGCAGCAGCAGGTTGCCGATGCCGGACGTCTGGGCTGGCTGGCCGAGGATTGCGAACGGCTGACCGATATTCGCCGCTACGCCGTTCAGCCTGAGCACGCCTGGCGCCGGCTCAAGGGCCTGGGCCGGCTCGACGCCGCCAGCCAGAGTCGCGCGGTGGCACTGGCGGCCTGGCGTGAGCGGCAGGCGCAGGAACGCAACCGTCCCCGCAAATGGATTCTTGACGATACCGCGGTGTACCCAGTAGCCGAGCGTCATCCGACCGACCTCGACGCGCTCGCCAAGCTGGGCTGCCTTCCGCCAAAAACCCTGGAGCGCCACGGCAAGGCCCTGCTGAAGGTGCTGGCCGAGGCGCCGCCGCCGCAGGTGTGGATGGCCGAGGAGCTGGCCGGCGACGATAAGGCCCGCTTCCGCGCGCTGCAGGCCGAGGTGCGCAGCTGTGCCGACCGCCTGAATCTGCCCCCCGGGTTTCTCGCGCCGCGCGCCGAGCTGGAGACGCTGGTCCGGTTCGGCCCGGCGTCAGAACTCACCGTGCTACAAGGATGGCGCCGCGACGTGCTGGGCAATGCCCTGCTGGCGCTGCTGCCGTCACAGCCCTGACATCTCATTGTTGACGACATGGAGCCTCGAATGTCCGCCACTGCCCTGCCCCCTTCCCAGGACCTCGGCCACGGCATCACCTGTATTGACACCCTGCAGGGCCGCCCGGGCATGGCCTGCTGCTACCTGCTGGAACGTGAAGGCGAATTCGCCTTCATTGAGGCCGGCACCAGCCCCGGTGTACCAG
Source organism: uncultured Polycyclovorans sp. (assembly GCA_964425915.1). Classification (GTDB taxonomy): domain Bacteria; phylum Pseudomonadota; class Gammaproteobacteria; order Nevskiales; family Nevskiaceae; genus Polycyclovorans. Next base: position 482,894 of record CAYROO010000001.1, read on the forward strand.
GCCTGCTGGCACTGTTGAAGGATCGCGGCGTTCCGTTCAGCCAGGTGCGCTATGTGATTCCCACCCACGTCCATCTGGATCACGCCGGCGGCGTTGGGCTGCTGATGGCGGCCTTGCCTGAAGCGCAGTTGGTGGTCCATCCGCGTGGCGCCCGCCACCTGATTGATCCGTCCAAGCTGATTGCAGGTGCCACGGCGGTCTACGGCGAGGCCGTGATGAAGGCGCAGTACGGCGACATCCTCGGCGTGCCAGCGGCGCGGGTGGTTGAAGCAGCCGATGGCCACGAAATCCGACTCGGCGACAGTGTGCTGCGCTTTTTTGACAGCCCCGGCCACGCGCGCCACCACTTCTGCATCTTCGACCCGGTGAGCCAGGGCTTTTTCACCGGCGACACCTTCGGCCTGTCCTACCGGGAGTTCGACAGCGCCAAAGGTGCGTTTCTGATACCGACCACGACGCCGGTACAGTTCGAACCCGAGGCTTGGCAGCACACGCTGGACCGACTGCTGGCGGCCGAACCCCGGCGCATGTATCTGACCCACTACAGCGCCGTGGCTCCGGTTGCAGCGCTGGCCGAGACGCTGCGCGCCGGTATCCGCCAGTATGTCGCCATCGCCCGCGAGCTGGCCGACGCCGATAACCGGCACAGCCGCCTGCGCGACGCGCTGACCCAGTACACCCTGGACCAGCTGAAGGCCCACGGCAGCCCCGTGGACGAGGCCACCAGCCGCCAGCTGCTGGCGCTGGACATGGAGCTCAACGCCCAGGGGCTAGGCGTTTGGCTGGACGCTCAGCGGGCCAACGCGACCTGATATCGGGCTTGCTTGACGACACTGTCCGCGACGACTGACTATCGGTCACTCGTTCAAGAATCAGGGGTGCGGTTTGGCCATCAGCTCACAGACGCCTGCGACTGGCTTCCTCGGCGGGCTGGCGCGTCGCCTCGTTACCGATCAGCTGTTATCCGATGCGCAGGCCCGCGACCTTCAGCAGAAGGCGCTGAAGGAGCAGCGCCCGTTCGTCTCGGTGGTGGTCGAGAGCAAACTGGCCAGTGCCGCCGTGGTGGCCGAGTCCGCGAGCAACGAGTTCGGCATGCCGCTGATGGACCTGTCGGCGCTGGACCTTGATCGGAACCTGATCCAGCAGCTCAGCGAGAAGGTGCTGCGCAAGGCGCATGCCCTGCCGGTGTACGCGCGCGGCAAGAAGATGTTCATCGCGGTATCCGACCCGATGAACGTCCAGGCGCTGGACGACATCAAGTTTGCCACCGGCCACGCCACCGAAGCGGTGCTGGTGGAAGAGGACAAGCTGGCGCGCGCGCTGGAACAGGCGCTGACGGTGCTGCAGCAGGCCGATATGTCGGTGGCCGACGCCGATCTCGAAAATCTCGAAGTGGGCGACGATGACGATGCAGTGGCATCAGGCAACGACGTGTCCCGCGACGGGGCCGACGACGCACCGATCGTGCGCTTCGTCAACAAGGTGATGGTGGATGCCATCAACCAGGGGGCTTCGGACATTCACTTCGAGCCCTACGAAAAGTTCTATCGCATCCGCTACCGCAAGGATGGCGAGCTCAAGACCATCGCCCAGCCACCCGTCAGCCAGGGTCACCGACTGGCGGCCCGCATCAAGGTGATGAGTCGCATGGACCTGGCGGAGCGCCGGGTGCCCCAGGACGGCCGCATCAAACTGAACCTGTCAAAGACCAAGGCGATCGACTTCCGTGTGTCGACCTGCCCGACGCTGTTTGGCGAAAAGATCTGCGCCCGTATTCTCGACCCTTCGTCGGCGCAGCTGGGCATCGATGCCCTCGGTTACGAGTCCGAGCAAAAGGAGGCCTACCTGCGCGCGCTGCAACAGCCGCAGGGGATGATCCTGGTCACCGGGCCCACCGGCTCGGGGAAGACGGTGTCGCTCTACACCGGTCTCAATATTCTCAACACCGACGACATCAACATCTCGACCGCTGAAGACCCGGCGGAAATCAACCTGCCGGGCGTCAATCAGGTCAACGTCAATCCGAAACAGGGACTGACCTTCGCGGCGGCCCTGAAGGCCTTTCTGCGACAGGATCCGGACGTCATCATGGTCGGCGAAATCCGTGATCTGGAAACGGCCGAGATTGCCATCAAGGCGGCCCAGACCGGTCACTTGGTGTTGTCGACGCTGCACACCAACGATGCGCCGCAGACCATCGTGCGCCTGATGAACATGGGGGTACCGGCCTACAACCTGGCGTCCACGCTCTCCTTGATCATCGCCCAGCGCCTGGCCCGCCGCCTGTGCAAGCACTGCAAGCGGCCGGCCAACATTCCGCGACCGGAACTGTTGAAGCAGGGCTTCAGCGATGCCGATATCGATGCCCCCGATTTCACGCCACATGAGGCGGTCGGCTGTGACCAGTGCGACCACGGCTACAAGGGACGTACCGGCATCTATCAGGTGATGCCGTTCAGCGATGAGATGGGGCGGATCATCATGGAGGGTGGCAACGCCCGCGACATCGCTGAGCAGGCCCGCGCTGAAGGCATCAAGGATCTGCGCCGCTCCGCCCTGCAGAAGGTGAAGGAGGGCATGATCGATCTGGTACAGGCCAATGCCTGCACCGTCGGGGACTGACGGCACCCGCAAGGCGCTCTACACTCTGATCCACTGATTATCTGGACGCACAACCATGGCAACTGCCGCCGCCGCCGTGAAGGAGTACCCCTTCAAGTGGGAAGGGGTGGACAAGAAGGGCAATCGCATCAAGGGCCAGTCGATTGGCCCCAATGCAGACTTCATCAAGCTGGCCCTGCGCAAGCAGGGGATCAACCCCATTGCCGTGCGCAAGGCCTCCACCCTGTTCGCCAAGGGCAAGGGCACCATCGAGTCGGTCGACATCGCGGTGTTCAGTCGTCAGATGGCGACCATGCTGGCCTCGGGCGTGCCGCTGGTGCAGGCCCTGGAAATCATCGGCCGCGGTCACGACAAGCCGGCAATGGGCGAGATGATCATGGGCATCAAGACCCAGATCGAAGGGGGCGCCTCGTTCGCCGAGGCGCTCTCGAAGTATCCGCTTTACTTCGATGACCTGTTCGTCAACCTGGTGGATGCCGGCGAGCGGTCAGGCGCGCTTGAGACGCTGCTCGACAAGATCGCCACCTATAAGGAGAAAACCGAGGCGCTGAAGAAGAAGGTCAAGAAGGCGCTCACCTACCCCATCGCGGTGCTGGTGGTGGCGTTCATCGTCACTGGCATCCTGTTGTACTTCGTGGTCCCACAGTTCCAGGACCTGTTCCAGGGCTTCGGCGCCGATTTGCCAGCCTTCACCATGATGGTGATCAACCTGTCGAAATGGATGCAGGCCAACGGCATCACCCTGGTGATCGCCATAGTCGCCGGGATCTTCGGCTTCATCGCCCTGAAGAAGCGGTCTGCCCGGTTCCGCCGCATCCTGGACCGGGTCTCGCTGAAGATTCCCATCGTCGGTGACATCCTGCACAAGTCGGCCGTCGCCCGCTTCGCCCGTACGCTGTCCACCATGTTCGCCGCTGGGGTACCGCTGGTGGAGGCCATGGAGTCGGTGGCCAAGGCGGCCGGCAACGTGGTGTACACCGAGGCCATCCTGATGATGCGCGACCAGGTCGCCACCGGCCAGCAGCTGCAGCTGACCATGGAGCAGTCGGGCATGTTCCCCAACATGGCGACGCAGATGGTGGCCATCGGTGAGGAATCCGGCTCGCTCGACGCCATGTGCGCCAAGGTGGCGGACTTCTATGAAGCAGAGGTCGACAACTTGGTCGACAGCCTGACCGCGCTGATGGAGCCTTTCATCATGTCGGTGCTGGGCGTGCTGGTCGGCGGCCTGGTGGTGGCGATGTACCTGCCGATCTTCAAGATGGGTCAGGCCATCTAATTTCGAGGCCGTCATGCCGCTGATCGACCTATTGGCCGCTCACCCCGGCCTGCTCGTTGCGCTCACCCTGATGCTCGGCCTGCTGGTCGGCAGCTTTCTCAACGTGGTGTCACTGCGGCTGCCGGCGATGATGGAGCGGGACTGGCGGATGGAGGCCCGCAGCGTGCTGTCGCTAGCGGAAGCCGACGAGCCGCGGCTGTCGCTGACCTACCCGCCATCGACCTGTCCGCAGTGCCAGGCACGCATCCGCCCCTGGCACAACATTCCGGTGCTGGGCTGGCTCTGGTTGCGTGGCCGCTGTGTCGACTGCAAGGCCCCCATCTCGCCGCAATATCCGCTGGTGGAGCTCGCCTGTGGCCTGCTGTCCGCAGCTTGTGCCTGGCACTTTGGCTGGGGACCTCAGCTGGCGGCAGCACTGCTGCTGACCTGGGCCCTGCTGGTGCTGGCCATCATTGATGCCCGCACCACCCTGTTGCCGGACAGCATCACCCTGCCCCTGTTGTGGGCGGGCCTGCTGCTGGCCCTGGTGCCAGTGATGGTCCCCCTGCGCGATGCGGTGATCGGCGCGGCCGTAGGCTACCTCAGCCTGTGGTTGGTGTTCTGGGGCTTCAAGCTGCTGACCGGCAAGGAAGGCATGGGTTACGGCGACTTCAAGCTGTTTGCCGCCCTCGGCGCCTGGCTGGGCTGGCAGCAGCTTTTGCTGGTGATCCTGCTGTCCTCGGTCGTTGGTGCGGTGGTGGGCGTGGGGCTGATCGTGGCCCGCAACCGAGGCCGGGACCTGCAACTGCCGTTCGGCCCCTATCTGGCAGCCGCGGGCTGGATCGCATTGATCTGGGGCGATGCCATTACCGCGGCCTATCTGCGCAGCGTGGGCCTGTGAGCGTGCTGACGCTGGGCCTGACCGGCGGCATCGCCAGTGGCAAGTCGCTGGTGGAAGCGCTACTGCGCGAGTGGGGGGTGCCGGTACTGGATGCCGACCAGGTGTCGCGCGAGGTGGTGGCTCCGGGGCAGCCCGCGCTCGCCGCCATCGCCGAGCGATTTGGCGCGGACATGCTGCAGGCCGATGGCAGCCTCGACCGCCGCCGCATGCGCGCCAAGGTGTTTGCCGATCCGGCGCAGCGAAAGCGACTGGAAGACCTACTGCATCCGCTGATCGGCGAGCGCCTGCTGGCCTGGCGTGACGCGCAGACTGCGGACTACTGTGTGCTGTCCGTCGCCATCCTGCTGGAAAGCCGCTTCAGATCGCTGGTCGACCGCATTGTGGTGGTGGATGTGGCCCCCGCAGTGCAGGTCAGCCGACTGATCGCGCGCGACGGCATCGATGAAACCCTGGCCCACCAGATGCTGGCGGCGCAGACCAGCCGCGAAGCCCGTCTCGCGGCCGCCGATGACATCATCGACAACAGCGGCAGCCCGGACCAGACCCAGGCGCAGCTGAAAATGCTGCACCTTGCATGGCTGCGGGCCGGCCAGGCACGTCGTGCCCTCGTTTGAAATGAACTGCGACACACTTCACAATCGGCCGGCACTCCATCCGCCGGGTACGTGTGTCTGTTGCCGAAACCCCTGTCGTCTTTGAACAACCGCTCACGGAACGTGTGCGGGTGTTCCTGCGCCTGGAGTTCCTGTTCGGCCAGTATCGTCATCACCGCCGTGATGAATCCGAATACGGGGCCCGTGCCACCCTGCACGTGCTGCTGGACATTCTGTCGGTGCTGTCGCGCTCCGATCTGAAGAACGACATCCTTAAGGAATTGACCGAGCAGCACGCTGCGCTGACCCGCCTTTCACAGCGGCCGGGCATCGACCCCGACTCGCTGCAGAACGTATTGAGTGAGCTCACCGACGCCGTCAACGGCATGCAGCAGCTGGCCACGCAGTTTGCCGGCAACCTGCTGCGCGAGAATGATTTCCTGACCACGGTGGCGAACCGCTACGGGATCCCCGGCGGCACCTGTGGCTTCGACTTGCCGACCCTGCACTACTGGCTCTCACAAGCACGCAAGGGGCTGGAGCGCGATCTTGACGCCTGGTCCGCGGACATGCGCCCCTTCGAGCGTGCCATCCTGCTCTACCTACGCCTGTTGCGGGAAAGCCGCGAGCCGCAATCGGTGGTGGCGCAGCGTGGCATGCATATCCACAACCCGGCCGGTGTCTGTCATCTGCTGCGCGTCCACGTGCCACGCAGTGCCTCGGCCTATCCCGAGATCAGTGCCAGCCGGCATCGGTTCAGCATCCGCTTCATGAGCGCGCGGGATATCAACGCTCGTAGCCAGCAGATCATGACGGATATCCCCTTCGATATGCAGTGCTGCGCGCTGTAATGGATGGGCAGCTCACCCGCATCGGCCGCTGCCCCCAATGCAGCAAGGCCAGCAGACTCGATACGCAAAACCGCTGGCGCCCCTTCTGCAGCGAGCGCTGCAAGATGATTGACCTCGGTGAATGGTTCGCCGAGCGCCATGTGGTGCCCGGCGATCCGGTGGACCCGATGGCATCGCAGGGGGCGCCTGAGCGCGCGGAGTGAGGGATGGGGGGGCGTCGCTGCCAGACCGGCGATGCCTCCAGGGGGGCGCGGGGTGCGGCGATTCAGGACCGTCGCTGGACAGGACGTCCAGCGCCGAGCGATCCATGGACGGACTCGAGCGCGTCCTGAATGGCCGTAGCCCGAGGCCGCCGGCACGCTGTCCTGAGCCCTGAGTGAGGAGGTCGCGGTTGCCGTTACGCCGAACTCAGCACGCACCACTCAGCACTGACGCTTGACGCTCAAGGTGACCGAGGCCAGTAGGTCCGAATCCCGGCGATTCCCTGGGCCCCCGCGAGACGGGCGGCGGCGTGATCGCGTTCTGCCATGAGACCGCCGATGGCGTAAGTGGGCCGCCCTGCCAGGCGCGCCAGGCGGGTGAACCCGCGCCATCCCAGCGGGGCGCTTTCAGCGTGTGAAGGGGTTGCGGCCACGTGGCCGACCACCACCGCGTCGGCCGCCACCCGAGCAGCGGTCTGCAGTTCGCGGTCGTCGTGCGCCGACACCAGCAACCAGCCGCCGGCCGCCGCGGGCCGGGACGGCAAGGCGGCAGCTGCCGCAGCCGACAGATGCAAGCCGACCCCTGGCGCGCCGGACATCGCCGCAAGGCGATCCAGCACCGGTTGCAGCCCGGCGGCCTGCATCTGCTGGCGCCAGGCCGGCGCTGCAGCGCAATAATCGGTGTCATTCCATTGCGGCTGCCGCAGACGCACCAAGCTACCCGGCGGGACCTGCGGCAGGGGCAACGCCGCCAAGCGGTTGGCGTCCATGCAGGGCGGGGTCCAGGCGTAGTGCGTCGGCAGGCGCAGGGCAGTCAGGATCGGGGCGACCGTCGGCAACTGCGGTTGCAGGTCCAGTAGATCGGCCACCGGTCGCCACGCCAGCGCCTGACCCTCGCGTCCCTGCGGACGGCCATCGGCGATTCGGCAACGAAAGGTCTGCAGCCGCACCCGACGATCGGAATAGCCATGCTCGAAATCAATCAGGGGCTCGATCTCCGCAATCGTCACCCCGAGCTCTTCGTGCAACTCGCGGCGCAGCGCTGCCTGAGGTGCTTCGCCGGGTTCGATCTTGCCCCCGGGAAACTCCCAGTATCCGGCAGCGATCTTGCCCTCCGGGCGCTGTGCCATGAGCACCTCCCCGGCGCCATTGACCAGCACCCCACAGGCAACCGGAATCAATGGCAGGGCAGGGTCGCCCGCCGCGCTCACGTCCGATACTCGGCGTTGATCTTGACGTAGTCGTAGGAGAAATCGCAGGTCCAGCACCGCACCGACGCCGCACCGCGACCCAGCGCGATGCGAATGGTGTAAGCATTGCGGGCCAATACCGCCGCACCCTTGTCCTCCACGTAATCTGGATGCGGCTGACCGCCGACCAGCAAGGGCACCTCATCGAGTGACACATCCACCCGTGCCGGGTCGAGTCCGGGTACGCCGGCCTTGCCAATGGCCATGATCAGCCGCCCCCAGTTGGCGTCGCCGGCGAACAGGGCGGTCTTCACCAGTGGGGAATTGGCGACCGCCATCGCAACCTGCCGCGCCTCGTCGCGGTCAGCGGCAGCACCCACCTCAAGGGTGACGAAGCGGGTGGCGCCTTCTCCGTCCCGGGCGATGGCCTGCGCGAGCTGCTCGCAGACCTCGCGCATGGCCGCTTCCACCGCCTCGAAGTCAGCCGTGCCCGGCGCCAGTGGGGCGCCGACCTTGCCGGTGGCACAGACCACAAAGCTGTCATTGGTGGAGGTATCGCCGTCGATGGTGACGCAGTTGAAACTGCTGTCAGCCAATGAGCGCGCCAGTGCTGGCATGGCCTCGGGCGCAATCGCGGCATCGGTGGCCACGTAGGCCAGCAGTGTGGCCATATTGGGGTAGATCATGCCGACCCCCTTGGCGATGCCGGTCACGGTCACCCGGCCAGCCGCGGTCTCCACCTGCCGGGACACGCCCTTGGCGATGGTGTCGGTGGTCATGATGGCCTCTGCGGCGGCGTTCCAGCCCGCAGCCCGTGCCTGCGCCAGAGCTTCGGGGATGGCCGCCTGCATGCGTGCCACCGGCAGCCGCACCCCAATCACGCCGGTCGAGAAGGGCAGCACCGATTCCGCCGGCACACCCAGCGCTTCGGCCACCGCGGCCGTCGTCTGCCGGGCGTCGTCAAGGCCGCCATTGCCGGTGGCAGCATTAGCGTTGCCACTGTTGATGAGCAGGGCGCGGATGGCCCCGCTGTGCGCCAGGCGCTGGCGGCAGAGTTGCACCGGCGCCGCGGCAAAGGCGTTTTGGGTAAAGACAGCCGCCACCTGGGTGCCAGCATCCAGCGCCATCACCAGCAGATCCTTCCGACCGGCCTTCTTGATGGCAGCAGACGCGGTGCCCAGGCGGATGCCGGCCACCGGCAACAGGGCCTCAGGGGGACTCAGATCGACAGCCATGGGGTTCCTCGCGATGGGATCATTGGTCGATCCCGGGCGCGAAGCTTAGGCCAAAACGGCGGCGCTGCGAACCGCCCCTGAGGTCAGTTCAAGGCCCCGTGACACTGCTTGTACTTCTTGCCGCTGCCACAGGGACAGGGATCATTGCGGCCAACCTTGGGGTAGTCGCGTACCACGGTGGCCGGCCTTGCGGCTGGCGCCGGCGGCGGCGTCAGCGTGCGCGTGCCGCCCTCTGGCGCGCCCGGGGCAATGCCGTCACCCACCGGTCCGGCCGCCGCGTCGGGGGCTTCGGCGTGCTGCATCTGCATGCGGCGCTCCAGCGCCGCAGCCGCCTCACGGCGCCGGGCCTCCACCGCTTCCACTTCGGCCTCGGTCTGGATCCGTACCCGCGAAAGGGTGGCGATGACGTCGTGCTTGAAGCGCGCCAGCATGTCATTGAACATGGTGAAGGCTTCGCGCTTGTATTCCTGCTTCGGGTCCTTCTGGGCATAACCACGAAGGTGGATCCCCATACGCAGGTAGTCCATGGCAGCAAGGTGCTCACGCCAGAGCTGATCGAGCACCTGCAGCATGATGGCCTTCTCGAAATGCTCCAGCACCGGTGCGCCGACCTGGGTTTTCTTGTCCGCGTAAGCGGTGGCAACCTGCTCCCGCAGCCGCTTTCGCAAGGCAGTCTCGCTGAGCTTGTCCTCGGCCTCCAACCACTGCGCGATCGGTGCCTCCAGGTCGAATTCCTTCTTGAGTGCTGCCTCAAGCCCCTCGATATCCCACATCGACTCCACCGACTGCGGCGGAATGTGGGCATCAATCAAGGCGTTGACGACATCGGGGCGAATGGCGTCAACCATGTCGGTGACCCGCTCTGACGCCATCAGCTGATCGCGCAGCTCGTAGACGGCCTTGCGCTGGTCGTTGGCGACGTTGTCGTATTCGAGCAGGTTTTTGCGGATATCGAAGTTGTGGCTCTCGACCTTGCGCTGGGCCGTCTCGATGGCGCGGGTGACCCAACGGTGTTCGATGGCTTCGCCTTCCTCCAGCCCGAGGTTCTGCAGCATCGCCCGCATCCGCGGCGGCGTGAAGATCCGCATGAGGGTGTCGTCCAGCGACAGATAGAACCGGGTGGCGCCCGGATCCCCCTGGCGACCGGAACGACCGCGCAGCTGGTTGTCGATGCGGCGGCTCTCATGGCGCTCGGAGCCAATCACGCGAAGCCCGCCGGCCGCCAGCACCTCGTCATGGCGCTGCTGCCACGCTTCACGGGTACGCGCGCGCGCCGCGCTGTCGTCTTCAGGCAGGGTGGCCAATTCGGCCTCCAGCGAGCCACCGAGCACAATATCGGTGCCGCGGCCCGCCATATTGGTGGCGATGGTGACGGCGCCGGCACGGCCGGCCTGGGCGATGATTTCGGCTTCGCGCTCGTGCTGCTTGGCATTGAGCACTTCGTGCTTGATGCCCTGCTGGGTCAGCAGGCCCGACAACAGCTCGGAGGTCTCGATGCTGGCGGTGCCGACCAGTACCGGCTGCCCTTTACCATTGGCCTCGACGATGTCCTTGATGACCGCGTTGAACTTGTCCTTGGCGTTCAGGAAGACCTGATCGCCAAGGTCCTTCCGCTGCATCGGACGGTTGGTGGGAATCACCACCACTTCCAGGTTGTAGATGCTCTGGAACTCGAACGCCTCGGTATCGGCGGTGCCGGTCATGCCGGCGAGCTTTTTGTACAGACGGAAATAGTTCTGGAAGGTGATGCTCGCCAGCGTCTGGTTTTCCTGCTGGACATTGACGCCTTCCTTGGCCTCCACCGCCTGATGCAAGCCGTCGGACCAGCGGCGGCCCGACATCATGCGCCCGGTGAACTCGTCGATGATGACCACCTGCCCGCCACGAACGATGTACTCGACGTCCCGCCGGTACAGATGGTGGGCGCGCAGCAGTGCGTTGATGTGGTGCACCAGAATGATGTGCGCGGGGTCGTAGAGGGTATCGTCCTCGCCCAGCAAGCCGTTATTGCGCAGCAGCGCCTCGACATGCTCCATGCCGGACTCGGAAAGGTGTACCTGCTTGCCCTTTTCGTCGGCCCAGAAATCGCCCTCGCCGTCCTCTTCCTGCTGCCGCTTCAGCTGCGGAATGATGGCGTTGAGGCGCTTCCACAGCGCCGGATCGTCATCGGTGGGCCCGCTGATGATCAGGGGCGTGCGCGCCTCGTCAATGAGGATGGAGTCCACTTCGTCGACAATGGCAAAGTGCTGTCCGCGCTGCACCTTGTCCTTGAGCGAGAACGCCATGTTGTCGCGCAGGTAGTCGAATCCGAACTCGTTGTTGGTGCCGTAGGTGATATCGGCGGCGTAGGCTTCGCGCTTGTCGTCGGCCGACTGCCCGGAGACCACCACGCCCACCGACAGACCCAGGAACCGGTACAGCCGCCCCATCCATTCGCTGTCTCGGCGGGCCAGATAGTCGTTGACGGTGACCACGTGGACGCCCTTGCCTTCGAGCGCATTGAGGTAGACCGGCAGAGTGGCGACCAGGGTCTTACCCTCACCGGTCTTCATCTCGGCGATCTTGCCCTGGTGCAGCACGCTGCCGCCGATCAGCTGGACGTCGAAGTGGCGCATGCCGAGCGCGCGCTTGCCCGCCTCGCGAACGGTTGCAAAGGCTTCGGCCTGCAATTGGTCGAGGGTGGCGCCCTGCTGCAGACGCTCACGGAACTTGGCGGTCTGCGCGGTCAACTGCTCATCCGACATGGCTGCGATCGCCGCCTCATGTCGTGCGGCTTCATCAACGATACGGCTGAGACGCTTGATGAGACGGTTATTCCGGCTCCCGAAAACCCGGGCCAGCAGATTATTGAACATGAGTCACTGTAAGGCTGGTGGTCAGCAGGCCCGAAGAGCCAGCTGTCAAAGGAGCTAGTATGCCCCAAGCCCGGGGCTGCCCGATGAAACGTGGGGGCACCCCGATGCCATTCAAGCCCGACGCGTCCGGCTCAGCGGGCGGCCTGAATGTACTTCTGTGGGTTGACCACGCGGCCGTTGTAGAGCACTTCAAAGTGCAGGTGGGGGCCGGTAGAGCGGCCCGAGTTGCCGACCAGCGCGACGCGCTGCCCCTTGAAGATGCGGTCGCCGGTTTCCACCAGGTTGGTCTTGTTGTGGCTGTACCGGGTGACGTAGCCATTGCCGTGGTTGACCTCAACGATCTTGCCGTAACCGGCCCGACGCCCGGCAAACGACACGATGCCAGCCCCGACGGAGTAGATCTCGCTGCCCTCACGCGCCGCGAAGTCCATCCCCTCATGCATGGCGCGTCGGCCGGTGAAGGGGTCGGTGCGCACGCCGAACAGGGATGAGATCCAGCCGGCTTCAACCGGCCAGCCCGATGGCCGCAGCTCCTGCTGCAAACGGCTGGCGAGCAGCAGATCCTCAAGCACCCGCAACTGCCGCTCACGGTCCGTGAGCTGCCGTTCGAAGGCATCCAATGAGGCAAACACGTCGGTGTAGCGCGGGCTGTCGTCGCTGTGCCCCAGTGCTTCGGGCCCCCCGACCGCCGGGGTGGAACTGAAGTCGAACTCGCCCTGGTCCAGCCCGGCCACTTCGGTGAGCCGTGCGCCGGCCGCTTCCAGCCGCATGACATGCGCCTGCATCTGGGCCAGCCGGCGGGCCAGAGCCCGGGCATCTTCGGAGGCCTGACTGCGGGTCTGCTCCAAGGCGCTGCGCTGGTCGGCCACCTGTTGCGCCCAGGCCGTCACCAACTCGGTCGGCAACTCAGACGTGGTGGTGCCGCGCAGCCAGTACCCGGCAGACGCCGCGGCACTCAACAATCCCAGCGTCAGCGTCACGGCCGGAAGCCAAACCCATAAGGCAGGCCTCCGGAGCGAAATACGCCGCATCTGACCCTCGCGGCTACTGACGACGATAATATCCATTCATGACCTCATTTCAGCCCGATCCGCTGCCCATCCGTCACTGGATGACCGACCGTTCCGGGCCGCTGCGACAGCTCTTGGGCCGCGCATCGTTACTGGCAGCCGCCACGCGGCAGCTACATGCGGAAATACCCTCCCCCTGGGCGCAGAGCCTGCGAGTGGTCAACCTGCGAGGCAACACGCTGGTCGTCTATTCGCATACGGCCGCTGCCCTGATTCCCCTGCGAAGGCACCAACAGGACGTACTCGAGATCGCTGGGCGATGTCTCGGGTGCCGACCTGACAGAATCGATGCAAAAGTCAGACCGATCCTGCAGCAACACCGAGTGTAGGCGCAGCCGGGAAGGCGGTGCAACAAAAAGGTGCACTTCGAGGAAGCGCCGCGCCACGCGGGCGCGTCGACTTCAGGCTGCCGCCAGACTGCCGCGTCCGTAAGTGATCGGAGCCGCGGCACCCGGCTCCGGATAGGTCACCAGCTCCCACGCCGACTGGTCTTCCAGCACCGCACGGACCAGCTTGTTGTTGAGCGCGTGCCCGGACTTGTAGGCGCTGTAGGCGCCAATGACGCTGTGGCCCAGCAGGTAAAGATCCCCCACGGCGTCAAGGATCTTGTGACGGACAAACTCGTCGTCGTAGCGCAGGCCATCCGGGTTCACCACCCGGAAATCATCCAGCGCGACCACGTTGTCGAGACTGGCACCCAGCCCCAGATTGTTCGCCCGCAGCGCATCCAGCTCCCGCATGAACCCGAAGGTGCGGGCCCGCGCCACTTCCTTGATATAGGTGGTGCTGGAGAAGTCCAGGGTGACCTGTTGCCCACTGCGGCGCAGTGCCGGGTGGGCGAACTCAATGGCGAAGGACAGCCTATAGCCGTCGTGGGGCTCGAAGCGGGCCCACTTGTCACCATCGGCCACCTGCACCGGCTGCCGGATGCGTAGAAACTTCTTCGGCGCATCCTGCTCATGGATGCCCGCCGACTGAATCAGAAACACGAACGGCGCCGAACTGCCGTCCATGATCGGCACTTCCGGTGACGATAGCTCAACTATGCAGTTGTCGATCCCCAGGCCGGCGAAGGCGGACATCAGGTGCTCGATGGTCGCCACCCGAGTGCCCTTGTCGTCGACCAGGGTGCTGCACATGGTCGCCTCGCGCAGCCAGTCGGCTCGGCAGGGCACTTCCACCGACGGATTGAGGTCGGTGCGACGAAACACGATGCCGGTGTCCGGCCCGGCAGGCAGCAGCGACATGAACACCTTACGGCCGGAATGCAGCCCGATACCCGACGCGCGGATGGCCTGTCGAAGTGTGCGTTGTTGTGCCATGGACTCTGGGTCAGTGACAGCGCCGACGGGCGCTGAGAAAGCAATGCCCGGGCGGCAAGGCCCCCCAGGCAAGCTCAGAGTGTACCACCGGCACTGAACCCGGCATGAACCCCGGCACCACCGGCGCCCGATCAGTCCGCCTGGTTCCGCAGGAATGCCGGGATGTTGATGATGTCTTCGTCCAGCCCCAGCGGGAAGGACGAACCCCCGCCCGCCGCCACCCGTGCGGTCTGGCGGATGTAGGCCGGCACCTCGACATTGGTCTGGCGTGCCGGTTGCGCCGGCGGCGGCGGCGCTGCCGCATCCATCGGCTTGAGGAACGGCGCCACCTTCGGGTTGGGCTGTGCCGGCACCGTTTGCGGCTGCGGCATCGCACCCCGCTGCGGGGCCAATCCGGTCGCCACCACGGTGACCCACAGTTCGCCATTGGCATTGGGGTTGAAGGCCATGCCGCACTTGGCGTCTGCTTCGTCGGCTGCCAGCTCGTTGACGCGCTGGTTGATGTACTCCCACTCTTCCATTTCCAACGACTCGTCGCAGGTCACATTGACCAGCAGGCCGCGGGCACCCGACAGCTCGATGTCATCCAACAAGGGGCTGGAGAGCGCCATTTCCACCGCCTTCTGGGCACGCCCCTCGCCACTGGCGCGGCCAATACCCATCATCGCCATGCCGCGGTTGCTCATCACGGTCTTGACGTCGGCGAAGTCGACGTTGATGTGTCCGGGGCGGGTGATCAGCTCGGAAATACCGGCGACCGCATTCTGCAGGACGTCGTTGGCGGCCTTGAAACAGTTGAGCACGGTGATCTTGGAGCCCAGCACCAGCGACAGCTTCTCGTTGGGAATCAGGACCAGGGAGTCGACCCGCTCACGCAGCTCGTCGATGCCCCGCAGCGCAACATTCATGCGCTTCTTGTTTTCGTGGGCGAACGGCTTGGTCACCACCGCCACGGTGAGAATGCCCAGCTCCTTGGCCACTTCGGCAATCACCGGCGCAGCGCCCGTTCCGGTGCCACCGCCCATGCCGGCGGTGACGAACAGCAAATCGGAGCCTTCCAGCATTTCGCGAATGCGGTCCCGGTCCTCCTCGGCGGCGGCACGACCCACTTCTGGATCGGAGCCCGCACCGAGGCCGCGGGTCAGCTCGATGCCCAGCTGCAGCTGGCTGGTCGGCACACACTTTTCGAGGTGATCGCGATCGGTATTGGCACAGATGAACTCAACGCCATCGATGCCAGCCTGCGCCATCTGGTTGACGGTGTTGCAACCCCCGCCGCCAACGCCAATGACGCGAATCATGGCCTTGCGTGGCTGACCGTCGAGAAGTTCAAAGATTTCGCGTGATTGTCCAGTGCTCATTGTGTGCTCTCCTGCGCCCGAGGCGCTGCTGGTGACGTCTTCCAACATGGCGATGCCTGGGCATCGCGACCCGCCTCATGCATTGTTTTCAAACGGATGCATTCTCGTGGAAAGAGGATGATTCATCACAGTTATTAAGTCAATACAAAAAGACGATTAAATTAGTAAAAATCACAATTAAAAATTGCCGGCGACCCAGTCCTTGATCCGCCGGACCCAATACCCCGGATGACGCTCCCCACCGATCTCCCGGCGCGGCATCTGGCGGTGTCCGTAAAGCAGCAGACCCACCGCCGTTGCATAGCCCGGATCGCGTGCCCGTTCGTTGAGCCCGCGAATGTTTTGCGGTAACCCGATCCGCACCGGCACTTCAAACACCGACTCCGCCAATTCCTGTATCCCGGGCATGGCGCTGGCGCCGCCGGTCAACACCACACCACCGCCGGCGACCATGTCGTAGCTTTCGGAGCGGTGCAGCTCTTTGCGCAGGAAGCGGAAGATTTCCTCGTAACGTGGCCGGATGACTTCCGCCAAGGTGTGGCGTGACAACTGCCGCATCGGGCCATCACCGACGCCACGGACCTCGATCACCTCGCCCGCCGGCACCATCTCGGGCAGCGCGCAGCCGTAAGAGAGCTTGATCTCCTCGGCAAACAGATGCGGCGTCCGGAAGGCCACGGAGATGTCGTTGGTGACGAGATTGCCGCCCAGGGCCAACACTGCGGTGTGACGAACCGCCCCCCCCTTGAATACCGCCAGGTCGGCAGTGCCGGCCCCGATATCCACCATGCAGACGCCGAGGGATTTTTCCTCCGGCAGCAACACCGCCTCGCTGGCGGCCAGATGCGGCACGATCAGCTGATCGAGCGTCAGCTCGCAGTTCTCCACGCATTTGCGAATGTTCAATTGCGCTGATTCGGAGCCGCAGATCATGTGGACCCGGGCCTCCAGCCGCACACCGAACATTCCCACCGGCTCGTGGATGCCATCCCGGCCGTCCACCATGTACTCCTGCGGGATCACGTGCAGGATGCGTTGGTCGGCGGGGATCAGCACCGCCCGTGCGGCATCGATGACGCTCTCCACGTCCTTCTGGCTGACTTCCCGACCCCGCACCGGGGCGACGCCGGTGGAGTTGCGGCTCTGCAGGTGGGTACCGGAGATGCCGACATGCACCGACTGCGCCCGGCAACCCGCCATTTGTTCGGCGTTTTCCACGGCCCGGCGGATTGCCTGAACGGTGGCGTCGATGTTGACCACGTCGCCCCGGTTGACGCCGCGATTGGGCGCGACCGCCTCACCCACCACCTCGATGTGCCCCTCGGGCATCACCTGGCCAATCACGGCCACACATTTGGAAGTGCCGATGTCGAGACCGACCATCAATTCCCGATCTTCACGTCTTGCCATTACTGTGCTCCTGCTTCCGCCGGGGCTGTCCGCCAGCGCACCGCGAATCCATTGGTGTAGCGCAGGTCGATACGTTCGACCTCGCTGAGTCGACCGGCGGTCACGCGCGCCACCGGGCCATTGAGGACCGCCACCCGCTGCAACGGGTCGACCCGACCGAAGCGCACCGGGACCCCCGGCGCAATCCGTCCGATCCATTCGCCACGTACATCCAGTGACAGACCGGTGAGCTCCAGCCCTGCCTCCGCCACCGACTCGGCCAAGCCCAGATACCGCTGCATCACCTCGGCCTCGGCGCCTGAGGGGCCGTCGAGCTGCGGCAGGCCGGGCGGCACGTCGGAAGGCCGCGGGGTGAAGGTGGCAGCCGTGGTGTCGAGCAGGGCACCGCTGCCCCATCGCGCCATCGGAACCCGCTCCCAGACACGCACGTGTACCCCGTCCGGCCACACCCGCTCGACGCGCGCACGGGCCACCCAAGGCAGCGACAGCACGTCCGCCTGCAGCAGCCCCAGATCCAAGCGGCTGATCGGCCCCGACAAGTGCTCGCCCAGCGCCAGCCGAATATCGGCCGGCTGCACGTGCGTGCCGCCGCCGGTGACACTGAGATGTGCGACCGGGCGGGCGGTCTGCTCTGCCGCCAGCCACAGCATGGCAAACAGCGCCATCAGCGACAGTCCTACCAAGCCCGCAGCGCGGAGCTTTTCGGGTATCACGAAAGTGGGGGTTGGCATGTCCATGGCGACGGCGCTCACCTGGCGGCTCCTGGCAAGGTCGTCGCCAGCAGTCCACGGCACAAGGTGCCCATGTCGATACCGGCCGCGCGCGCCGCCATCGGCACCAGAGAATGGCTGGTCATCCCCGGTAGCGTGTTCACCTCAAGGAGTGCCGGCTGGCCGTCATCCCCCATCAGGAAGTCGACGCGGCCGTAGCCTTCTCCACCGATCACCGCAAACGCACGCAGGCATAGCGCCTGCAGTACCGCCTCCTGATCCGGCGCCAGTCCCGCCGGGCAGTGATAGCGTGTCTGCTCGGACAGATACTTGGCGTGATAGTCGTAAAACTCGCCATCCGGCTCAATGCGAATGATCGGCAGCGCCGCACCATCAAGCACGGCGCAGGTGTACTCGCTGCCCGCGATGAAACGCTCTGCCAGCACCACCCGCGGCTTCGAACCGTCGCCGCGCGCAGCCGCCCAGGCCGCCGCCAGCTGATCCGGATGCTTGACTTTGCTGATGCCAACACTGGAGCCATCTGCAGCAGGCTTGACGATCAACGGATAACCCAATGCTGCAGCTGCAGCCGTCAGCTCATCGAGCGACGCCACGCAGTGCCAATCGGCCGTGGGAACGCCTTCCGCCCTCCAAAGACGCTTGGTCTGCAGCTTGTCCATGGCGATGGCGGACGCCAGCACTCCACATCCCGGATAGGGCAAATCCAACAGGTCCAGTACGGCCTGCACCGTGCCATCCTCACCGCCGGTGCCGTGCAGCACATTGATGACCCGCTGGATCCCGCGAGCCGGCAGTGCGAACAGGTCTTGCGGCTTGGTGATGTCCACCGCCACCACCTCGACTCCTGCACCGCCGAGTGCGTCGGCGACATTGCGGCCGCTCCACAGGGACACCTCACGCTCGGAGGACCACCCGCCCATCAACACGGCCACACGGCCAAACGCAGCCGGGTCCGGTAAGGTCATGGTGACACTCACGACGCCGCCCCCACGATTTTTACTTCCGGGACCAGCACGATGCCGGTGCGTGCCGCCACCGTGTCGCGCACGAAATGAATCAGCTGCTCGACGTCGGCGGCAGAGGCACCCGCTTCGGTCACCAAGAAATTGGCGTGCAGGGCCGAGACCGCCGCCCCACCGATACGATGGCCCTTGAGGCCACAGGATTCGATCAGCCGCGCCGCGTGGTCGCCCGGTGGATTGCGGAAGGTCGAACCTGCCGTGGGCTTGCCGACCGGCTGGGTCGCCTTGCGCCGGGCCAGACTGTCACGGGTGGCGGCGGCATCGGCGCCATCGGTATCCGGGCGCACCGAGAACTCAGCCGCCAAGAAGCCCAGCGCTTCAGCGGGGAGCCGGACATGCCGATAGCCCCATTCGAGCTCGCCGGGCGACAACCAGCGCGTATCACCGTCCCGCAGCAGCAACTCGGCCCGGTGCACGACCGGCCAGGTCTCGCCGCCCCAGGCGCCCGCATTCATCGCAAGGGCCCCTCCCACCGTGCCCGGGATGCCGGCCATGAAGCCCAGGCCTGCGAGGCCAGCGTCGCGGGCCCGCTTGGCAAGACGCGCGCAATGCACGCCGGCTTCGGCATAGACAAGCTGGGAATCGGGCGTCGGCACGCCGGCCTTGTCCGAGGCCGGCAGCCGCAGCGTGTCGAGGGCGCCGTGGAGATGGATGACGGTGCCCCGCCAGCCGCCATCGCGAACCAGCAGATTGCTGCCGAGCCCCAGCCACAGCACGGGCTCGGTGATCGGTAGCAGCCGTACGAAGGCGAGAAGGTCATCGCGGTCGGCCGGCTGAAAAAACTGTTTTGCCGGCCCGCCCACTCGCCACGATGTGTGCTTCGCCATCGGCTCATCCAGACGGATTTGGCCCCGCACGCCGGGCCACGATTCCCGATTCCTTCCGGGCTCCCGCCCGTTCTGCGCGGGCTCGAAGGGTCCACTGGACCCTTCGACGTCGCGCCCGCTGCGAACTCCCGATTCCCGGCTTTTGGCGGCATTCATGCTGCCGCTCCCAAACGTCTGACCAGCTGCGCGGGCAGGCCACCGATATCGCCGGCCCCCAGGGTCAGCACCACGTCGCCGTCTCGCAGCAGGGGCATCAGGGTATCGGCCACGTCGGCCACCCCTTTGACCAATACCGGCTCGACACGTCCGCGGGCACGGATGCCGCGCGCCAACGCCCGGCTATCGGCGCCTTCAATCGGCATCTCGCCCGCTGCATACACGTCGGTCAGCACCAGCGCATCGGCTTCGGCGAGGATGGTGGTGAAGTCGTCAAACAGGTCGCGGGTCCGCGTGTAGCGGTGGGGCTGAAACACCACCACCAGCCGACGCTGCGGCCAGGCAGCCCGCATCGCCTCAAAGGTTGCGGCAATCTCTCGCGGATGGTGGCCGTAGTCGTCCACCAACTCGACACTGCCGGTCCCCAGCGACAGGCGTCCATGCGATTCGCAACGGCGTCCAACACCGGCGAAGCCGCGCAGGGCGCGCTGCATTGCGGCGATATCGGCACCCAGCTCCTGGCCGATCGCCAAGGCCACCAGGGCGTTGAGCACGTTGTGCCGACCCGGCAGATTGACGTGGAACGGCGCCACCTGTCCGTCCGCCAGATGGGCCGTGAAGTCGCTGCCGATGCCGCTGGGCTGGAGCGCGCTGGCGCGTACATCAGCATCTTCGGAGAAGCCGTAGGTGATGGTGGGACGACCGACCTTGGGCAGCAGCGCCCGCACCTCGGGGTCGTCGATGCACAGCACCGCCAGTCCATAGAACGGCAGCCGGTGCAGGAACTCGACAAAGGTGTTGCGCAGGCGCTGGAAGTCACCGCCATAGGTTTCGAGATGGTCGGCATCGATATTGGTGACCGCCGCCATCATCGGCGTCAGGTGCAGGAACGAGGCATCGCTCTCATCCGCCTCCGCCACCAGGCAGGCGCCTTCCCCCAGCCGCGCATTGGCGCCGGCACTCTTGAGCTTGCCGCCGATCACGTAGGTGGGATCGAGGCCCGCCTCGGCGAGCACGCTGGCCACCAGGCTGGTGGTTGTGGTTTTGCCATGCGTGCCGGCAATCGCCACGCCGTAGCGGAACCGCATCAACTCGGCCAGCATCTCAGCGCGACGCACCACCGGGATGCGGTGTTCGCGCGCATAGGCCAGCTCGGGGTTGTCGCGGGATACGGCGGTCGATACCACCACCGCATCGGCACCGGCGGTATGGGCCGGGTCATGGCCGAAGTACACGGTCGCGCCCAGTGATACCAGGCGCTCAGTCGCGGCACTTGCCTTCAAATCCGTGCCGGTCACGGTATAGCCGAGGTTGACCAGGACCTCGGCAATGCCCGCCATGCCGGAGCCGCCAATGCCCAGCAGGTGGATACGCCCGATCCGGCGCATCGGTGTGCGCATCAGCTGCGGTAGCGCGCTGGGCTTGATCACGTCCGCCCCCCTTCCTGTTCGATAACGGCGACGATGTCGTCGGTGGCCTGCGGTCGAGCCGCGGCCCGCGCGGCTTCGGCTGCGGCCAGTGCCTGCGGGCGGCTCAGCGCGGACAGCCACGCCGCCAGCGTGGTGGCGTCGAGTTCGGCTTCCTGCACACAGGTGGCTGCACCCACCGACACCAAGCTCGCCGCATTGGCCGTCTGATGATCGTCTACGGCAAACGGGAATGGCACCAGCAGTCCCCCCATGCCGGCGGCCGCGAGCTCAGCGCAGGTGGAGGCGCCGGCACGGCACACCACTGCATCAGCCCAGGCATAGGCCGCGGCCATGTCGTCGATGAACGCGATCAACTCCGCCGCCACGCCCGCCTTGGCATACGCCGCCTGCGCCAGATCCAGCGATCGACCACCCTGGTGTCGAACCACAGGCCTGTGTTCGGGTGACAGCAGCGCCAAAGCCTCCGGCAGCCGCTCGTTGAGCGCGCGCGCCCCCTGGCTGCCGCCCAGGACCAGTATCCGCATCGGGCCCTCACGGCCGGCGAAACGCTCGCTCGGTATCGGCAACGCGGCGACGGCCGCACGCACCGGATTGCCGACGGTCTCCCCTTGCGCGAGGGCGCCGGCGAACCCCTGCAGACGGCGCCGGGCCAGCCGGGCCAGGGCGCGATTGGTCAGTCCGGCACGCGCATTCTGTTCGTGAATCACCAGGGGTACACGCCGTAGCCACGCCGCCAGACCTGCCGGACCGGCGACAAAGCCACCCATGCCGAGCACCACCCCGGGCCGCTCTTCAGCCATCACCCGTGCCGCAGCCGCCACCGCGCGCAGCAGGCGCAGCGGCGCCAGCAGCCAACCGACCAGCCCCTTGCCGCGGAGCGCGCGAATACGCACCTCGCGGAAGGCCAGCCCAGAGGGTGCGATGGCACGTGACTCGAAACTGTCCGGATTGCCCAGCCACACCACCTCGTGGGCACGCGCGCGCAAGCGCTCGGCGACGGCCAGTGCCGGGTAGACGTGCCCGCCTGTGCCACCGGCTGCGATCAGTATTTTCATGACGCGCCTCCGCCATCCATGGCGAACACATGTCTCGCGATGAGACCCCGGCCCCGCCCTCCATGGCGGGGCGCTCGACGGACGCCCTGTCCACCGGACAGGCCGCTGTTTCCGTCTCGCCCAGCTGCGATCAATACCTTCATCGCACCCGCTCCTTCGCCGAGACACGATTCTCGTGGTCGACGCGCAGGATCAAGCCGATCATGGCCAGCACGGTGATCAGCGATGATCCGCCATAGGACATCAACGGCAGGGTCAGTCCCTTGGTGGGCAGCAGGCCCATGTTGACGCAGAGATTGATCAGGGACTGCAGGCCGATCCAGCCGGTCAGGCCGTAGCACAGATACGCCGAGAACCGGGCATCGCGCAGTTCGGCGCCGCGGGCAATGGCAAAGCCGCGCCAGATGACCACGGTGAACAGCGCCAGCAGCACCGCCACCCCCACCAGCCCAAATTCCTCGGCGAGAATCGCGAAAATGAAATCGGTATGCATCTCGGGCAAATACAGCAGTTTCTGGACGCTGTTGCCCAGACCGACCCCGGTCCATTCGCCGCGCCCGACCGCAATCAGCGACTGTGCAAGCTGCCAGCCGCCGTTTTCGACGTCGGCCCAGGGATCGGTGAAACTCAGGATGCGGCGCATGCGATAGCTCTCCATCATCGCCACACCCGCCAACGCCACAGCCGACACACTGATCAATCCGGCGTAGTAGGTGACGGGCGCGCCGCCCATGAACAGCATCAGAAACGCCACGCCAAAGAGAATGGCGGTAGCGCCGAAGTCGGGTTCCGCCAGCAGCAGGACCGCAGGCAGTACCAGCACCAGCACCGGCTTGGCGAGACCCTTGAGGCTGTGTTGTACGTCCAACTGGCGCCGTACGATGTAGCCGGCGAGGTACATGATGAGTGCGAGCCGGGCGGGCTCTGAGGCCTGGACGCGAATGCCGGGAAGGTTCAGCCAACGCCGCGAATAGTTGACCTCGACACCGATACCCGGGATCAACACCAGGACCAGTAGCATCAGTGCCGATCCCAGCAACAACCAGCCACTCTGCTCCCACAGCCGCATTGGCAAACAGTACAGGGCAAAGGCAACCACCCCACCGAGACCCACGAACACCAGCTGTTTCCAGAAGAAATAGAGGGGGTCGCCGAAGTCCTTTTCGGCGTGCGCCACTGATGCGGACGCCACCATCACCAGTCCCCACAGCAACAAGGCGCCGACCGCCATCAGCAGCGGCACGTCGGCGCCGTAGCGCAGACGCGGCATCTGCAGTGGCACGCCAAGCTGAGCGGTCAGGCTGCTCATGTCAGCGCCTCCACCGCGCGCTCGAACTGATCGCCACGCTCACCATAGTGGCGGAACTGGTCGAGGCTGGCGCAAGCCGGCGACAACAGCACGGTGGCACCGGGCCGTGCTGCTGCATGGGCCGCGGCCAGCGCTGCCGCAAGATCGGGCGTACGCGTCACCGGCACGGCGCCCTGCAGCGCTGATTGCAGTCGGGGCGCATCCTCACCGAATACGTAGGCAGCGCCTTCGCGTGCCCGCAATGCCGGCGCCAACGGCGTGAAGTCCTGCCCCTTCCCCTGCCCGCCGCCCAGCCAATGGATCGGCGCCGGCAAGCCGCGGATCGCCGCCAGGGTTGAGCCGACATTGGTGCCCTTGCTGTCATTGATATAGCGGACGCCGCGCAGCTCACGCACCAGCCGGCACCGATGTGGCAACCCTTCGAAGGCGGCCAGCGCCTCAAGACACGGCGCCTGCGGCAGCCCGGCGGCTTCGGCCAGCGCCAGCGCGGCCAGTGCGTTGGCGGCGTTGTGCAGCCCCGCAATGTGAAGACGGCTCTGCGTCATCAAAGGGTGCTGGCCTCGACACAACCAAAGCTCCCCGCCCTCGACACCGAGACCGTAGTCACCGGCGTCTGCGCCATCCAAACCAAAGCTCAGCACTCGCACTGTAGGCGGCAATTGCGAGGCTGCGGCCATGACAGCGGGGTCCTCGCGATTGATGACCGCCGCCTGTGCGCCCTTGAAGATGCGCGCCTTCACCGCCCCGTATTGGGCCATCGTCCCGTGCCGGTCGAGATGGTCCTCCGACAGGTTGAGATAAGCCGCAGCAGTGCAACACAGGCTGACGGTGGTCTCCAGTTGGAAACTGGACAGCTCCAGTACGTAGAGGTCGACCCCGTCGGCAAGCAAGTCCAGCGCCGGCGTTCCGAGATTGCCCCCGACTGCCACCGACACCCCGGCAGCGCGCGCCATTTCCCCGACCAGGGTGGTCACCGTGCTCTTGCCGTTGGAACCGGTGATGCCGATAACCGCTGGGAATTGAGCGTTCGCAGCGGGCGCGACGTCGACGGGTCCAGTGGACCCTTCGAGCCCGCGCAGAACGGGCGGCAGCCCCGCAGGAATTGGGAATCGGTTGACTTCCCGAGCGAACAGCTCGATGTCGCCAATGATCGCAACGCCAGCGTTGCGCAGCTGCTGGACGAACGGCTCGCGCAGGTCGACACCCGGAGACACGACGGCTTCTTTGAACTGCGATAGCGGTGCAGGCGCGGAAAATGCGCCGAGATAAAAAGTCACACCTGGATATTCCGCGCGCAGCGCTTCGATCCCGTTCGGCGCGGCGCGGGAATCGGTCACGGCGACTTTGGCGCCCGCTCGCACGAGGTAGCGCAAGGCCGAGACGCCAGACAAGCCGAGCCCCACAACGAGCATTGGCTGCTCGCTGTAGCGATTCCCGAATCTCAATTCCCGATTCCCGTTCATCGCAACTTCAGACTGGAAAGGCCGATCAGCACAAGAATCAACGTGACAATCCAGAAGCGCACGATGATTTTCGGCTCCGGCCAGCCTTTCAGTTCGTAGTGGTGATGGAGTGGCGCCATGCGGAAGATCCGCTTGCCACCGCTGTACTTGAAGTAGCCGACCTGGAGGGCGACCGACACGGTCTCCGCCACGAACACGCCGCCCATGATGGCCAGTACGATTTCCTGGCGTACCAGCACCGCAACCACGCCGAGGGCGGCCCCCAGCGCCAGCGCGCCGACATCGCCCATGAACACTTGCGCGGGGTATGCGTTGAACCAGAGAAAGCCGAGTCCGGCACCCGCGATGGCCGTGCAAAAGATCGCCAATTCGCCGACACCTGCGATGTAGGGGATACCCAGGTACTCAGCAAACTTGACGTTGCCGGAGGCATAGGCGAACACCGCCAGTGCTGAGGCCACCAGCACGGTCGGCATGATCGCGAGGCCATCGAGACCATCGGTGAGGTTGACCGCGTTGGAGCTGCCAACAATCACCAGATAGCTCCACAGCACGAAGAACAGGCCCAGCGGAATCGCCACGTCCTTAACGAAGGGAAAAATCAGCGTGGTCTCCACCGGGGTCTTGGCGGTGGCATAGATGCCGACCGCGGTGGCAAATCCCGCAAGCGAAAGCCAGAAGTACTTCTTGCGGGCCGGAAGACCGCGCGGATTCTTGTGCTTGATCTTGATGTAGTCGTCTGCGAATCCCACCGCCCCGAAGGCCAGCGTCACCAACAGAGCAAACCATACGAAGCGGTTCTCCAAATCCGCCCATAGCAGGGTGGCGACAGAGATCGCGGCGAGAATGAGTACCCCACCCATGGTGGGGGTGCCGGTCTTCTTGAGGTGGCTCTGAGGCCCGTCATCGCGGACGGGCTGCCCAAACTTGAAACTGTACAGCCGAGCGATCAACCAGGGACCGAAGGCAAACGAAAAGATCAGCGCGGTGAGCACGCCCAGCACCGCACGAAACGTCAGATAACCGAAGACGTTAAAGCCCGTGATGAACTGCGTCAGATATTCCGCCAGCGCGTAAAGCATCAGTGCACCCCTGCCTGTACACCGTTGATTGGCGCGCCGGTCAGCGCGGCCACCACTTGTTCCATCCGCGCCGAGCGCGATCCCTTGACCAGCACCGTTACATCCGCCGTGGGTGACCCCAGCGCAGCGATCGCCGCTGCCGCATCCGGCAGCCATTCGGCCGATGCCCCGAAACCCTCCGCGATTCCGCGCGCCGCAGCACCAACGGCGATACAGCGCTCGATACCGTGCTCGGCGGCGTAGGCACCAATCTGGCGATGCAGCGCGGCACTATCCGATCCCAGCTCGGCCATGTGGCCCAGCACCGCCCAGCGCCGTCCGGGCTGCCGCGACAGCCAGTCGAGGCCGGCGCGCATCGAGGTGGGGTTGGCGTTGTAGCTGTCGTCGGCAATGCAGGCGCCGCCAGCGCCGGTCATCAGCTTCAGGCGCCCTGCGGCCAACTCGGCGTCGCCCAGACCGCGGGCAATCTCGTCCACTGCCATTCCCAACGCACAGGCACAGGCGGCTGCGGCCAGCGCATTCATGACGTTATGGGCTCCGGGCATGGGCAAGCGCACCCGCGCCGAGCCCTCGGGTGCCACCAGGGTAAAGCTGGTCCGAGTGGCATCCAGTTCGATTTCAACGGCTTGAACATCGGCACGACAGGAAAGCCCGAACTGGATCTGCGAGGTCGGCCCGGCCAGCTCGCGCCACAAGGGTGCAAACACGTCGTCGGCATTGATGATCGCCACACCGCGCGGGCCCAGCGAGGCGAACAACTCGCCCTTGCCCTGGGCAATGCCTTCGCGGGAACCGAAGCCTTCGAGATGGGCATCGCCGGCCTGGGTCACCACGCCAATCTGGGGCCGCGCCCAGCCACTGAGCTGGGCAATCTCGCCAATATGATTGGCGCCCATTTCGATGATCGCGGTCTCGTGGTGATCACGCAGACGCGACAGCATCAAGGGGACCCCGATGTGATTGTTGAGGTTGCCTTCAGTGGCCAGCACCGGTCCCCGGGCACGGCAGACTGCGGCCAGCAACTGCTTGGTGGTGGTCTTGCCATTGCTACCGGTCACGCCAATCACCGGGTTACCAAAGGCTTCACGGCAGGCACCGCCCCAGTCCTGAAGCGCGCGCAGGGTGTCCGGCACTACCACCTGCGGCAGGTCGATGGGCTGAGCCCGCTCGACCAGGGCAGCGGCCGCTCCGGCAGCAGCGGCAGCGGCGACATAGCCGTGACCATCCTGCTGGCCGCCGGTAAGCGCCACGAAGAGATCGCCTTGCTGAACCTTGCGAGAGTCGAT
Organism: uncultured Polycyclovorans sp.; assembly: GCA_964425915.1. Lineage (GTDB taxonomy): Bacteria > Pseudomonadota > Gammaproteobacteria > Nevskiales > Nevskiaceae > Polycyclovorans. The sequence goes on from CAYROO010000001.1 coordinate 510,123, forward strand.
GACCAGCTGCTGGAAGCGCGCTTCCTGCGTCGGGGGCGGTGCCCCCACCGCCTGGGCGAGGAGGCTCAGCGATGGCAGTAGGGTGCTCATGGGCGCGGCTCCAGACCCAGCAGCACGGCCGCCTGCTGGCGGTCACTGAAAGGTCGCTCGGTGGTGCCGGTGATCTGCACCGTCTCGTGGCCTTTACCGGCCAGCAGTACCACGTCGTCCGGCGAGGACGTGGTGACGGCAAACGCAATGGCCGCAGCACGGTCGTGCTGGACCACGACACGGTCATCTCCCGGATGCTCGGGCAGCCCTGCCAGGATGTCGTCGACGATGGCGGCGGGCGATTCGCTGCGCGGGTTGTCATCGGTGATGACGATGCGGTCGGCGCCAGCGAGCGCCGCCGAGCCCATCAAGGGCCGCTTGCCGCGATCACGATCACCGCCACATCCGAACACCACGGTGAGCCGCCCGGTGCAATGCTCGCGGACCGACCGCAGCACCTGCGCCAGCGCGGCGGGGGTGTGGGCATAGTCCACCACCACCAACGGTCGCCCCTCCGCGCGAAATCCCTCGATGCGACCCGGGACGGTCTCGGCCTCCGACAGGGCGGCGGCAATGTCCTGTAACCGCAAGCCGCCGACCCGCAAAGCGGCCGCCGCTGCCACCAGGTTGTAGGCATTGAAGCGCCCCAGCAGCCGACTGTTGACCTCGGCACTGCCCTCTGGCCCCTGCAGCTGCACGCGCAGCCCCTCCGCATGCAGTTGCAGCTCGCGGCCGATCAGATAATCCCCCTTCAGCGGGACTTCGCCTTCCAGGCCATACGTCAGGACATCCGGGAATGCCTCCAGCCAGCGGCGTCCCCAGCCATCGTCACGGTTGAGCGCGCATACGCCGCGGGTGTAGCGGCTGAACAGGGTACGCTTGGCCTCGACGTAGGCGGCCTCGCTGCCGTGATAATCGAGATGGTCACGGGTGATGTTGGTGAGCACGCCGACGTCGAACCGCATGCCGGCCACACGCCGCTGGTCGAGCGCATGGGAAGACACCTCCATCGCCACCGCCCGCACGCCGGCCTTCAGCTGAGCGGCAAGCTGCGCCTGCAGGCTGACCGGATCGAGCGTGGTGTGGGTGCTGGCAACGAGCGTGGGCAGACGGCCGGTCCCCAGCGTTCCGAAATACGCGCAGGGTCGCCCCAGCCGCTCCAGCGCCTGCGCCACCAGCCAGGCGGTGGAGGTCTTGCCGTCGGTCCCGGTGATGCCGACCGTGAACAACTGGTCCGCGGGTCGGCCGTAGAAGCGCGATGCAATCTCGCCGCTGCAATGGCTCAGCTGCGGCACCGGCACCACCGGCACTTCAGCGGACGGCGACGCCACGCCGGCCGCAGGCTCCCACGCAATCGCTGAGGCGCCCTGCGCCAGGGCCTGATCGAGATAGCGAAGGCCATGGATACCGGTCACGCCCTGTATCGCCAGGAACAGATCGCCGGGGCGCACCTTGCGGGAGTCGAGCGCCACGCCCGTGACCGGCAGCGCCGGCACCTCCGCGGCCAGACCCTGCAGCAGCTGATCCAACGCCTGCGGCTTCATGGCGCCCCCCGAGCCGGGCTGAGGGAGACGGTTTGGGTCGGCGCCGGCGGCGGCGTATCCGGCGGCACCTGCAGCAAGCGAGCAGCGCCCTGCATGACCGAACCGAATACCGGCGCGGATACCAAGCCGCCGTAGTACGTGCCGGCCTGCGGTTCGTCGATCATCACGATGCCGACCAGCCGCGGTTGGTCTACCGGCACCATGCCGACGAATACCGCCTGATGCCGATTGGCATCGTAGCCACCGGTGGCCGCCACCTTGCGCACGGTCCCCGACTTGCCTGCCACGCGATAGCCTTCGATGGCCGCCCGCTGGGCGGTTCCGTCCGCCGACACCACACTCTCCAACAGTTGTCGCACCGAGCGCGCAGTGGACGCCGACAGCACCCTTTGTGGCGGCGGCCGTACGCCACCGGCGACCAGCGACAGCTTGGGCATCAAGCCATCGTTGGCCATCGCGGCATAGGCCCGCACCAGGTGCAGCGCGCTGACGGACAAGCCGTAGCCATACGATGCGGTGGCCGTGGCGATCTGCCCCCATTCGGTGAAATGGCGCAGCACCGGCATCACCTCGCCGGGGAACGCCAGGTCCACGCGCTCGCCCAGACCAAAGCGCTGGTACCCGGACCAGACGTTCTCGGCACCCATCGCCAAGCCGATCATGGCGGAGCCGACGTTGCTCGACTTCGCCAGCAGCTTGGCAATGTCGACCACACCTTGGGGGTGGTGATCACGAACCGTCAGCGCACCGACCTTGAGGAAGCCGGGGTTGGTATCGATGATGCTGTTGGGCTGATACAGCCCGAGTTCGATGGCCTGGGCCACCAGCAACGGCTTGAGGGTCGAGCCCGGCTCGAAGCCGTCGGTGACGGCACGGTTGCGCACACCGGTGCCTTCAGCACGGGCTTCCAGATTGTTGGGATTGAACCCGGGCTGCGCCGCCATGGCGAGAATGTCACCGGTGTGGGCGTCCATCACCACCATCACACCGCCCTTGGCCTTGTTCTTCGCCACCGCCGCCTTGAGCTCGCGATAAGCCAGATACTGGATCCGCAGGTCCAGGGTCAGGTTGATGGTCTCGCCGGCCGACGCAGGAACAAACTCAAGACCGTCCTCAATGACCTTGCCGGTTCGGTCGCGAATGACCCGGCGCTTGCCCGGGGTGCCAGCGAGACGGGACTCCAGGGCGCGCTCGACGCCCTCCAGCCCCTTACCTTCGCGGCCAGTGAACCCCACCACCTGTGACGCCACCTCTCCCGCCGGGTAGTAGCGTGCATAGGCCGGCTCGGAGAACACGCCGGACAAGCCAAGGGCCAACACCTTCTGCGCTTCGGCCGGACTGATCTGCTCACGCAGATAAACGAACTTGCGGCCTTCGCGGGCCTTGAGGAAGGCGGTCAGCTCGGCGGGGCTGCGCCCCAGGGCGGCGGCCAGCTGGGTTACGGCATCGGGCTTGGCCAGCACAGCGGAGGGCACTGCCCAGATCGACGATACCGGCGCCGACAAGGCCAGCGGCTCTCCGCGCCGGTCGAGGATTGCGCCGCGATGGCCGGGGATGGCGAGCGTGCGAATCTGTCGCTTATCGCCCTCGCCACGAAGAAAGTCCCGCTCCACCACCTGCAGATGGAATGCCCGGCCAAGCACCACCAGCGCACCCAGCGCCAACACGCCCAGCACCAGGGCCTGCCGCCAACGTCCGACCGCCCGCACCACGGGCTTGCGCACGGCCCGACTCATGGCGGGCTCTCCAATGGCACGATGACGTAGTGCCAGGGCTCTTCCATTTTCAGTTGTTCGCGGGCCACCCGCTCGACGCGGGCATGGTGGGCCAGGGTGGCCTCCTCCAACTGCAGCTGGGCCCACTCCATCTCCAGGCGCTCGCGCTCGCGGCGCAGATCGTCCAGCTCGGAGACCAGGGCACGGTTCTCATGTTTTGCGCCGACCACGGAGACCGCCGAGACCACGACGGCCAGCAAGAGCCCCATCGGCAGCAACAGGCTGCCGCGCATCACGACAGACGCTCCGCGGTGCGCAACATGGCACTTCGGGCGCGCGGATTACGCGCGCATTCGATGTCGCTGGGGAACTGCTTGCGCAGGACCTTGATCCGCGGGGCATCCCCTTGGCCCTGCGCGCGCAGGTAGCGTTTGACGATGCGATCTTCCAACGAGTGGAAGCTGATCACCACCAACCGGCCCTGAGGCGCCAGCAAATCCAGCGCCTGGGGCAGCGCCTGCTCCAGCACGGCCAGTTCCTGGTTGATGTGGATCCGGATGGCCTGAAAGCTGCGGGTGGCGGGGTGGATATGGCGCGAGCGCGGCCCCGGCACGGCAGCGATCAGACGCGCCAGCGCCGCGGTGGTGGTCAACGGCGCTTCGCTGCGATGCTCGACAATGCGCCGCGCAATCCGGCGGCTGTTGCGTTCGTCACCGTAACGCCACAGCACATCGGCGATGTCTTCAGCGCTCGCCTGGGCCAGCCAGTCGGCGGCGGAGGGCCCGGCGCCGGGGTTCATGCGCATGTCCAGGGGTCCGTCCTGGCTGAACGAAAAACCACGTTCAGCCTCGTCCAACTGCGGGCTGGATACCCCGAGGTCCATCAGAATGCCGTTGACGCGTGTGGGACCGAGGCATTCCGCCATGCGCGCGAAGTTGGCATGGTGAATCCGCACCCGCGGATCGTCACCGAAGCGCGCTTGGGCATGTGCGATGGCCGCGGGATCCTGGTCGAACACGTCGAGTCGCGCCGCCGGCCCCAGCAACGCCAGCAGGGCGGTGCTGTGACCACCGCGTCCAAACGTGGCATCGACGTAATGGCCGTCGGGCTGGGGGGCCAGGCCGGCGAGCGCCTCGTCGAGCATCACCGGCAGATGCCCCATCATGGCGTCAGTCGCCCCAGGCGTCGTGGCGGGCAGTCGGGCGGCGGCGCGCATGGCAACGGATCACCGCTTGAGCGCCCGGAAGGCGTCCTTGAGGGTGGGCAGGATGCTGTCCGGCCCGTCTCCGTACATCGCCGCCCACTTGTCTTCGGCCCACAGCTCGAAGCGGTTGATCTGACCCACCAGCACCACGGCCGAGCCCAGCTCGGCCTGACGGCGCAGCAACGGCGGCACGCCGATACGGCCTTGCTTGTCGAGCTCGCACTCCACCGCACGGCCAACGAATGCGCGCTTCAGCAATTCGGCGTGCTCGCGGTTCTCCATGCCTTCGATGGATTCGCAGATGGTGCGGAACTCAGGGGCCGGGTACAGCTCCAGGCAAGGCTCATATCCCATGGTGAGCACCAACTGGGCGCCACAGGACTGGTCGAGGGCGTGACGAAACCGGGCCGGCACCGCGAGGCGCCCTTTGTCGTCGATCGTCAGTTGATGCGACCCGGCAAACACCGAATATCCGTCCTCGTGGTGGTCAGGTGTGGATTCCCCACGTCTCCCCACTTCTTCCCCTGATTTGGGACTATAAACCACCCCCCAACCCACCGCAAGCCACGATTCCCCATTTTTTGCTGATAGAACAAAGCGTTAGCGATGGGATCACGCGGCGAGGACGACCTTATAAAAAACAGGATGTTAGAGGACAAAGTTAAAGTAGTGCCGGAAGTGTGCTGCCGGCACCCGCTCCCAGTGGTAGAGGGGGAGGTTGGAGTCGCCTACGGCGACGGCGCATTTAAGGTGGGAGTCGGCCTGTAAGCCGGGTTCTGTCGAGAACGATCATTCCTCTAGGGCGCCCGTCACCGGACGCCTCCAGCAACCTACCCGGAAGGACGCGCGGGCCACGCGCTGTGGGTTGCCCCACACCCTTCCCTATTTGGTCTTGCTCCGAGTGGGGTTTGCCGTGCCGGTCTGTTGCCAGACTCGCGGTGCGCTCTTACCGCACCGTTTCACCCTTGCCTGATCTCCTTGCGGAGCCATCGGCGGTTTGCTCTCTGTTGCACTTTCCGTCGCCTCGCGACGCCCAGGCGTTACCTGGCACCCTGCCCTGCGGAGCCCGGACTTTCCTCCCCCGCGTTGCCGCGGCGGCGATCGTTCGGCCGACTCCCGCGCACAGTGTAGCGCTTCGGGCATCCCGCCCCCGGCCGCGAGCCACTACACTGGCGTTCGATCCCAACGCATTGGAGCCCTTCATGCACCGCATGGCCCTGGAAGTCGACATTCAGGCATCGCCCGAAGCCGTCTTCAACTACTTCGCCGACCATGAAAAATTCGCTGCCATCTTCGGCGGCAGCTGCACCCGCGTGAAGGACGGCGACGACGAACCCAACGGACTCGGCTCGGTGCGCCGTATTGGCCCTGGCCCACTGTCCTTCGACGAAACCATCGTCGTGTTCGACCGCCCCAACGCCATCCACTACGCCATCACCCGCGGTGGCCCGCTGAAGAACCATCTGGGCCGTATCCACTTTCTGAAGACGCCGGGCGGCGGTACCCGTGTGGACTACGTGATCACCTTCGAGTCGAAGATCCCGCTGCTCGGCGGACTGGTCGCCAAGGCGCTGAAGGCCGCCTTCCTGCGGGGCATCCCCAAGGTCGAACAGGCGCTGAAGGGGTGATGTTCGTCGTCATGCCCGACTGGAACGGGCATCCAGACGGCCACCGTTGGCGCTGGACCCCGGATCGCGTCCGGGGTGACCAACCGCTACATCAGGCGAAGCGTGGTTCGCGGCGCCAAGGCGTCCCCCACCCATGCGCCTGATCAGTCACACCGCCTCGAACACCGAAATCGTCTGCGCACTGGGCTGCGCGGCGCAACTGGTGGGCGTGGATGCTGACTCCGACTTTCCGCCCGCGGTGGTGCAGGCGCTGCCGCAACTGGGCCGCGACCTGCACCTGGACGTACCGGCGGTGCTGGCACTGAAACCCGACCTCGTGCTGACCTCGCTCACCGTGCCGGGCCATGAAACCGTGGTCGACCAATTGCGGGCGGCCGGCTGCCCGGTGCTGATCGCCGATCCAGTGTCACTGCAGGACGTGTTCACCAGCATCCGCGACATCGCCGCAGCGCTGGGCGTCACGGCACGCGGCGAGGCCCTGGTGGCGGAGATGGAGGCCGCCATGCCGCGGGTGGCGCGTCCGCGTCGTCCGCGCATTCTGGTGGAATGGTGGCCGAAACCGGTGATCGTGCCGGGCCGTGACTCCTGGATTACCGACCTGCTGGACCGCGTGGGTGCGGTCAACCCGCTGGGCACCGAGGCGCACAAGAGCCGCCCGCTGGAACCCGGCGAAGTGGCCTCGTTGGCGCCGGAGGCCGTGGCGATCAGTTGGTGCGGCGTGCCTGAGCATCAACTGCGCCCCGCCAATGTGCTGCGCAGGGCGGATTGGGTCGACACCCCGGCCGTGCGCAATGGCCGTGTCACGGCCATCACCGAAGCCTATTTGGGACGGCCTGGCCCCCGGCTGGTGCAGGGCTACCAGCACCTTCGACGTTTGGCGGACGCCATCGCGGATTGATCCCGCTATCCTTCGGGCGACCGACCATGGCCGCTGCCATGGCCCACAAGAACAGCCGCCCGGAGGCAGAAGTCATGAGCAACATCGAGTCCGTCCTTACCGAAAAGCGCGTGTTCCCGCCGGACCCCGCCTTTGTCGCGAAAGCCCGGCTCAACGCGGACCAACTGGGGGCGCTGCGCGCCGAAGCCGCCCGCGATCCCGCCGCGTTCTGGACCGAACTGGCCCGCAAGGAGCTGGGCTGGCAGACCCCGTTCACCGTGGGGCTCGATGATGCCGACGCCCCGAACTATCGCTGGTTCAGCGACGGCAAACTGAACGTTTCCGCGAACTGCATTGACCGCCATCTGGGCGAACGCGGCGATCAAGTCGCGATTCGCTTTGAAGGTGAGAAGGGCGATGTCCGCCTGCTCACCTACAAGGAATTGCACGCCGAGGTCTGCAAGCTGGCCAACGCCCTCACCGCGCTCGGGATCACCAAGGGTGACCGCGTGGTGATCTACCTGCCGCATTCGGCGGAAGCGGTGATCGCCATGCAGGCCTGCGCGCGCATTGGCGCCATCCATTCGGTGGTGTTCGGTGGCTTTTCCGCCGCTGCCCTGCGTGATCGCATCGAAGACACCGGCGCCCGCCTGCTGATCACCGCCGACGGCGGCCATCGCGGCGGCAACATCGTCGAGCTGAAGAAGGCGGCCGACGAGGCGCTGGCCAGCGGCTGCAAGACCATTGAGAAGAGCATCGTGCTGCAGCGCACCGGCCACGACATCGCCATGCAGGCCGGGCGCGATCTGTGGTGGCACGATGTCGTCGCCGATCAGCCCGCGCAGTCCGACCCGGTGTGGGTGGAGGCCGAGCACCCGCTGTTCCTGCTCTACACCTCCGGCTCCACCGGCAAACCCAAGGGCATCCAGCATTCCTCCGGCGGCTATCTACTGGGCGCGATGATGACCGCGCGCTGGGTGTTCGACCTGCAGGCGGGCGACGTGTTCTGGTGCACCGCCGATGTCGGCTGGATCACCGGCCACAGCTATGTGACCTACGGGCCGCTGGCCAACGGCAGCACCATCCTCATCTACGAGGGCGCACCCACCGTCCCCGACGCCGGTCGCTTCTGGAAGATCTGCCAGGACCACGGCGTCACCATCTTCTACACCGCCCCCACCGCCATCCGCGCGCTGATGAAAGCCGGCGATGAATGGCCCGCCAAGTACGACCTCAGCAAGCTGCGCCTGCTGGGCAGTGTGGGCGAGCCGATCAACCCCGAAGCCTGGATGTGGTACCACCGCACCATCGGCGGCGAGAAGCTGCCCATCGTCGACACCTGGTGGCAGACCGAAACCGGCGCCATCATGATGAGCCCGGTGCCGGGCGCCACGCCGACCAAGCCAGGTTCCTGCACCCAGCCGCTGCCCGGCATCCTCGCCGACGTGGTGGACGAGGCTGGCAACCCGGTCACCGGCACCGAGGCGGGCGGTTACCTCGTCATCACCCATCCGTGGCCGTCAATGCTGCGCAGCATCTGGGGCGACAACGAGCGCTACATCAAGACCTACTGGGGCCAGTTCAATAACAAGTATTACGTCGCCGGCGACAGCACTCACCGCGATGCCGACGGCTACTACTGGATCATGGGCCGGGTGGATGACGTGCTGAACGTCTCCGGCCACCGCCTCGGCACCATGGAAGTGGAATCCGCCCTGGTCAGCCATCCGCGTGTCGCCGAGGCCGCCGTGGTGGGCCGCCCGCATGAGGTCAAGGGTGAGTCGGTGTTCGCCTTCGTCACCTGCAAGGGCCCACGCCCGCAGGGTGACGATGCCACCGCGCTCACCAAGGCACTGCGCGACCACGTCGCCAAGGAAATCGGCGCCATCGCCAAGCCGGATGACATCCGCTTTGCCGACAACCTGCCGAAAACCCGCAGCGGCAAGATCATGCGGCGCCTGCTGCGCGCCATCGCCAAGGGCGAGGAGATCACCCAGGACACCTCAACGCTGGAAAACCCGGGCATCGTTGCGCAACTTCAAGGCCGTGAGGGGTGAGGGGTGAGGTATGTTTCCGCCTTTGCTCCTCACCCCTAACGCCTCACCCCTCACTGCTTGGCAATCCCCGCCTGACGCCCGCGCAGCACGAACTTCTGAATCTTGCCGGTGGCGGTTTTCGGCAGCTCATCGACGAAGTGCACCGCGCTGGGCACCTTGAAACCGGCGAGGTGTTCGCGGGCGAACGCGCGCAGCTCATCTGCGGTCGCCGCCTTGCCGGCATGCAGCACCACAAAGGCGTTGGGCGACTCGCCCCACTTCTCGTGCGGCATGCCCACCACCGCCACTTCCAGCACTGACGGGTGGCGCAACATCACGCCCTCCACCTCGATGGACGAAATGTTCTCGCCGCCGCTGATGATTACGTCCTTGAAGCGGTCACGAATCTCGACATAACCATCGGGATGCACCACGGCCGCATCCCCGGTGTGGAACCAGCCCCCGGCCAAGGCCTTGGCGGTGGCCTCGGGATCGTTGTAATAGCCGGCCATCACCGTGTTGCCGCGGGCGATGATCTCACCCAGGGTGTCGCCATCGGCCGGCACGTCGTTCATTTGCTCGTCCACCACCCGCAGTTCGCCGGAGGTGATCATTTCCACACCCTGGCGCGACTTGATGACCGCGCGCTCGCCCAGGGTCAGGGCGTCGTGCGCCGGCAGCGGCTCACAGATGGAGATCAGCGGCGCGGTTTCGGTCAGGCCGTAGACCTGGGTGATGTGCCAGCCCAGCTCGCCCTCCATCCGCTCGATGGTGGCGGCCGCCGGCGGCGCCCCGGCGGTGAACACCTTCACCCCACGCCGCACCGCCTTGCGCTCGGCCTCCGGCCCGTTGGCAATGGCGATGAGCACGGTGGGGGCTGCACACAGATGCGTGACCTGCTCGCGGTTGATGGTGGCGTAGATGGCCGAGGCCTCTACCTTGCGCAGGCAGACGTGGGTGGCGCCGACACCGGTTACGGTCCAGGTGAAGGTCCAGCCATTGGCATGGAACATCGGCAGCGTCCACAGGTAGCGGTCCGCCGGGGTCATGTGCCAGTGCACCAGTACGCCCACCGTGTTCGACCAGGTGTTGCGGTGGGTCATCATCACGCCCTTGGGCCGCGAGGTGGTGCCGCTGGTGTAGTTGATGGCGATGAGGTCGTTCTCGTCCACCGTCACCGGCACCACTGACGCTGGATCAGCCTCGGCCAGCAGGTCTTCATAGCGCCGCCATCCTGGACGATCACCCTCCAGCGCCACGAAGTGCTGCACCGTGGTCATCTGCGCGCGCACGCTGTCGACGGCATCCAGATAGTCGGCATGCACACACAGCACCTTGCAGCCGCTGTGGTTGGCGAGGTACACGAAATCGTCCGGCGTCAGCCGGTAGTTCATCGGCACGATCACCGCGCCCAGTTGCGGCACTGCGTAGAACTGCTCCAGATGCTGATGGGTATTGGGCGCGATGGTGCCGACGCGATCCCCCACACCCACGCCCAACTTGGCCCAGGCCACGGATGCACGATCGCAACGCGTGCCGAACTCGGCATAGGTCCAGCGATCCTCGCCATCCACCACCGCGGTCCGCGCGCCATGCAGCTTGCGGGCACGGCGGAGAAACTCCATGGGGGTCAGCGGCGTCTGCATCGTCAGGTCTCCTGGCCTTGGGGTCTTGGTTTGTGCCCAAGCCTAGGCGATCCAGCGGACGTTGACGATTCCCCAAAGGGGTAGGTTCAAGTCAGTGACGAGTGCTGAGGAACATGACGCCGTGGTATGGTCGTGACCGGAGGCTTCTCATGAGCGATCTTTTGAGCCGCATCACCACCGATCCTGGCATCTGCCACGGGAAACCTGTGGTCAGGGGCCTTCGGTATCCGGTCGAGTCGATACTGGAATGGCTGAGCGCCGGGATGACGCCGGAGCAGATACTGACCGACTATCCGGATCTCGAAGCCGATGATATTCGCGCCGTGCTGGCCTATGCCGCCAAGTTGAGTCGGGTCAACCGACACCACGAACTGGCAGCGTGAAGTTTCTGATTGACGCGCAACTGCCACGCGCTTTGGCACGCTGGCTTGAGACGCGTGGTCACGATGCGGTGCATACGCTCGATCTGCCCAAAGGCAATCGCACCACAGACCATGAAATTTGCTCGATTGCAGACTTGGAGACACGTTTTGTTGTCACCAAGGACGATGATTTCGTACGCAGTCACACGCTTTCCGACACCCCCTCGCGGTTGCTGCTGATCTCCACCGGCAACATCACGAACGCCGCACTGTTGATGCTCTTCGAGCGCAACATCGACGCCATCGAAGTGGCTCTTGCACAGAGTCGCTTCGCCGAGATTGCCCCGCACGATCTGGTCATAAGGGCATAGGCCGTCATGCCGCTGCCGGTCACCCGCCATATCACCCTCCCCGACGACGAGATCGTGATCACCGCGATCCGGGCGCAGGGGGCAGGCGGGCAGAACATCAACAAAACGAGCTGCGCCATCCACCTGCGGTTCGACATCCAGACCTCGTCGCTCCCCGACGAGGTCAAGGCACGCCTGCTGGCACTGGAGGATCACCGCATCACCCAGAGCGGCGAGGTGGTGATCAAGGCGCAGGAACACCGCAGCCGTGACCTCAACCTGGAGGCGGCGCGGGCGCGCCTCGCCGAACTGCTGCGGCGCGCCGCCACCGTGCCGCGGCAGCGCAAGGCCACGCGTCCTACGCTGGGCTCGAAACTGCGTCGGCTGGAGTCCAAGACGCGCACTGCAAAACTCAAGAAGCTTCGAGGACGTCAGGGACGCCAGGACCTACGCGACGGTTCATGACACCTGCTGTCGTTGGAACTCGATAAGGATTATCAATCGAGATCATCAGAAAGAATGTATTGTCGCTATCGAATGATCGGCCTAGGCTGTCACTCGTCTTCAACGACCGCAGTTCAATCTCGATACGGAACGGTCTCCACGGAGCGGGGATCCAACCAGAGTGATCAACACCCACGCGAAGGAGAGTTCAATGGACGGCAATGGCAAGTGTACCGTGATGCACGGGTCAGCAACCGCGCAGGACAGCAATAAGGCCTGGTGGCCGAAATCCCTCAATCTCGACATCCTGCACCAGCACGATACGAAGACCAATCCGCTGGGTGCGAGCTTCAACTATCGCGAGGCGGTGAAGTCGCTGGACTACGCAGCCGTCAAAAAAGATCTGACCGCCCTGATGACCGACAGCCAGCCCTGGTGGCCGGCCGACTGGGGTCACTATGGCGGCCTGATGATTCGCATGGCCTGGCACGCTGCCGGCTCCTACCGTCTGGCGGACGGCCGTGGCGGTGCGGGCACCGGCAACCAGCGCTTTGCCCCACTGAACTCCTGGCCGGACAACGCCAACCTCGACAAGGCGCGCCGGCTGCTGTGGCCGATCAAGAAGAAGTACGGCAACAAGCTGAGCTGGGCCGACCTGATCATCCTCGCCGGCAATGTGGCCTACGAGTCGATGGGGCTGAAGACCTTCGGCTTCGGCTTTGGCCGTGAGGACATCTGGCACCCGGAGAAGGACATCTTCTGGGGTGCCGAGAAGGAATGGCTGGCGCCCACGGATAACCCTAATAGCCGCTACTCGGGTGAGCGTGACCTGCAGAACCCGTTGGCGGCGGTGATGATGGGCCTGATCTACGTCAACCCCGAAGGCGTGGACGGCAAGCCGGACCCGCTGAAAACCGCCCACGACGTGCGCATCACCTTCGAGCGCATGGCGATGAACGATGAGGAAACGGTTGCGCTGACCGCCGGCGGCCACACGGTCGGCAAGGCCCATGGCAATGGCGACGCCGCACGACTGGGGCCCGAGCCGGAAGCCGGCCCGCTGGAAGACCAAGGCTTTGGCTGGCTCAACAAGAGCCAGCGTGGCGTCGGCAGCAATGCCGTCACCAGCGGCCTCGAAGGCGCCTGGACGACCAACCCCACGCAGTGGGACAACGGCTACTTCCACCTGCTACTGAACTACGACTGGGAGCTTAAAAAGAGCCCGGCCGGCGCCTGGCAATGGGAGCCGGTCAACATCAAGGAAGAAGACAAGCCGGTCGACGCCGAGGACCCCTCGAAGCGCCAAAACCCCATCATGACCGACGCCGACATGGCGATGAAGATGGACCCCGCGTACCGCAAGATATCGGAGCGCTTCTACAAGGACCCGGCCTACTTCTCCGAAACCTTTGCCCGCGCCTGGTTCAAGCTGACCCATCGTGACATGGGCCCCAAGGCGCGCTACATCGGTCCGGAAGTGCCCGCCGAGGACCTGCCCTGGCAGGACCCGGTCCCGAGCGGCCGCAAGGACTACGATGTGGCGGCGGTGAAGTCCAAGATCGCCGCCAGCGGGCTCAGCATCGCCGAGATGGTGAGCACCGCCTGGGACAGCGCCCGCACCTACCGCGGCTCCGACATGCGCGGTGGCGCCAATGGCGCGCGCATCCGCCTGGCACCGCAGAAGGACTGGGAAGGCAATGAGCCGGCCCGTCTGGCCAAGGTGCTTGGTGTACTGGAAGGCATCGCCAAGGACAGCGGCGCCAGCGTAGCCGATGTCATCGTGCTGGCCGGCAACGTCGGCGTGGAGCAGGCCGCCAAGGCGGCAGGCTTCCCGGTGGATGTGCCGTTCGCGCCGGGCCGCGGCGACTGCACGGATGCGATGACCGATGCTGAATCCTTCGAGCCGCTGGAACCCGTCGCAGACGGCTTCCGAAACTGGCAGAAGCAGCACTACGTGGTCACCCCCGAAGAGCTGCTGCTGGACCGGGCACAACTGCTGGGCCTGACGGCGGTGGAAATGACCGTGCTGGTGGGCGGCATGCGCGTGCTCGGCACCAACCACGGCGGCACGGCCCACGGGGCGTTCACGGATCGTGTTGGCGCATTGACGACCGATTTCTTCGTCAACCTCACCGACATGGCCTACCGCTGGGAGCCGAAGGGTCGCAACCTGTACGAGATCCAGGAACGTTCATCGGGCAAGGTGAAGTGGACGGCCACGCGCGCCGATCTGGTGTTCGGCTCCAACTCGGTGCTACGCGCCTATGCCGAGGTGTACGCACAGGACGACAACCAGGAGAAGTTCGTCAAGGACTTCGTTGCGGCCTGGACGAAGGTGATGAACGCAGATCGGTTTGATCTGGGGTAAGTCCGAGGCCAGAAGCAAAAAAGGCCCTGTCTCACCGCAGCACATCGCGGTGGGGCACGGGCCTTTCTTCATGCCTGATCGCCGCACCGTCATGCCCGACCTGATCGGGTATCCAGACGCTAACCGTTGAAGATGGACCCCGGATCAAGTCCGGGGTGACCGTATTGATCGTCATGCCCGACCTGATCGGGCATCCAGGCGCCGACCGTTGTAAGTGGATCCCGGATCAAGTCCGGGATGACGGCCGGTCTCACTCGGTAGGCGCGCAGCCTGCGCGCGACCTGCGGTGGCACATCACCGACCGCCCGGTCGCGGGCAAGCACCGCTCCTAAAGGTCACACCACACCTCGCGTCATGCCCGACTCGATCGGGCATCGAGACACCAACCGTTGAAGATGGACCCCGGATCAAGTCCGGGGTGACCGTATTGATCGTCATGCCCGACCTGATCGGGCATCCAGGCGCCTGCGTCGCTTTAGTTGCCGCGCCGTGCCATGAAGGCGATGCGCTCGAACAGGTGCACGTCGGCTTCGTTCTTCAGCAGCGCGCCGTACAGCGGCGGCAGGGTCTTCTTGGTGCTGGCGTCGCGCAGCACGGCAGGGTCGATGTCCTCGGCCAGCAGCAGCTTGAGCCAGTCCAGCAACTCGCTGGTGGAAGGCTTCTTCTTCAGGCCGGGCAGTTCGCGCAGGCCGAAGAACACTTCCATGGCTTCCTTCACCAGGTGCTTCTTGAGATCGGGGAAGTGGACGTCCACGATCTTCTGCATCGTGTCCTTGTCCGGGAAGCGGATGTAGTGGAAGAAGCAGCGCCGTAGAAAGGCATCGGGCAACTCCTTCTCATTGTTGGAGGTGATCAGGATGATTGGACGTTGCTTGGCCTTCACCGTCTGTTGCGTCTCGTAGACGTAAAACTCCATCTGGTCGAGTTCGCGCAACAGGTCGTTGGGAAACTCGATGTCGGCCTTGTCGATTTCGTCGATCAGCAGCACCGGACGCTTGCCCGACTCAAAGGCCTCCCAGAGCTTGCCGCGAATGATGTAATTGCGGATGTCCTTGACCTTCTCGTCGCCAAGCTGGGAGTCACGCAGACGCGACACCGCGTCGTACTCGTAGAGCCCGTGCTGCGCCTTGGTGGTGGACTTGATGGCCCAGTCGATGAACGGCGCGTCCATGGCCTTGGCGATCTCGCGCGCCAGCTGGGTCTTGCCGGTGCCGGGCTCGCCCTTCACCAGCAGCGGCCGCTCCAGGGTCACCGCCGCATTCACGGCCATCATCAGGTCGTCGGTGGCGACGTAGTTGTCAGTGCCTTCGAAACGCACGAGGGAGTCCTTGAAAGGGGGTGAAAGTCAGGCCGCCGCTACGACCAGCGGAAGTTCGAAATGTCCGGCCACAATGCCGGCCACGGTGATGTCCTCGTCCAGGGCTTCCCAGCGCAGTGCGAAACCATTCAAACGAAGCTCAACTCCGGCCAGCGCGTCGTCGGTCGCATCGCGCAGACGACGAAACCGCGCGGCAGGAAACCCCACCACACGACCGTCCGTCAACTCGACGAACACCGTGCGACCCTCGACCCAGGCTCGGACTGCGGTCGGTTCGGCGTGCTCTTCGGTTGCGCGTTCAGCGGCCATGGAACTCACGATAAGCAGACATAAGGCGATCGAGATGAGCATACACCAGACGCTCGATCTCCCGAATCTGATGGGCGGCAACGCCCTTGTTGCGCGCCAGACG
This sequence comes from uncultured Polycyclovorans sp., assembly GCA_964425915.1. GTDB lineage: Bacteria > Pseudomonadota > Gammaproteobacteria > Nevskiales > Nevskiaceae > Polycyclovorans. The sequence continues at coordinate 526,057 of CAYROO010000001.1, forward strand.
AACGGGGTTCAACCAGAACTTGCACTCGCCCTCTGGTGTCGCCACGTGGATATGGGCGGGCTCGCCACGCTCGTCAGAATAAAAATGGAACCGTAGCGGACCAATTCGCAGAACCGTCGGCATCACCCCGCCGCGCGGGACTCCAGCACCGCCACCGCCGGCAGTTTCTTGCCTTCCAGGAACTCCAGGAAGGCTCCGCCGCCGGTGGAGATGTAGCTGATATCCCCGGCGACACCGAACTTGTCGATGGCGGCGAGGGTGTCACCGCCACCCGCCAGGGAGAACGCCGAGCTTCCAGCGATGGCATCGGCGATGGCCTTGGTGCCGGCGGCGAAGCTGTCGTACTCGAAGACGCCGACGGGGCCGTTCCAGACGATGGTGCCGCAGTCCTTGAGCAGGCCGGCCAGCTTGGCGCGAGTGCGCGGACCGATGTCGAGAATCATCTCGTCGGCCTCCACTTCGTCGGCGAGGCGTACTTCGGCGTGGGCTTCGTTGCTGAACTCGGGCGCCACCACCACGTCTTCCGGCAGCGGTATGTCACCGCCGCGTGCCCGGATCTTGGCGAGGATGGCGCGAGCGGTATCGAGCATGTCGGGCTCGTGCAGGCTCTTGCCCACCGGCTTGCCGGCCGCCGCCAGAAAGGTGTTGGCGATGCCCCCGCCAATGATGAGCTGGTCCGCCACATCCGCCAGACTGTTGAGCAGGTCCAGCTTGGTCGACACCTTGGATCCGCCGACGATGACCGCCAAGGGCTTCTTCGGGGTGGCCAGCGCCTTGCCCAGCGCATCCAGTTCGGCGGCCAGCAGCGGGCCGGCGCAGGCGGCGGGCGCGAACTTCGCAACGCCGTGGGTGGAACACTCGGCGCGGTGCGCGGTGCCGAAAGCATCCATCACGTAGACATCACACAAGGCGGCCATGCGCTTCGACAGCGCCTCGTCATCCGCCTTCTCGCCGACCAGAAACCGGGTGTTCTCCCCCAAGGCGATCTGCCCTGGCGTCAGGTCGACACCCTCAATCCAGTTGCTGATCAGCGGCACCGTGCGGCCCAGGGCTTCCGACAACCATGCGGCCACCAGCGTCAGCGAATGCTCCGGCTCAAAGCGCCCGGCCTTGGGCCGCCCGAGATGCGAAATAACCAGCACCGAAGCGCCCTTCTCCAGCGCCAGCTTCAGCGTCGGCAGGCTGGCGCGCAGCCGCGCATCAGAGGCAATACGACCATTCGAGATGGGGACGTTCAAGTCCTGACGGATCAGCAGGCGCTTGCCGGTGAGATCCAGGTCGGACATTTTCAGGACGTTCACTTCGTTCACTCCGGGAATCGAGAATCGGGAATCGGGAATCGTCAGAAGCAACGGCAACGGCAAGAGCGGGTGTGGCAGAGCGCCGAGGTCCGGGAGCGGGTCGCTTTTACGATTCCCCATTCCCGATTCCCGATTCCCGTCACCACCGATTCCCCATTCTCGATTCCCGGTTGTGGGGGGGCCCCGCGGGCCCCACCCCCCCCCCAACCACCCACCCATTTTGGGTGACCCCAAAGAGGTGGTGAAACCACAC
>CAYROO010000001.1:527620-639837 GCA_964425915.1 uncultured Polycyclovorans sp.
GTGGGGCAGCGCGCCGTGGTCGGGGCGCGGGGCGATTTTCCTTTTCCCCATCCCTGAGTCCCTATTCCCGACACCCCCTCTCCCCCTTTCTCTATTCCGGTTTGTGGCCGCCCTAGGCGGCCACAACCCGCACCATCTCCAGGCACTTGTTGGAGTAGCCCCATTCGTTGTCGTACCAGCTCACCAGCTTGACGAAGGTGCTATCGAGCTGAATGCCGGCGTCGGCATCGAAGATAGAGGTGCGGGCATCGCCAACGAAGTCGGTGGCCACCACCTTGTCTTCGGTGTAACCCAAGATGCCCTTGAGGGCGCCTTCGCTCTGGGCCTTCATTTCAGCGCAGATCTCGGCGTAGGTGGCAGGCTTCTCGAGTTCGGCCGTGAGGTCCACCACGGAGACGTCGGAGGTGGGCACGCGGAAGGACATGCCGGTGAGCTTCTTGTTCAGCTCGGGGATGACCACGCCCACGGCCTTGGCGGCGCCGGTGGAGGACGGGATGATGTTTTCGAGAATGCCGCGACCGCCGCGCCAATCCTTCTGGCTCGGGCCGTCCACGGTCTTCTGGGTGGCGGTGGCCGCGTGCACGGTGGTCATCAGGCCGCGCTTGATGCCCCACTTGTCGTTGATGACCTTGGCCAGCGGCGCCAGACAGTTGGTGGTGCAGGAGGCGTTGGAGACGATGGCCTGCCCGGCGTAGGTCTGGTGGTTGACGCCGTAGACGAACATCGGGGTGTCGTCCTTGGACGGCGCCGACATGATCACCTTCTTGGCGCCGGCGGCGAGGTGCTTCTCGGCGCTGGCCTTGTCGAGGAACAGACCGGTGGACTCGATCACGATGTCAGCCCCCACGGCGTCCCACTTCAGGGCGGCCGGGTCACGCTCCTGGGTCAGGCGAATTTTCTTGCCATTGACGATCAGATTGCCGCCATCGACCGAAACCTCACCCTTGAAGCGCCCGTGCACGGAGTCGTAGCGCAGCATGTAGGCCAGGTAGTCCGGCTCCAGAAGATCGTTGATGCCGACGATCTCGATGTCGTTGCCAAAGTTCTGCACTGCGGCGCGCAGCACGTTGCGGCCAATACGACCAAAGCCATTGATCCCCACCTTGACTGCCATTGCGACTTCCTCTGCTCGGGTGCGCGATGCACGCACCGTGTGGATGACCAAGGTGCGAACAGGACGCACCCTGTTGAAAATGGAGCGATATTTTACGCCAAGAGGGCCTTGGCCCGGGCGTACACCGCGTCAACGGTCAGCCCCAGGTAGTCCAGCACGGCCGCAGCCGGGGCCGATTCGCCGAAGCGATCCACCCCAACCACATCACCATCCAGGCCCACAAACGCCCGCCAGTACAGGGAAACACCGGCCTCCACGGCCAGGCGCTTGCGCTGGGCGGCGGGCAGGACCGACTCGCGGTAGGCGGCATCCTGGGCCATGAACACTTCGGCGCAGGGCATGGATACCACGCGCACACCCTGACCCTCGTCGGCCAGCTTGCGGGCCGCAGCCATGGCGATCTGCACTTCCGAACCGGTGGCGATCAGGATCAGTTCCGGTGTGCCCGATTCGAACAGTACGTATCCCCCGCGCCGCACCTGGGCACCGGTGGTATCGGCGTGGGTCTGCGGCGGCAGGTTCTGACGGGTCAGCGCCAGCGCGCTGGGGCCGTCCTTGCGCTCAATGGCGGCCTGCCAGGCCACGGCCGTCTCGAAGGCATCGGCGGGGCGCCAGACATCGAGCTGGGGGATGAGTCGCAGCGCTGCCACATGCTCCACCGACTGGTGGGTGGGGCCGTCCTCGCCCAGCGCCACCGAGTCATGGGTGTAGACGAAGATGCTGCGCTTTTTCATCAGCGCGGCCATACGCACGGCGTTGCGGGCGTAGTCGCTGAAGGTGAGAAAGGTGGCGCCGAAGGGAATCAGCCCGCCATGCAGGGTGATCCCGTTCATCATGGCCGACATGCCGAACTCGCGGACGCCGTAGTTGACGTAGTTGCCGCTGAGCGCGCCGTGGCGCACGGGGGCGTGCCCCTTGAAATCGGTGCCGTTGGATTCCGAAAGGTCGGCCGAGCCGCCCAGCAGTTCCGGCAGGCGCGCGGCCAACAGGTCCAAGGCAGCCTTGCTGCTCTTGCGAGTGGCCATCGGCTTGTCGGCGGCCAGGGCCTGGGTCAGCAGGGCCTGCACAGTGTCCGCCCAGTCACCGGGCAGGTCGCCGGCCATGCGGCGCTCGAACTCGGCGGCCAGCGCGGGATGGGCGTTGCGGTAGGCCTGAAAACGACCGTTCCAGGCATCCTGCGCGGCGGCGCCCTTGGCCCGTGCATCCCAGCCCGCACGGATGTCATCGGGAATCTCGAACGGGGCATGCGGCCAGCCCAGCTGCTCACGGGTGAGCGCGATTTCATCTGCCCCCAGTGGCGCGCCGTGGCAGGATTCCTTGCCCTGCTTGTTGGGGCTGCCGTAACCGATGACGGTCTTGCAGCAGATCAGTGTCGGCCGGTCCAACGAGCTGCGCGCGGTGTTGAGCGCGGTGGTGATCTCGGCCGGGTCGTGGCCGTTGACGTTGCGGATGACCTGCCATCCGTAGGCCTCGAAACGGGCCGGCGTGTCGTCGCCGAACCAGGGGCCGACTTCACCGTCGATGGAGATGTTGTTGTCGTCATAGAAGGCAATCAGCTTGCCCAGGCCGAGGGTGCCGGCCAGCGAGCAGGTCTCGTGGCTGATGCCTTCCATGAGACAGCCATCGCCAAGGAAGGCATAGGTGAAGTGGTCGACGATACGGTGCTCGTCGCGGTTGAAGTGGTTGGCCAGCACGGCTTCGGCCAGCGCCATGCCGACGGCATTGGAGATCCCCTGCCCTAGCGGGCCGGTGGTGGTTTCCACACCCGGTGTGATGTCGACCTCGGGGTGGCCTGGTGTTTTGGAGTGCAGCTGCCGGAAGTTCTTCAGCTCCTCGATGGGCAGGTCGTAGCCGCTGAGGTGCAGCAGGGCGTACAGCAGCATGGAGCCGTGCCCGTTGGACAAGACGAAGCGATCACGATCGGCCCAGCCGGGATCTGCGGGATTGTGCTTCAGCACGTCGTTCCACAGCACTTCGGCGATGTCGGCCATACCCATCGGGGCACCGGGATGGCCGGAATTGGCTTTCTGAACGGCATCCATGGCCAGGGCGCGCACGGCATTGGCCAGCTCGAGACGGGTCGGCATTACAGTCACCGGGGGGGCTTGCAAAAGGGCCGCGTATTGTCCGGCTTTGCCCCCCAGGGGGCAACAATCCGCGTCGCTACCAGGGAATACGCTGACCGTCCCAGGCGATACAGGCCCCGTTGTGCTCGGGCCCCAGCGTGTCCACGACGTCCAGGAGATGCGCGGCGGCCTGGTCCGGCGAAAACAGCTTGTCGGCCGCCACATTGCCGTGGAAGGGCCGCGAAAGATCGGTATCGACCGTCCCGGGATGCAGGGTGCAGCACACCAGCGCCTTGGACTTGCGCGCCGTTTCGATCGCCAGGGTGTGAATCAACTGGTTCTGCGCGGCCTTGGCGGCACGGTAGGCGTACCAGCCACCGAGGCGGTTATCGCCGATGGAGCCCACCCGCGCCGACAGACTGGCGAAGACCGCTGCATCATTGTGCTGCAGCACTGGGACGAAGGCCTTTGCGGCCAAAATGGGCCCGAAGGCATTGACCCGGAAGCTCTGTTCCAGCGCCGACAACTGCACATCCTGCAGGCGGCGTTCCGGGCGCAAGCCCGGTGCCATCAGCACCCCAGGGGTATGGATCACCAGCGACAGGCGCGCCCCGGCCTCCCGGACGGCCTCCGCGCCGACCATCAGGCTGGCCTCGTCGGTGACATCCAGGGTCAGCGGTATCACGGTGGGATCGTCAGAATCCACCGGCCGGCGGCTTGCCGCCCAAATCCGGCCGGCGCCGCGCGCCTTCAGAGCACCCACCAAGGCTGCGCCGATGCCACGCGAGGCACCGATCACCAGGGCATCAAAGCCGTCGGGGAATGCGTTGAGGCGGGGCATGAGGGTGATCGCGATTGATTGAGGTTTAGTAAGCCCTGTCCAGACCGGCCGTGCGAGCTGTGGAAGCATCGCCCATACGGCCCGATGGGGATGGCCACCGCCGCGCCGCTTTACAATGACCGACCCCCTGCCCGGTTGGCCGTCATGTCCGTTGTGTCTGTTCCCGTCGATGCCCTGCGCAGTGAGCGCAACGAGGCGATTGACCTCAACAAGCTGAACAAGCGCCTTCGGCGACAGGTCGGCCAGGCGATCATGGACTACAACATGATCGTCGACGGCGACCGCGTGATGGTCTGTCTGTCGGGTGGCAAGGATAGCTACACCCTGCTCGACATCCTCCTGCAGCTACAGGCCAAGGCACCGGTACGCTTCGAACTGGTAGCCGTGAACCTGGACCAGAAACAGCCGGACTTCCCCGAGCACGTCCTGCCCACCTATTTACGTGATCTCGGCGTCCCGTTTCACATCCTCGAACAGGACACCTACTCGGTGGTGAAGCGCGTCATCCCGGAAGGCAAGACCATGTGTTCGCTGTGCTCGCGCCTTCGACGCGGCGCGCTGTACCGGTATGCGGAGGAACAGGGCTTCAGCAAGATTGCCCTGGGGCACCACAAGGACGACATCGTCGCCACCTTCCTGCTCAACCTGTTTCACGGCGGCAAGCTGGCCGCGATGCCCCCCAAGTTGCAGAGCGATGACGGCAAGAACTGTGTGATCCGCCCGCTGTCATATGTGCGGGAGCGCGACATCGTGCGCTACGCCGAGCATCGCCAGTTCCCGATCATTCCCTGCAACCTTTGCGGCTCGCAGGAACAACTGCAACGCAAACAGGTGCGCCGGATGATGGATGAGTGGGAACGCCAGCACGGCAACCGCATTGAGCAGGTGTTTGCTGCCCTCACCAATGTGGCGCCGAGCCAACTGGCCGACCCGAACCTGTTCAACTTTGCCGCCCTCGGCGGTGACCCCGACAGCGCGGCATCCTGGCTGATGCCGGAGGCCGCAGATCGCTGATGCGGTGGTACCGCGCCCTGGCGTGCTGGATGGTGTTGGCGCTGCTAGCGCCGGCCGTGCATGCCGATGCCGAGGACTTCGATATCACCGTCACCGGCCTGTCCTCAGCGCTGCGCAAAAACGTGGAAGCGCGGCTGTCCATCCTCAAGGCGGTGGAAGCCCAGACCGACGAATCGCCGGTATCCAACCGCCGACTGCGCGCACTCAACCGGGTGGCGGAGCGCGACATTGCCAGCGCCCTGCAGCCCTATGGCTACTACTCACCGGACATCACCACAGCCTTCGATCTGGACGCGCGTGAGGCCACCTATACCGTCAAAGCTGGCCCGCGTACGGTGGTGCGTCGCTTCGATCTCACTTGGGAAGGCGAGGGCCGCGACTTCGCGCCACTGCAGGCCCTGCCTGAACGCTTCACACTGAAGGTGGGCGATCCGCTGCGCCACAAGCGCTACGAGGCCGATAAATCCCTGCTCACCCAAGCCGCCTTCGAGATGGGCTTTCTTGATGCCCGTTTCACCGAGTCGGTGATGCGCGTGTGGGCCGATGAGCAGCAGGCCGACATCGAATGGACCTTCGACAGCGGACCACGCTGGGCCTTCGGCTTCATCAACATTGAAGAAGCAGCGGTCGATGCGGATGTGATTGCGCGCTACCTGCGGATCTTCCCTGGCGATCCGTTTTCTCCCAAGGCGGTGCTCGACACCCAGTTCGCCCTGAACGACCTCGGCTACTTCGACAAGGTGGAGATCATCCCGGAGCGGGAAGCCCAGAGCGACGGGCAGATCCCCTTGCGCATCGTCACCACGCCGCGCAAGGGCGCGCTCTACTCCACTGGCGTCGGTTTCGGCACCGACACCGGTGCGCGATTGTCGTTGGGCGCTGAGTGGCGCCGCCTGAACCGTCGCGGACACAAGCTGCGCACCGACATCCGGCTCTCGGAAGTCCAGAATCGCGCCATCGCCGAGTACCGCATCCCATTGGGCAGCAAGCAGGGGGAGCAGCTGTCATTCACGGCCGGATCGCTGGACGAAAAGTTCGACACCGGCGATACCCTCAAGTATGAGTTTGGGGTGAGCTTGGATCGCACGCCGGGCAGTTGGCAGCGGCGTATCTATCTCAACTTTGAACATGAAGAATCCGACCTTGGGGATACCCGGCAATCCAGCGACCTGCTGATTCCCGGCATCTCGCTCAATCGCAGCAGTCTGGATGATCCGATCCACCCACGGCGCGGCTGGAGCGTGTTCGTCGATGTGCATGGCGCCACCGCCGAGGCGCTGTCCACCACCACCTTCCTGCAGACCTCGATGCTGCTGCGTGGGGCAGTGCCCTTGTGGGACGGCGCCAGGCTGCTGTTGCGGACCGAGCTGGGGGCGAGCCTCAACGACGAGTTCAATGAGCTGCCCGCCTCCCAGCGGTTCTTCGCTGGCGGCGACCAGAGCGTGCGCGGCTACGGCTACCGCACCATTGGCCCCACCGACGACAGCGGCGAGGTGGTGGGTGGGGAATACCTCACCACCGCCAGCGCGGAACTGGATCAGACCCTCATCGGCAACTGGGGCGCCGCGGTGTTCTACGACGTCGGCGGCGTCGATAACGATCCGGGCCCCAAGCTGCTGCAGGGCGTGGGCGCCGGCCTTCGCTATCGCGCGCCCATCGGTTTTGTGCAGGTGGACGTGGGATACCCCATCGACCGCCCGGATGCCGGGCCGCGACTCCACATCGGCGTTCGGGTGGGGCTATGAGAATCGTCCTCGACCACACCGGCCGCTTCCTCCTTGCGCTGCCCGCGGTGCTGGTGGTGTCGGTACTGTGGCTGCTGTCCTCACAGGCGGGCAGCCAGTTCGTGCTGAATCGGGTCAGCGCCGCCAGCAATGGCGTGATCCAGATTGGCACCCTGCAGCGTGAAGCGCATCTGCTGGGCGACCTGCGGGTTGATCGCATCGACATCACCACGCCGGGGGCGCTGGTGGCGCTGGAAAACGTAGAGTTGCGCTGGTCGCCGCTCGCCCTGCTGGCGCTGCGCGCACAGGTTGATCGACTCGCGGCAGAGCGTATCGCGGTGACCCTGCGCGAGCGTGATGCCGACCCGGAGCCCGAGACCTCGCCGGGCCCACCCCTGACCCGCTTGCCGGTCAGCGTCTACCTGCGTGAGCTGGCGATCGGCTCGCTGGGCATCACCGATGCCTCCGGCGCCACCCAGTACATCGAGCGCATTACCCTGCGTGCCGACTGGCGTGGCGAGCGCATACGCATTGCCCGCCTGACCGCGGAGAGCGATCAGTACGGCCCATTGGCGCTGTCAGCGCGAGGTCGTCTGCGCAGCGACCGCGCCGACCTGGAAGCCCTCGCCCTGGCCGCACCATTCGAGCTGACCGCCAGCGGTCACTATGCCTACGCGGGCACCTTTGCCGGTGCGCTCAACTGGACCGAGGCGCGCTGGCCGCTGGTCGCTGAAACGCCGCAAGTCCGCAGTGCCGAAGGACGCGCCGCAATTGAAGGCGCCATCGATGATTACCGGGCGACCGTCGATGCCGACCTCTCGACACCCGACTATGCCGGGCGATTCACCCTGGCCGGCCAGGGCAGCGCCGGCCACATCACGCTGGATCCACTGGACATCCAGGCGCTCGACGGCAGCGCCACCGCCAGCGGTACGGTGCGCTGGTCCCCGGCCCTGCAGCTGGACGTGGAAGCACAGCTGCGCCAACTGGACCTGGCCGCCGTCCTGCCCGACTGGCCCGGCCGCATCAGCGGCCGCATCACCGCGCGTGGCGGCCTCGACGCCGATAACCCACTGGTGTTCGCCGCCGACATTGCGGACAGCAGCTTACGCGGCTACCCGCTGGCCTTGCGGGCGGAAGGTGGCTGGCAGAACGAGACGCTGTCGATCACCCGCGCAGAACTGCGTCAGGGTGACAGCCGCTTGTCCGCCAGTGGCACTGCGTGGCCGCAGTTGGACCTGCGTGCCCAGCTCGAAAGCCCGGATCTGGCGGCACTGTGGCCGGCACTGACGGGCCGCGCGCAACTGGAGCTGAGCGCCCGTGGCGAACCTGCGCGCCCCTCGGTGGCGGTCCAAGGCCAGGCCAGCAATCTGGGCTGGGCCGATGCCGCCACCCTCGCACAGGTGCAACTGACAGCGCGCTTCGACCCCAATGGCCCGGTGGACCTGGACCTGGAGGCCCGCGACATTCGCGCCGGGGTCAGCATCGAGACCCTGCGCACACGCCTGCGTGGACGCGTTCAGGACCACCGTCTCAGCGTCGACGCACAACTGCCGCAAGGTCAGCTTGAAATCGGTCTGGCGGGCCAGCTGGACCTCAACAAAGGGGCATGGCGCGGGGCCCTGCAGTCTGCCACCGTGCAGGCTGAATCCGTGCCACCGTTGACGCTACAAGGCCCAGCCATGATCGCCGTGTCGGCATCGCAACAGGTGCTCGAATCGGCCTGCTGGCAAAGCCCCGCGCCGGCCCAGATGAGCCTCTGCGTGAAGGGACGTCAGGCCGGCGGCAAGACCGCCGCACGAATCGACCTGACGCGCTTCGACTACGGACTGATCGCCGCCTTTCTGCCATCGCACTGGCGCTTACAGGGTGCCGTTGCCGGCCATGCTGACCTGCAGATGGCCGCGGGCGCCTCGCCGCGGATCGACATCGATCTACAAACGGAAGCTGGAGGCTTGGAGATCGGCCGCGAGGCCGCCATGAGCTTCGCGCCCGGCCATATCCGGCTGCAGGAGGGCGACGATGGCCTGCGAATGGATGTTGATCTGCCCACCTCGCAGGGCGGCATCCAGATCACTGGGGACTTGCAGCCTGCTGCGGACTTCGCCAGTCGAGTGGTTGACGCGCAATTTCGGGCCCGCTTCGATGACCTGGCCTGGATCAACCGACTGAGCCCCGAGTTCCGAGACCTGGAAGGCAGCCTGAATGCCGAGGTAGCCATCGGCGGTACCGTCGCGGCACCCGTCTTCGATGGCCAGGTTGCACTGGCGGTGCCGCAGATTCACCTGGTCACCCCGGGCATCACGCTTAAGGACGTCGCCGCGCAATTGCGCGCCGAGCCCGGTGTGCCCGCAGTGATCGAAGCCTCAGCCACGTCCGGCACCGGCGCCTTAGCGCTGAACGGCAACATCAATCTGACGGCCAGCCCCCCCGAGATGACCCTGCGCCTCACCGGCGATCAGGCGCAGGTCGCGGATCTGGCTGATGCGCGGGTCTGGGCCAGTCCCGACATCACCGTTGAACTCGGCAACCAGCGCTTGGACGTCAAGGGCCGCGTCGACATCCCACGCGCCACCATCACCCCTCGCGGTTTCGAGGGCGGTACCGCCCCCAGCAGTGATCAGGTGATCATCCGCGCCGACATCGAACAGGCGGACCCTCTGATGGATGTGTTCGTCAACGTCACCGTCGCCCTGGGCGACAAGGTGAACTTTGATGGATTCGGGCTGAAGTCGCGCCTCACCGGCGACATTACCGCACGCCAATCTCCCGGGCGCGCCGTCACCGGCCGCGGTGAAATCCGGCTGATCGACGGCCGCTACAAGGCCTATGGGCAGGATCTCAGTATCGACACCGGGCGCCTGCTGTTCACCGGTGGCCCCATCACCGACCCCGCCATTGAGATACGCGCCACCCGCCAGCCGCGCGACGATATCGAAGTGGGGGTCTCCGTCCGCGGCAGATTGGATAAGCCCGAATTCGCCCTGTTCTCCACCCCCGGCATGCCGCAGGACCAGCAGCTGTCGTGGCTGATCCTGGGCCGCGACCTCAGCGCCAGCACCACCGGCGACGATCAGGCGGCGCTGGCTGGCGCCGCACTGTCTCTCGGCCTGTCCGGCAGCGACTTCCTGGCGCAACGGCTGAAAGGCGGCCTGCGCATCGACGACATCTCCATCGGCGCCAAACCCGGCGAAGACCCGGAAACCGCCAAGCTCACCATCGGAAAGTACCTGTCGCCCAAGCTCTACGTGGCCTACGGCGTGGGCTTGTTCCAGCCCGGCCACATCTTCCGCCTGCTCTACGACATTGGCCGCGGCTTCAAGCTGCAGACCGAAACCGGCGTGGCGTCGGGGGCCGATCTGCTCTATACCATCGAGCGCTAAGCGACCCTAGCCGAGGATGTTGACGGCGAATCCAGTGGCGCAGCGCGAGAGGCGGTTGTCGTTCGTCCACAGTGCATGACAGCGATGGTGCTGGGCGCAGGCCAAGTGGATCGCGTCCGGTGTTTTCAGCAGATGTCGGGCACGGATCGCTGTCGCACTGCGCCAAACCGCATCGTCTACGGGCAGCAGTCGAAGCTGGGAAAACACCGAAAGATAGTGGTTTTCCAAGGCCAGATTGGCGCTGCGTATGGGGCCAACCAAACACTCCAAACGTGTCAGAGCCGAGACCACAAAGATTTCCAAAGGCGACGTCGACATCCGCGCCAGCACGCGCCCGCCAAGACCGGCAGGTTGTTCGACGGCATAGATCAACAAGCAGCTATCGAGATAGATCATTCTTCCCAGGCATTGCGCTCTGCCTGAATGGCGGACTGAATTTCATCAGCGCTTCGTCGCGCGTAGTCCGGGGCAGGGTTCTCTCTCAACCACTGCACCAAGTCTTTCGCGGGCGCAGCAGAGGCCCAAGTGGACGAAGCACCCGCCCCCGGATCAATCGCGACAAGTCGCGCCACGGGCCGGGAGCGGTTGGCGATGATCACTTCCTCACCCGCCATCGCGGCGCGAATCAGCTGGGAGAGCTGCGTTTTCGCCTCCAGAACACTGACTTGCATGGGATCTCGCATTTCAAGAAAGACCCCAGCTTAGCGCCTCTGGTCTTTTTGGTCATCTTGGTCACAACATCCCATCGCTCAGAAGAACCCCGCCATCGCATACGCGGTCTTCTGGAACATCAGGTCCTGGGCTTCAACCAACTCCAAGTTGGCCTTGTTAGCGGTCGTGACGATGCGCGTGCGGTAATCCTTGCGGTCGGTGACTTCGGATACCCGGGAGAGACTGGAGCCAGCGTCGGAGACCGCGTTGTTCAGCTGGGTATCGCGTCTCACCATGACCCCTGCGGCAACGCGCTCGCGTATGGAGACGTCGCAGACCAGCATGTAGGTCACATCCTTGACCAAGGCATTGGCAACCAGCGATACGCCCGAGGCCGCCACCGCGCCGATCGCAGCACCACTCCAGGCATTGCCGGTGTTGGCGCCAACCACGCCCCCCACCACACCGCCGGCCAAAACCTCTCCACCGCCGACATAGCCCTGCTGCAGGGCCGACTGCGCAGCACTGAGGTTCGTCTTTTCCAGGTTCAGCACGTAGACCAGCATCTGAAAATGCGCCTGATCAGGGTCGTCGACGATACGGTAGCCCTTGCCGCTGGCCGCAAACTGCTCACGTACGAAGCGACTGAAGGCATTGCGATCAAACTCCATCACCCCGCTGCGCACGTCCAGATACACCGAACGCTTGTCGCGACTGACCGGATCGACGAACACCGAGGTGCTGGTCTTGGCCTGCACCTCAAGGTCTTTCTTGCCCAGCGCGACACTGGTGGCTGCACATCCGCTGAGCGTGCCCAGCATGCTGATGGCCAGTGCGCCTGCGCACATGATGGATTGGAGATTTTTCACGTTGGATTCCCTGGCGATGATGATGGGACCGGCGCGCGTGCAGCGCCCTCTCGGCCATTACCAATAGCGGCCGTAATAACGGTGGTGGTAGACGCAGTTGCGATAGTCCCGATAGTGGTAATAGCGATACCGGGTGAGATGTCGGCAGGTCCAACCTGGCTGCCAATAGCTGGGCGCGACGGCAACCGGCGTGACATTCTTCTTGAGCGCGGACTCGGCATAGGCCTTGGCCTTGTCGATATCGCCCGGATCAAAGGGCGCCGACATCACCTCGGCGTTGAGTGCACGCTGCATCTGCAGCCGGGCATCCTCATCCGCGGAGGCCCATGAGGCCCAGGCGATGAGCAGAAGTAGCACGATGGATCTGGGCATCCCTTGCCTCCATCCGACAGGAGCTTGGATGCTAACCAGCGACGTGGACGCTGTATGTCCCCGAAGCGGGGGACAATTTTTATCCGGTGATGGTCGCCAGCCCTGACTTGGGCGAGAAAGCGCTTACCGCTTGTTCCTTGAAGCCGAGGAACGCTTAGCTCCACGGATTCGTGGTGTAGCTCTCGGCTTGGACTTCCAGTTGGTCGTTCTCGAAGACAAAGGTCAGTCGCAGCACGAACTTGCTGAGCGCGACACTGGGATTGCGCTTGCCGGTACGCCGATAGGCCTCCGACTCTCGGACCGCTTTCAAGTCCACAACCTCTCGATAGACGGCGCCTTCGATGGGCGCCCAGGTGCAGTCGCGCTGGCGGATGTACTTGCCCGGATTCTCGTGGCCACGGGCGACGAGCTGTGACCAGGTGGAACGCGCAAGAGCGCCCTTGAGCAGACGCGCTTCGTCTTCCGGCTTCCGAGGGCGAACCTCCATCCTTCTAAGCGCGTTCTGGTACCACTCGGATTCCTCGGGACGCTCGATCGTATGGACGTGCGCGCAGTCACTCAGCGCCGCCAACTGCCATTCAACCTCCACGTGGTCCGGCAGGCTATCGGGATGACCAGGGAATCGCCCCATTGGCGACGCGGGGCTGTCCATGAGGGTCGGCGTGACGGTCCCTAAGTACGTGACCATTTCGATCCCTTCAAGTCCCGGCACTCTGAAGTCGTAGCGATAGGGGTGCCCGTACCTGTTCTCGCCCTCAACAACTCCCAGTGCACTTGCGTTGAATCCGGCGAACGTCCGCAGGATCACGCCTTGGGTGCCGAAGTTGACTACGTCGACCGAATAGCTCAACCCGCCACATCCCGTCAACAGCGATGAGACAAGTAGCTCCAACAAGACGCTCCGTAGGCGCACAGCGGGGAGTAAGCAGGACTCCGACATTCGCTTACTCCTCGTTCCAATGCTTGGGCGTTCCATCCTCCCGAAAGCGCGAACGATCAACCGATATCGGAATATCAAGGTCGAGGTTGTGCTGTAGCCACGCTGAGTAGTGATCGCCCTCCCCCACTGTCAGTTGCCCCCGCAGACTGCGCCTTCCAGCGTTATCCATACCGTTGCAACGATGAAGCGTTCGGCCCTTCCCACACATACTGATATAGCGATCATCAATCATCGGTCGACCAATACGGTCTGTCATGCCGACACCACTCCACGCTCGCTGATCAATGCTGGTCCCATTGAGATACTTGAACTGACGTCCATCACCAAAAAAGTAGGGGATAAAGTCGGACGGCTGCGTATCGACACTGTCATGCACCACGGGGACCGTCACTGTCGACCAGTCCTCGTCCCCAAAAGGACGTTCAGTCAATCGCAGTCCGCTGCTTCGGGCCTCCCGCAACATCCATTGCAAGGCAACATCCGGAAGGTCGCCCTCGGCATAGCCACCCCCAATGTCCGAGTGGGCTCCCAAAAGACCAACCTCCACCCGTGAGGCTGTGTTGATCACATCGGCGTTCTGGTGAATCGAGACGCCGTGGAAGTCACCCCGGAACTCATGAGCGGCGACCGCATGCGCGACTTTCTGAAGGCTGGGTGGAATGCCGAGTGCCAACTGATGCAGGTCATCATCCTGACTGACACCGGAAAAATCGCCGGTCAACTGGCCGGGACTGTAGTGCGGCACTGTATCGAAGAGACCGAGGAAACGGAGATCCACGCCGATACAGGTACGCAACAGATAGTCTCGTGCGAACTTCGGGTTGCCAAGGGTGAAATCGGCGGCACGCCCCGAGCTTCGGTCAAGTACAAAGCGCTCTTCACCCTCGATAAAAGCGTTCATGAGATTGGCAAAGATACGGGCGGATGCGGCACCCCGCGAGAATCCAACGATATCGACGGGCAGATCGGTATCTCGAACCTGTTTGACCGCCATCCAAGCGACATGATCGAAGAAATGATTGGCCATGGTGGCGACTCGGTCGATCATGGACTCACCGCTCATCGCGTCAAGCCATCCACCCGACGTTCCTGACCCGCTGTCTTCAGTACCAACGCCCGACATGTAGTAGTCGAAACGATTGGATTCCAACCCTGCATCGCTACGAACGCCCAGTTCATCATCACCTCCGTCGTAGCTATTCCGAAACCTCACCACATTCGAATAATTCGAACGCCCCTCCGGCGGAATGTTGTTACCGGTGCCGTCGAACGCAAATAGGATCAGCCCGGTGGGGTCGATATGGTTGACGGGGTCGTTGTTGGCATAGCCATAGCGGTTCATGCCCGCCAGCAGACCCAGCGGGTCGGGTGACAGATAGCGTCCCGTGTCGGGGTCGTAATAGCGATAGTGGTTGTAGTGCAGGCCGGTCTCGGGGTCCTCGTACTGACCGGGCAGGCGCAGGTGCAAGGTGAAGGCCTGTCCGTCGCCGTCCGGGTCCTCATCAACGCGGGCGCGCCCAAAGGGGGCGTAGTGCGCCTGCCAGACCAGACGTCCCGCCATATCGGTTACGCCGATCGGCGCGCCAAGATGATTGCTATGGACCGCATAGCGCGCGCCGTTGACGACCATCGCCACCGGATGGTGGCCCAAGTAGACATAGTCCACCGCCAAGCGACCGTCTTCCCGTATCTCGCTGATCAACTGGTCGCCGTCATACAGATAGAACCGCGTGTCGATGGGCTTTCCTGTGACATCGAACTGCTGCTTACGAATACGCCGCGCCTGCGCGTCATAGGTATAGCGTGCGCGCAGCGCGGCGCCCTCCCAGATCGAGGTGATCTGGCCATTGGGACCCCGCTCAAAGCGGAAGCGGCCAAACTGCTGGACGTCGCCACCCGCCGAGTGGTGGACCGCGATGCGTTGACGGGCGGCGAAGCCCGAACGCTCGGATCCCTTAAATCGCAGCGGCGTCTGCCATCCCTGCAGGCGCGATAGGCCCAGCATGCGGTTGCCGAGTGACGAGAGATGATAGTGCTCCGACACACCCTCGCCGATTCGAAGCAAGCGGTTGCCATTGGCATCGTAGCGATAGGCGTACAGATGCCCGGCGACGCTGGCCAGGTCCAAGTCGCCACGGGCGTCGAATCGATAGCGCGACCATGGGCGCCCGAAGTCGTCGATACCGGTAATCCGGCCTCGCGCATCGTAGTGATAGCGGAAGTCGTGCAGATCACCGATCACAGCGCGGTGCAGCCTTCCATCGCGCGCACTAAGGATGGTGCGAATACCGTTCGCTGCGTCCCATGTGCGCTCACGCGGCTGACCGTCCGACAGTCCCGTGATGTCTGAGACCAGCGGCTTCATCATCCGCCACGGCGACTGAACCGCAATATCCGCAAGGGCCCCCTTGTCCGGCCCCGCCGTGTGGTAACGATAATGAAGGCGCAGGCCGCTCGCGCGTTCCTCTCCTATCCGTCGCCCTTCCGGATCATATTGGAAGCGACTGCGAAACGCCCGTTGATCGATCTCGCGCGTACGCTCGACCAGTCGCCCTGGTGCGTCGTACTGAAGGCGCAACCGGCTATCCGGCTGCATGACCGCAACAGGACGACTACGTCCGGCGGCCGAGGTCCATGTGTAGGACGTCTGCATGGCATCCCAGTCCAGCGTCTGGAGACGGCCGACATCGTCATAGCGCAGTTCAACATGGCGGCCGTCAGCGCCGTGTTTGGCCGCCAGCCGTCCGTTCATGTCGTAGCGGTAGCGCATCAACCCTGCATCGTCTGACTGCTCGAATACGATACGGTCGAAATCATCCAGACCATATCGGGTTCGGCTACCGACGCCATCTTCAATCTCGAAGCGCGCTGACCGGGGTGTCGTCACGGTGCGGGTCGATACGGGCAGCGCTCGCTCCCCCGCCGGTGCCGGCAGCGGCAAGGATCGGAATCGCCCTTCGCGACCGGCTGCGATGATGCGCCCTGCCGGGTCATATCGAACATCGATGGGGGACTGATGTCCCAGTGCAATGCGGGTCGGACGTCCCTGCTCATCGTGCTGCAGAAGTTTCAGCACTTCGCCATCGTCGTACTCGATCTCGAAGATCTCACCCGTCGCGTGCCGGCGTAGCCGAACCGGGGGCCATTGGTCAGCTTCTTTAGCAGTTATCTCGCCAACCGTGGTCCCGGCTTTTGGCGCCAAGCGACGGTATCGCTGGATTGGCTCGAACCCGCCTTCGGATGTCGGAGAGAAGCCGGCTTCGGTCACCGCCACCGGGTGCCCACCGCCTTCGTACTGAAACGCCAGCGTTCGGTACGCATCGGGCCTGATGCTGGGCATCGTGGCGCGGTCGATCTGGGTACTTAGCCCGCGGTAGGTCAACTGAAGCAGCGATTGCGCGGGGTTCCCCACGTAGGCATCGCGCACCGCCACCAGTCGGCCGAGATCATCGTAGGTATAGCGCAGCTGTTGCCCATCGCCATGATGCACCGCCACCACCTGACCGTTACGGTCATAGCGATAGCGCAGATCGCCTTCTGTCGTGCAGGGGCTACAGCTGGCACCTTCGATGGCCGTGACCACCGGCACCCCGCCAACCCGACCGCCCTGGTAACGACTGGGTGGGGCGCCGGCCTTCCGCACATCGGTGGCATCTTGCCGAAACCGCAATGATATCCATTCATCCAGCAGCGGTGGCATCGACGCCACTGCGCGGTCCTGATCGTCATAGCGCCATCGCCCGATCACACGCCAATCGCCCCGCCGGACCTCGTGAATGGCCGTCAAGTTGAACGCATCGTGGGGGTCGGCGTACGCATAATGCCGTTCCTGCTCATCCGGATATCGCGCCACGATCAGGCGGCCCTGATCATCGTATTGATAGCCGACGGTCGCCCCCTTCGACGTTGTTACCTGTACGAGTCGACCCGCCGCGTTGTACGCCAGGAACAACGCGCTGCCGTCACCGGTCTTCAGGGCTACCAGCTTTCGCTCTGTGTTCCGAATCAATTCAATCCATTGACCATCCGTCATCCGATGACTGACCAACACCCCATCCTTGGCAAAGGACAACACCGTGCCATCGCGCCAGCGCCACTCGTATCCCCAAGGTCCTGCCTTGAGCCTGCCATCCGACCGCAGCCGCGCGCGGAAGTGGCGGATACCTTGCGTGCCTTCATGGGCGTCGAACAGGATCCGACGGCCATCCGCCTGCCAGATGGAGATCTGCGCGCCGGTATCGCTGAGGGTGGTCTCGTAGCTGTGCCGCCAGCCTGTCCCGGTCACACCCGCGTACCGCGAACGGCTGTTGTAGTGTCGCTCGAACCCCAGGCCTTTGGTGCTTCCGGCGACATCGGTTTCGCGCTGATACTTGTTGCCGGTCAGGACGTGTATGGGATTGCCCACATGGGTCGCGGGCAGGGTCGCGAGCTGAACCGCACCGTTGGTGGTGGCTGCCGCTGGGGAGAAGCCACCGGTCGCCGTCTCCGCGATGGCACAGTGGGACGGCCCACCGTGATCGGTGCCATCGGCGAGCTCGGTGGCGTCCCCGTTGTCGCCGGCGTCTCCGGTGCTTCCCTCGCCGCCCGCGCCGTCAGTCCCGGATGGCCCGCCCTCTGAGGCGCCGCCGTCGCCTTCGGATGAAGGCGTCGAATCGCCGCCTGCATTCCCATCGCCAACCTCCACACCCTCATTGCCCCCGGGCGCACCGCTGCCGCCGTCGCCATTGCCAGCCCCTCCATCACCATAGCCAGGGTCGGCGACGGTGGCGCCCTCGCCATCACCGGGCGTGCCGTTGCCGAGATCACCCGACTCCGCCTCGAGGCCTCGTGCCAGCGCGTCCGATCGCGGCAGGCTCGGCAGACCTGCCACATAGCGGAAGCCGCCCTGTTCCCCCTGCACGGCGCGCACCAGATGGTCCATCGCGCGCCTCGGTGGGTCGCCCACCGGAACCAGCATCGCCGTCAGCAGTGCCCCGGTAACCGCTGCATATTCGTAGCCGTTCACGGCCGACGGCCAGGCGAATGACCGCCATCCTCCGATGATGGTCGGCGTTGTCGCCCAAAGCCCGCCTGGAAGCCGAAACGGGTCAATGCCACGCGCGAGCTGACACCTACCTTGTCGTACATCCTTCGGACGAAGGTGGTGGCGGTGTGATAGGAGACGCCCATGCGTTGGGCAACCCGCGTCAGGGGCTCTCCCTGACAGAGCCATCTCAGGGCCTCCTTCTCGCGGACCGAAAGCGTACGCGCAACTTCGTCGGCATCCATCTGGTAGTTGGCGAACTGGGTTTGCAGCGCTTCGACCGCACGAGGGCAAAGCGACATCTCGCCACGAATGGCGCTTTGCAAACGTCCGCGCGCATCCTCGGGCGAATCCCCGACCAGAATGAAGCCGCCTGCCCCCATACGGAACGACAATGGACACTGTTGCGCACGGGTGCCCAGCACCACCAGGGTGAGGTGCGGATTCGCCGCGGACAGCTCGCGCAACCATCCGATATCAGGCTCGGCGATCGCTAGCAGATGCACCAGCACAATGTGATGCGATGGCTGACCCGATACCAGCGCCATCAGCGAGGCTCGCGACGAGCACCAGGAATGGCGGTATCCCCGCAAGACACGCTTCAGCCAGTCCGTAAAGACGGGTGAACTCGGATCCGCCCAAACTGCCACCTGTGTTCGCATCGCGCACCTCCTTTGCGTCACGGCCGACATAGCCGTGTCCCAGCATCCTTGCGTGGGCGATCTCATCCCGAAGTCGTCCCGCGAGACCGACGGGCATGGGCGTCGCCCGCCTGCGTTTACACCGTGGGATAGCCCTTCCAACACCTTGCTGTCAACCCTTAAACGGGGCCGATCGTCACGAAAATAACGCCATTTGTCCCATCGATATGGGACATACGCCTGCGAATAAAGCGCCTAGGATGAAGGCTGTCGATTGCGCCTTGCGTGATCGCCGCAAACTACAGACATCAGGAAGGAGTGACGATCATGGAAAGATCGCAGCAACTCGGCCAGGGGATGGTGGAGTACATCATCATCGTGGCGCTGATTGCCCTGGCGGCCATTGCCGCCTTTTCTTATTTCGGCCAGGCCGTGCGAGGTCAAACCGCGCAGATGGCGGCGCAGGTCGCGGGTGAAGACAACACCGACGGCACCGATGCTGCCATCGAAGCGGCTGGCGATGCGCTGGACGAGGCCGAAGCCGACACCGGCCTGGGCAACTACACCGACCGCGACGTGCCCGGTGGTGGAGGTGGCGGCGGCTGACAGGGCCTGCTGATCATGCGGTCGCGGCACGGTGGCCAGGTGCTGCCGATGACCTTGGTCTTCATCGGTGCGGTCCTGCTCGCCTTCTGGGTGCTCTATGACACCGGCGAACTGCTGGGCGACCGCATGCGGCTACAGAACACCGCCGACCATGTCGCTTACAGCACGGCCGGGCTGGTGGCCCGCGATCTCAATTTCATCGCCTACACCAACCGCGCCATGGTGGCCAACCAGGTCGCGATTGCGCAGATGGTGGGCCTCAGCAGTTGGGGCGCCAGCATCGAGCAGTTTGCGCGCAATGCCAACACCATCGGTCAGTTCATTCCCGGCATCAATGCCATCACCGGCAGCGTTCGAGCCGGTGCGAGCGCCAATCGCCAGACCATTGATCAAGCAGCCGCCGTGTTGATTCCCCTCAACCAACAGGTGATCGGACTGCTGTCGAACGCACAGCACCTGTTTCACCAGAGCGTGGTGTTGCAGTTGTCTGCGTTCAGTGCCGACATTGGCCGCCGCAACGACCCGGATGCCCGTTCGCTGATGGCGGCTGGCGACTACTCACTGGCCGAAGCCGCATCCCTGCTCTCAGCATGGAATGAGCAGATCGGGGCCCAGTACACGCTGCAGTCCGTCAACGCCGCTGACGCTGAATCGCAGCTCGCCAATCGGCGATTTCGCGAGTTCGAGTCCGTCGTCAATGCATCGCGCGATCCCTTCTCAAGCAACCGCAGCTATCGGTGGGGCTTTCCCTTCAGCGCCACCTGGGGGGTGGGGCTTGAGATTCGAACGCGCTCGCAGAAGTACGGCGGGACCGACTTTATCCGCACGGTCGATCCCGCAGACAACACCTATCGCTGGGATTGGGCGGCTATGGACACGGTGTCCCAGTACGTGCGCTTCTGCGTTGATCTGGCGGTGGGTGAGGAGTGCTGGAACCTACCCGAAATTCCCATGACCTGGGGTGCCGCACATGCCCTGGACGAAAGTCAGTCGGGCATCACCCAGTTTGACTACGGCTTTTCCGATGACCGGCGCCAACGTCGTCGTTGGGGCGACGGCGCCTGGCGAAATCGCGCAGCGGCGACCGCGCTGCTGAGCAGCGCCAGTCCCAACCCGGTCACGGGCGAGCATGTGCATCATCGCGTCGCCACGGTCAGTGGGCTGCAAGCCTTTCACGCCTTTCGCGATGATCAGCCCCGCCATCGCGGCCCCTCGGTCATTACGCTGTTCATCAAGGATGAACGCGACATCGCTTCGACGGCTTCGCTGCTGCCCACCACTGGCGGTGCGGCGGCCCCCGAGCTGGACCCCCAAGCCGGTGGCGGCGTAGCAGGCGGCCGTCTGGGTGCGATCGCTAAGGCCGAGGTGTACTTCATGCGACCCACCGATCTCGACGGCTGGCGACGACAGGACCGTCGCGTGGAATACGCCAACCTGTTCAACCCGTTCTGGCAAGTGCGGTTGGTGGATGCGGACGATGAGGAAAAGCTGACGGCGAGCGCCATCGTCTCCGGCGGCGACCTGGCGGCAGGAGGCAGCGAATGAAACACCTGCCACAGGCGGGCCAAGCACTGATCGAGATGCTGGTGGTGCTGACCCTGCTGATCATTCCGCTGATGTTCCTGATCCGATTGATTGGCAGCCTGCTTTACCAGCAACAGGGCATGGAACTGGCGGCACGCTACACGGTGTGGGAACGGGCAGTGTGGTCTGCAAACGCCCCGGGTGCGCCCGCGCCCGACGGGGTGGTCAAGTCGGACGCGGTGTTGGCAGCGGAAGTCGACGCGAGAATCTTCGCCGCGCCGGATCAAACCCCATCAGCGGAGAATGAGCCCCTACGGCTGGACCCCTTCCTGCGCGGCATTCCGGGCACAACATCGGGCACGCTGCTGCGGCCGACGGACGATGCAGGCGCAACCCGCTACAGCCAAGTCGAAAGCCAGCATATCGCTCCGGCGGGTGCGGTCGGCTTGGTTGACGACATTGTGGCGGTGCTGGGCGGACTGACCCGCTTTGACCTCAGTCGCGATGGCGTGGCGCAAACCACCGTGGCGGTCCAGCTCAGCCCGCTCAACGATGCGATCGGGCTCGCGCTGCCGGGGCTTGAGACTCTGCGTCTCCGCCGATCTGCCGCCTTGTTCGTCGGCCACTGGACCGCGGGCGGCACTGCACAGGCGGCTTCCCGCATCTCCGGTCTGCTGCCGCAGCAGTTTCTCGACCACTCGGCCGTCCGTGATGCGCAGCAGTTCGTGGCCTACGCGCCCATCGCCGAGGAGCTGGATGAGGACCGTCTGCGCTTCGGCCATGTCACCCTGGAGCCTTTACCAGCGTATCGCCTGGGGCCAACGGCACCGTCACCGTGAGCGCCCTGGCCCGCATTCTCGTTGCCGTCGGACTGCTACACGCCTCGCTGGCCGTGGCCCAAGACAGGCCCGTCTTGCCAACGCACTGCCAGCTGCAATCCCTTGGGGACGGTCTGCAGATCAATGGTGCTGCAACCCGCATCTTTAGCCTGCATTCCCGCCACCACCTTGATCGGGTCATGAACGACATCCGACAATCGTGGCAGCAGCCCCTCCGACATCAGACCGCCGGGCCCTGGCACGTACTGTCGCACCTGGCGCACGACCGCCTGGTGACAATCCAGCTCCGGTCCAACCCTCAGGGCGGCACCGCGGGGCTGGTCGCCATCCGCGCGCGACCCTTCGCTGAGACCGCCACCCCTGGCCTGCCCAGCGTACCGGGGATGCATCTGCACCAGTGGCTGGAATCGGATGACCTGGGACAGCGCAGTCGCACGGTTGTGCTGTTGGGTACCCCCCCGGTCGCACAGCCCCTGACGATGCTCCGCGATCACTTCCGGCAGGCCGGCTATCAGCCGATCGGGCCGCGCGCGCTTCGGCTGGGGGACCACGGCGGCAGCCTGCAACTGAGCGGACCGGATGGCCAGATCAACGTGGTCGGTGTCGCACAGGGTGGGGTCACGATGGTGACCGTCGTCACGACGGCCCATCGCTGAGATGCGCATGAAGTCGCACGACTACTTCGGCTGGGTGTTGCTGGCGCTGGCGGTGGGGCTGGGGGTCCTCGCGTACGTTCTGGCGCAGCGCTATCTCGCGCAGGAGTCCGCGCGGCTGGCCGCAGAGGCCGAACGCGATCGTGGCGCACTGCGATCCATCGTGGTGGCAAGCCGCGACCTACTCCCTGGCGATCAAGTCAGCGACGCCAGCATGGCCATCGCACAACTGCCAGCGCGGCATCTATCCCATCGAAGCGTGTCGCCGCAGGATTACCCGACCCTCCGCGGCCACGTCCTGAACCGCGCCATGGTCAGTGGTGAGCCCTTGCTGCGCGACTTTGTGGCCGGTGCGGTCATCGATCGCTTTTCCGACCTGGTGCCGGCGGGTGACCGCGCGCTCACCTTGGAGGTCACCGCACTCGATAACCATGCCGGGATGCTGGTCCCCGGGGACTTCGTCGATCTGCTCGTGGATCTGCCGTCGACGCAGACCGGCATGCCGAAAACCCAGCTACCGGTGCTGGAACGGGTCCGCATTGTGGCGGCAGGGCCCGAACCGCTGCGGACTCCGGACCAGGGCTTTCAGCCGCTGCCGGCCGATGCCCAGCGCTATCGGCTGATCAGCATCATCGTCGCCCACGAGGACGCTGAACGCGTGTTGCAGGCGCAGTCGCTCGGCGTGCTGCGATACCTCCTGCGTAACCCGCTCGATCAACAGACGCCGGCGCGGGCTGCGGGCCGTCGCTTCTTCGGCGACGATGCACGTGCCGACGGCTATGTCTATTTTTCCAACGCCGCACCGCGGGGTCAGCGTCATATCCAGCCGCTTGTCACCCACGAAGCGCACGGAACGCGGATGTCCATCGCTAGCCCTGCGGCCGTACCCCATCCGGTGGAGGGGCTGCCATGAGTGGCCGGCCTGGCCGGGCGCCGCGTTGGGTGTTGGCGCTGCTGCTGTGGATGCCCTCATGGGGCCAGTCGGCCCCCGTAATCGCGCCCGATGTGGTCATGGAGGTGGGCACGCAGGCAACGCTTTTCGATACCGATATCCACCGCTTCGAGGTCATGCCGGAGGACGTGGTTGAGGTCGAGCAGCGCGATGCCCATCAACTCCGCCTGCGCGCACACCATGCGGGCGACGCCATCGTTCGAATCTGGGGTGAGCATGACACGATCCCACGACGCTATGCAGTGACGGTCACATCAACGCATCGGACATTGCGAAACCCAGTGCCAGCCGCCGCCCTGACCGATCATCCACACTCGGCTCGGCAACCGGTCAGCCTGTACGTCGGCGCCGTCGATACCCATGCCCTGTCGTCCATCGAACGCTTGGTGGTGGGCAACGACAAGATCGTCCAGGCCACCGTGCTCGACAACGGCAACCTCTTGCTACTGGGTCTTTCGGAAGGCCGCGCCGCACTCGATGTGTGGACGGGTGAGGGGGTTCATCAGCGCTATGACGTCCGAGTCTATGCGCGGTCGCCCTCCGATACCCTGGCCTTGGTGCAGGCGATTCTCGAGGCTTATCCACGGGTCTCCGCCGCGACCCATCTGAACCGCATCCTGTTGAAAGGAACCGTGGACAGCACCCGCCTCGAAGGCTTTCAGCAGGTCATGCGCGGCATCCCACAGGTCATCAATCTGGTGGAGCCGGAGCTGAATGTGGCCGTCGAGCCGGCGATCGTGCTGGACGTTGCGGTGCTGGAAGTCAATCGCAGTCACCAACGAAACCTGGGGATCCGTTGGCAGGATACGGCGGCGGGTCCGGCCATCGGTGTGGTGGGCAACGTGGTGCCCAATCGCCTGTTCGGCGTGGTATCGGATGTCGGTGATCGCGGGCTGTTGCAGGACCTGCTGGGCGCTGTGGGCGCCGGCCGCCAGAAGCTCAGCGGCTATCTCGGCATGACCTCCATCCTCGGCTCGGAGCTGCAACTGCTGCAGGAGGAAGGCCATGCACAATTGCTTGCGGCCCCCTCGCTGTCGACCACCAGCGGGGAGACCGCCAGCTTTCTCGCCGGAGGCGAGCTACCTGTGGCCATCCTCAATGAGTTCGGACAACCCGTCGTCGAGTTTCGCGAGTTCGGGATTCAACTCGAGATTCAGCCGTTTGCCGACCGCGCGCACAACATCCGTTCACGGATTCGCGCGGAGGTGAGCTCGGTGGATTTCTCCGTGCAGGTCAACGGCGTGCCCGGACTGCTGCGCCGTGAGACCACTTCCACCATCACCGCACGCCCCGGTGAGACCATCATCCTCTCCGGGCTGCTTGATGCTCGCGATACCCGCAACGCCGACAAGCTGCCGGGCCTGAGCGACCTACCGATCCTGGGTCCCCTGTTCCGCTCCGAGGCCTTCAATCAGCGACGCACCGAACTGGTGGTGACGGTAACGCCCCGCATCCGCGCCACCGCCGAACACCCGCCGACCGCGCTGCGTGACGCCGATCGTCGCCTCCGGCAGGTGCTGAGCGGCGCCGAAGCGCTGAACGGGGGGCTTGCCGAATGACCGGCTTCCAGGTGTGTGTGACCACCGCGCGCGGCACGGCGGTATCCGCCGACTGGTATCAGCAGACACCGCTGCTGATCGGCCGCGACGACGACTGCGCGGTACGACTGCACGGAGGGCGGGTGGCGCCACGCCACGCCGCACTCGATCAGCGCGGTGACGGCCTGCACATGACGGCACTGGCCGGTCCGATCCGGGTCAACGGCCGCACGGTGTCGAGTCACGGCCCGTTGTGCGCTGACGATCTGATCGAGATCCATGACTACTGCATCCGGGTTAGGGCGGAGGCTCAACACGACGATCCCAATCCGCCCCCACACCCCGCACCCCCTACCGATCCGGCTCTGGCGCCTATCGACCCGGACGTTCTACAGCAACGTCATACCTGGCAGGCCAGGCTGCGTCGCAGCCTGCACGAGCAGATGGACCTCCGCCGCATTGACGTCAGTGCCATGTCGGACTCGCAACTGCGCGCGCTGACCAC
The DNA here is from genome assembly GCA_964425915.1 of uncultured Polycyclovorans sp. Taxonomy (GTDB): domain Bacteria; phylum Pseudomonadota; class Gammaproteobacteria; order Nevskiales; family Nevskiaceae; genus Polycyclovorans. The sequence goes on from CAYROO010000001.1 coordinate 552,876, forward strand.
CGACCTGGTCCGCGGAATCCTCCGGGAGGAGGCCGCACTGCCCGACGCCATTGATGCCACGGAACTGACCGAACAAGTCGTGGCGGAAGCCGTGGGACTCGGCCCACTGGAACCCCTGCTGGCCGAGCCGGACATCAGCGAGATCATGGTCAACAACGCCGACGAGATCTTCTACGAGCGGGACGGCCAACTGCTGCGCTCGTCGATCCGCTTCACCGACGATGCGGCGGTGCAGTCCATCATCCAGCGCATCGTATCGCCGCTGGGTCGGCGCATCGATGAGGCCTCGCCCATGGTCGATGCCCGGCTCAAGGACGGCTCGCGTGTCAACGCTGTGATTCCGCCGCTTGCGCTCAAGGGGGCCTGCATCACCATTCGCAAGTTCATGCAGGAGCGGCTGACCTGCGAACGCCTCCAGGCCTTCGGCTCGCTCAGCCCCGCGATGGCCGCTTTTCTGGAGATGGCCGTCCAGTACCGACGCAATATCCTCATCTCGGGCGGCACCGGGTCCGGCAAGACCACGCTCCTCAATGTGCTATCCAACTTCATTCCCGGGGCGGAACGGATTGTCACCATCGAGGACGCCGCCGAACTGCGGCTCTACCAACCCAACCTCATCGCCTTGGAAGCCCGACCGCCCAACCAGGAGGGGCGTGGTGCCATCAGCATTCGCGATCTGGTCCGCAATGCGCTGCGGATGCGCCCGGATCGCATCGTGGTGGGCGAATGTCGCGGGGGCGAAGCCCTGGACATGCTGCAAGCCATGAATACGGGCCATGACGGCTCGCTGACCACGGCACACGCCAACAGTCCACGCGACTGTCTGGCGCGACTGGAGGTCATGGTGATGATGGCCGGGATGGACCTGCCGATGGTCGCCATTCGCGAGCAACTGGCTTCGGCGGTCAACGTCATCGTCCAGCAAACCCGCTTTGCCTGCGGCGCCCGCAAGGTGACGTCCATTGCGGAGGTCGTGGGTGTGGAGAACGGTCGCATCCAACTGGCAGATATTTTCCGCTTCCGCCCGACCGGCTACACCGAAGGCGGACGGGTCGAGGGTCGATTCGAGGCCACCGGGCTGGTGCCGGAGTTCTACGAGCAACTGCGGCGTCGGGGCGTGACCACCGACCTCTCCCTGTTTGAAGCCGGCGTACCGTCGCTATGAGTTCGGCGCAGCTTCTGTCCATGCTCGGGGCGGTGGGCCTGGCCCTCCTGCTCTACGCCGGCACGCGCACCCTCAACGAGGGCTGGGCGGCCTACCGACAGGCCTTCGAGACTCAGGCGGCCAAGAATCTGCCACAGATCTTCCTGTTCATTGACCCGCCGCTGTTGTTCCGGCTGCATGCCGTGCTGCTGGCAATGATTTTCCTGGTCATCCTGCTCGCGGGCGGCGGCCTCTTTCTAGCGATGATGGCCGTGGTGGCGGCAGGCGTTTCACCGCCCGGCATCTATCATTGGCTCCAGCGGAAGCGGCGGCGGCAGGCCGTCGAACAACTGCCAGATGCCCTGCTGGGGCTGGCCACCAACATGCGCGCCGGGCTGAGCCTGACCCAGGCGCTGGAGACGGTGACGGCCTACGCGCCGCCGCCGCTGTCGCAGGAGCTTTCCCTGGTGTTGCGCGAGCTTCGCGTCGGCCTGGCCTTCTCGGACGCAGTGGACCACCTGCATGACCGTATTCCCGAGGTGGAGGTCCAATTGGTCACCGCCGCCATGAAAGTGTCCCGCGAGGTGGGCGGCAACCTCGCCGAAGCCTTGGAACGCATCGGAGACACCCTGCGAAAACGCCTGCAGATGGAAGGCAAGATCCGCAGCCTCACCGCCCAGGGCAAGTTGCAGGGCCTGGTGATGACCGGCTTGCCGATCTTCCTGGTGCTGGCCCTGATGCAACTTGAGCCCGAGGCCATGCGTTACCTGTTTCATAGCCTGCATGGCTGGATGACCCTCTTGGTCATCGCGCTGATGGAGCTGGTGGGCTACCACTTCATTCGCAAGATCGTGAACATCGATGTCTGAGTTCGGGGCGCCCTGGTTGATCGCCTCCGCAACGGCTGCAGCCCTGGCCATGCTGGTGCTGGCGGCGCTGGCATTCCGTCACAGCCTGCCCACGCTGGATCGCCGGTTCATGGACCCCCTGTCCTGGCCCGAGCGTTTGCTGTGGCCGCTGGTGGGCTTTGTCGCGCACTACTTCGCACGGCGTCTGTCCGCCGAGCAGGCCACGCGGATTCAGCGCGAGCTGATGCATGCGGGCTGGGACTTCCGCATGAGTCCACAGCAGTACTTCTCGCTGCGCCTGCTGTCGATGGTGCTCACTGCGATAGTTGCCGCGCTGGCCCTGCTGGCGATCGAACGACTGTCATGGCCGTGGCTACTGGCGGCCGCCGCATTCGGCTACGCGATCCCGGCGTTGAAGCTGCGCGAAGCGCGACGCCAGCGCGCCCTCGGCATCGTCCGCTTGCTGCCGACCTACCTGGATTTCATCACCATGGCAGTCGAAGCCGGCCTCAGCCTACCCGGCGCTTTGCAACAGGCCACACAGAACGGGCCCGAGGGCCTGCTGAAGAAGGAGATTCAGCGGGTCAACCGGGACATCAAGGCCGGCGCTGGCCGCATCGAGGCCCTGGAAGCCATGGCGACGCGACTCAATCTGCGTGAGGTTACCGGGGTGGTGGCGGCCCTGGCGCAGGCCGATCGCAGCGGTGGCAGCGTGGGGGAAACCCTTCGCATTCAGGCCGACCAGCAGCGCATTGAGCGCTTTCAGCGTGCGGAGAAACTGGCCATGGAGGCGCCCGTCAAACTGATCTTTCCGCTGGTGGCCTTCATCTTCCCCACCACCTTTCTGGTGCTGGCTTTTCCCATCCTGATGAAGCTGCTCCATGACGTGTAGCCCTCTCCAGATCCGAGACGATGCCGGGCGCGTGCTGTTTCGACACGCCCGCATGCCCTCCGGCCTACTCGACCGCGCCCGGGGACTGATCGGCCGCCCACCACCAACGGTGGACGAAGCATGGTGGTTCCCGGCCTGCAAGGGGGTCCACAGCCTGGGGATGCGCTACCCGATCGATGTGGTTCACCTGGATGCGGCCGGTGCCGTGTTGTCGATCAGGGCTGCGATGGCGCCGTTTCGCCTGAGTTGGCACCGGCGCGGCCGCGAGGTGGTGGAGATGCAAGCCGGTCGTGCCGAAGCCCTGGGGATTCGCCCGGGCGTCATCCTGCGACGTATCCCATGCGACTGAGCCTGACACTGAGCGGCTTACTGCTGTCGGCTTGCGCAAGCCTGACACCCCAGCCGGGCAGCGAGTCGTCTTCGCTGGCCATGCGCCTGGACGCCGCCGACCGCGCGCTGCGTGAGGCCCGCCTACTGGATGCCGAGATCGCCTACCGCGCGCTCAGCCATGACCATCCGAACTTGCCCGATGTGTGGCTGCGGCTGGGCAATATTCATGTACGCCAGAACCAGTTGGATGCCGCCGTACACAGCTATCAGCAGGGTCTGCAGCGGGCGCCACAGGACGGACGGCTCTGGCATAACCTCGCCCTGGTGCGCGTCCGGCAATCGCTCGACACCCTGGAAACCGCCAGCTCGGTGCTGCCTGCCGATGCTGAAATCCAGGCGCGGATTCAGCAGTTGCATCATCGTTTGCTGCAGCTTGCGGAACCGACCGTCGGCACCGGGACCGCACCTTGAAACGCCCCCAGCATGGCCAGGGCGCGGTGGAGTTTCTGGTGGTGTTTGTCCTGTTGCTGGCGATGCTGGGTGGCCTGTTCGAACTGACCCGGGTGATTCGCACCAAGCTGCTGCTGCGTAGCGCCACCTTCGAAGCCACCCGGATCGGGGCGATGCACCACGCCCGGCGGGCGCCGATGCAAGCGGAGTTGGCCAACGGCATGTCGGCCCTATTCACCTTCGGGGATCGCAGCCCCCAGGGGCTGATCCGCGCCCAACTGCGCGCCCGTGCACTCGCCAGCGCCCCCGGCGTGGGTATTGCCATCCTGCACCCCACCCAGCAACACCATGCCGCGCTGGCGCGCCAGCAGTGGCTGCACCTGCACGGCACGGACGGCTACCAATGGCAGACCGTGATTCCCAACGACAGCCTACGCTGGCGGCCACGCACGACTGATGGCGACTCCGGCATCACGGTGCAGGATGCCAATCTGCTCAACACCCACAGCGTCTGGTGTCACCGCCTGGTGGTGCCCGCCCTGGATCGCCTGATCCACAGCATTGCGGCCAATCCCCTCTGGGCCAGCCCTTCCCAAGGGGCCTGCTCCGCGCTTGGCAACACCACAGCACCTTCGGCCAATATCGCCGCCGGGCGCTATATCGCCGTCACCGGCGGCGCCATCCTGCGGATGCAGAGTGCGGTGGTGAATGACGATTTGCCGGGGGTTTGATTTTTTATAGCTAGCTATATTCGAATATAGCTAGCTATAATGGAGGAACATTCATGATCGCACTCGAAATGACCGAAATTTCCGTCGCCGATGCCAAGAATCGCCTCAGCGAACTCATCGCGCGGGCCTGTGCCGGAGAAGAAATTGCCGTAACTCGCCGCGGCAAGCCCGTCGTTCGTCTGGTTGCAGTGAAGAACGACGACACTTCGGGACGGGAGGCGCGGATCGAAGCAGCGCTTCAAAGGCTCTCGGCCCTGGGGCAAGAAATCGATCTCGATGGCGACCTCAAAACCATTGCGCGAGAAGGGCTGGACTGATCATGGCAAGACGGACGTTGCCAATCCCACCGAGCGCCAAAGCCCAGTTTGTGCTGGACAACTCGATTGCCTGCGCCTGGTTGTTTCGGTCACAGGCAACGCCATATTCCGACGCGGTCGCTAAACAGTTAGGCGCAATGCAACCCCTCGCTCCGGCGCTATTGCGTCTGGAGTACACAAACGTCCTGAGGACGGCCTGCAAGCGTCAGAAGATGGTGGCGCACCAAGCTCAGTCTGCTATCGCAGACTTCGACGAACTTGATATCTGGTTCGACGCCACCTCCCCAGCGCCGCGGCTACTGCTGACACTTGCCCTGCAATACGACCTGACCAGTTACGACGCTGCCTATCTTGAACTAGCGCTCCGGATGCAGGTTCCGCTAGCCACCCAGGATGCTGCACTGGGACGAGCGGCGGAGGCCTCTGGTGTTGGTCGGCTGACCATCAACTAACGAGCCGAGACGCTGAAGAGATCATCAGCGAACCCTATCCAACGTCGATCAACGGCAGCATTGGTAGGAGCTCGCTCATCGGGCTCAGCGACTGGGGGACGGCAGCCGGCCATACTGCAAACATGGCCGAAGCATTCGACTCGGGCGCGGCGCCCATAAAGCTGTCCTGCAAAGCCTTGGCAATCAACTGTTCGTCGCCATCGGAAGCGGTGGCCGGGGCTTGTGCCTCGTTGACGGTAATGAGCAAGGTTTGGGTATCGAACAGGTTTCCGCTGCCAACACGGATGATCACTTCGTAAATGTTGTCGGCGCCTTCGTCCTGAGGGTTGTCGAATTCGGGTGCGTCGAGGAATCGCAATGCGCCGGTGCTGCTGTTGATGTTGAAAAGGTCGGCGTCGTCGCCACCGATGATGCTGTAGCTGAGCGTCTGGGTGGTCTCTTCGGTGGTGACCGTGGTGACCGCCGTCACCCCTTCGGTGACGTCGATCTCGGCGGTGTCGCCGCCGCCGTTGCTGGTGATCTCGGCGATGTTCTGGATGGTGATGGTGAGCGTTTGGGTGTCGGTCAGATCGCCATCGGACGCCTGCACCTGCACCACGTACTTGTTGTCTTCGTCGGCATCAGTGGGCGTTTCGAAATCGGGCGCGGTCTTGAAGCGCAGCGCGCCACTGCTGGCATTGATCTCGAACAGGTCGGCATCGTCACCGCCGATGATGCTGTAGGTGATGGTGGTATTGGGATCAGCATCGCCCGCCGTCACGGTGGTCACCGTAGCGATGTTCTCACCGAGGTTCAGGGCCGCATTGGCGCCGGCGCCGTTGCTGATGATGATGGGTGCGCTATTGCCGCCGCCGCTGCCCTCGTCGCTGTCGTCGGTCGCCGCCAACACACCCACGGTGACCAAGCCGGCGCCGACGGCTACAGCACCCCAGAGCGGCATGCCCATGATGGTGATGGCATTGGGGTCGCGGCCTTCCAGTTCGGCCAGCGAGATGGGCTGGACGACAGAAGGGTTGAACCCCGCTGGCGGGGGCGCATCGGCGGCAGGCGCGGCCTCCGGTTCTGCAGCCGCGTCGTCGACAGCCTCTTCAGGTTCCGGCTTCCGTGGCGCCGGCTCTGGCGCCTCGGTGCGGGCGGCATCACCTTCCGCCTGCGCCAGGGTCAGCGCATCGTTGGCCGTCTCGGGGCTGTCCTGAATCGGCTGCGCGGGGGCGCGAACATCACTCATCGGCTACGGTCCTGGGGTTCAATCGGCGGTGGCACGGTACTACACAACGGGGCCGCGGTGTCCGGGCAATGTGCAAGCGTGACCCGACGGTTGAGGGGCTTGCGCGCAAGCTGCGCGCCTGGGCCAGAAGCGCCGGGCTCGTGCCGGTATCCAACGCCTGGCGAATGGATGCCCGATCAAGTCGGGCATGACGAAGGAAGGCCTCCTCACCACTCAGCACTCAGCACTCAGCTGTAAATACCACCGCACCGTCTCCCCAATCTCCGCCTCAAACCGCTGCGCCCGCACCCAGCCCAGTTCCTGCTGGATCTTGCTGGCATCAATGGCATAGCGCCAGTCATGGCCGGGGCGGTCGGTGACGAAGGTGATGAGCCGCTCGTGGGGCGCACCATCGGGCCGCTCGGTGTCCATCACTTTGCAGATCAGGCGCACCACGTCGAGATTGTGCTGCTCGTTGCCGCCGCCGATGTTGTAGCACTCACCCAGCCGTCCGTTACGGAGCACCGCCTCGATGCCGACGCAGTGGTCGGTGACATACAACCAGTCCCGCACATTGCTACCGTCGCCATACACGGGAATCGGCTGCCCCTTCAGGCAGCTACGAATAATGGTGGGGATGAGCTTTTCGCCATGCTGGCGCGGGCCGAAGTTGTTGCTGCAGTTGGTGGTGATCACCGGTAGGCCGTAGGTGTGGAACCAGGCGCGTACCAAGTGATCGGACGCCGCCTTGCTGGCGGAGTACGGTGAATTGGGGGCGTAGGGGGTGGTTTCGGTAAAGGCCGGGTCATCCGGCCCAAGCGTGCCAAACACTTCGTCGGTGGAGATGTGGTGAAAGCGCACGCTGTAATCTCCCAGCGCAGCCTCGACTTGCCAGTACTGGCGGCAGGCCTGCAGCAGGGTGAAGGTGCCGGTCACATTGGTGCGGACAAACTCGCCGGGGCCGCTGATGGAGCGATCCACGTGGGATTCGGCGGCAAAGTGGACGACGGTGTCGATGCGGTGTTCACGCAGCAGACGATCCACCAGGGCAGCATCGCAGATATCGCCGTGAAGAAAGACATGGCGGGACGCATCCGGCAGGCCTTCAAGGTTCTGGCGGTTGCCGGCGTAGGTGAGCGCATCGAGTGAGACCACCTGCACGGCGGCATCCTGCGCCAGCAGGTGATGCACGAAGTTGCTGCCGATAAAGCCGGCGGCGCCGGTGACCAGCACTTGGCGTGGAGAATGTCGGGGTGCGGAGGTCATGCCGGTTTCAGATCGCGAATGAGGGTGCGCAGTGCGGCTCGCCAATCGGGTGGCTGCAGGCCCAGCGCGGCGGTCGTTGCCCGCATCGACAAGCTGGACTGGGCCGGGCGCGCGGCGGCGGTGGGGTATTCGGCCGTGGTGATGGCACTGACCTCGGGTGCCTGTGGTAGCAGGCCCAGTACCACGGCCTCATCAAAGATGGCTTGGGCGAACGCATGCCAACTGACGAAGGGCTGTCCGGCAAAGTGCCAGGTTCCCCACGGCAGTGACCGCTCCGTTTCGATCTGCCGCGCCAGCTGCATCAAGGCCTGCGCGATGTCCGCCGCCGGGGTGGGCCCGCCGACCTGATCCGCCACCACCCGCAGCGCCGGGCGCTCGGCGCCGAGGCGCAGCATGGTCTTCACAAAGTTGTTGCCGTATTGGCCGAATACCCAGCTCACGCGCAGGATGAGATGCTGCGGACAGTGCTGACGTAGTGCCTGCTCACCGGCCCACTTGCTGGCGCCGTAGACGCCCAGCGGATTTACAGCCGCATCTTCTGAATATGCATCGGCACTGCGTCCATCGAAAACGTAGTCCGTCGACAGGTGCAGCACCGGTATGTGGCGTGCTGCACAGGCCTGCGCCAGATGGGCGACCGCCGTGCCGTTGATGGCATGGGCGAGATCCGGCTCCTGCTCAGCACGATCCACGGCGGTGTAGGCGGCTGCATTGATCAGCACGGTGGGACGGTGGTGATCGAGCGCTGCGGTAATGGCTTCGGCTTGGGTGATGTCCAGGGCGTGGCGATCGAGGGCGATGTCGGTGGCACCGCAGCGCGCAGCCAGCTCGCGCCCGACTTGCCCACCGGCGCCGACGATCAGCACCGTCATGCGGGCAAGTCCGCCTGTTCCGCCAGCACCGGCAGTTCCCGATCCTTGTCGGACAGCGCATAGGGCACGTCCAGCTTGGGCCAATCAATACCCAGCGCCGGGTCATCGAAGCGGATACCGGCTTCGGAGGCGGGGTGATAGTAGTCGGTGCATTTGTAGACGAAGTCGGCTTCGTCGGACAGCACCAGAAAGCCGTGGGCAAAGCCGGGCGGGATGTAGAGCTGATGGTGGGCGACATCGTCCAGCACACAGCCATAGGCCATGCCGAAGTGCGGCGAGCCGCGGCGCACGTCCACGGCCACGTCGTAGACGCTGCCGCGGGACACGCGCACCAGCTTTCCCTGCGGTTGTTGTAGCTGGTAGTGCAAGCCTCGCAGCACGCCCTTGCGGGAACGGGACTGGTTGTCCTGTACGAACTGCAGTTTCAGTTCGCGCTGCAGGAATTGCTCGGCGCGATAGGTTTCCACGAAGAAGCCGCGGGCATCCCCGTACACGCGCGGTTCAATGCGCAGCACGCCCGGCAGCGGGGTTTCGCTGAGGGTCATCGAATGAGGTCCAACAGGTACTGGCCATAGCGCGACTTGCGCAGGGGCTCGGCCAGGCGCGCTACCTGGGCGGCGTCGATCCAGCCCTGGCGGTAGGCGATTTCCTCCGGGCAGCAGATCTGGAGGCCTTGGCGTTCCTGCACGGTACGGACGAAGTTGCCGGCTTCCAGCAGGGCATCGTGGGTGCCGGTATCCAGCCAGGCAAAGCCACGGCCCATCAGCTCCACCTGCAGGTCACCGCGCTTCAAGTAGGCGCGGTTGATGTCGGTGATTTCCAGCTCCCCGCGGGCGGAGGGCTTCACGTTGCGGGCAATGTCCACTACATCGGCGTCATAGAAGTAGAGGCCGGTGACCGCGTAGTGCGACTTGGGCTGCGTGGGCTTCTCTTCGATGTCCACCGCCCTGCCCTGTGCATCGAACTGCACCACACCGTAGCGCTCGGGATCGCGCACGTAGTAGCCGAATAGGGTGGCGCCACGATCGCGGGCAGCAGCACGGCGCAGCATCTCGGGCAGGCCGTGGCCGAAGAAGAGGTTGTCGCCGAGGATGAGGCAGGCGGGCTGCCCGGCCAGAAATGATTCGCCAATCAGAAAGGCCTGTGCCAGGCCATCGGGACTGGCTTGCACCGCGTACTGCAGGTTCAGACCCCAATCGCTGCCATCGCCCAGCAGGTGCTGGAAAGCGGACTGGTCCTGCGGGGTGGTGATGACCAGCACCTCGCGAATGCCGGCCAGCATCAGCACCGACAGCGGGTAGTAGATCATCGGCTTGTCGTACACCGGGGTGAGCTGTTTGCTCACGCCACGGGTGATGGGATATAGCCGGGTGCCGGTGCCTCCGGCCAGGATGATGGCTTTCATGGGGTGATGGGGTCCATCGCTTAGGCGACTAGCATATCGGGATGGGGGCGATGAGGTGGCCTGACGCCCCCCTCTGTCCCATCCTTGCCTGCATTCGTTTGTTGTAGTAACGTCACTACATCACTTGTCCTGCAGAAGGCAGCCATGACCATCACCACGCTCTCAAGCCGCGCTTTCAACCAGGCCGCAAGCGAGGCCAAGCGGGCCGCCAACAAGGGGCCGGTCATCATCACGGATCGTGGCCGACCTGCCCACGTGCTCATGTGTTACGAGGACTATCAGCGACTCACAGGGCAACGCCGCAACATCGCCGATGCGCTGGCCATGCCAGGCGATGCCGACATCGCCTTTGAGCCACCGCGTGTGACGATCGGCATCACACCGGTCGAACTCTCGTGATGTTCGTGCTGGATACCAACGTGGTATCCGAACTGCGCAAGGTGCGGCACGGCAAGGCGGATGCGAACGTCGCCGCGTGGGCGGAGAACGCAGATGCCGACAGTCTGTTTGTGTCAGCCATCAGCATCCTGGAGCTTGAGCTTGGGGTGCTGTCGGTTGAGCGTCGGGATGCCGCCCAGGGCGCCCTGCTGCGCGATTGGCTAGCGCACCACGTGTTGCCCGAGTTCTCCGCGCGCACCCTGGCGGTCGACACCGCGGTGGCACTGCGGTGCGCCCGACTACATGTGCCCGATCGCCGGAGCGAACGTGACGCGCTCATCGCTGCAACAGCACTCGTGCATGGCATGGCGGTGGTCACGCGAAACATTGCAGATTTTCAAAGCACTGGGGTGCCATTGGTCAACCCCTGGATACCATCGTAACCCGCAGATTGAAGTCAGTTTGCCCCCAACCCGCCCAACGAAAAAGCCGCCCGAAGGCGGCTCGTTCGCGGCGCGTAGCGCTTACTTGCTCTTGGGCAGCGCGGCCTTCAGCTGCTCGGCAAACGCAGCGCGAGCGGTCTGGGCGATGCCCACGCGCACGCGCAGCTGCTTGAGCTCACCGTCGGTGGCGTTGAGGTTGACCAGCGCAGCACGGGCTTCCTTGCTGAGGTCGGCCCAGTTGTACTTCTTGCCGTCGATGGTGACGACTTCTTCTTTTGCCATGTGGAACACTCCGGTAGGCGATTGAATTGGTGGTTGTATTTTAGCCGATCAGCTGTGAACCCGCCGCGACATAGCCGCCACGCGGTCGACCAGTGCCAGCTGGGCCGGCAAGCAGCGTGTGGCCAGGTCATAGTGATCCACTACGGTCTGCCGGGCCGCAGCGCGGAGGTGATGATAGTGCGCAGGTCGGGCCAGCACGTCGATGACCCGCTCGGCCAGGGCCTGGGGGTCGAGGAACGGCGTCAGCAAGCCGTTCTCGCCGTCTCGAATCACCTCGGTCACGGAAGCGGTATCACTACCCACCACAATGGCGCCCACCGACATGGCCTCCAACATCGACCAACTCAGCACGAATGGGATGGTCAGATACACGTGGCAGCTTGAGGCCTGCAGCAAGCCAATGAACAGGTTGTAGGGAATGCGACCGAGAAAATGCACACGACTGGCATCCACTTCCTCATGCACTTCCTGCCAAATCACCTCCCGCCAACTCTTGCCATTGGCCGGCCGGGCGCCATAGCTGACATCACTGCCTCCGACGATGGCGACGTGAGCGTTGGGCCGTGCCTTCAGCACCTGCTTGAGTGAACGCGCAAACACGTGCCAACCCCGCGCGGGCTCGAGGTTGCGATTCACAAAGGTGACCAGCTCATCGCCCTGCCCCAACGATAGCCCGGAACTGAACGTGACCTTGCGATCCGGCATGGGCGCAATGGCGGTCGTATCAACGCCGTCATGAATCACATCAATGCGGTCGCGATACTCCACCGGCACCTGCTGCCGCTGCCAGGCGGTTGGGCTGTAACCCCAATCCATCTGCTGCAGCGCCAGAAGATTCATCGCGTTCTTGGAGCGCACACGTCCCGGATCGCTGCTGCCGGCTGAGAACTCAGGATCAAAGCCGACATCGGCGCCGTTGGGATGGTAGTACCACTCCACGAAATGCAGCTGCCGCGCCGCCGGGAACACATCCTCGACGCAGAAGGACTCGCCCCAGCCCGGGTGCGCCACCACCAGATCCGGTTCGAAGCCCTCCCGCTTGATCTGTTGCAGGGCATGCCAGGCCTGTTCCGCCCGGATCATCTTGGTCTCGAACTCCTGCGTCCAAGCCTGAATGCCGGCGGCGTTGGCGCGATCGACCTTGTAGCGCCACATGGGGACGCCCTTGAGGCCCACGCCCTCAATTGCCAAGGCTCGGACATCGTCGCCCCGAGCGTGCATGGCGGGTGCCAAGTGTTTGAACTGGCCGGGAAAGTTCTGGTGGAGAAACAGTGTTTGCATCGTAAATCCAAGGCAAAAAAATCCCCGCCGAAGCGGGGATTAAATCTAAAGCGAAGGGAGCCCACGATACGACGTGGGCTCCTCGTTGAAACGCTTACAGATTTGGCCCGAGGTTGGCAACGCTGAAGTTGTTAGCCCCGAAGTCTTCCAGTACACCGACCAATTCGATATCGAACTGCGAGACCGCGAGGTCAGCCGAGTTCGCGCCGAGCGTCAGATGATAGATCCCAGCGTCCGCAGTCAATGAGCTGTCGCTGTAGACAATCACCATGAACTCGCCTTGGTCAACCGACCCGATCGAATCCGCGATCAGCGTCTCGACTTCTCCGGCGTTAGCAGCATCCATCAGATTGATGGCGCCGCCAGCGTTGATTGCCAGGACCTCAGCGTTGGGACCGACGGCTACATTGCCGCTGTTGGCCAGCGCCAGGAAGTCGGGAACGCCGACCACGCCAGCATCAACTCCACGCGTGGTGGCTGCGATCTGCTCCAACACGAGCAGGTCGTCCGCACCGAAGCCAGAGACCGTGAGCGCATCAGTACTTCCGACATCGATCGTCACGTTGCTGATGGTTACCTGATCAGCACCGCCAGCAGTCAGATCAACCGACTGGCCGCCGCGGATGGCATCCGCACCGCTGAAGGTGATGCTGTCGGCACCCGCATCCTGCAGGGTGAAGTTCTCGACATCATCGTCAGCGATGACGACACCCGCCGCCGCCGTGGTCAGCACGATGGTCTGGGTGTCCCCACCCAGATCCGTGATGCCCGCGGTGAAGGCGTTGTACTGATCACCGGTCATGGTGAACGTACCGGCACCGTCAAGGCGGAGACCTTCGATCGCCGTGAGCGTTGCACCGGTGATGTCGAACCCGCCCTGGCCAACGATCTCGTCACTGCCGGCACCCAGGTCATACGTGCCGGTCAGCACCTGACCACCCGCGGAAATGATATCCGCACCTGCGGCCGTACTGGTGACATTTGTCGCCGTCGCGCTGTTGCCGAACAAGTTGAAGGTGCCGCCGAAGGCTGACGTGTACTGCTCGACGTCGGCGTCCACCACCACCACACCACCGTCAGCCAGGATCACCTCGTCAGCGCCGCCGCCTGCCACGATGTTGCCCGTGCCAAACCCGGTGTGCTGCGCCACCGTCATCGTGATGATGCCGGTGAGGTTCAACTGCTCGGCCGTGGTGGCCGCGCCGCCGTTGACGCCCGAGATGTCAGCACCGGTGGTGGCGGTGATTTCATCCGCGGCGCCGCCGAGGCTGTAGGTGCCGGTGACGGTGAGGCCGTCCACATTCACCACGTCGCTGCCACCGGTACCGGTGACGTTAACCGCCGTACCAGCCGCGTCGACGTTCAGGGTGGATCCACCCAGCGCGCCGAGCACATAGGTCTCGATATCGGCGTCCGCATCCACCGTGCCCGAGTCGGACAAGGTGATCTGGTCCGCAACACCAGCTGCATCAATCCCGTTAGCCGCGACGAAAGCCGCATGCTGCGGGACCGTCATCGTGACGTCGCCGGTGACGTCGATCAGCTCGGCCGTGGTGGCCGCGCCGCTGTTGACGCCGGAGATGTCAGCACCTGCCGTGGCGATGATCACGTCGGCCGCGTCGCCCAGCGCGTAGTCACCGGTCACCGTGAGGCCGCCCACATTGACGGTCAGCGGCTGCCCCGCCGTGCCGTTGATGTCGACTGCTTCCGAACCGGCGAGCACGTTCACCGTGCCACTGTCTTGGAAGGTGTATGTCTCGACGTTGTTGCCGATGCTCAGCACGCCATCACCGTCGAACGCGGTGATGACGATGGTGGTGCCAGCGCCGCCAGTGATGGAGGCGAAGGACTCGTACTGCGTCTCGGTCATGGAAACCGAACCGGTCACCAGCAGGTTCTCGAAGTTGCTGATCATGGCACCGCTGATATCCGCGCCGTTGCGCAGATCCAGGGTGTCGTTGCCCGCAGCACCGCCATCCAGCGTGCCGGTGGCGGTCAGGCCATCGACGATCACCGTCTGATTGTTGGCGCCGTCACCCGTCACACTCTGCCAAGCCGCGCCCACCGTGAAAGTGAAGGCGTCGTTCAGGACGTAGGTTTCGACGTCAGCGTCACCCGTCAGCACACCGTCGCCGTTCGCGTCATCCAACGTGATGGTGTTAGCGCCACCGCCGGCATTCAGCAGGAGGAAGCCTTCATGCTGCAGCTCGGTCATGGTGGCATTGAAGATGCCCATGTCCAGCGTCTCGGCCGTGGTTTCGCCGCCGCCATTGACGCCGCTCATGTCGACATCCGCGCCGGTGATCACCAGCTGGTCGTTCGGCGCGCCCGCATTGGCGCCCAAGTCGATCATACCGGTGATGGTCGCAAGCCCGCCGGTCTGCACGACATCATTGTCGGCGCCGCCATTCACGTTCTGAGCCATCGCGCCCAGCGTGAAGACGTTGCCCGCGCCGTCGGCGAGGTTGTAGGTCTCCACATCGGCGTCGCCCGTCAGGGCGCCGGACGTGGTGAGCGTGATCTCGTCCGAAACGCCGGCCGCGTCGATGGTGGTGAACCCATTGTGCTGCGCCAGCGTCATAGTGACGTCGTCGACGAGCGAGATGTTGGTGGCCGTGGTCGCAGCGCCGCCGTTGACGCCGGAGATATCCGCGCCGCTGGTGGTGCTGATGAAATCCAGGCCGCCCGTCAGGTTGTAGTTACCGGTCACCGTCAGGCCACCAACAATCACCGTGCTGCCGTTGGCGCCGCCATTGATGTCAACCGCAGTGTTCAGCGCATTGACGATCAGCGTGTTGGTACCAGCGCTGCTGATGTTGTAGGTCTCGACGTCTTCGAATGCCGTGACCGTACCCAGGCCCAGCACCGTGACCGCATCGGCACCGCCGGCTGCGTCGATATCGCCAAAGGCTTCGTGCTGAATCCGCGTCATCGTGATGCCATCGGTCAGCGACAGGGTCTCAGCCGAGGTGGCTGCGCCCGCATTGACACCGGCGATGTTGGCGCCGTTGGTGGCGGTGATGGTGTCGCCCACCGATCCCAGCAGCGTGTAGGTCCCGTTCACCGTCAGACCACCAACATTCACGTTGGTACCCGCCAGCGTGTTCGCACCGTTGACGTTCACGTTGGTGGTCGCCGCATTCACATTCAGCGTGCTAGTGCCCGGCACGAGGTTGTTGTCCTGCAGCGTGTACGTCTCGATATTAGCCGACGCATTGACCGTGCCGGCGTTGGCGATCGTCACATTGTCGGTGGAACCGTTGGTGTCCTGTACGGTCGCAGCGGCGTGCTGGCCGGCCGTCATCGTCACAACACCGTCGATCTCGATGGTCTCGACCGCTGTGATGTTAGCGCCAGTCAGGTTATCGCCCGTATCGGTGATCAGCGTGTCATTGCCAACGCCGCCGATGGTGCCGGTGATAACGTCCTGTGCGCCAGTGATGACGACATTGTTGCCAGCGCCAGTGTTGACGTTTTGCGAGCCCACACCCAGCGTGAAGCGGTCATCGCCGCCGGAGAGCACGTAGTTCTCCATGCTTGCGACACCGGTAATTCCAACGCCCGGGAAAGCCGTCTCGGTGGAATCCGAAATGGTGACCGTGTCCGGGGAGTTCGGTGCGACATCGCCAGCATCGACGATATTCCCCAGCTGCCCGTTCGTGCCGTTCGTTCCGTGCTGTGCAGCGGTGATACGAATGCTCGAAAGCGTTACCAGGGTCTGTTCAATGCCCGTAAACGTTGCGCCCGTCAGGTCATCACCAGAATCAACCACCAAGGTATCGGAACCGCCGCCACCATTGATGTTGCCAGTGACCAAGTCAATCGGACCGGTGCGGATGGTGTCGTTGCCGTTGCCGCCATTCACGTTCTGGCCGTTAGCGCCCAGGGTGAAGTCGGTATCGAAGTTGGCGAAATTGTAGGTGCCGATTTGCGCGTCACCCGTCAGCATGCCACCCGTGGTGAGGGTGATCGTCTCAACACCCGTACCCAGGATGTCCACAAAGCCATTGTGCTGCGCCACCGACATGCCTGCGCTGCCAATCACCTGGGCGAACTCAATGTTCGTCAGGGTGGAACCGCTGATGTCCTGACCATTGATGACGACAGTATCGTTGCCGCCCTTGCCATCAATGACGTAGCCCGGAGGCGGCGCGCCCGCGAGGACGAACGTTTCGTCGAGGATGGTGCCGACGACCGGGACGCCCGGAAGTACCGGCGTCTGGCCAATCGCTGCGCCGCTCAGCACATCCGCACCCGCAAGCGTGGTAACACCCTGCAGGATGATCTGCAGGTCATTGCCGTTCAGCACGCCGTCGTCGTTGAGGTCAACCCAAAGGACGTTGTCGTCCTGCTGGAAGACCACATCGAGCACGTTGTCGCCCGCGGTGATGGCACCCTGCGCCAAGCCGAAGTTCGCAGCGTTGCCGGAGAAGTTGATCAGCGCACCTGCACCATACTGGGCTACCGCTTCTGCCACATAACGGAAGTCGATGACGTCGGATCCGTTCAACGGATTTGAGCTGCTCTCAAAGTCGGTAATGACGTCGCGGCCGGACAGCGAGGTGGAGCTTTCGGCGCGCGCCACATAGTAGAACGTGTCGTTGCCGCTGCCGCCCGTGAGGGTGTCGCCAGCACCCGCATTGTTGCCGAGCCCCGCATAGATTTCGTCGTTGCCGGTGCCGCCGTTAATCACGTCGACGTCGTTACCGCCGGTGATTTCGTCGTTGCCGTCACCGCCGTTCAGGGTGTTAAGGCCGTTGCCACCGAAGATGGTGTCGTTGCCGGTGCCGCCATCGACGGAGTCGTTACCGTCGCCGGAGGCGACCAGGTCGTTGCCGTCGCCAGCATCAATCGTGTCGTTGCCGGTGCCGGTGGTGATGTCATCGTTGCCAGCGCCACCGTTGACGACATTGTTGCCGTTGCCAGCATTGACGACGTCGTTGCCGAGGCCGGCGTTGATGACGTCCGAGCCTGTGCCAGTGCTGATGGTGTCATCGCCGGTACCGCCGGTGACGTCGAACGCACCTGCCGTGATGGCACCCGCGTTCAGCGTCAGGGTGCCTTCGGGCAGGAAGATGCCGGTGTCGTTCAGCGCCGACGCGTCGACCGTGATGCGGCCGCTCGCCACGCCGGTGAAGTTGCCATTAACGAAGTTGATGGTGATGTCGTCGTCATCGCTGCCACCGGAGCCCTCGACCACATTGAAGGTCTCGATGCGGCTGACGTTGGTCAGCGTCGCGGTGCCGTTGTCGGCAGTGAGGTTCAGCGAATCGCCCGCGGAGGTGCCGCCCAGGAGGGTATCGGCGGCGTTGATATCAGCGGCATCGGCTGAGATCGTCAGCGCGGCGTTGGTGGCAGAGGCATCGATGAAGTCGGCGTCCACACCGGCGTTGTCCGCCGAGAGGTCGATCGACGTGGCGGTGTTGAAGGCCGCATCGAAGGTCACGTCGTCGCTGCCGGTGCCGCCGATGATGGCGTTCAGGCCGCTAGCTTCGGCATTGGCGCCAAGGGTGGCATTGACGCGGTCGTTGACGCCGCCGGCGATCAGCTGCTCGACGTTGCTGACGTTCTGGTAACCGTCGTCATCGATCAGGTCGGTGCCGGTGTCTTCCTGCTGGCGGATGGCATCGATGCCGTCACCGCCATTCATCGTCACCGTGGAACCCAGGGCGTCGCCGCGAATCTGCAGCTCGTCGCTACCACCACCACCATTGAAGACGATGTTGTTGTTGACGATGTTGGCGCCGATGTCATTGTCCTTGACAAAGACTTCGCGACCGCCGGTGCCGTTGAAGGTGAAGCGATAGTCACCGTCCTGCTGGCCCGCATCCAACGTCACGGTGAAGGTGTCGTTGTTGTTGGTGCCGGAGGTGATCAGCACGTCGGTCACGGTCAGCACGTTGCCGCCAGTGAAGGTCAACGCGTGGCTGTCGGGGCCAGCCGGCGTCGCAGACGACGTGTTATCGAGCAGCACATACTCCTCAACGCCGGTGACGTTGGTCAGATTGACGCCCGCCGTGACGGCTGAACCGCCGCGGCCATCGAGCTGTACGGTATCGCTGCCCGCGCCACCGGCGATGCGGTCGCTGAAGTCCAGCTCGCTGGTCTGCACCACCACCAGGTCGTTGCCGCCATTCAGCACGATCAAGTCGCTGCCGAACGCAGTATTGACGGTGTCGTCACCCGCGCCCGTGATAATGGTATCGCTACCTGCAGCACCGTTGTCGTTAACCGTCAAACCGCGAACTGGCTCGGAAGGCGCCGGTGCGACATAGCCGCTCGCATCGAGAATGTCGTTACCCGACCCGTTGAGGTTAACCGTGTCAAAGCCTGCGGCCTGCGCACGGCTCGCGAGGGTGGTATCCGACCCGGCGTTATCCGTCAGGGTCAGCACTTCGGTGCTGGTGAAGTTCTGGAACGCCTGGTCAGTGATCAGGACGCTGTCGCTGATGACCACATCAGTTTCACCCGCGCCACCGCCGGAGACGGTATCGAGACCGTCATTGGTCAGCTGGTCGCCGAAGCTGAAGGTGTCGTTCCCGGCGCCGCCGCCAAGGCTGTCGTTACCGCCGGCACTGCCGTCGAGGAAGTCGTTACCGTCGTTGCCGTTGATGGTGTCGCCGCCAGCGCCACCCACCAGGGTGTCGTTGCCATCGCCCGACTCCACACTGAAGCGGCGGGTTGCGGCGACCGCCGATGCGTCGAAGTCGAATCCTTCGTTGCTGTCGAGCTCGGTCGCGTCAACATTGGTCAGCGCTTGAGCATGGGTGTTGACCACCGTGAGATCAACGATGCGGCCCGGCGCATTGTTGTAGTTGTCTTCGACCTTGACCAGCTCGATGGACGAACCGGCGTCCAGCCGCAACTCGAACACCTCGGTGGTGCCCGCCTGCGGATTGATACCGTCATGCACGAGGGTGATGGTGTCGGAGCCGCTTCCGCCGAGGATGGTGTCCCCAAGGGTCAGCTCGTTGCCGTCAAAACGGAACTCGTCGTTGCCGCCGCCACCGGACAGCGAATCGTTGCCGCCATTGAAGGCGCCCGCGCCATTGATAAGGTCGGCATTGCCGTTGTCCCCGTCGCCGACGATGACATCATTGCCGTTACCGCCAATGAGGGTGTCGCTGCCGTCACCACCAATCAGGGTGAGGTTGCCTATGCGGCCGTTTGCGTCGAAGTTCAGCGTTTCGTTTGCGTCAAGCGCACTCGCGTCCACTTCGGTAGCCGTTGTGTCGAGCACAAACGCACTGACATTGCCAGGCGCGTTGGTTGGCCGATAGGCGTA
The DNA here is from genome assembly GCA_964425915.1 of uncultured Polycyclovorans sp. Classification (GTDB taxonomy): domain Bacteria; phylum Pseudomonadota; class Gammaproteobacteria; order Nevskiales; family Nevskiaceae; genus Polycyclovorans. Next base: position 572,459 of record CAYROO010000001.1, read on the forward strand.
GCTATCGCCCGGGTTGCCGGTGTCCGCCAGCACAATTCGCTCGACCTGCGTGACGTTGTCGAGGTCATTCAGCTGAGAGGCAGCCGCATTTGCCGTGCTCGCAATGTTGAGCAGGTCAGCGTCCGCACCGCCGGTAATCACGTCGCCTTCGGTGAGGTTGTCGCCGGCATTGACGGTATCTGCGCCAGCGCCGAGCAGCACGGTGTCGTTACCCTGACCCAGGTTCACGACGTCTGCGCCCTCACCGGTGGTGATGTTGCTGTTGCCGTTGCCGTCGTTGACAGAATCGTTGCCCGTGCCCGTGTCGACCACGTTGTTGCCGGCACCGAGGTTTACGGTGTCATTGCCTTCGGCGGTGGTGATGGTGTCGTTGCCGTTCAGGCCATTGACCACATCATTGCCAGCGCCTGCACTGATGACATCCGATGCGTTACCACCGGTGACGGAGTCGTTGCCCGCGTTGGAGGTGATGTTGTTGCTCTGGTTCAGCGCACCGACAATGGTGTCGTTACCGGCGCCGCCGCTGAGCGTGGTGTTGCCGTTGGCATTCACCACGGAGTACGACAGGTTCTGCGTGCTCGAGCTACCGTTGACGTTCTTGACGTTGATGTCGAGGGCGTCGCGGATGGTCAGGCTGCTGTCCTGAGCATCCAGCACCACGTTGACTGCGCCGGAGCCGACGCCGCCGCCGAGTTCGGTATTAAGCGTATCGATGACGACCGGCAGAGGACCGTCAGTGTGGATGACGACCGTTTCCACCGCAAAGTCGATCTCGAGATCGTTCAGCGCATCGCCCGTGTTGGTGGCGCTACGGACGGTGACGTCAACCACGTCACTATTGCCCGTGACGTCGTTATCACGCATGTCGAGCGAGACGTTCGTCGCGGTTCCGGTCTGGTCCAGCACCTCCAGGAAGGTGGTGTTGTTGGCACCCGCGGCGGCGTTAGAGAAGAACACGCTGTCGGTGGTGTTCTGGACACGCAGCACACCGATGGGCCCACTGCTGGACAGGTCATACGTCACCAACGCGAAGTTCGGGGAGTCCGAAGTCACTTGGAAGACGTCGACGTTGTTGAAGATGAAGCCGGCGTAGTTCGCACCGCCGCCCACGTCAACCGAGTGGGTGACGATGTCGAAGCCGCCGCCGCCGTCGACGCTGTCACCAGCGTTGAGGGTGTTGTTGACCGCCGTGAACACTTCATCATTGGCATTGCCGATGAAGGTATCGAGGCCCAGGGTGAATACGTCCGCAACTTCCTGGACATTGATGGTGATCACACCGGTATCAGTGCCACCGTTGCCGTCGCTCACCGTGTAGGTGAAGGAGTCGGTGCCGGAGAAGCCGCCAAACGGGGTGTAGGCAAAGCTGCCGTTGGGCTGCATCACCACACTGCCGCCGTTGGCGGTCACGCCGCCGCCAGCCACGGAGAAGGTCAGTGCGTCGCCATCGACGTCGGTGGCGGTGACCGAGCCATTAAGCACGGTATCTTCGATGCCGGGCAGGGTCTGGTCCTGTGCCACCGGCGCATCGTTGACAGCCGCGACCGTGATGCTCTGGGTGTAGGTCACCAAGCCGCCGTTGCCGTCGCTCACCGTGAAGGTGAAGCTGTCGTTGCCGTTGAAGTTGGCAGCCGGGGTGTAGGTGTAGGTGCCGTTGGCGTTGACCACCACGGTGCCGTTGGCCGGGCCAGTGGCCAGCGCGTAGGTCAGAGTGTCACCGTCGACATCGGTGGCAACTGGCAGGGTGCCGTTAAGCACGACATCTTCGTTGGTGCTGGCGGAGCCGTTGGCCCCAACCGGCGCGTCATTGACGTTGGCGACGTTGACATTGACGGTGTAGGTGCTCGACCCGCCGTTGCCATCGCTCACCGTGTAGGTGAAGGCGTCGGCGCCATTGAAGTTGGCATTCGGCACGTAGATGAACGAGCCGTTGGCGTTGACAGTGACGGTGCCGTTGGCGGCGCCCGTATTCAGCGCGTAGGTCACGCTGTCGCCATCGACGTCGGTGGCTGCCGGCAGGTTGCCGTTCAGCACCTGGTCTTCGGTGGCGCTGACCGTCAGGTTGGTTGCGACCGGCGCATCGTTCACCGGCGCCACGGTCAGGTTAACGGTTGCGGTGGCGGTGCCGCCGTTGCCGTCGCTTACCGTGAAGGTGAAGCTGTCGTTGCCGTTGAAGTTGGCGTTGGGGGTGTAGGTGTAAGCCCCGGTGCTGCTGTTGATGCTGACGGTGCCGTTGCTGGCCTGAGCACCCAGCGCAAACGTCAGGGTGTCGCCGTCGACGTCGGACGCCAGACCAGCCAGCGAGCCGGAAATCACAGTGTCTTCGTTCCCAGTTGCGGAGCCATTGGCTGCAACCGGCGCGTCGTTGACCGCGCCAACGTTGACGCTAACCGTGTAGGTGTTGCTCCCACCGTTACCATCGCTCACGGTGTAGGTGAAGGACGTCGACCCGTTGAAGTTCTGCGCTGGCGTAAAGGTGTACGCACCATTGGCACCGATCGTCACGGTGCCGGCAGCCGCCGGGGGCGCTGAAGCCAGCGAGTAGGTGACGGTGTCCCCTTCCACATCGGTAGCCTGCGGCAGCTGCCCGGAGACCGCCTGGTCTTCCTGCGTGCTGATCTGGGTCGCCGCCGCCACGGGGGCGTCGTTGACTGCAGCAACCGGGATGGACGCACTGTAGGTATTGGCCAGCCCACCCGAATCGGTGACGCTGAACGTGAACGTATCTACGCCATTGAAGTTGGCGTTCGGCGTGTAGGTGAACGCACCGGTCGCGGCATCGGTGATGGTGATCGTGCCGTTAGCAGGCTGACTGACGACTGCGTACGTCACGTTCGCTTCGTTGGCGGCAGGGAGCGTGCCAGTGAAGCTGTTGTCTTCGTTGATCGGCGTTGCCAGCTGAAAGTTTCCAGCGGTCGGGGCCACGTTCTCGTTGTCATCATCACCGGCCAGGGCGAAAGCAACGGCGGCGGTGGCACCAGCACCGATGGCAACCCACGTTCCAAGACCCCAGCCGGCGTCGGCAGCACCACTGGCATCGGAAGCGGCATTGCCCGACTGGGCCACCATCACGTTGGAGGCGCCGTCAGCGCTGTCCGCGAAAACAGAGGTCAGTTCGGACTCGACCGCTTCGGCGGCTTCAGCCTGTTCTGCAGGGGCAGCTTCCTGATCACCTTCGACGGCTTCTTCTTCCTCCTTCTTGGCGAGGAGCGCTTCTTCGGCCTGCTTCTGCTTCAGCAGCTCTGCCTCCAGAGCCTGCTGCGCAAGCAGCGCCTGCTCGGCCTGCGTTTTGACGTTGCTGGCGCTTTCAGCACGCACACCAGCGTCCGCACGACCGTTTGATTCTTTCGCCATCTTTGATCCCCTACGTGATTACATGCCCGGCGTCGCGCCGGAGTGTGGAACGAGCAAAAACAATAGAACAACGTGGTTACGGTGCCCCTATTTGGAGGCGAGCCTAGCAAATGCCCATGGCCCTTTCAACAGAGATTCGCATTAATTTTCCTTGACGACACAGGCAGTTCCGGCCCATACCTGAACCGCCTTGAACGGTCTGCCGAAGGCCCCGACGACCGCGCCAAGCGCGGCCTCGCCCCAAAAGGGTTCAGGATTGGCCACGACATGCACAAAAAATGATCGCCTCATGGGTGCCATTGGAAGGTCCTGAGTCCTTGCGGCCTACGATCCCGGCAGCGCCCACAGCCGGTCAACCCCCCATATGGCGATTGCACTCGGAAAATGTGCGCTATTGCCCATTGCCAGCCCTGTAGTGGAGCGGCGGACGGTGGCAGGCCTTCTTTCATGCCGAAACCGGGAGCAATAAGAATGCCAGCCCCGCCTGGCACCCTCACCGCTCAACCAAGGCTTCGCTACTGACCCGACGCAGCGGCTTCAACAGGTACTGCGCCACACTGCGGTCACCGGTGATGATCTCCACGGTGGCGGTCATGCCAGGGAGCACTTCGATCTCGTCGCCCCGCTTTTCCGGGAACTCATCAATCTGCACGTGGACCCGGTAGTAGGTGGTCTTGCCCTTGGGCGTGTCTTCTTCCAGGGTGTCAGAGCTGATGTAGGTCACGTGGCCTTTCAGCGAGCCGTACACGGTGTAGTCGTAAGGGTCCAGCTTGACGTTGGCCTTGAGATCGCGGCGCACGAAGGCGACATCACGCGGGGTGACCTTGGCTTCGATCAGCAGCGGATCATCCGAGGGCACGATCTGCAACAGCTCGTCGCCGGCCTTCATGACGGCGCCAATGGTGGTGGCCTGGACACTGTTGACGGTGCCGGACATCGGTGCGTAGAGCTTGGTGGCCTGAAGCGCACCCACCCGCTGAATGAGCACCTGCTCGGCCTGCTCCATTTCGGCGCGCGCCTTGGCCAATTCGGACTGGGCCTCCTGGCGATACCCGTTGCGCTTGTTGGTGATTTCGCCGCGAATCTCGCTCACCTGGCGGCGCATGCGCAGCACCTCGCTGGTGGAGGCATCACCGGTCGCGGCGAGGTTCTCCAGCGCTTCCAATTCCTGGCTGCTCAGCGACAGGGATCGCTCCAGCGCAGTGAGTTCCTCTTCCTGCAATTCACGACGGCGGTCGTAGAGATTGCGCATGGACCGCACGATGTCCGGATACTTCAGCACGTCGGCAGAGAAGCGCAATGGCTCACCGTCCAGTTCGGCTTCCAGTCGCTCGATGTTGGCCTTGAGGCTGGCCACCTTGGAGCGAATCTCTTGCGAGCTGGCTTGGAAGCGCTCGGGGTCCAGCTCGGCCAGCAAGTCGCCGGCCACCACGGTGTCGCCCTCGCGAACATGTAGCTTCTGCAACACGCCACCATCCACCACCTGCACCACCTGCGAGCGGCTGGAAACAATCACCGTGCCGGGGGCACGAATCTGCTCCTCAAGGTGTGCCCAGCTGGCCCAGGCGCAGAACACGCCGATGAACAACAGCAGGCCCCACAGAATGAAATGACTGCGGCCGAGGTCCAAGGGCTCGGCACGGGCAAACAAACGTTCCTCGATACGCATGTCAGGCGATTCCGGTGGAGATCACGGGGCCGGTGTTGGTGTTGGCGGCACCGGCATTGGCCACCTTGGCCTGAACGGCGCGCACACGGTCGGCCGGCGTGTCCACCTTGACCAGGCCATCCTCGAGGATGAGCACCCGCTCCGCCAGCGGCAGCCAACTCGGCCGGTGCGCCGTGAAGATGATGGTCTTGGTGGATGGCAGCGCCTGCACCAGCCGCAGGATGCGCTCTTCCGCCCCGGAGTCGAGGCTGGAGGAAGGCTCATCGAGCAACCAGATTTCAGGATCCTGCAACACCAGGCGGGTGAGCCCCACCAACTGACGCTGCCCACCTGACAGGCCATACCCCCCCTCGCGGATCGGCAAGCCCAGGCCCAGCGGGTGCCGCTTCACGGCGTCGATCAGGCCGGTTTTCTCAAGTGCAGCGAAGATGGTGGCCTCGTCCGGCAGTGGCAGCCCCAAGGTCAGGTTCTCATGCAGGGTGCCGGAAAACAGCCGAACGTCCTGTGGCAGGTATCCGATGACCCGGCGAAGCCAGCTGGGGCGGCAATGCTGAAGATCAAGCCCGGCGATCCGTACTTCGCCCTCAGAAGGCGTCGCCAAGCCGGCCAGCACCTTGAGCAAGGTGCTCTTGCCGCCACCGTTGCGACCCAGCACAGCGATACGTTCGCCTGCCTTGATCTCCAGCTTGGGCACGGCCAGCTGAGCGGACTGCGAACCGAGATAACCGTATTTGAGATCCTGCAGGCTGAGATCCAGCGACGCACCCTGGGCGTTGGCCTGTCGCGTGGGGTCCTCGTCCGAAGGATTCGCCAGCAGGCCGTTGAGCACCTCCAACGAATAGCTGGCGTGGTGCCAACGCAGCAGCAGCTGGGTGATCATCGAGGTAGTGCCCAGCGCACGTCCGGCCAGAATGGCGCAGGCGATCATCCCCCCCATCGTCAGCACACCGCGCTCGATCTCATAGACACCGACGATCAGCACACCGACATAGGCGATCTGCTGAAAGAACAGGGTGACGTTCTGCGCATTGGCGGTGAGCTTCTGCAAACGCTCGCCGCGCTTGCCGGTTTCCCGTGTTGAGCGCAACCACACATCACTGAAGTTCGGCTCGCCGCCCTGCGCCTTGATGATGTCGATCCCGGAAACAGCTTCGAACAACACCCCCTGGCGGCGGATGATCTCGTCGTTCTGCTCCCGCTGCAGCCGTGCCATGGGGCGGTACACCAGCAGCCCCACCAGCAGGCAGATGGGCACGAACAGCACCAGCACCCAGGCCACCTGCTTGCCGATCATGGCAATCAAGGCGATAAAGAAGAACACAAACGGCAGGTCGGCCAGCAGGAACAAGGTGGATGAGGTGAAGAAGCCCTTGATGGACTCGTAATCGCGAACCTGGGCGACCAGCGAACCGACGTGTGCCGGGCGGCGGTCCGACTTGAGCGCCATCACCTTTTCGAAGAAGTACAGCGACAGCGCTTCATCGAGCCGCTTGGTGACTGCCTCCAGCAGGTTGACGCGCAGGCCCTTGAAGAACAGATCAAACAGATAGGCGACGAACACCCCGCTGGCCAGCACCCACAAAGTGGAGTAGGCAAAGTTGGGAACCACGCGGTCATAGACCTGCATGGCGAACAGCGATGAAACGATGGCGATAAGGTTGATCGCCACCGTTGCGGCGCCGACGTTGAGCAGCGCCGGGCGGTGGGCCTTGAGCGCGGCGATGATGGCTTCGCTGGCCGGCCCTCGCTTGGGGGCATGCTTCTGCTCTTCGCCGGTGGCGAGGCTTGGCGACACCGGCACCCACAGATGCTCGACTTCCGGCGAGGTTTCGGGCGCCACACCCAGCCACTCGACTTGCATCGCTTGGTCGTCGCGTCGGAGCTGTTTGACGATGCCGACCGCTCCGTCAGCGATGATCCAGGCAGGCATCTGCGCATCGAAGGCCAATGCCACCGGCACCCGCTCCACCGTGTGCCCCGAGAACAGCCACTGCCAGGCGGCGGCGAGACGCTTCTCGGCATTGGCGCCATGAACGTCCTGCCAAGCCTGCTGGGCTTCCCGCAGCGAAGCATGAAGGCCGCGGCGATGCGCCATCTCGCACAGGGCCTGCGCCGCAAGTGCGTCCCCAATCAGCGGGGCCTTGGCATCAGTCATCGGTGTCTTCATCCTCAATTACATGAAGGGCGGGCGCGCTGTCCGACAGCCGCCGCCAGTACAGGCCCTGCAGCGCCAAGCGCGCGTTGGCCACCCACAGGTTGCGACGCACGGTGATCGACTGCAACACGGCGTCGTTGGCCTCTCGCTGGGCGTTGAGCACCTCCAGCCAGCTCTTGCGCCCCACCTCGAACTGCCGGCGGAAACTCTCCACCAACGCCTGGGCGGATTCCGCTGCGGCCACCTGGGCATCAATCTGCATGATCGCCGAGGCGCGCTCGGCACGCGCCACGGCGATGGCCGAGTTGACGTCGCGAATCGCCGACTGCAACGCCGCCTGTGCAGCGCGTGCACGCTCGCGGTCGGCCTGGAAGGCGCGGTAGCCAGCGAGTCCATTGTTGGTCTGGTACTGCATGACCAACAGGGTGGCGTCGTCGTTGTTGGGGTCCACCACAAAGCCATCGAGCTGGCGACGGTGCTCTACCGCCAACTGCGGCCAAAGCGCGGCCTTGCTGGCGCGCGCCGTGGCGTCCTGCTCCAGGATGGCGGCGACGGCTGCCTGCCGCGCGGGATGCGCGGTGATCTGATCACGGCCGATGCGCTGCAGTTCGAAATCGCTGAGCAGACGCCGATCACCAGGCCAGCCCACCCGCTCCGGTGCCGCGCCAATGAGGCTGGCCAGCTGCGCCTGTGCCGCCACCAGCCCCGCGCGATTGGCCTGAAGGCCAGCACGCGCCTGGCTCAAGCGCGTCTGCACCGTTTGCTCGTCGGATTGCGGTGAAACCCCTTGCTGGGCGCGGCGCCGGATCAGATCGAGCAGGCCCTCCAGGGCTTGTACGTAGCTGCGCCACTGCCGATCCAGCTCATTGGCCGCCGCAAGGTTGAGATAGGCCTCGGCCGTCGCCAAGCCCAGCTCTAGCCGGGCCAGGTTGAGCTGCGCCAGCGATGCGCGCTGACGGGCTCGCGAGATGTCCACCTGGGCGCCGGTCAGTCCGCCATTCCAGATCGGCTGGACAATGCGCACGATGCTGGTGTTGTCACCATCGTCGCGCTGCTCGGTCTGCACCGACAAGAAGGGGTAATAGCCGGCGCGGGCACCACTGATATCAAAATTGGTGGCTGCGAGGTCGAGCTCGGCCTGGCGCACGCGCGGATGCTGTTCCCAGACGATGCCAAGCGCCTGGCCGAGCGCCAAGCCCGGCGCCTGGTCGCCCATGTCGGGGGCCTGCGGCAGGCGCGCGAGTTCGCGCTGCACCGATGGCAGGTTGCGGTCCAACTGGAAGCGTGAGCTGCCACCGCTGGCCGTGATCACAGCCTCGGCAGCAGCAGGATCTTCAGCCACCACCGGGGTCGTCGCAGCGCCCTCGGGCGCCGCACCCCGGAACATCATGCAGCCCGACGCAAGGGCCCCCAGCAAGGGCACCAGCAACAAAAGGCGCCGCCCGCAGGTCGCGGCGGCGCGGGTCGGGATCGGTGTCATGGGCACAGTCTGGTGCGGCATCAAGGGCGGCATTATCACACGATGCGCCGCAGGGGCGCGGCAACCGCCAAAAAGAAACCCCGCCCCGGTCTGACCGGGGCGGGGTTTGCCGGACAACGACTTAGCGCTTGAGGGCTTCGACGTTGACGCGGCGGTTCTGCGCACGACCCTCTTCGGTGCCGTTGCTGGCGGCCGGGCGGGTTTCGCCGTAGGCGGTCAGCGACAGCAGGTCGATGGCAATGCCCTTGGTCTTCAGATAGTCGCGAACCGCACCCGCACGACGCTCGGACAGGGCCTGGTTGTAGGCCTCGGTGCCGATTTCGTCGGTGTGGCCGGCCAGTTTGATGGAGGCCACGGCATCACCCGCTTCGGCGACCGCCGCTGCAACGGCATCCAGCTTGGCACGGGCTTCGGCACTCAGGTCGGACTTGTCGAACGCGAAGTAGACGGTCTCGTTGAGCATGGCGGCGGGCGCTTCCGGCTCGCCGATTTCCTTGGCCACCGGGCAGCCTTTCTCGTCCACCTGCGTGCCAGCGGGGGTGTCCGGGCACAGGTCGGCGGAATCGGGGACGCCATCACCATCGCTGTCCACCACGGCCGGCGCCGGCTCGCTCAGACCGTAGTCCAGCGCCTTGCCGAACGGCACCACGAGACCCAGACGCACCACCAGGTCTTCAACGCGCTTGGGCACGATCGGCGAGTTGACGCCACTGCCACCCAGGCTGTCGTTGAGATCGGTTTCGCGGAACTTCACATCGAGGCGGGCGCCCACGGTGTTGAAGTACTTGAAAACACCGGCACCGTAGCTGTAACTGGTGTCGAGGGTGTCACCCAAGCCATCCAGATCGGACTCGACCAGCCCCAGACCGATGGAGGCGTAGGGCACCCAGCCGCGGGACAGCGGGTAGGTGAACAGGGCATTGGTTTCCACCGCGCGCTCATCCCAATCGACGCTGCCGGCGGAGCCGTCGGCGTCAAACCAGGATTGGCCGAGGTTCAACTCAAGGCCAAAGTAGCGGTGCAGCGGCACACCGGCGCCGAAATGGAAGCCGACACCGTCATCGGTGGTGCGATCATCGTCGGAGAAGGTGAACTTCGGGCCGATTTCGAAATACGGACGCAGCGCATGCGGCTCGGCATGGGCCACACCCGCAAGACACACCGCACCCACAGCAACAGCGGACGACAGAGCTTTGAACATTGTGAATTCCCCTGAAAAAGCGAAGCGCTTGTTTGATCGGTTAACCCGAGTTTATGAAGCGAACACCCCAATATGGTACACGACCGAAAAACCACCACGATGGTGCGCCGCAAAAAAATCGACGGGTATGTTCCGACCTTCGCCTGAACCGACCCTGAACTCCCGCTAACCTATCGGTCGCAGTACAGGCTGCACATGATACACTTTCGCTTATCCGCATAAGCGGATTTGACGATCATCTTTTCGCCACCTTCCCCGGGCACGCTGCCCACCCCACCGCCGAGGTTTGAAGCCCGTGAGCCAGTACCTGTTCACCTCTGAATCCGTCTCTGAAGGCCACCCGGACAAGGTGGCGGACCAGATTTCCGATGCCATTCTCGACGCCATTCTGGCGCAGGACATCTACGCCCGCGTCGCTTGCGAAACCCTGGTGAAGACCGGCGTGGCAGTGGTAGCCGGCGAGATCACCACCAGTGCCTCGGTCGACTTCGAGGCCCTGATCCGCAAGACCATCAGCGACATCGGCTACACCAGCTCCAAGGTGGGCTTCGATGGCGAGACCTGCGGGGTGCTGAATGTTATCGGCAAGCAGAGCGTGGACATCGCCCAAGGTGTGGATCGTGCCCGCCCGGAAGATCAGGGCGCGGGCGACCAGGGCCTGATGTTCGGCTACGCCTGCAATGAGACCGACGTGTTGATGCCGGCCCCGATCCAACTGTCACACCGCATCGTCGAGCGCCAGTCGGAAGCCCGCAAGACCGGCCTGCTGCCCTGGCTGCGCCCGGATGCCAAGAGCCAGGTCACCCTGCGTTACCAGGACGGCAAGCCGGCGGCGATCGACGCCGTAGTGCTGTCTACCCAGCACGATCCGGACATCAGCCAGGCCGATCTGCGCGAAGCGGTGATGGAGCTGATCATCAAGAAGGTGCTGCCCGCTGAGCTGCTGCACCGCGACACGCAGTTCCACATCAATCCCACCGGCCAGTTCATCATCGGCGGCCCGGTCGGGGACTGCGGACTGACGGGCCGCAAGATCATTGTGGACACCTACGGCGGCTATGCGCGTCACGGTGGTGGGGCATTCTCCGGCAAGGACCCCTCCAAGGTGGACCGCTCGGCCGCCTATGCGGCGCGCTACGTTGCCAAGAACATCGTGGCCGCCGGGCTGGCCGAGAAGTGCGAAGTGCAGGTGAGCTACGCCATCGGCGTGGCGGAGCCGACCTCCATCTATGTCACCGGCTTCGGTACCGGCAAGGTCAGCGACGAGCGCCTGGAGCAACTGGTGCGCGCCCACTTCGACCTGCGCCCCTACGCCATTTCGAAGATGCTTGACCTGCTGCACCCGATGTACCAAGCCACGGCCGCCTACGGTCACTTTGGCCGCCACCCAACCGAGTGCACCTACGAGTACGAAGTGGTGGAACAGGGCCAGAAGGTCCGCAAGACCACCGCCTTCACCAGCTTTCCCTGGGAGAAGACGGACAAGGCCGAGGCCCTCGCTGCCGACGCCTGATCACACCCGACGCTGATTCAATGAAGGCCGCCCCGTGCGGCCTTTTTTGACACGAAAGCTTGCTTTATCCTTTTATCCGCATAAGCGGATATACTGCCGCATCGATCACTGGAGTTGCCTCATGAATGCCCCCACCCCCCTGACGCTGGCCCCCGAATTCAAGGTCAAGGACATCAGTCTCGCCGAGTTCGGCCGCAAGCGTGTCCGTATGGCCGAGGAAGAGATGCCGGGCCTGATGGCGATCCGCAAGAAGTACGCGCCGCTGGCGCCGCTGAAGGGTGTTCGCGTGACCGGGTCGCTGCACATGACCAAGGAAACCGCGGTGCTGCTGGAAACCCTGAAGGCCATCGGCGGCGATGTCCGCTGGGCGTCCTGCAACATCTTCTCAACCCAGGATGATGCCGCCGCCGCAGTCGCTGCGGCCGGCACGCCGGTGTTCGCCTGGAAGGGCGAAACGCTGGAGGAGTACTGGGACTGCACGCTGGATGCGGTCACCCATCGTCTGCCCGACGGCACCCTCACCGGCCCCGAGCTGGTGATCGATGATGGTGGCGATGTCACGCTGCTGATCCACAAGGGCTATGAACTGGAGCAGGGCGATACCTGGGTCGACACGCCCTCCGACAACCACGAAGTCAAGGTCATCAAGGACCTGCTGAAGCGGGTTGCCAAGGAACGCCCGGGCTTCTGGACCCGGGTGGTGAAGGACTGGCGCGGGGTGGCGGAAGAAACCACCACCGGCGTGCACCGCCTCTACCAGATGTTCGAACAGGGCAAGCTGCTGGTGCCGGCCATCAACGTCAACGACTCGGTCACCAAGAGCAAGTTCGACAACCTCTACGGTTGCCGCGAGTCGCTGGCGGACGGCATCAAGCGTGCCACCGACCTGATGATTGCCGGCAAGGTGGCGTTCGTCGCCGGTTACGGCGATGTCGGCAAGGGCTCGGCCCACTCGCTGCGCGGCCTCGGCGCCCGCGTCATCGTGTCTGAAGTGGACCCCATCAATGCGCTGCAGGCGGCGATGGAAGGCTTCGAGGTGAAGACCATTGAAGACGTGCTGCCGTTTGCCGACATCTATGTGTCCGCCACCGGCAACAAGGACATCATCACCCTCGAACACATGAAGGCGATGAAGAACAACGCGCTGGTCTGCAACATCGGCCACTTCGACAACGAGATCCAGATGGACCGCCTCAACGCCTCCGGCGCCGAGCGCGACCAGATCAAGCCGCAGGTGGACCGCTATACCTTCAGCGACACCGGCCGTTCGATCTACATCCTGGCCGAAGGCCGCCTGATCAACCTGGGCTGCGCCCACGGTCACCCGGCCTTCGTGATGTCCAACAGCTTCTCCAACCAGACGCTGGCGGCCATCGACCTGTGGCAGCACAAGGACACCTACGACAAGGCCGTCTACCGCCTGCCGAAGAAACTCGACGAAGAAGTGGCGGCCCTGCATCTGGAGCAGATCGGCGTGAAGCTGACCACACTCACCCAGGCGCAGGCCGATTACCTCGGCGTACCGGTGGAAGGCCCCTACAAGCCGGATCACTATCGGTACTGAGCCGCGACGCGGCTCAGTCGGGAATCGGGAATGGGGAATCGGGAATCGGGACAGCGGCCTCACGAGAAACTCGAAGTCTGGCGCGATGCCATGGACTTCGTGGAGGCTGCCTACCGGCTCTCGTCCTCATTTCCGGCCGACGAGCGCTTCGGACTGACCTTGCAGCTGCGCCGGGCGGCGGTCAGTATCCCGTCCAATATCGCCGAAGGCGCCGCTAGACGCACCCGGCGTGATTACCTGCGGTTCCTTACCATCGCGCGGGCATCGCTGTCCGAGGCAGATACGCAGATCAAGATCGCACTCCGGCTCGGGTTCGCAACAGAACCGCCTGAGATGCGTGAATTGATCGACCGGCTGTTTGCCAAGCTGACAGCCCTGCTCGCCAAGCTCGAAGCCTCCGAGCGGAGTGTGCCGTGACGATTCCCGATTCCCGATTCCCGATTCCCGGAGAACTGTCGTTCTCTTTTGAACTTTTCCCGCCGCGAACGCCGATCGGTTGGGAGAAGTTACCGTCGCTGATTGACGACCTCGCAGCCGTCAAGCCGGCCTTCTTCAGCGTGACCTATGGCGCGGGCGGCTCCGAACAGGACGGCACCGCTGAAGCGGTCCGCCAAGTGGCCAGCCGCACCGGCATCGAGGCCGCGCCCCACCTCACCTGCGTCGGCTCCAGCCGGGCTCGAATCGCTCAGTTGCTGCAACAGTATCGCGACGCCGGCGTGACCCGCATCGTGGCATTGCGCGGCGACCTACCTGCCACCAGCCTGAGTAACGCCGCCCCTGGTGAGCTGCGCTATGCCGATGAGTTGGTGGCATTCATTCGCGAGCAGCATGGTGACCACTTCATGCTCGAGGTGGCGGCGTATCCCGAAGTCCACCCGCAGGCGACCGATCCTGCGACGGACTTCCGGCATTTCGTTCGCAAGGTGCAGGCGGGCGCCGACGGCGCAGTCACGCAGTACTTCTACAATGCCGACGCTTACTTTGATTTCGTTGAGCGCTGCACCCAAGCAGGCCTGAACGTGCCGGTGGTGCCGGGCGTCATGCCCATCGTCAACACGGCTCAGCTACTGCGTTTTTCCGCCGCCTGCGGCGCCGAGGTGCCGCGATGGGTGCGCCTGAGGCTGGAGGCCTACGGCGACGATAAGGCCTCCGTGCAGGCCTTTGGCCTGGAGGTGGTGACGCGCCTGTGCGAGACACTACTGAAGGGAGGCGCGCCGGGGGTGCACTTCTACACCCTGAACCAGGCCGAGCCCACCTTAAAGCTCTGGCGCAATTTGGGTTTGCCCGTCACCTGAAGTGCACGGCGCCGACTTCGCCTGCGCGCGATCCCCTACGGGGCCCCTCGCGCGGTGGCGCGCGTCGCTACTTCTACACCCTGAACCAGGCCGAGCCCACCTTAAAGCTCTGGCGCAATTTGGGTTTGCCCGTCACCTGAAGTGCACGGCGCCGACTTCGCCTGCGCGCGATCCCCTACGGGGCCCCTCGCGCGGTGGCGCGCGTCGCTACTTCTACACCCTCAACCAAGCTGAGCCGACCCTGAAACTATGGCGCAACTTGGGACTGCCGGATCACTGAGTTCTGAGTGATGAGTGCTGAGTGACGAGATCGCTGCTCGGCACTCGGCACTCACCACTCAGCACTGTCTTCAATTGCGCTTCATCGCATCAAAGAAGGCGGCGTTGGTCTTGGTCGCCTTGATCCGATCAATGAGCATTTCCATGGCGCCGATCTCGTCCATTTCATGCACCACCTTGCGCAGAATCCACATCTTGTTGAGATCCTGCGGATTCATCATCAGCTCTTCGCGGCGGGTGCCGGAGCGGTTGATGTTGATGGCGGGGAACACCCGCTTCTCGGCGATCCGACGCTCGAGATGCAGTTCCATGTTGCCCGTGCCCTTGAACTCCTCGTAGATCACCTCATCCATCTTGGAGCCAGTTTCGACCAGCGCGGTTGCAACAATGGTGAGGCTGCCCCCTTCCTCGACGTTGCGGGCAGCACCAAAGAAGCGCTTCGGCTTCTGTAGCGCGTTGGCGTCGACGCCACCGGTCAGCACCTTGCCGGAGCTCGGCTGTACCGTGTTGTAGGCGCGGGCAAGGCGGGTGATGGAGTCCAGCAGAATAACGACATCGCGCTTGTGTTCGACCAGCCGCTTGGCCTTCTCGATCACCATTTCAGCCACCTGCACATGTCGCACGGCCGGCTCGTCGAACGTGGATGAGATCACTTCGGCACGCACCGTACGCTGCATGTCCGTGACTTCCTCGGGCCGCTCGTCAACGAGCAGGATGATGAGGTAGACATCCGGGTAGTTGGCGGCAATCGATTGCGCCACGTTCTGCATCAGCATCGTCTTGCCGGCCTTGGGCGGACTGACGATAAGGCCACGTTGGCCTTTGCCGATGGGCGCCACCAAGTCGACGATGCGCGCAGTGATGTCTTCGGATGAACCGTTGCCGCGCTCCAGCTTGAACTGCTCGTTGGCAAACAACGGCGTCAGGTTCTCGAAACTCACCTTGCGGCGCGAGACCTCGGGCGGTTCAAAGTTGATGGTGTCGACCTTGAGCAGCGCGAAGTAGCGTTCGCCATCTTTCGGCGAACGGACACGGCCACTGATGGTGTCTCCGGTACGCAGGCTGAAACGCCGGATCTGCGAGGGCGACAGATAGACGTCATCCGGGCCCGCGAGATAGGAGCTGTCCGGCCCGCGGAGAAAGCCGTAGCCGTCCGACATGATCTCCAGCACACCTTCGATGTAGATGTGCGCACCCCGCTTGGCGGCCGCGCGCAGGATCTGAACCAGCAGATCCTGCTTCTTGACGCGCGCAATATTCTCCAGGCCCTGTGACTCAGCCTTGGCGAGCAGTTCAGCCGCCGTCATGCGCTTGAGCTCGACGACCCGGATGATTTCGGGGGGCGGCCGTGGCTCGCCTCCCTCGATCGGATTCCCGGCCTCGTCGACCGCCACTGCCTCGCCGCCGTCCTCCTCTTCGATGTCCTCGGGCAAGCCGGCGAGATCCAGCTCCTGCCCCGGGCCTTGATGATTGTTATTCGGGCCTTTACGGCCGCGTGAGTGACGGCGACGTTGTTTCATGCGTTAGGCAACAGTGAGATGCGGATTGACGAAAGCGGTGAGCTGGGCCTTGGCAACCGCGCCCACCTGGGTGGCGGCAACGCTGCCACCCTTGAACAGCAACAGCGTCGGAATACCCCGAATACCGAACTTGGCCGGTGTTTCGGGGTTCTCGTCGACGTTGACCTTGACGACCTTCAGCTTGCCAGCCTGCTCGGCAGCCACCTGGTCGAGAATCGGCGCCACCATGCGGCAGGGGCCGCACCATTCCGCCCAGAAATCGACCAGGACGGGCTCGGAGGCCTTCAGGACCTCCTGCTCGAAGGTGGCATCGGTCACCGCAGTGATGTGTTCGCTCATAGATCGGCCCTCGTTCGGGAAAGCGCTATTTCGCGCAGGGAAAAGGAGGATGGGGGCGGTCAGCACGCGCTCAAGCGTGCAAACCAAAAGCTGAAAACGTTAGGATTGCGTGTTCTAAGACGACAGCAATGCCGGGTTGCCGCGGTGCGATGACAGGCTACTTAAGCGGTGTAGGCGCACGGGCGTTTGCATTATTTGAGCCGAAGTCCCCGCCGGATGCAAGCCGGTCCGAAAAACCACGATAGGCATCCATGAGCAAACCCGACCATCTTTCCGAGCTGCGCTTCGATGCGCTGCCCCTCCACCCGACCCTGTTGAGCGGCCTGTCCCGCATGGGTTTTAGCCATTGCACACCGATCCAGGCCGAGTGTCTGCCCAAGGCCTTGCGCGGCGAAGACCTCGCTGGCCAGGCGCAAACCGGAACCGGAAAATCCGCCGCATTCCTGTTGGCGACGATGAACCATTTGTTGCAACAGCCGCGGAAGGAAGGCGGCGATGCCGGCAGTCCGCGCGCCATCATGCTGGCCCCGACGCGCGAACTTGCCATCCAGATCCTCAAGGACGCGGAAGGCATTGGTGCCGACACCGGCCTGCGCCTGTCCGTGTGCTATGGCGGCGCCGGCTACGAGCAGCAGCGTGAACAGCTGCAGACCGGTGTCGACATCCTGATCGGTACACCCGGCCGGCTGATCGATTTCCTCAAACAGGGCACCTATCACCTCAAGGACATTGAGGTGCTGGTGCTGGACGAGGCCGATCGCATGTTCGATCTGGGCTTTATCGACGACATCCGCTACCTGCTGCGGCGCATGCCGAAGGCGGCCCTGCGCAAGAATTACCTGTTTTCCGCCACGCTCTCGCACCGGGTGCTGGAGCTGGCCTATGAGCACATGAACAACCCGCAGAAGGTGGAGATCGAGCCGGAGCAGGTCACCGCCGACCGTGTGCGACAGACGCTGATCCACGTCGCCAACGACGAGAAGCTGCCGCTGCTGGTGGGATGGCTGCGGCACCATGAACCCTTCCGCACCATTGTCTTCGTCAATACCAAGCGGGCAGCCGAGGACATCGAGCGCACCCTGGTCGCCAACGGCTTCACCGCAGCGACCCTGTCCGGCGATGTGGCCCAGACCAAGCGACTGCGGCTGCTGGAGGACTTCAAACAGGGCAAGTTGCCGGTGTTGGTAGCCACCGATGTGGCAGCACGCGGCCTGCATATTCCGTCGGTGTCGCACGTCATCAATTTCGACCTGCCGCAGGATGCCGCCGATTACGTTCACCGCATCGGCCGCACTGCACGCGCTGGGGAAGCGGGTGATGCGGTATCGCTGTGCTGCGAAACCTGGGTGTACAGCCTGCCGGCCATCGAGGCCTATATCGGTAGCCGGCTGCCGGTGCAGGCGCTTGACGAGAGCTGGCTGCCACAGGATTTCGTACGCCCGCCGCGGCCACCCCGTCGCCCCGGCAGCGGTCCGCGCCGCGGGGGGAGTGGTGGCAGCGGGGGTGGTCGGCCCGGCGGACGTCGACGCCGCTAGTCTTTCAGGCGGCGCTGCAGCCTGAGACCCGCGCCGCCATCTTCGTAGTAGTCCGGCAACGCCCGCCACACCTGATAGCCCAGGCGCGCGTAGAGCGCGCGTGCGGCTGCGTTGTCTTCTCGCACCTCCAGACGCACCCTGTCGCAGCCTCGGTTGCGGGCTTCATGTTCGGCCCGTTCGACCAGGGACTGGGCGATGCCCTGTCCGCGCGCCTGCGGTGCGACCACCAACGAATAGATGCGTGCCACCCGACTGCCACGTCTGAGCAGCAGCACCAGATTACCCACACAGGTGTCACCCTGCGCCGCCACCCATACGCAGGCCGAGGTGCTGCGCAGCAGATGCCGAATGCCGCGCATCGGCATCCGGTCGGTGGGAAACAGCGCCTCCAGCGCCAACATCGCCCCGGCGTCGCCGGGCACGGCGCGCCTGAGCGTCACGGTCATGAGCGCGTGCGCGCCTCCAGCCGCTTGATGAAGTACTCCATCACCTTGCGATAGAGCGCCTCGCGCAGCACCAGGTCTTCCACCCCGAAGTCGATGTTGGGGTTGTCGTTCACCTCGATGACTTTCACCACTTTGCCGAACTGCTTGAGGTCCACCCCATAGAGTCCGTTGCCCACCGCGCGCGCCGCCTGGACGGCGATCTGCACCACCTGCGGGGGCGCGTCGGCAATATCAAGGGTTTCGTGATTGCCCTCATGCTTGGCGCCCTTGTCGTCGCGCTTCACCACCTGCCAGTGGTCCTTGGCCATGTAGTAGCGACAGGCATAGAGCGGCTGCCCATCGAGCACGCCGACCCGCCAGTCATACTCGGTCGGCTCGAAGCGCTGCGCAATGATGAGATCGGAACGCTCGAGCAGCTCCCGTGTCTGACGCTTGAGTTCGGTCTCGGTCTCGACCTTGATCACGCCCTTTGAGAACTGTGAATCCGGCTGCTTGAGCACGCATGGAAAGCCCAGCTCACGCGCGACGTGGCTGACATTGCCACGGTGAATCATCATCGTCGCAGGCTGCGGGATTCGATGGCGGTCCATCAGCTGCGCCAGGAACACCTTGTTGGCGGCCCGCAGAATGGAGACGGGGTCGTCGACCACCACCAGGCCTTCGCGTGCGGCGCGCCGGGAGAAGCGATAGGTGTGGTGATTGACGGCGGTGGTCTCGCGAATGAACAGCGCATCGAACTCGGCGACATGGCCATAGTCGCCCTTGTCGAGAAACTCGACATCGATCCCCAAGTCTTCGGCCGCCCGCTCGAAAAGGCGCAGGGCCCGCGCGTTTGATGGCGGCTCCTTCTCCTCGTCGTTGACCAGTATCGCCAGATCGTAGCGCGCCGACTCGCGCTTGATCCGCGGCGGGCGCTTGCGTAGGAAGTAATCATGCGCCGCCTCGAGCAGAAACTCGTGATGGCTTTCCGGCACCTCGCCGAGCGCCACTGCGTTGATCGCGTCGACCTTCCAGGCATCCCCCCGAAAGACGAAGTCGACCTTCAGCAGAGGCGCCGGAAACAGGTTGAACAGCGCCCGTGCCAGTCGCTCGTGGCGCTTGGCCATGCTGCGACTGAAATAGACGTTGAGGGTGTAGCGCTCGGAGCCGATCCGCGCCAGCGATTGTTCGATCAGCTCATCAACCTCGTCGTTGATGATGCGCGGCCCGTCTGCCAGCTTCAGATCCTGAATGGTGGTCACCTCCGGCAGCGCGGTGTGACCACGGGCACTGGCCAACAGTGACACGTAGTAGCCAGTGCTCTGGTAGGAGAATGAACGGCAGAGGTTATAGACCCGGGTGCGCCGGGCGCGCACGTAGCGCTCGTCGGTCAGGTACTCCCAGGCGGTGGCAACGGTCACCGCAGGCACTTCAAGTGGCCAGTCACTGCGCTGGTCAACCACCACCAAGCCGTTCATGACAGAGCGCACCTCGGTGCTGCGTCAACGTCGTCGGGCATGGGGGCAAGGCGCTCCTGGCGGGTGATGTGATGAATGGCGCGGATGCTAGGGGACCCGCGCCTCGGTTGTCACCTGCCCCCCGGATCAGACGCCAGCGGCGCTGCATCCGACCACAAAGCCCCTTTCATCAGGCTGCCACCCACAGGGCAGGCGGTCCTGTTAAACTCAAACCGTTTTGTCAACACTTGTGCACTGAAATGGCTTCTGCTTCCTTTGATCGCGCGCCCTGGAACTGGCCCGCGGTCTTCATGTTCCTGATCACCACGGTCCCCGTCCTGACGGTGTTTCCCTGGTATGCCCTGACCGTGGGATTCGACACCTTCGAAGTGGTCTGGTGCGTGATCCTGCTGTTTGCCACCGGGCTTTCCATCACCGCCGGCTACCATCGGCTGTGGGCGCATCGGGCCTACGAAGCACACCCCATTCTCAAGGTGTTCTTCATGCTGTTCGGGGCGATGAGCTTGCAGAACAGCATCCTGGTATGGGCCTCGATGCACCGGGTCCACCACAAGCATGTCGACGACGAGGATCACGACCCCTACTCCGCCCGCCGCGGCCTATGGTTCTCCCACATCGGCTGGATGCTGAAGAACTATCCCAGCGCCGAGCTGGACTACAGCAATGCGCGCGATCTCAAGGAAGACCCGATCGTCATGTTCCAGCACCGCCATTATCTGGCGCTGGCGCTGGCGATGAACTTCGGCGTGCCGATCCTGCTTGGGCTTTGGCACGGAGACATCTGGGGCAGCGTGCTGATGGCCGGCCTGCTGCGCCTGGTGATCAGCCACCATGTCACCTTCTTCATCAATTCCTTGGCCCACTTCTGGGGCCGTCGCCCCTACACGGTGGCCAACACCGCCCGCGACAACGACCTGTTGGCACTGGTCACCTATGGCGAGGGCTATCACAACTACCACCACCTGTTTCAGTGGGACTACCGCAACGGCATCCGCTGGTGGCAGTACGACCCCACCAAGTGGCTGATCGCCAGCTGCAGTTGGGTGGGGCTGACGCGCAACCTCAAGCGGGTCCCTGAGTTCGTGGTACGCCGCGCCATGCTGCAGCGCCAGTTTGAGGCTGCGCGCGAGCGCCTTGCCAAGCTGGATGAGGCACCGGACAACCCCAAGCTGGCCAACCTGCAGCTGCTCTTGGAACACGAGTGGCAGCACTATTCCCAGACCCTCGCGGAGTGGAAGCAGCTGCAGTCCGAACGCTTCGAAGCCGCCAAGCAACAGCTGGCCGATCAATGGGAGAGCAGTGAGGTCCGCCGCCGCCTGCAGGGGCTGGAGTCTTCACTGAAGCAGCAGTACCAGCGCGTTCGCCTGCTGCATCTGCAGGCCACCTGATCCCGAGATGACACCGCCCCCGGTCAGTAACGGCTGGGGGCCGGTGGGATGGGGGCCCCCGGCCCCAGCGCGTAGAGATAATCGCGGTAACGCCGCAGCTCCCGCAGGTAGCGATCCTGCGCACGAAGGTCTGCACGCGTGGTCCGGCGCTCCTCATCGGTCAACTGCTTGTCCCTCAGGCGGTCTTCCAGCCGGCCCTGGTCGGCGCTGACGCGCTCCAGCTCGCTGTCGGCCTGATACCGCGCCGCCCCCAGGCGGTACGGGGGCAGGAACTGCGCTTCGCGATCCAGCGGGCAGACTTCGGCGTAGGAGCGCCCGCTGATGCCCTCTTCGTAACCACGATCAGCCGTGCAATAGCTCAGCAGGCCAATTTGATGCCCGGCCGACCACGCCGACGCGTTGGCGACCACCCCGTACTCTTCGCAGTCGCTGCGGTAGTCATGGATCCGGCTGGCGACGACGCCGTTGTAGCCGTCGCGCAGCCCGCGTTCGTGCCAGTCGACGGTATGGCACTCGGCCTCTGACAACGACGCACAGCCCTGAAGGGCAGCCACGGCGAGCAGCGTCAACCCCCAACGCTCAGGCCGCATGGGACACCGGGTCGTGAAACGGATGAACCAGCGGCGCCAACTCCTCCAGCGCTTTGCGGTACACCTCGCGCTTGAACGGGACGACTTCGTCCAGCGGCCGCCAGTAGTCCACCCAGCGCCAGCCGTCGAATTCCGGGTGGCCGGCGGCATCAAAGCGGATCAGGCTTTCCTCGCCCAAGAGTCGCAAGGCGAACCATCGCTGCTTCTGGCCAATACAGGTGCGGCCACGGCGGCGACGGATGTAACGCTTGGGGAGGCGGTAACGCAGCCATTCGCGGGTACAGCCGATCACGGCTACGTGCTCGGGCAACAGCCCCAGCTCCTCGTGCAGCTCGCGGTACATGGCCTCTTCGGGCGATTCCCCACCATCAATGCCGCCCTGCGGGAACTGCCAGGCATCCTGACCCAGCCGCTTGGCCCACAGGACCGCGCCGGCGTCACCCGTGAGGATGATGCCCACATTCGGTCTGAAGCCATCTCGGTCAATCACGGCCAGAAAATCCGTCACAATTCTGTCTGATTCTTCCACAGCGCCGCGCTGTCGGCTACCGGATATTGCATGCAACTCGCCATCTTCGATCTTGACCATACGCTGCTGGCGGGTGACTCCGACCTGCTCTGGGGCCAGTACCTGTGCCGTCTGGGGGTGGTTGACCCGGCGCACTATGCACGCGAGAACCTGCGCTTCTACCAGGAATACCAGGCGGGCACGCTGGACATCCACGCCTTCGCCGCGTTCAGCCTGAAGCCACTCACCGAGCATTCCCGTGCGCAGCTGGAGGCCTGGCGTGCCGACTTCGTCCGCGAGGTGATCGAACCGATCATCTGCCCCGGGGCGGAACCCCTGATCGCGCGACACCAGGCGGAAGGCGCCACCACCCTGATCATGACCGCCACCAACCGCTTCATCACTGAACCCATTGCCGAACGGTTGGGCGTGCATCACCTGATCGCGACTGATCCGGAAGAGCAGGACGGCCGCTTTACCGGCCGCATCGCCGGCACGCCTAATTTCCAGGGCGGCAAGGTGACCCGGCTGGGCCAGTGGCGTGCAGCACAAGGCATTGATGCCGCCCACGTCACGTTCTACAGCGACTCGCGCAACGACCTGCCGCTGCTGGAAGTGGCAGACACCGCGGTGGCGGTCGACCCGGATGACGTCCTCAGGGCGACAGCGGAAGCGCGTGGCTGGCCGGTGATCTCGCTGCGCAGCTAGTCCGTCCCGATCCGCTCCCCGTGGCAGGACCTTCAGCGTCCTGGCACGGCCCATCGTGCAAGAGTCCACGTCCCCTAGCGCCGAAGGCCCCTTCGCCGCCGCTCCACTCTCAGTGTTGATTGATTAGTTAATTAATACTTGGTATACCGTCTCTGCCGGCGTTAAACCGGCATTCAAACAGGCCGTCCGATCCCGGCGGCAATGACCAAGGAGAAGGAGATGGACACGCTGAACCCGGTCGATCCGGAGCACATTTCGAAGGCAAAGACGTTGGCGGATGCGGGCGTCAAGTACGCGATGGCCAGTTGGGTGGATATCAACGGCCGACCACGCGCCAAGAGCACGCCCATCAAGCGGTTTCCGGAACTGATGTCGGGCTTCGCTCGCTACACGCCACGCGGTATCTGTGGCATCGGCGAAATGAACCCAGTTGAAGAAGAAGCGACTGCACGTCCCGATCTCGACACGCTGACCGTACTTCCATGGGACCGGCGCTTTGCCTGGATGGCCTCAGACCTGTGGTCGGACCGTGGTGAACCGTTCGAGCTGTGTCCACGATCCATCCTAAAGCGCCAACTGTCCAAACTGGCTGCAGAAGGACTGAGCTGCACACTCGGGGTAGAGCCCGAGTTCTACGTTTTCAAGCCCGAATCCCAGCGGCCGGGCGCCGACCGGCTTGAGGCGCCATCCCCCGTTGCGGATGTCAGGCCCAGCCCGGCCTACGACGTTGAAACCAAACTCGACACCGCAGACTTCCTGGATCGCGCGGTGGATTACATGGGCGAGCTTGGTCTAGAAGCCTTCGGCGTTGGCGCTGAAGGAGGCGCTGGTCAGTACGAGATCGACTTCTACCATAAGACTATGCTGGAGATGTGCGACAGACTCACCCTGTTCCGCCTGATGCTGCGCCAGCTCGCGAAAGAATTCGGGTTACGCGTTTCATTCATGCCCAAGCCGTTCGCCAACGTCTGGGGTTCCGGAGCGCATTTCAACATGGGCCTATACCGGGGCGATGCGAACGGGGCAAGCATCCTTCGCGATGGCAACCGGCAATGGACCGCGGAGAGCCGGTCGTTCGTCGCTGGCATCCTCAAACATGCGAAAGCGATCACCGCGATATCCAACCCCTTGGTCAACTCCTATCGGCGATTGGTCCCGCGCCTGGTCGACGGCTCCGTTTCATGGGCACCGATCAAGATCAGCTATGGGCTCAACAACCGGTCCTGCATGATTCGACTACCCGAGAACCGCCCGGCCATTGAGAATCGCAGTATCGACCCGGCAGCGAATCCTTATCTGGTCTCTGCATATTTGCTGGCTGCTGGGATGGAAGGTATTCGCGACGGCCTGGACCCGGGTCCTGCTGCAGACTTCCTTACGTACTCGCACGACGACATTCCTCAGCTGCCACGCACATTGGCGGACGCGTTAACCGCCTTTGAACGCGACGAGCTCGCACACGAGGTCTTTTCACCCGGATTCGTCAAGGACTACACCCGCAAGAAACGTGACGATTGGGAAGCCAGCCACCTGGCGGTACCTGAGTCCGAGCGAAACGAGAACCTGCTTTACACCTAGTCCCACTAGGCTTTTGCGTCGGCGGGCATCCTGCCCGCCGACACTCTTCACCACCCTAGCTAAATGAGCGCACTTATCGCCTGAACGACCTTGCTGCCGTCCAGACAAAAAATATGAGGAGAAGTAGCGTGGATACCAATGACCCCTATGTGCCGCCGCCCCGCGAGATCGAGCTGATCGATCGCGTCGGACGCATCGAAAACGTCGGCGTCGATTACATCCCTGAGGACCAGCGAAAATCATCGCTCGCGAACGTTTTCTGGATACTTTTCGGCGGCAGCATGACGTTCGGAATTATCGTCATCGGATGGATACCGGTCTCACTGGGACTGGGCTGGTGGGATGCACTGAGTGCCATCGTTGTGGGCACTGCAGTCGGCTCGACACTGCTGGCGCCCATGTCACTGTTCGGCCCCAAAACCGGCACCAACAGTCCCGTTTCCAGCGGTGCCCATTTTGGCGCGGTCGGAAGGCTGATCGGCTCTGCCCTGGGGGTGGCGGCGTGCATCGTCTTTGCCGCACTGTCGGTTTGGGCCGCTGGCGACGTGCTGGCCGGCAGCACAGCACGGCTATTCGGGGAATCCGAAGCTGGGTTCGGGTTGCAGGCGACGGCCTACGCCTGCGTATCGGCGGTGATGATTGGGGTTGCCGTAATGGGGCATGCCAACATGGTGGCCTTCTGTAAGCTCATGGTGCCCACAGCCGGTGTCCTGATGGTACTTGGGGTTTACGCTCTGTATCCGCAGTTTGACGCCGAATACGCTGGCGGTGATTACGCCCTTGGGTCGTTCTGGCCGACCTGGTTCGCGGGCGCGATCGCCTGCGCTGCTACCACAAACTCATACGGCCCATACGCCGGCGACTGGACTCGTCATATTCCCAGTGGGAAGTACAGAACCTGGCAATTGCTGGCGGTCACATGGCTGGGTGGCTTCATCGGCATGGGTGGCGCCTATGTGTTCGGCGCGTACACTGCTGTGACCTTCGTCGATCCCGCCATGAACTACGCATTGGGTCTGGTCCAGGCATCACCCGACTGGTACATCGTACCGTTGTTGTACATCGGCCTGGTGGCAGGAACGGCGCAGGCAGTCATCAACATCTACAGCATGGGCCTGGATTTCTCCGCGATCGTGCCCCAGCTGAGTCGGGTTCAGAATACCGTCATTCTGGGCCTCGTCTCGACCGCGCTGGTCTATGTGGGCGCAGTCTACGAGCAGGTCTCGTACCTGGTGAGTTCCTTCCTCGGGATCCTGGTTATCCTCGGGAGTCCTTGGGTGATCATCAACGTCATCGGCATGCTGAACCGGCGCGGCCACTACTATCCGGGCCACCTGCAGGTGTTCAATCGCGGTGAAATTGGTGGCCGGTACTGGTTTTGGCATGGCCTCAACCTACAAGCCTTCGTCGCATGGCTATGCGGTGTCGCCGCTGGGGCGCTGTTCATCAACACGGGCTGGTACGTGGGCATTGGTGCGACCCTGCTGGGCGGCGCAGACATCGGCATGGTGATCTCGATGGCGACAACAGCGCTTGTCTACACAAGTCTTCTGTTTCTGGTTCCCGAGCCCCACTACGTGTTTGGACCGGCGGGCGCGCTGTTCCGCCAGGATCGACACGCCGGGGCACCGCCAGCCGTCGTCAAGAAAGACGGCTACTTCAACCTGTGACATGACGGCGACCGCAGGCCTTTCCGCCTGCGGTCGCCGCACAGCCGATCCGAGCCGACACCGTCTGGACCATGGTCATGCACCGCGCAGATACCGGCATCGCCGGTATAACCAGCCAGGCACTGTTTGACGCGCTCAACAAAGCGATGGACGAGAGCCGCCCGTTCCTCGGAAAGGGGAGTTTGCCCCACTACATTCCTGCGCTCACCACCGTCGACGCAAGACAGTTCGGAATGTCCGTGACCACCGTTGGAGGACTAACGCTCACCGTGGGTGAGGGCGAACGCGCCTTCTCGGCGCAGAGCATTACAAAGTTGATCAGCCTCATGCTTGCCCTCCGCTGGGAAGGCGATCGCCTCTGGCGGCGCGTCGGTTACGAGGCATCGGGTATGCCCTACAACTCGCTGATCCAACTGGAGTTTGAGCGAGGGATTCCGCGCAATCCCTTCATCAATGCAGGGGCGCTCGTCACCCT
Source organism: uncultured Polycyclovorans sp. (assembly GCA_964425915.1). Classification (GTDB taxonomy): domain Bacteria; phylum Pseudomonadota; class Gammaproteobacteria; order Nevskiales; family Nevskiaceae; genus Polycyclovorans. The sequence goes on from CAYROO010000001.1 coordinate 599,183, forward strand.
TGACCGCGTCATGCAACATCAACCCAACCCGTGTCAGTTCATCCTGCGCTTTGTACGAGAACTTTCCGGTAACCCGGCGATCGCTTACGACGATGCGGTTTTTGAGTCGGAGCGTCGCCATGCGCATGCCAATCTGGCCGCGGCACACCTGCTGAAGTCCTTCGGGACGCTCGATAGCGACGTCGATACGCTCTTGGATCAGTACTGCCGTTTGTGCTCGTTGGCAATGAGCTGTCGCGACCTGACGCTCTCATTCGCCTCTTTGGCGAATGGCGGCACTTGTCCCCGGGCAGGCGAGCGACTGCTGCCTGTGCATCATGTCAGAAGAGTGATCGCCCTGATGCGGACTTGCGGGATGTATGACGCGTCCGGGGAATTTGCCTATCGGGTGGGGCTGCCCGGCAAAAGCGGGGTCGGCGGTGGCATCGTCGCACTAGCACCACAGCAACTTTGCATCGCAGCGTGGTCGCCAACGCTGGATTCGACCGGCAATTCGGTGGCCGGGGTTCGTGCGCTGGAAAGCTTCAGCTCAACGCTCAATCTGACCTGATCGGGGTATCAGAGCAGGATCGAACTCGAGCCGATCCCACAGATGATGAGCGAGTTCGCGTACGCTCGCAGCGAGGTCGAAATCCTTTCTGACCAGCGACGCGGCCATGATGCCGTCGAGATGAACCGAGACGAACCGTGCTGTTTGCGTCACATCGTTTTTTGCAAACAGCTTCATTCGGACACCTTTTCGAATGTTCTGCGCCAGGATCTCCTCTTCCTCATGATGATAGAAGTCGGACACTAGGTCGTCGATCGGCACCGCATTATCTCCCGTTCGATAATCCAACATGATCTTGATCAGCTGCCGTATCGGCTCTGACAACGTAATGTTGTTGTCAAACCAGAGTTGTATCAGGTAGGCGGGATGTGAATGCTGGGCTTCGAGCTTGCGGTAGGTCTCCATCGCCCTCTGCGTGGCGAAGCCGATCACAGAGCGAAACAGGTGCTCCTTGTTCTCGAAGTAGTAGTAAATGAGTGCGGAATTGATATTCGCCGCGCTGGCAATGTCCTTGTTGGTTACCGACAGAAAGTCGCGCCTAGAGAAAAGATCCAACGCCACGGTCAGAATTCTTTCTGCTTTGGGGTGCAGACCGTCTGTAGACCGCTTCGACGCGCGACGACTTGCCTGAACCGACTCTGCTGACCGCCCCATATCGCTCCGATATCCGGAAGACCCGAGATCAAACGCCCAGCACCCGGGCGCACGTTTCCAGTGTAGCAATCGGCAGCGGATTGTGAGGTGGGTCGGTCCGGAGCGCCCGTCGCCGCGGAACCGACCCGATGCACCTCAGAACGTGATCATTGCGGCCGCGACCACCGCCTCATCACAGGTGTCCGCCCCGCCAAAGCAGTCCACTCCGTCAATATCGGTGCCCACTGCCGTGACTGACCAGGTCAGCCCCAGCGCGGGTCGTTCGACACCGATACGCCAGTCGACATAATCGGGGACACCGAACCGCTGATTGCGCTGGATGTACTGCTTTCCTGCGCCCGCTGTGAGCGTCCATTGGGCCGGGAGCTTGGCCGAAAGCATCAGATGGACGTAATACGACTCCCCGGCACGGCCGAAGAACTCCGGACTGTAGGCAGCGGAGAGCTCGATCGATCCGACGTCACCACTCAGCGCAAGGCTCGGCAAGATCTCGAAGTAGTCATAGTCCAGCGCACTACTTGCGCCCGGGTACGTGTATAGCGACAACGCCAGTCCCCAGTCGACGTGGTCACTCCATGAGCCGCCGATGCCCGTGTAGAGGTCCAATTCAGTGGAAGCTTGGTCGCCATCTGCGAAATCAACTGAGGATGCCCAGGTCCCAGCGTAAGCACCGTAGGGCAGGCTGAACTCAACAGCGCCTTGCAGCGCCATGTCTTCCGCGGACTGGGAAAGCCCTCGAAACCGATAGTCGGATACGTAAGCGAGCTGCCCGCTCATCTCGGCGGCCACCGGTCCAGCCGCGAGCCCTGCCACCAGCATCGGCAAACACCATCTCTTGTTGATCACGAAGCATTCTCCTCATTTCGTTGGACTTCAATTAACTGATTAGTTAATCTTGAATCGATGGTGCCGCCACTGCGCAGCCCTGTCAAACCAACGCTGTTGCAAGCAGCGACAGAACTCCAACCAATCAGGAGACCCGTTCCGATGGCGCAGTCCCATTTCAGAACAACCGCAAACCAGGAAGCGCACGGGCTCATGTGTGCAGCCAACCCGATTCTTGAAGACGTCCGCCCAGCCCGCGAGGTGGTCCCGCACCTCCCCGACAACATGATCTTGGCATCCGGGCCCACCATGCCCTGGTCCCGCTACCACGGGGGCCAGCGTGCCGCGATCATCGGAGCCGCACGGTACGAGGGGCTGGCATCGACGGCTGCGGAGGCGGAGGCGAAGCTGGCGAACGGCGAAATACAGGTCGCCGGGTGCCAGGATTACGCCTGCGTCGGCTCACTCGCAGGTGTGTATTCCGCTTCAATGGCTGTCTTCGTCGTCCGAGATGCCCAGTCCGGAAAACGTGTTTACTGCAACTTCTATGAGGGCCAGAACCCGCGGAGGCTGAACTACGGGGTTTATGACGAAGGCGTCCATCAACGCCTGCTCTTCATCGATCGTGTGATCGCCCCGGTTGTGGGGGAGGCGGTTCGCCGTGCTGGGGGTGTTCCCCTCAAGCCGCTGATGATTCGGGCACTACACATGGGCGACGAGCTCCACAGCCGCAATACTGCTGCCTCGCTGCTTTTCTGTCGCGCACTGATGCCTGAGCTGGTCAGCATGGCGCGCGATGATCGCCACGGCGTCGACAAGACAATCGCGCTGCTGACCGAGGATCACTATTTCTTCCTGCGGCTATCGATGGCTGCCGCCAAGGCCATCGCTGACGCTGCGCACGGGGTGAAGGGCTCCAGCATCGTCACTGCCATGGCTCTTAACTGTAACGAGTTCGGCGTCCGTATCAGCGGACTTGGCGATCGCTGGTTCTGTGGCGAGCTGCCCGAGGTCCGGGCGAAGCTTTTTGACGGCTTCAGCGAGGATGACATCGCTTGGATGGGCGGCGAGAGCATGATCACCGAGACCGTAGGCCTGGGCGCCTTCGCGCAAGCTGCTGCCTTCCCACTACAGGCGTATCAGGGCGGCGATCCAGAGACCATGGTGGAGCGAAACCTCAGCCTGTACGAGATCGTTCAGGGCGACAACACCGCCTTTAAGATCCCTTTCCTACGCTTCCGAGGAACCCCGACCGGAATTGATCTATTCAAGGTGCTCGAAACGGGTATCGGCCCACTCATGAACATGGGAATCGCCGGCGCTGGGGGCGGTCAGATCGGCGCCGGATATGTGCGGGCCCGTATGGGATGCTTCGAACAGGCAGCCAGGGCTTTCAAACAGCAATACGGCGAAGGCGGCTAATCGACCAAACCATCCGACAGCGTGCCAAACGCTGGGTGGAGCCGGCTGTTCGTGGCGAGCACGGTGGTGGTGTTCAGCGACAGTTCGGCTCCACCCAGTTCCGTAAACCGACCGCCCGCCTCTTTGACAATCACACTGAGCGCAGCGATATCGAGGATGTTGACGTTGGTCTCGACAACGGCGTCAATGCGGCCGGATGCCAACAGATGATAGTGCAGGAAATCCGCATAGCCACGGATGCGGTGCAGCTGCGGGATGATGCTGCCGAGCACGGCCCAGCCCGGAGACTGCGCAAGGCGCGCCAGATTGCCCAGCGACAGGGTGGCCTGCGGCAGCTGATCAACCTGACTGACCGTGATGCGCTCGCCGTCGAGCCAAGCGCCCTGCCCCTTGACCGCCCAGGCCAGCTCACCCTCACCCCCGTTCCAGCAAGGCGCGCAGGACACGCCCAGCACCAGTTCGCCGCGGTGCATCAGCGCGATCTGCACGGAAAACATGGGATAACCACGGACGAAAGCCTTGGTGCCGTCGATGGGGTCGATCAGCCACAGGAACTCAGCATCCGTGTCGCCACGTCCCAGCTCCTCGCCATAAAAGGCATGTCCAGGGAAGCGAGCCGCGATGACCTCACGGATTGCACGCTCGGCAGCGATATCCACCTCCGTAACCGGGGTGGCATCGGCCTTGGTTTCCACCTTGAAATTGCCACGGTAGGCGCGACGGATCAGTTCGGCGGCCGCTGCGGCGGCGGCGTGGGCGGTTTCAAGATGTTCGGCGTACATGGGCGATATGAGCGAGAGCAGAGCCGCTTATTGTCCCACGTCCCACCCGTCCGGGTGAGCCTGTCTTGTCACAGTCTGACTTATACTGATCGCGTCGCAGGTGCTGCAGGGCGTTGCCCTTCGGCTGAAACGGGAAGCTGGTGAACAGGCCAGCGCTGCCCCCGCAACGGTAAGCGAGAAGAATCGACCATCACACCCACTGGCTCCGGCCGGGAAGGGCGTCGAGGAACGGCTCGCGAGCCCGGAGACCGGCCTGCAACAGGCGCGCGCCCTTGGGCGTGTTTACTTGCGTTGGACCGCTGCGGGGATGCAGCGGCCGGGAGCTTGAACATGAAAACCCCGTTGTTGATGGGCGCCGCCACGGCGCTCGTGCTTTCGTCTTTTTCGGCTGCGGCCGAATCCTCTTCTGCCCTGTCTTCGGTCACTGTCACCACGACACGCTCCGAGATCGCGCTGGAGGACGCCCTCCCCTCGGTCACCCTGATCAGCCGCGAAGACATAGAGCGGCTGCAGCCAAACGACATCGCCGACCTGTTGCGCTTCATTCCCGGCGTCGATGTTGCGCGCTCGGGCGGTGCCGGTCAGCAGGTGTCGGCCTTCATCCGTGGCGGCAACTCTGACCACACCCTCTACCTCATTGACGGCGTTCGTTTCACCACCGAAACCTTCCTCAACGCGCTGATTCAGCACTTGACCCCGGAATCGATCGAACGGATCGAGGTGGTCAAGGGATCGCGCTCCGCAGCCTGGGGCTCAGATGCCATTGGCGGTGTGGTCAACATCATCACCCGTACGGCCACAGAAGGCGTGGGTGCCGGCGTCACGCTCAAGGGGGGCAGTTACGGGACACGGGACAGCGCCATGCGCGCCAGCGTCCGCCGGGGACCACACAGTCTCAGCGCCAACATTCAACGTCAGGAGATCGACGGCTTTCCGCCGCTGCGCAGCGGCGGCCGCCGTGCCGGTCACGAGAACACCACGGCAGTGCTGTCGGGCAGCACCGGGTGGCGCGGACACCGGTTCGAGGTCCAACAGCAATGGGCCAACGGCACCACAGAGTATCTTCGATTCGGCAGTGACCGCAGCCAGGATTTTGACAGCGATGTCGGCCAGCTCAGCGGTACCTTCAGGCTGCCGTCTGACTGGGCGCTTCGGGTCAGCGGGCAACAGGCACTGGACCTGATCGAGCAGCTCGAACCCGATGACATCACACGGCCTGACCTGTTCAGCAGTACCGAGGTCGAACGCCGCAGCCTGGAAGTCGAGGCCTACGGCACGGTGGCCGGCGTCGATCTGCGGATCGGGGGCCTGACCAGCCTATCCGAGATTGATGCCCAAACCTTCAGCAGCTTCGGCGACAGCAGCACCGTTGAAAGCACCCGTCGCAAGGCCGTATTCGGCCAGGCCAGTGCGCAGTGGGGCGCGCTCGACGGCATGGCAGCCCTGCGCTACACCGACCACAAGCAGTTTGGCGATGTCACCACCGGCAGCATCGAGTTGGGCTATCGGCTGCGCGAGGGCACCCGGGTGGCAGCACTGTATGGCACCGGCTTCAAGGAACCGGATCTCACCGATCTGTTCGGCAACTTCGGTAATCCGGACCTCGAACCCGAGCAGTCGAAGAGCAGCGAACTGAGCCTGCGCCAGGTGATGGGCGCCCACCAGGTCGTCACGGTGGCCCTGTTCGACCTGCGCATCCGTGACTTCATCCTGTTCGACCCTGTCACCTTTGTGCCCTACAACGCCACCGCGCGCATCCAGGGCACCGAGCTGAGCTGGCAGTACGACGACGGCCAATGGCGGGTGGCGCTGTCAGGCTCACTGCAGGACCCGAAGAATGAGCAGACTGGCGGAAAACTCGTGCGTCGATCCCACAAGTCTCTCAGTGCCACCGTCCAGCATCGGTTCGACACCGTCACGGTGGGCGTGGATGTGTTCGGCCAGGGCCGCCGTGAGGACAGCAATCAGGCCACTCTGGGCGGCTACGGCCTGCTCAATGCAGACATTCGCTGGCGTCTCAACCCCGAGCTGCAACTTGCACTGCGTGGCGAGAACCTACTCGACAAGACCTACGAGCTGGTCGATGGCTATCGCACACCCGGATCCAGTGGCTACCTCACGCTGCGCTACGATTGGCAGCCTTAGCCTTATCACGACGGGCGGTCTTGCGACCGCCCCTCGATTCAACCGGAACCGTCCATGGGCCACCGCCTCTCCAAGATCATGACCCGTACCGGCGACAGCGGCACCACCGGCCTTGCCACCGGTGATCGCCTGCCGAAAGCCCACCCTCGGGTGGCCGCCATGGGCGATGTTGACGAACTCAACTGCGTCCTCGGCCTGGTGCTCACGCATGATCTGCCAGCGCCCATGCGCGAGCAGCTGGAGCGGACCCAACAGGAGCTGTTCAGTCTGGGCGGTGAACTCGCCATGCCTGGGCACACCCTGGTCACCGATGAGCAGGTGGCGACGCTTGAGGCATCGCTCAATGCGCTCAACGATGCGCTCCCGCCCTTGAAGGAATTCATCATGCCGGGCGGCACCCCTGCCTGCGCGCATGCCCACCTGGGGCGGGCCGTGGCGCGTCGCGCCGAGCGCGCGGTGTGGACGCTGCATGCCAGTGAGCCACTGGCGCCCAACCCGATGCGCTATCTCAACCGGCTCTCCGACTACCTGTTCGTTTGCGCCCGGGCATTGGCGCGAATGGAAAACGGGCAGGAAGTGGAGTGGCGCCGCGGACCGGCCTCAACGTAGCGCATCCAGCGCGCCGCACAGCGGCCCCAGAACCTCCAGCATGCCGGGGCTGGCGCGTGCAAAGCGGTTGACGTCCACTGAGATGAAGGCCGGCGTCCGTCCACGCGCCGACGGCAATTCCGCCCAGAAGGCCCGCACGGCCGCGGCGTCGACGTCAGCATGGACAACCGCGTCAATGTCGGTGACCGCCAGGCGTTCACGGCTGACCGCCATCGCCAGCCGCGGCAACTCTGAGAACACGTTGACCGCGCCGCACAGCGCCAGCGCCTCGCTGATCGGGCTGTCACCATTGATGGTGAACGCGGGCTCCACATCCACCTGATAGAACACACGCACCGGCGACCCCTGACCATAACGGGCGCGCAGCGTCTCAAGCTGATCAAGGAAACGCGTGGCCTCGGCATCGGCCACCGAGGCAGTGCCGAAACGACTGCCGAGTTGCCGCAGGGCGCTGGCGATATCCTCCAGGCGCTGAATCCGGACCATCACCACCGCAATCCCCAGCTTCTCCAGTCGCGCCACCCGCTCGGGTGGTGTGCCCCCCTCCCAGGCAATGACATGACTGGGCCGCAGTGCCACCAGGGCCTCCAGCGACACGCGAAAGGCATCGCCGATCCGAGGCAGTGCGGCGGCCTCCGGCGGACGATCAGTGTAATCGGCAACCGCCACCAGGCGATCACAGGCCCCGGCGGCGCAGACCAGCTCCGCCAGGTGGGGCGCCAAGGTCACCACCCGCGGCGGGTTGGCGCCGACCGCCACCGTCCAGAACGCCAACAGCAGCGCCGCCAATGCGCGGGTCACAGCATGGAACCGGTGGAACCCACCGCAAACACCGCCAACAGAATGAGCAGCGCCCGCCATTGCATGCGCAGCACCTCGTCGAGGCAGTCGTCCAGCCGTCCGGGGACCGCGGGACCCCCATCGCCCTCCTCGCGCATGACCGACGCCGCCGACACCTCGGACAGCAGAATCCAGGTCCGTGCGTGCCAGACCTGCTGCTCCTCCCCCAATCGACGCCAGCAGCGCAGCGCGTCATCGAGGCTGCCGGCAAGACCAAACAGCAAGGCGGTGACCCGCGCCGGCACGAAGGCGACCACCTGGTGCAGGCGGTCAGCCCATTGCTGGGCGGGGCTCTCGCCCTGGTGCTGCAGCAGAAGCAGCGGCAGGCGGCTGATCAGACGGTAGGCCAGCGCCCCGGCGGCGCCGAACGCGAGAAAGCCCAGCAGCACCCCGAACAAACGTTCGTGGGACTGGATGAACAGCGATCCAAGCAGCGAGCGGTGCGAGGGCGTGGGCTGCGGCGCGTCCCAGCGCAGGGCCTGCATCAGGCGTCGCTCGGTCGCCTGGTCGCCGGCCTCATGGGCCGCCTGCAGGCGATGAATATCCTCGGCCAGGTCGCGCGGCCCCAGGCACAGCAACAACACCCCAGCCGACAGCAATACCTGTAACACCGGACTGGGAATGCCCGACAGCAGCTCACACACCAGCCAGACCGGCAGCGCAATCCACAGCAGCAGAATACCGGGGTGACGCCACATCGGCGGCCACGGCAACAGCCGCTCCGCGCTGCGCAGCAGCCATGGCATCAACCGCGCATCGCCCCAGCCCGGCAACTGCCCCAGCACACGTTCGAACAGGATGGCGGCAAGGATGCCGATCAGCGTCATAGCAGGCTCCGGTACAGGGCCCAGTCGAAATACGGGCCGGGGTCGGTCTTGCGCCCCGGGGCGATATCGCTGTGGCCAACGATACGGTCTCGGGTGATGGCGGGGAAGGCTTCCTGCAGCGCCCGTGTGACCCCCGCAAGACGACGGTACTGGGTGGTCGTGAAAGGTCGATGATCAGACCCCTCCAACTCGATACCGATGGAAAAGTCATTGCACCGCTCCCGCCCCTGGAACCGGGACACTCCGGCATGCCAAGCGCGTTCGTGCAGCGCGACAAACTGCATCAGCGCGCCAGCGCGCCGCAGAAACAGATGGGCCGAGACTCTGAGTTGGCGCAGGCTTTCGAAGCTGGGGTGCGCCTTGGGATCGAGCTGATTGGTGAACAGATCCTCCACCGCCCGGCCGGCGAAGTGCTCCGGCGGCAGCGAGATGGCATGAATGACCAACAGCGAAATCACCTCACCGGCCGGCCGGTCGTCCCGATTCGGCGAAGGACACCAGCGGGCACCGCGCAGGCGTCCATTCGTGGCATCCACGGTCAGCGCCGAAGGGCGGGTGCTGGCGGCGGCCGCTACACTCGGGACTCTGGTCTGGATGAGTTCTCTGCCCATGTTGCATTCTCTTCGCGTCCTCGGCACCGCCACCGCACTGTGCGGTCTGACCGCCTGCGCGGCCGGCTTCACCGGTCACCGTACCGAACCCGTCAAGCCGTCGGCACTGCCACCGCTGCCCGAGGTCTCACTCGCCTACAGCAAGCATAGCCTTCCCAACGGCCTGACGCTGATCGTGCATGAGGATCGCAAGGCGCCGCTGGTGGCGGTGAATGTCTGGTACCACGTCGGCAGCAAGGACGAGCGCCCGGGGCGCACCGGCTTCGCGCACCTGTTCGAGCACCTCATGTACAAGGGCACCGCGCATTTCGACGGCGACCCGTTCAAGCTGCTGGAACCCATCGGCGCCACCAAGATGAATGGCACCACCTGGTACGACCGCACCAACTATTTCCAGAACGTGCCGAAGGGCGCGCTGGATCTGGCACTGTGGCTGGAGTCGGAACGGATGGGGCACCTGTTGCCGGCGCTGACGCAGGCGAAGCTGGAAGAGGAGCGCGGGGTCGTTCTCAATGAAAAACGTCAGGGCGAAAACCAACCCTACGGACAAGTGTGGGAAGTGATCGCCGAGCGCACCTGGCCCGAAGGCCATCCCTATTCCTGGACCACCATCGGCTCCGAGGCCGATCTCAACGCCGCCACGCTGGCGGATGTCCGCGAGTGGTTCGAAACACACTACGGCGCCGCCAACGCCACCGTGGTGATTGCCGGCGACGTCGACACCGAGGACGTGGTGGCACGGGTTAAGCACTACTTTGGCGACATCCCCGCCGGCCCGCCGCAGTCGCGCGCGGAGGCCTGGGTGGCGCCACGCCAGGGCGAAAGCCGGCACCTGATGCAGGACCGCGTGCCGCAGACCCGGCAGATGCAGGTGTGGAACGTGCCGGGCTATTGCGAAGCCGACCATACCTTGTTGCAACTCGCCGCCGGCCTGATCGCAGGCGGCAAGAACACGCGCCTCTACGATCGCCTGGTTCACGACGAACAGAGCGCCACACGCGCCAGTGCCTACCTGCTGCCCACCGAGATCGCGGCACAGTTTGTGATCGATCTGATGGTCCGCCCCGGGGGTGATACAGCCGCTGTGGAAGCCAGTGCCCGCGCCGCGCTCGGCCGCTTTCTGGAAGAAGGCCCGACGACGGCGGAACTGGAACGCGCACGAACCGAAATCTTTGCCGGCGCGGTGCGCGCGCTGGAGCGCATCGATGGCTATCGCGGCAAGGCGGCGATGCTGGCCCAGGCCTCGGTCTACTGTGACGACCCCGGGCATGTCGACACCTGGCTGACGCGCATCCGCGAGGCAACGCCGGAATCGGTGCGCGAGGTAGCGCGTCGCTGGCTATCCGATGGCCGCTTCGTCCTCACCGTTGAGCCGTTCGCCGAGGGTGAGGTCGCTGCAGAAGGGGCCGACCGCAGTGCCCCGCCCCCGGTGGCACCCGCGGATCCCCTGGCGTTGCCGACGCTGGAACATTTCACGCTCAACAACGGCATTCGGGTGGCCCTGGCAGCCCGCGATGCCGCGCCGGTGGTGCAGTTCACCCTGCTGTTCGACGGCGGGGTGGCAGCCGACCACCGACAAGCCCCCGGCACCGCCGGACTCACGCTGGATCTGCTCGACGAAGGGGCCGGCGAACGCGACGCGCTGGAACTGGCAGCGGAGGCCAGCCGGCTCGGGGCCGAGCTCGGCACCGGCGCCAATCTGGATCTCGCCTTCGTGACCCTCAATGCCCTCAGCTCGCGACTGGACCCCAGCCTGGCGTTGCTCGCCGATGTGGTGCAGCGCCCGCGCATGGACGCCGCCGACTTCGAGCGCTTGCGGGCCCGCGTGCAGGCCGCCATCGCCCAGGACCTCAGCAATCCCGCCAGCCTCGCCAACCGGGCCTATGCCGCACCGCTGTTCGGCGCCGACCACCCCTATGCAATGTCGGGCATCGGCCGTGGCACACCGGAATCGATTGCCGCGATGACCCTGGATGATCTCCATCAGTACCAGCGCCACTGGCTGCGGCCCGACAACGCCCAGTTGCTGGTGGTCGGTGATACCGACCGCCAAACGCTGGAGCCGCTGCTCAACCGCCACCTCGGAGGATGGACCCCGCCGTCCGAGCCGTTGCCGTCGCTGCCCATACCGCCGGTATCACCACCACCGGCGCAGGTCTTGCTGCTGGATCGACCGCAGGCGCCGCAGTCGTATCTGCTGGCCGCGCGGCTGGCGCCAGCGCTGACCGACCCACAGGCGATCGCGCTGCAGGTGGCCAACCAGGCGCTTGGCGGTTCCTTCTCTGCGCGGCTCAACACTCGGCTCCGGGTCGAGAAGAACTGGAGCTATGGCGCCTACGCAGGTCTGCGTAACAGCGCCGGACAGCGGGCCTGGGTGGCCACCGCACCGGTGCAGGCCGACAAGACTGTGGAGGCGCTGCAAGAGATGGTGGCCGTGCTCGACGGCCCACGCGCAGGACAGCCGCTGAGCGCCGAGGAGGTCCAGTTCGCCCGCGACAGCCTCACGCGCGGCCTGCCCGGGGACAACGAAACCACGAGTGAAATTGCCAACTCGCTGCTGTTCCCGCTGGCCTACGACGTGGCCGAGGACTATTGGAATCGCTACGTGCCACAGGTGCAGTCGGTCAGTGTCGACGCTGCCGCCGCCGCGGAAGCGCAGCTGGTGCCGATTCGCGATGCGGTGTTCGTGATCGTCGGCGACCTTGCCACCATCGAACAGCCAATTCGCGACGCCGCGGCGGCGCTGGGCCTCGGCACCGTACGGGTGGCGGCGCCGTGAGCGCCGCCGATGCGCTACTCGATGCGACCCAGGGGCCGTACAAAGGTGTAGCGCGCGGGTTCCAGCACCAGCTTGCGGGCTGGCGTCTCGACGTCGAGCTGGATCGCCGCCAACGGCAGCTGGACCACGAAGAAGGCTGTACCCAGCACCGTACCGACCAGGCTCAGCGGCCGCACGATGACCAGATCGGCCACCATCGCGGCACCGGAGGGCGTGTCATCGAGTACCGCCGCGCCGCTGGCCTGCGCGAGCTGGGCCGACATCAGCAGGGTGAGCCCGGTGAGGGCGGAAATGAGTCGCATGCGCGGTCTCCGATCAAGATGGCCGCCAGCATAGTCCGCTGCTGTTGGATTTGCAGCCCGTGACCACGCTCTACCTCGCCGCCGACCCGCTGGAAGCGCATCTGCTGCGTGACTTTCTGGCGGAACGCGGCATCGAGGTGGATCTGCTGGATCTGCCCCTGTGGGGCGGCCGCGGCGAGCTCCCGGTGAACCTCTACCCGCGGGTGCGGCTGCGCAACCCCCGGCAGCAGGAGGCTGCGGTCGCGGCTTTGGCGGAGTGGACGCGGCGCGGCGGTACCGAGGAATGGCGCTGTCGCTGCGGCGAACCGGTGCCGGACAGTTTCGAGACCTGCTGGGCCTGCGGACAGGCCCGTCCGGCGTAAGCGGCTATTCCTGCTCGGCGCGGGCCGGGCGCGTTGCCAGCCGCCGCACACCTTCCACCGGGGTGATTTCGCTGCGCAGAATGGCGGACACCGTCTCGGTGATCGGCATCTCCACCCCATGCACGCGCGCCAGGCGCAGCACCTCGGGTGCAGCCTTGATGCCCTCGACCACCTGCCGGATCTCGGCGATCGCTGCCTCCACACTGAGGCCTTTGGCCAGCAACAGGCCCATGCGGCGGTTGCGCGATTGGTCGTCCGTGCAGGTGAGCACCAGATCGCCCATGCCGGCCAGCCCCATCAGGGTTTCCGGCCGCGCACCCAGGGCTTCTCCGAGGCGCATGATTTCGGCCAGACCGCGGGTGATCAGGGCAGCGCGGGTATTGGCGCCGAGTCCGAGGCCATCGGCAATGCCGACCCCGATCGCCATGACATTCTTGGCCGCGCCGCCAATCTCGACGCCGGGCAGGTCATCGGCGGTGTAGGCACGGAAACCGTCGCCATGCAGTTCCAGCGCCAACTTATCGGCAAAGTCGGCATGTTCGGAGGCGACCGTGACCGCGGTCGGTAAGCCCAGCCCCAGCTCCTTGGCGAAGGTCGGCCCGGAGATCACCGCCAGCGGCACGTCCGGGCCCAGCACATCCTCAATCACCTGATGCACCAGACGCCCACTGCCGGGTTCGAGCCCCTTGCAGGCACAGGCCACACCCTGCCCGGGCCGAAGCAGGGGCTGCAGCTGTTCCAACATGCCGCGTAAGGCATGGCTGGGCGTGGCCACCAGCACATCGGCCGCCTGCGCAATCGCCTGGTCCAATGCGGCCAGCGCGGTCAGCTTCAAGGGAAAGGCGCAGCCCGGCAGGTAGCGGGCATTCTCGCGGGCCGATTGCATGGCCGCCATGGCCTCGGTATCCCGCCCCCAAAGCAGAGTTTCGCTGCCACGCCGCGCCAGGTGAATGGCCAGTGCGGTGCCGAAGGAGCCGGCGCCCAGCACCGCCATCGCGTGGCTTGGCATGCCCGCCATCAGTGGGTGGTGGCGGGTGTGTCCGCGGTTGCGGCTTCCGCCTGACGCTTGCGCTGATGCTCAAGGAACAGCGCCTCGAAATTGATCGGCTGCAGCAGCAGCTGCGGGAAGCCGGCACGCTGCACCAGATCGGCAATGGTTTCGCGGGCAAAGGGGAAGATCAGGCCTGGGCAATAGCCCCCCAGGATGGCGGCCCGCTCACCGGCATTGTCGAAGCCCTTCACGGTGAAGATGCCGGCCTGATGCGCCTCCACCAGGAACGCCACATCCTCACCGAGCTTGGCGGTGACGGTGAGCACGATCTGAACCTGGAAGCTGTCCTGCTGCAGTTCGTCCACCTTGGTGTTGACCTGCACATCCACCTCGGGCCGCCAGGCACGGGTGAAGATCGCCGGGCCCTGGGGCACTTCGATGGAAGCGTCCTTGACATAGATTTTCTGCAACAGCACCTGACGGCCCGCAGCGGCGGCCGGGTCGGCGCCGGCGGCAGGGTGGGGTCCGGGGTTGTGTTTGGGAGAATCGCTCATGAATTAAGAAGCCTTCTGAAGGAGTGGATCGAGGCCGCCGGCGCGCTCCAGCGCGGCCAGGTCATCGAAACCGCCGACATGGGTATCCCCGATGAAGATCTGCGGCACCGTGCGGCGCCCGGTACGCTGCATCATCTCGTCACGCCGCTGGGCGTCTTCGTCGATGCGGACTTCCTCGGGCGTGACCCCCTTGGTGGCCAGCAGACGCTTCGCCATCTGGCAGAACGGGCAGACCCGTGTGGTGTACATCAGGACCGGTTGCATGGCAGTTCCCTATCGCGCCGTGATCGGCAGATTGGCGTTGAGCCAGCCGTTGATTCCCCCGCGCAGCGAGTAGACCTCTTGCAAGCCCGCCTTTTTCAGCTTCTGTGCGGCGGTCAGGCTGCTGCTGCCCAGCGCGCAGTAGATGATCACGGGACGAGCAGGATTCTTGCCAAGCCGGCTGATTTCACCGTCGAGCTTGGTCAGCGGCACGCTTTGGGCATGCAGCAGATGGCCTTTCTTGAAGTCACCGGCCGGGCGGACGTCGATCACCAACGGATCGCGATCATTGATCAATCGGACCGCCTCGGTCGCCGACAGGCGCTTGCCGGCGGTCAGTCCGCCATGCACCTCGTTCGCGATGAGCAGCAGGATGACCACCGCCAGCGCGGCGAACAGCAGGGGATGGTTGGCAACAAAGGTCAGGAACAGATCCATGGGCAGGGCAAGACAGCGGAGTCGTTATACGATTATCGCATGATCCGTACCCTGCTCCTGGCCCTGTGTGCCGTGTTCGCCCTGCCGGGCTGGGCACAGGATGCCCGGAAAATTGCGGAAACCGAGCGCCAGCTGGCGGCGGTGCAAGCGCGCATCGAGGCCGTCAACAAAGAGATCCGTAATGATCGCCGACGCCAGGACCGCCTGCAGCACGAGGTTCAACAGGTCGAGCAGGAAATCGCCGACGCCGAGCGCGCGCTGGCCCGGCTTGACCGCAGGCTGAACGAGCAGGCTGAGGCGGTGCGCGCCGCACAGGTCGCGCAGACCGCCGCCGCGGCGCGGGTGCAGGCCCAACAGGCCGCGCTGGGCGACACCCTGCGCATGGCCCACCGCATGGGCGACAGCGCGCAAACACGGCTGCTGCTCAATCAGGACGATGCGCAAACCCTGTCCCGGGTGATGCACTTCTTCGGCTATCTCAACCGCGCGCAGGCAGACCGCATCGCCATGCTGCGTAGCGAGGTGGAAACCCTGCGCCAGCGCGAGGCCGACCTGAGCCGTGCGCGCGAGGCGCTCGCGGCCTCACGTGCCGAGCAGGCGGACACCGTGGCCAGCCTCGACCGGCGAAAAACCGAGCGTCAGAGCGCGGTGAGCGAACTTGAGGCGCGCCTCGGTGACCAGGGCGCCACGCTCAAGCAGCTGCAGCGCGACGAGGCGGCGGTCCAGAAGTTGCTCGACTCACTGACCAACATCCTCGCTGACATCCCACTGAAGCCCCCTGGCAAGGCGAAACCCTTCGCGCAGTCACGGGGGCAGTTGATTGCGCCAGTGCAGGGTCGTGTACTGGCCCGTTTCGGCCAGACCAAGAGCGGCACCCAGCTGCGCTGGAAGGGTCAGTGGCTGGCGGCCCCCAAAGGCACTGCGGTACGCGCTGCCGCGGCCGGCCGGGTGGCCTACGTCGGCTGGATGCATCGCTACGGGCTGATGGTCATTCTGGAACACGACGGCGGCTACTACACCCTTTACGGACACGCCGATGCGGCCGACGTCAAACTGGGCCAGTGGGTGGACGCGGGCAGCCGGATTGCCCGCGCAGGCACCAGCGGCGGGCATCGCGACAGCGGCATCTACTTTGAGATTCGCAAGGGTCGCAGCGCCATCGACCCGCGCCCCTGGCTGGCGCGCTGAAACGGGACAGACGGCCCGCCCCGGCGACCCTGTGCTATCGTCGCCGCACCGGGCGCCGACCCGGCATTCCATGTTTATCGGACCCTCGTCATGTCCCTGATTTCCCGTACCTCGCTGGCCCTGGCCGCGGGTGTTCTGCTTGGCACCGGCCTGTCGCTGACCCACGGCGTGCTGGCTGACCGCGGCAACGCGGCTGCCGACAGCCTGCCGCTGCAGGACCTGCAGACCTTTGTCGAAATCCTCAACCGGGTGAAAACCGAGTACGTCGAAGAGGTGGACGACAAGACCCTGCTGGAAAACGCGGTACGCGGCATGCTCACCGGGCTCGATCCGCACTCCGCCTTTCTCGATGCCGACGAGTTCAAGGACATGGGGATCGCCACCAGCGGCAAGTTCGGTGGGCTTGGCATCGAAGTCCAGATGTACAACGGCTTTGTCCGCGTCGTGTCCCCGATTGACGAGACCCCGGCCGCCCGCGCCGGTGTGCAGCCCGGTGATCTGATCGTCAAGATCGACGACAAGCCGGTGAAGGGCATGGAACTGTCAGAGGCCGTCGACCTGATGCGGGGCGAACCCGGCACCAAGATCAAGCTGGTGATCGCCCGCGAGAACGTACCGCAGCCGGTCAACCTGGAACTCACCCGTGACATTATCCGCGTCACCAGCGTACGCGGGCGCCTGCTGGCGCCCAAGCTCGGCTACCTGCGCATCAGCAGTTTCACCACCGAAACCGGTCGCTCGCTGAAGCAGCAGTTCGACAAGCTCAGCAAGGACGCCGAAGGCGGTGCCCTCGACGGCCTGGTGCTGGACCTGCGCAACAACCCGGGTGGCGTGCTCGATGCTGCGGTCGACGTCTCCGACGCCTTCCTCAACAGTGGCGCGGTGGTCTCCATCCGCGGGCGCGACAAGGCCAGCGGGCGCGAATTCCGTGCCGAGAAGGGTGATCTGCTCAACGGCGCCCCCATCGTGGTGATGATCAACGCCGGCTCGGCCAGTGCCTCGGAAATTGTTGCTGGCGCCCTGCAGGACCAGCGGCGCGGGATCATTGTCGGCACCAAGAGCTTCGGCAAGGGCTCGGTGCAGACCATCATGCCGCTGACCGACGCCTCGGCCATCAAGCTGACCACCGCACGCTACTACACCCCGTCTGGGCGGAGCATTCAGGCCGATGGCATCGAACCGGACGTGACCATTCGTCCGTTGACGGTGTCCGATGACCGTGAAGAGGGCTTCGAGCCGATCACGGAGGCCGACCTTCGCGGCAGCCTCAAGAACGAGAACGGCGACAACGGCAAGTCGAAGTCCGAGTTCATCGAGGAAGAGACGCTGGCCGAGAAGGACTACGCCCTCTATGAAGCCCTGAATCTGCTCAAGGGCCTGGTGGTGTCGCGCCGGGAACGGCGCGACGCTGGCCTACCACTCGATCAGGGCGGCGCCCCAGGTCATGCCGCCGCCGACCGCTTCCAGCAGCACGCGCTGACCGCGCTGGATACGCCCGTCGCGTACCGCGGCGTCCAGCGCCAGCGGCACCGATGCCGCGGAGGTGTTGCCCTGGTGCTCCAGCGCCACCACCACGCGCTCGCGCGGCAGCCCCAGCTTGTCGGCGGTGGCCAGGATGATGCGTTCGTTGGCCTGGTGCGGCACCAGCCAGTCGATATCGTTGCCCTGCAGGCCGTTGGCCTCCAGCGCCTCGCGGCACACGGACTCCAGCGCGCGCACGGCAAACCGGAACACCGCCTGCCCATCCATGTGTACCACCGCGTGGGTCTGCATCTGCCCTTCGGTAAGATGGCCGGGCACCTGCAGAATGTGTGCCTGGGTGCCATCGGCGTGGAGGTGGGTCGAACGGATTCCCGGGGTGTCGCTGCGCCCCAGCACCACGGCACCTGCGCCATCCCCGAACAGCACGCAGGTGCGGCGGTCGCTCCAGTCGAGCAGACGTGAGAACACCTCGGCGCCGACCACCAGCGCATGCCGCGCCTGCCCGCTGGCGACAAACTTGTCGGCGATCGACAGGGCATAGAGGAAGCCGGTACAGACCGCCTGTACGTCAAAAGCCGCGCCCGCTGCCCCGAGGCGGGCCTGAAGCAGGCAGGCGCTGGAGGGAAACACCATATCCGGCGTGGTGGTGGCAAACACGATGAGGTCGATATCAGCGGCCGCCAACCCAGCCGCTTCCAGCGCCCGCTCCGCCGCCACGGCGGCCAGATCGACCGTACCCTCTCCGGGGGCGGCAACATGGCGGGAGCGGATTCCGGTGCGCGAGAAAATCCACTCGTCGGAGGTGTCGATCCGCGCCTGCAACTCGGTGTTGTGTACCTGCCGGGCGGGCAGATAACTCCCCGTTCCGAGCACCCGCGACCAGCTCATCTCAAGATCTCCTCAAGGCACGCCAGGCCGAGAACAGGGCCAGTGCCAGCAGGCCACCCGGCAGCCAAGGCGACACTGCCCCGGTCAGTAGCGGCGGCAACAGCACGGCGGCGGACAGCAGCGCGCTACCGCTGGCGATCATCCAGCGGTCGCGGCGGCCGTTGGCTTCGAGGGTGTGCATCAGGGCCTGTTGCTGTCGGAGGCCGGCCGCGCCGGCCCAGCCCTCACCACGTTCGAGGCCGCGCAGGGTCCGCTCCACCAGCAGCGGCAGCGACTGTGTCAGCAGCGGCAGCTGGTAGCGGGCCTTCTCGACAAAGGCGGCCGGCCCGATACGCGCCCGCATCCACTCCTCCATGATCGGCTTGGCGGTCTTCCACAGATCGAGCTCGTCATAGAGCTGTCGCCCGAGCCCTTCGACCTGCAGCAAGGTCTTCTGCAGCAGCACCAGTTGCGGCTGCACCTGGTAGTTGAAACGCCGTGCGATCTGGAACAGCCGCAGCAGGAAGAAGCCAAAGGAAATGTCCTTCAGCGGGCGCTGGAAAATGGGTTCGCAGATGGTGCGGATGGCCGCCTCGAAAGCCTCCACGCGGGTACCCGGCGGAATCCACTCACTCTCCAGGTGCAGCTCGGCAATCCGCCGATAGTCGCGGTTGAAGAAGGCGAGAAAGTTCTCTGCGAGATACCGCTGGTCCTGCGGCGTCAGCGTGCCGACGATACCGAAGTCCACCGCCAGATAGCTGGGCTCGGCCGGCTTAGAGGCATCCACGAAGATATTGCCGGGGTGCATGTCGGCATGGAAAAAATTGTCGCGGAAGGTCTGCTTGAAAAAGATCTCCACCCCGCGCTCAGCCAACACCTGAAAGTCCACGCCAAGGGCCCGCAGCCGGTCGAGCTCGCGGATCGAGATCCCCTCGATCCGCTCCATCACCAACACGTCTGGCCGGGTGTACTCCCAGAACACGACCGGGTGGTAGATCAGCGGACTGCCGAGCCAGTTGCGCCGCAACTGGCTGCAGTTGGCACCCTCCCGCATCAGGTCGAGCTCGTCGAGCAGGATCGATTCGAACTCGGCAACCACCGCGCGCGGGCGCACCCGCCGCGCCATCGGCGACAAGCGTTCGGCCCAGGCGGCCAGACTGTGCAGCAGGGCGATGTCCTTGCGTACCCGAGGCTCGATGCCGGGACGGATGATCTTGACCACCACCGACATGCCGGGCTGCCCCCCCTCGCCGTGCAGGCGCGCACCGTGCACCTGCGCCACCGAGGCGGCGGCGATCGGCGTGTCGTCGAAGCTGGCGAACAGTTCGGACACCGGACGACCAAGGCTGCGCTCGATGATGGCGCGGGCCTGATCCACTGGGAACGGCGGCACCCGGTCCTGCAGCTTGGCAAGCTCCAGCGCGATGTCCGGTGGCACGATGTCGGGGCGGGTCGACAGCGCCTGACCGAACTTGATGAACACCGGGCCGAGATGCTCCAGTGCCAGCCGCAGCCGCTCGCCGCGGGGTCGCGGATCCGCCGACGGCTTGCCGTTGAAGAACTCCCGCAGGCCGAAGCGACGAACGGTGGCGTGGATATGCCAGAGCCGTGCGACGGCGCTCACCGTGGCAGCCCCGCACGTTCCAGACGCAGCAGCCGTGCTTCCAGGCGGTCGACGCCATCACGCAACAGGTCAACACGGTCCATCCATTCCTCCACATCCTCGCGACGCGCCAGGTCGTAGGTCTCCTCACGCAGGTATTCGGCGGTGTTCAGCCCGAGGGTCTGGACGGCCTGCTGGCCCCAAGCAAAAAAGCCTTTGAGCAGGCCGGTGGCCCGGTGCGCGGCAGCACCGCCGAGCCAGGGCGCAAGCCACTCCTCGAGGTCGACACCCACATCGCCAACGATGGCCGCGAACTGGCGCAATAATTCGGCATCGCCGCGCACCCGCAGGCCCTGGGCCGAAAACGGCGCTCCGCGTGCCATCTCCGCGGCACGCAGCGCCATCTGCACAACGCTGCCTTCAACCTCGGCGTCAGCAGCCGGCTCGGTCTCGTCGGCGCCGACCCGCACGGTGCCCGGCAACAGATCGAACACCAGCCGCCAGCCCATCGGCAGCAGACGCACCGCAACGCGACGACCTTCCAGCGCGCCCAGCGCCTCGCGCGCAGCCGGCTCCAGGTTGAGAAAGCGGTTCAGCGCGACCTCGACGGCCGCCGCCAGCGGCATGGGGGTCATTCGAGACGGTATCCACGGTGGACCGCGACGATGCCACCGGTGAGGTTGTAGACCTGCACGCGGTCGAGCCCGGCTGACGCCATCATGCCCTTCAAGGTTTCCTGGTCCGGATGCATGCGGATGGACTCTGCCAGATAGCGATAGGAATCCGCGTCATTGGCCACCAGACGTCCCATCATCGGCAACAGCCGGAAGGAGTACTGGTCATAGACCTTGGACAGCGGCGCCAGAACCGGCTTGGAGAACTCCAGCACGATCAATCGCCCGCCTGGCTTGAGGCAGCGCCGCATGGACCTCAGGGCGGCCTCCTTGTCGGTGACGTTGCGCAGCCCGAAACCGATGGTGATGCAGTCAAAGCTCTCATCGGCAAAAGGCAGGCACTCGGCGTTGGCCTGCGCCACTGGCACCTTCACCAGCCCATCGTCGATGAGGCGGGCACGCCCTTCCCCGAGCATGGCGGCGTTGATGTCGGAGAGCACGGCGAGCCCCTGATCGCCCACCTGCCGCGCGAAGGCGCGGGTGAGATCGCCGGTACCACCGGCGACATCGAGCACCCGCTCGCCTGGCCGCAACCCGGCCAGGTCGATTACAAAACGTTTCCAGATACGGTGAATGCCGAACGACATCAGATCGTTCATCACGTCGTATTTGCGCGCCACCGAGGTGAAGACCCCGGCCACCCGCCGTTGCTTGTCCTGCACCGGCACCTGCTCAAAGCCGAAATGCGTTGTGCCGTCGCGCTCGCCTGCCATTGACCGCCCCACGGGGAATCGAGCGGCCATTGTAGCCGCCCCACCCGGCATTGACGGCTGTCCCTCAATCCGGGAGCAGCGCCCGCAGCGTCACCACGTCACGATCGCGCCGCATCCCCGCCTCGGCGAGACGCGCCAGATAGCGCGGCCACAGTTGATGATGGTCGCGGGCGAGACGGTCCAGCACATCCCAGCTGTAGAGCCCGCTGTCATGGCCATCATCGAACACCAGGCGTACCGCGTAGTGCCCGACCCGCTCGATCCGCTGGATGCCAACCTCCTGCTTGCCGCCGACCAGCATGGGCTCACGGCGGCCATGGCCCCAAAGTTCAGCACTCGGTGAGTAGACCCGCAGGTACTCGAAGTCCAGGCTGGCCTCGCGGCCATCGTCGAAGCGGATGTCGAGTCGCTTCGATGCACGCCGCGCCTTCAGAGCCACCACCTGGGTCATCACGGATCAAAGGATGTAGCGAGAGAGGTCCTGGTCGCTGGCCAAGGCGTCCAGTCGCTGATTGACGTAGGCGGCGTCGATCAACACTTCAGCGCCGTCGCGGTCGGGCGCCTCAAACGCGAGCTCTTCCATCAGCCGCTCCATCACGGTGTGCAGTCGACGCGCGCCGATGTTCTCGGTGCCTTCATTGACCTGCCAGGCAATCTCGGCGAGCCGCCGAACACCCTCGGGGCTGAACCGGACCTGCACACCCTCGGTGGCCAGCAGGGCACGATACTGCTCGGTGAGCGCGTAATCGGGCTCGGTGAGGATGCGCACGAAGTCTTCCGTCTTGAGCGGCTCCAGCTCGACCCGAATCGGCAGGCGCCCCTGCAGTTCCGGCACCAGGTCGGAGGGCTTGGCCAGATGGAAGGCGCCGGAGGCGATGAACAGGATGTGGTCGGTTTTCACAGCACCATACTTGGTGGTCACGGTGCTGCCTTCGATCAGCGGCAGCAGGTCACGCTGCACCCCTTCGCGCGACACATCCGCGCCATAGCTGTCAGCGCGCCGGCAGACCTTGTCGATCTCATCGATGAAGACGATGCCGTGCTCCTCCACCCGCTGCACGGCAGCGTTGCGGATGGCATCTTCGTCAACACGCTTGGCTGCCTCCTCATCGGTGAGCTGGCGCAAGGCATCGCGAATCTTCATCTTGCGCGTCTGCGGCTTCCCGCCGCCGAGATTGGAAAACATCGACTGCAGCTGCTGGGTCATTTCCTCCATGCCCGGCGGCCCCATCAGCTGTACGTTGGGGGTGGCGCCGCTGAGCTTGATGTCGATCTCCTTGTCGTCGAGCTTGCCTTCGCGCAGCTGCTTGCGAAACACCTGGCGCGCGGCGCCGTTCTCGCTCTGGCGCGTGCTCGACGGCTCGCCAAAGTCCTGCGGCGGTGGCAGCAGCACGTCCAGCACCCGCTCTTCGGCTGCTGCCTCGGCGCTGCCCCGGTGCTGGCGCATGGCCTGCTCACGGGTGTCCTTGATGGCAACATCCACGAGGTCTCGGATGATGGCGTCGACATCCTTGCCGACGTAACCCACTTCGGTGAACTTGGTGGCCTCGACCTTGATGAACGGCGCATTGGCGAGCTTGGCGAGCCGACGTGCGATCTCGGTCTTGCCGACCCCGGTGGGGCCGATCATCAGGATGTTCTTGGGCGAGATCTCGGCCCGCATCGGGCCTTCCACGCGCGCACGCCGCCAACGGTTGCGCAGTGCCACCGCCACCGCCCGCTTGGCGCTGCCCTGCCCAATGATGTGCTTGTCGAGTTCGCCGACGATTTCGCGGGGGGTCATGGGCGTACCGGTATCGGGGGTCATTCGAAGCTCTCGAGCGTCAGCGAGTGGTTGGTGTAAATGCAGATGTCGGCGGCGATATGCATGGCGCGTTCAACGATGTCACGGGCACTGAGATCGGTGGAAGCTACCAACGCGCGGGCCGCCGCCTGGGCATAGGCGCCGCCGGAGCCGATCGCCATCACGCCGTGCGCTTCCGGCTCCATGACATCGCCGTTACCGGTAATCATCAACGCGGTCTCGCGGTCGGCCACCAGCAGCAGGGCTTCCAGCCGGCGAAGGGCACGGTCGGTGCGCCAGTCCTTGGCCAGCTCCACGGCTGCCCGCAACAGCTGCCCGCCATGCTGTTCCAGCTTGGTTTCAAAGCGCTCGAACAGGGTGAATGCATCGGCCGTACCGCCGGCAAACCCAGCAATGACCTTGTCGTGGTAAAGACGTCGGACCTTGCGGGCATTGCCCTTGATGCAGGTGTTGCCCATGGACACCTGACCATCGCCGCCAATCGCGATCTTGCCGTCCTTGCGGACGCAGAGAATGGTGGTGCCGTCGAACTGTTTCATCACGCGCTTCCTTCTGGCCTGATCGGCAAGGGTGGGGCCATCGGGCAGGGATTCAAGGCACCCTCAGGCGTCGCCGCTGCCCGACTTGCGGGCCCTGGGGTGGCTGCGGTCATAAACCTCCGCCAGTTGCCGGAACTCCACCTGGGTGTAGATCTGTGTGGTGCTGAGGTTGGCGTGTCCCAGCAGTTCCTGCACCGCCCGCAGGTCGCCGGATTCTTCCAGCATGTGCGTGGCAAAGGCATGTCGGAGACGATGCGGATGCAGGTGCGCGCCCAGACCGCGCCGCGCCGCCCAGCCCTTGAGGGCTTGCGCCACGCCCGTGCGCGACAGCCGGCTGCCGCGCGGATTGAGAAACAGGGCGGCTTCATCGCCGCGTCGCCAGGCGGCGCGCACCGTCAGCCAGGCGTCGATCGCCGCGCGCGCCTGGCGCCCCAGCCACACCACCCGTTCCTTGCGCCCCTTGCCCAGTACCCGCAGCTCGGTCTGGCCCGCGTCGACCTGGGAGGCATCCAATCCCTGCAGCTCAGCCAGACGAAGGCCGGTGCTGTAGAAGACCTCCACCAAGGCCTGGTCTCGGCAGTCGCGCGGGTCGACTGCGGGTGCCGCCAGTGCCTGCCCCAGGCGCTCGGCATCGATCACATCGGGGAGCTTGCGGCGATGTCGTGGGGCGCGTACACCGACCGCCGGATTGGCCGTCGCCAGGCCCTGCTGCAGTCGATGTCGGTAGAACCCCCGTACCGACGACAGATAGCGCTGCAGGCTGACCGGCTGATGGCCGTCGCGGTGCAGACGGGTCATCCAGCCCCGGACCTGATGCACGCTGACGCGCTCGGGATCATCGATACCGGCCTGGGTGCAGTAGGCCATGAACGCGCCGAGATCGCGCGCCGTCGCGGCCACGGTGTGCGGCGAGGCGCGGCGGGCGTCGCGCAGCATGGCGAGGTGGGCGTCCACCGCCCGCGCGAACGCGGTGGCGGTCGCGCTCGCCATCAGCCCAACCGTGCGCGCACGGCCGCGGCCACCAGCTCCGCGATCATTTCGAGGAACAGCTTGCCCTGGCGGGGCTGGAAGCGCTCGGCATCGGCGGCGCCAAAGGCCAGCATGCCGAGATACTTCTCCTTCTCCAGCGGCACCACCGCCGCCGACAGGGGCAGGGTCGCCGCCCGCGGAAACAGCAGCTTGGCCTTGGCTTCACCGATCGGGCCGCATTCGATCAGACGGGTGCGGAAGAAGTTCTCGAAGGCGCGGGCGATCTTGCTGTCGGGTTCGATCGGCGTCAGTCCCTCGATATCGTTGCGCTTGTAGTAGGCGCTGTTGAGTCCGATGAATACCTCAGGGATATCGAATTCCTCTCGCAGCACTTGTCGCAATCCGGCCGCCACCGCTGCCATCGACGGCGCACGAATCAGCGTGCGCGCAAGCCGATGCACGTTGCCGGCGCGGCCCTCATTGTCGCGCGCAGCATCGGTGAGCCGGGACAGCCGCGACTGCAGCTGCTCATTGCGCGCACGCAACAGATCAACCTGGCGCTCCATCAGGGACACCGCGGAGCCTGCGCGGTGACGAAGCTCCACCTGTTCGAGCACCTCGGGATGGCGGCTCAGCAGATCCGGATGCGCCTGTAGATAGGCCAGCACCGCGGCCTCATCAAGCGCTGGCGTGGCCACCTCGGCGTTCGCCTTGTCGTCGCGACTTTCCACTTCACTCACGTCAATTCTCCCTGAAAGACGGTTTCCACCGGTCCGGTCAGCCAGACCGGCTGATCGCCGCCCAGCCATTCCACCTCCAGCGCGCCCCCCGGCACCTGAAGGTGCACTTGATCGCCACTGAACCATCCCTGGCGAAGCCCGATCACCGCAGCGGCGCAGGCGCCGCTGCCGCAGGCCAGGGTTTCACCGGCGCCGCGCTCATACACCCGGAGACGTCCATGACCGCCGCTCTGCACCTGCAGGAAGCCGACGTTGACCGACTGCGGGAACGCCGCGTGCGCCTGCAGCACCGGCCCCAGCGTCGTCACCGGCGCCTGTTCGACATCGTCAACCCGGATCACCGCGTGCGGATTGCCCATGGACACGGCATCGAAGGTCACCGTGCCAAAGCCATCCAGCGTCACTGCAAACGGCGCCGAAGCGAGGGTCATCGGGATCTCGTCGGGCGCGAAACGGGGCGCCCCAAGATTCACGCGAATCCGGCCATCGGGCAGATGCTGAAGTTCCAACACACGGGTCTGGGTGCGCACCCGCAGCTGATCCTTTGCCGACAAGCCCTGGGCTCTGACAAAGGCGGCAAGACAACGCGCCCCATTACCGCACTGCCCCACCTCGGACCCGTCGGCATTGAAGATGCGGTAATCGAAGTCGACATCGGGCGTGCCTGGCGCCTCCACCACCAGCACCTGGTCGCAGCCGACACCATAACGGCGGTCGGTCAGGCGATGCAGCAGTTCCGGTGTGGGCTGGAATGGCGCCCGGGTGGCATCGATGACGACAAAATCGTTACCGGCGCCGTGCATCTTGGTAAAGGAGAGTCCCATGGGCGCCATTCTAGGCAACACGGCCGCAAATCGCGCGGCGACTGCGGCTTTTGACCCTCTTTGGGGCGCGTGCTACAACCCGGGCACTTCGGGGACCTCAGTCAGGAAAGGAGCGGCGCGGTGAAAGTGCTGGCAGCGGATATCGGCTTCGGCTACACCAAGACCACGGACGGACGACAGTCCCAGATCTTCAAGTCGGTGATCGGCGAGGCCAACGAGGCCCCGTTCTCCGAGGCACTGCTGTCGGGGCAGAAGCAGCATCCCCGGCACTTCAAACTGGGCGAGGAGGCGTTCTTCGTCGGCGACCTGGCGGAGAGCCAGTCGCGCGGACGCCAGTTCACCCTCGACCCTCAGCAGTTCCTGTCCAAACATGCCAAGCAACTGGCGCTGGCCGGCCTCAGTCCCTTCGCACCGGATGGCGAGCCGATTCGCCTGGTGACCGGCCTACCGATCAGCTTCTTTCGACGCTATCGCGACGCCATCACTGCGCTGCTGAAGGGCCGCCATGCGCTAACGGCGGTACACCCAGACGGCCGTCGCGAGGAAAAGCAGCTCTACATCGAACAGGTGCGGGTGGTGCCGCAGCCCTTCGGCAGCCTGTTTAACTTGATGCTGAATGACCTGGGCAAACCGGCTTCCCAGCGGTTCCTCACGCAGAAGATCGGCATCGTCGATGTCGGCTTCCGCACCGCCGACTTCACCATCAGTGATCGCAGCAAGTACTCGGAACGCGGCAGCGTCTCGACTGACGCAGGCATTTCCAGCGCCTACACCCAGGTGGCCACCTGGCTGCAGGAAAAGTCTGGCGTGACGGTGGAGCTGTTCCGCCTGTACGACGCGGTCGCCCGCGGCAACATCAAGATCCGCGGTAAGAGCTACGACATCGCGCCGGTGGTGCAGCAGGCCTTCCAGGCGCTGGCACAACGCATCGCCAGCGACGCCAATCGCCTGTGGACCGACGACTGGGATATCGATGCCATCGTCATCACCGGCGGCGGCGGCCAGGTACTGGCGCCGATGCTGGCGAGCCAGCTGGATGGCGAAGTGTTGCCGGTGGCCAGTGACAGCGATGTCCGGCTGGCCAATGTGGCCGGCTACTACAAGTACGGCGTGCACCTGTGGGGCGATGGCAGCGCCACCGCCCCGCCGGCGACCGGCTCAGCGGGCGGCTGAGCGTTTCCGCGGCGTCTTGCGCTTCAGGCCGGTGAGCTGTTCGAGCAACTGCAGCTCCTCGCCCATGTAGACCGCCAAACGCTGCATGTGTGGCAGGGTGTCGCGACAACCGGTCAGACCCACATTGAACTGTCCGGCGTAGCTCAGCACCGTGATGTTGAGGCCCTGTCCGTGTGACAGCAGGGACACCGGATACATCTGCTCGAGTCGGGCGCCGTTGAAGTAGAGCGGCTCGGTGGGGCCCGGCACGTTGGAAATGGTGACGTTGAACATCGGCCGGGTCTTGCCCCCGAGGCCGGCCAGCAACTGCAGGATGAACGGCGCCATGAACAGTGCGGTGTAGTTCTCCAGGCCCGCCTTGGGCAACTGCTGCAGGTGCTGCTTCGCCACTTCGGTGGAACGATGAATGGAGCGCAGCCGGGTCAGCGGATCGGCCAGATGGGTGTTGAGGTTGGCGATGATGAAGCTGATGGCATTGCCGGCCTCATCATCATCGGCCGGCCGGATCGACACCGGGATGCCCGCCGTCAACGGCTGCTCTGGCAGGGCCTGGATCTCGTCCAGATAGCGACGCATGGCGCCCGCACACAGCTCCAGGAAGACGTCGTTGACCGTGACCCCAGCGGCCTTGGCGACGCCCTTCACCCGTTCCAGCGGGTAGTACTGGGTGGCGAAGCGCCGCTGCCCGGATACCCGACGATTGAGAATGGACGGCGGCCCCCCGAAGGGCAGCGCCTCGGCGGTGTTGCTGCCCTTGAAGTGCTCGGCCACCAGCCGCCCCAATGCCTTGCCCACCTGTGGCGCGGTCTCGAACTGCTGATGCGCGGCCTGCGTCAATGCCTGCATCAATGGCCCGCGGGCCTTCGGCGCGCGCGGCTTTCGTGGCCCGCGGCCAATCGCCCAGGGCGGCGGCAACGCGGAGGCCTTGGGGTCGGGCACCATCATCTTCTGCAGCATGCGCATGCCGCCAACGCCGTCGACCAACGAGTGGTGCATCTTCATGTAGAGCGCGAAACGATCGTTCTCCAGCCCCTCGATGATGTGCGCCTCCCACAAGGGTCGGTTGAAGTCCATCGGGTGGGAGTGCAGCCGCGACACCAGAATCCCCAGCTCACGCTCGCCGCCCGGCTTGGGCAGCGCGGAATGCCGCAGGTGGTAGTCGAGATCGATCTTGTACGCGGTCTCCCAGGAGGGCAGTACCCCCTTCAGGCGGGGATTCTTCAGGCGCTGGTTGAAGGGCGCAGCAAAGCTGGGGGTATCCCGCAGGTGCTCGAACAGATCATTGATGAAGTGCTCGGGTGCATCGTCCGGCAGCGAGAAGATCGCCAAACACCCCACATGCATGGGCGTTTCGGTGGTGTCCACATACAGCCACGCAGCATCCAAGGGCTTCAGCAAGGCCATGGCAACTCCCCCTCTTTGGTAATGGACATTTTGGCGACAGTGTAGCCCCCCTGCCGGCCGACTTGGGATTGGCCTCGGATCGGCCTATACTCGACCAATCGTTCGATAAAAAGTCGAGGAGCCCCCATGAGCACCGCCGTTTCCTACCTGCCCGGCGCGAGCCAGGCCCAGTTTGCCGATATTCACCGGATCTTTGAGCGCCAGCGCGACACCGCCCTGCGCCTGCGGACCTCGACCGCCGCCGAGCGCATCGCCAAGCTCAAGCGCCTCAAGGACGTATTGCTGGCCCACACCGAGGCCCTGTACGAAGCCGGTTATAAGGACTTCAAGAAGCCGCCCATCGAGGTCGATCTGACCGAGATCATGCCGGTGGTCGCTGAGATCAATGACGCGGTACGCCACATCCGCAAGTGGATGAAGCCGAAGTCGGTGCTGCCGACCCGCATGATGCTCGGCACCAAGGCGTGGATGCGTTACGAGCCCAAGGGCCGCACCCTGATCATCTCGCCGTGGAACTATCCGGTGAACCTCAGCCTGGGCCCCCTGGTCTCGGCTATTGCGGCCGGCAATACGGCCATCATCAAGCCCTCGGAAATGACGCCGGGGGCAGCCGCGATGATCAGCAAGATCATCCGCGAGGCGTTCCCCGAAGATGAGATTGCGGTGATCGAAGGCGAGGTGGAAGTCTCCACCGAACTGCTGAGCCTGCCGTTCGACCACATCTTCTTCACCGGCTCGCCGGCCATCGGCAAGGTGGTGATGACCGCCGCAGCCAAGCACCTGACCAGCGTCACCCTGGAACTGGGCGGCAAGTCGCCGACCATCATTGATGCCAGCGCCGACCTGCAGCTGGCGGCGCGCACCATTCTCTGGGGCAAGTACACCAATAATGGCCAGACCTGCATTGCCCCGGACCATGTCTACGTGCACGAGTCGGTCAAGGATGCCTTCGTCAGCGCCTGCCTCGACGTCCTCAAGACCACCTACGGCGACAGCGCCGAGAGCCAGCAGGCCAGCCCCTTCCTGGCACGGGTGGTGAACAGCCGTCACACCGGCCGCATCAAGTCGCTGCTGGATGATGCCGTGGAGCGCGGCGCGCGCCCCCTGTGCGGCGGCCAAGTCAATGTCGACGACTGCTTCATCGCCCCGACCTTGCTGGACAACATCCCCGACGATGCCAAGATCATGAGCGAGGAGATCTTCGGTCCGCTGCTGCCGATCATCAGCTACCGCTCCCTGGACGAAGTGATTGGCCGCATCAACGCCGATCCCAAGCCGCTCGCGCTCTACGTCTGGAGCAAGACCGAAGCCAACATCAACAAGGTGATCGAGAACACCAGCTCCGGCGGCGCCTGCATCAACCATGCCGTGGTGCACTTCCTGCATCAGCGGTTGCCGTTCGGCGGTGTCAACAACTCCGGCATTGGTTCGGCCCACGGCGAATTCGGCTTCAAGTCGTTCTCGCACGAGCGGGCCATCGTACGCACCCGCTTCATGATGGCGCGCATGTTCTTCCCGCCGTACACGGATTTCTCCCGCAAGCTGGTGAAGATCGTGATGAAGACCTCGATCTGAACGACCGAGGGTTGTCCAAGGCCGGGCAACTGCCCGGCCTTTTTTGTGCCCGCAGTGGCACACTGTGCGGACAAAACAAGGCCGTTCGGGGGAGCCGACGGCCACAGACGAGGAAGACCCATGAAAGACCTTCGGTCACTACTGGCCCTGGCCAGCCTGCTGTTGGCCGCCTGCAGCGGCGACAACACGGTCCTGGATCCGCTGGGCGGCGGCGCCAAGGACAGCGCCATCGACGTCACCATCACCCGCACCGACTACGGCGTCCCGCACATCAAGGCAAACGATTTCGAGAGCCTGGGCTACGGCAATGGCTACGTGCAGGCGGAAGACAATCTTTGCCTGCTGCTCGACGAATATCTCACCCTGCGCGGCGAGCGGGCGCGGCACTACGGCCCCGACGGCACGCACACCATCTTTGCCAACGACTCGGTGGCCAACAACGTCGACAGCGACTTCTTCTGGAAGCTGGTGGCGCGTGAGCAGGCCATCGCCCCGCTGCGCGCCGCGCTGGACCCGGGGCCGCGTGCCGGCAGCGCCGGCTTCGTTCGCGGGTTCAACCGGTACCTGGCCGAGTGGAAGGCGGGCGAGCATCCGGGACGCCACCAGGCCTGCGCAGGCGCCGACTGGGCCCAGCCGATCACGATGGACGACATGCTACGCCGCTACCTGCGGCTGTCGGTGCTGGCCTCATCCTCGGTGTTCGTCAGCGGCATCGGCAGCGCAAGGCCCCCGCTGGCCGGCGTCGTGCCCAACCTGGTGGACCTGCCGGCACTGGAGGCGGTGCTGGCCAAGGACAAGGGCGCGTTCGGCTTCTTCCAGGACCGTAAGCTGGGCTCCAACATGTACGCCATCGGTGCCGATGGCTCGGCCGAGGAAAGCCCGCTGCTGTTCGGCAATCCTCACTTCCCCTGGGAGGGCACCGAGCGGCTCTACCTCACCCATCAGCAGCTCGGTGATGAGCTCGACATGATGGGCGCCGCGCTCTACGGGGTGCCGTTGTCACTGATCGGCTTCAACGAACATTTCGCGTGGAGCCACACGGTCTCCACCGCCTATCGCTTCACGCTCTACGAACTGAGCCTGGTGCCCGGCCGCCCCACCTCCTACCTCTACGACGGTGAAGTGCGCGACATGGAAGCGGTACCGCTCACCATTCAGGTGAAGCAGCCCGACGGCAGCCTCGCCACCCAAAGCCGCACGCTCTACCGCAGCCACTTCGGTCCCATCATGAAACTCGAGGTGGCCGGACTGAACATCCTCGCGTGGACGCCGCTCAAGGCCTACACGCTGCGTGATGCCAATGCCGAAAACACGCGGATGATCAATCACTTCTTCCGTTGGAACACCGCCAAGTCCCTGTCCGAGTTCAAGCAGATCCAGGCCGAGACGGTGGCAGTCCCCTGGGTCAACACCGTCGCCACCGGCCCGGAAGAGCGCGCCTACTACGCCGATGTCACGGCAGTACCCAACGTGCCGGACGACCTGGTGAGCCGTTGCACCACCAGCATCCTGGCGCCGGTGGTGGCATTGGCGGCACCGGGCCTGCCCCTGCTCGACGGTTCGCGCAGCGCCTGCGAATGGCAGATCGACGCTGATGCGCCCGCACCGGGCATCTTTGGCGCCGGCAACCTGCCGGTGCTGGAGCGCGATGACTGGGTCGGCAACTTCAACGACAGCTACTGGCTGACCCACCCGGATGAGCCGCTCACCGGCTTCGCCCGCATCATCGGAGACGAAGAGGCCGAACGCTCGCTGCGCACGCGCATCGGCATCCTCAAGCAGTTGCGCCGGCTTGACGGCAGCGATGGTATGGCGGGCAACCGCTGGACCCGCGAGCAGCTCAAGGCCAGCGTGCTGGACAGCGTCATCTACTCCGGCGAGCTGGCCCGCGATGATGTCGTCAGCACCACCTGTGCCGGCGCCGACGGCGATCTCGCCGCCGCCTGCGCGGCGCTGGCTGGCTGGGATCTCAGCAATAACCGCGACAGCCGCGGCGGCCATGTGTGGCGCGAGTTCTGGCGCAATGCCGCCGGCAGCATCGGCTTCTGGCAAACCCCGTTCTCGGTGGATGATCCGGTCAACACCCCACGCGACATCAACGCCGGTGGCGGCGCCGTTTCGCGGGCCCTGGGCGACGCCGTCGAACAGGTGAAGGCGGCCGGCTTTGCCTTCGATGCGCGGATGGGCGACATCCAGCGCTCCGGTATCACCGCCGACCGCATCGAACTGTTCGGCGGCCTCGGCAACACCGAGGGCGCGTTCACCATCGCCAGCAGCCCACCGCTGAGCGCGGCCGGCTACCCGGTGACCTTCGGCAACAGCTACATCCAGGTGGTGGGCTGGCGTCGCGACGGTGACGGTTGGACACCGGAAGCCGATGGCTTCATCACCTACTCGCAGTCGACCGACCCGGCCAGTCCCTGGTTCGACGATTTCACCCGGGCCTACTCGGACAAGGCCTGGCACCGTTTCCCCTACACCGATGCCGCTATTGCCGAGGCGGCGAAGGTGACACTCCAGCTCAGCGAATAGCCGAGACACCCGCGCTGACGATGGCCGTACCGTCAGCGCGGGTGCCTGGGTCTAGGGCAGCCACTGACTCCAGAGGGGCACGCTGAGCAGCGAGATCAGGATGCCGCAGCCGAGCACGGTGTTCGCCAGTGGTGGATCCAGCCGATGCTGATCTGCCAGGATGGCGGCGGAAATCATCGGGGCCATGGCGGTTTGCAGAACGCCGATGGACAGCACCGGCGCGGTCACCCCGGTCAGCAGCCCCAAGCCCAATGCCAGCACCGGCGCCACCAGCAACTTCCAGGACAAGCCGACGGCCACGGGTAGCCATTGCTCACGACCCAGGTGCAGCTTGAAACGGAGGCCGACCGAGAACAGCGCCAGCGGCACCAGGGTGGCGCCAATGCGCTGCAGGAACGGCTCGAACCACTCGGGCCAACCGCCCAGCGCCCCGACCAGGGTTCCCACCACCAGCGCCACGAAGGCGGGGAACAGCAACACGCGCCGCAGCATTTCGCCGGCAGTGGCGCGGGCGCCGCCATAGACCGAAGCCACCAGCACGCCACCCACCGCCAGCATGATGAAACAGCCGAGCTGGTCGGCCACCACCCCCAGCGACAGGCCTTCGCGCCCCCGCAACATTTCCAACAGCGGATAACCGAGGAAGGAGGTGTTGCCGAGACCGCTGACCAGGATGAGGCCGCCAATGGTGGCGCGGGACCAGCCGAGGCGCCCGCCGATCACGGCGATCACCAGCCAGGCCCCGATGAACACACCCCATTGGCTGAGGACGAGGAACCACAACGAGGCATCCAGCTGCAGCCCCGGCACCAGATCCAGAATCAGCGCCGGTAGCGCAATCTGAATCACCCACCAGTTCAGTCCCTGGGCCAGGCCAATCGGGGGATGCGCCCAGCGCGCCACCGCCACCCCCAGCGCCAGACAGCCCAGCAGCAGCAGGAAGGCACTCATTCCGGTGTCATCGCTCGCCGGCCGCCTGCTGCGCCTCCAGCACGGTGAGCGCCGCCACATTGATGATGCGACGCACCGTGGCTGAGGGGGTCAGGATGTTGACCGGTGCCGCACAGCCCAGCAGCAAGGGACCGATGGCGACGTTCTGTCCGGCTGCGGTCTTGAGCAGGTTGTAGGCGATGTTGGAGGCCCCCAGATTAGGGCCGATCAACAGATTGGCGGCGCCACTGAGGGTGGACTCCGGCAGGATCGCCATCCGGTGGGCCTCATCGAGCGCAGCATCACCATGCATCTCGCCATCCACTTCGAGATCGGGCGCACGGTCACGGATCAAGGCCAAGGCCTCGCGCATCTTGGCGGCGGCGGCATCCTCGTGGGTGCCGAAATTGGAGTGCGACAGCAGGGCCGCCTTGGGCTCGACCCCGAAACGGCGGATCGATTCGGCTGCCATCAGGGTGATCTCAGCGATCTCCGCGGCGGTGGGGTCGAGGTTGACGTGGGTATCGGCGATGAACAGCTGCCGTCCCGGCAGGATCAGGGCGTTCATGGCGGCATACACACTGGCGCCGGGGCGCCGCCCGATCACCTGATCGATGTACTTCAGGTGTAGGCCGGTGGTGCCAAAGGTGCCGCAGACCAGACCATCGCCCTCGCCCTTCTTCAGCAGCATGGCGCCGATCAGGGTGGTGCGCCGCCGCATCTCGATCTTGGCGAACTGCTCGGTCATGCCGCGCCGCGCCATGCGCGCACGGTAATCCTCCCAGTACTCGCGATACCGCGCGTCGTACTCGGGGTTGACGATCTCGAAGTGCTCACCCGCCTTGAGGCGGAGGTTGAAGCGGCTGATGCGCTTCTCGATCACCGATGGGCGTCCGACCAGAATGGGCTTGGCGACGCGCTCGTCGACCACCACCTGCACCGCGCGCAGCACCCGCTCCTCTTCGCCTTCGGAGAAGACGATGCGCTTGCGCTCCGGCGGCGCCCGTCGTGCCGCGGCGAACACCGGCTTCATCAGGGTGCCGCTGTGGTGGACGAACTGTTGCAGACGCTCCCGGTAGGCATCAAGGTCGTCGATCGGGCGCAGCGCAATGCCCTCCTGCATGGCTGCCTGCGCCACCGCCGGTGCAATCCGCACCAGCAAGCGCGGGTCAAACGGCTTGGGGATGAGATATTCCGGACCGAAGGCCAGTGAATGATTGCCATAAGCGGAGGCCACGGCATCGTTGGCTTCCTCGCGCGCCAGCTGGGCAATGGCGTGCACCGCCGCAATCTCCATGCCGCGGCTGATGCCGGTGGCGCCGACGTCCAGCGCGCCGCGGAACAGGAACGGGAAACAGAGGACGTTGTTGACCTGATTGGGATAGTCGGTGCGACCGGTGGCGATCACCGCGTCATCGCGCACCGACTTGACGTCCTCGGGCAGGATCTCCGGGCGTGGATTGGCCAGGGCAAACACGATCGGTGCAGGCGCCATGCGCGCCACCATCTCTGGCTTCAGCACGCCGCCGGCCGACAGGCCGAGGAACATGTCGGCCCCCTCGATCACTTCTGCCAGCGTGCGGGCATCGGTCGCCTGGGCGTAGCGCGCCTTGTCGGGATCCATCAGTTCGGTCCGCCCCTGGTACACCACACCGGCCAGGTCGGTGAGCCAGATGTTGGCGATCGGTAGGCCAAGGTCCACCAGCAACTCGACACAGGCGAGCGCGGCCGCGCCGGCCCCACTGACCACCAGCTTGATCTGATCGATGCGCTTGCCGGTGACGGCCAAGGCATTGAGTGTGGCGGCACCGACGATGATGGCGGTGCCGTGCTGGTCATCGTGAAACACCGGAATCTTCATCCGGCTGCGCAGCTTGCGCTCCACCTCGAAGCACTCCGGCGCCTTGATGTCCTCCAGGTTGATGCCGCCGAAGGTCGGCTCCAGCGCGGCGATGATGTCCACCAGCTTGCCCGGGTCCTGCTCATTGATCTCGATGTCGAACACATCGATGCCGGCAAACTTCTTGAACAGCACCGCCTTGCCTTCCATGACCGGCTTGGCGGCCAGCGGCCCGATACTGCCCAGCCCCAGCACGGCGGTGCCGTTGGTGACCACCGCCACCAGATTGCCGCGGGCGGTGTAGCGGAAGGCATTGGTGGGATCGCTGACGATCTCCTCGCAGGCCGCCGCCACACCGGGCGAATAGGCCAGCGACAGGTCGCGCTGGTTGGTGAGCTGCTTGGTGGCAGTGACAGACAGCTTCCCGGGTACCGGCAGCTCGTGATATTCGAGCGCGGCTTCTCGCAGGTTCTTGTCAGCATTCATGGGGGAAAACGTCCTCGTCGGGTTCGGCGAACGGGTTCCGACGCACCGAACCGGCCTCGCGGCCGGCCGCGATTATAGGACAGCGTCCTGCTGGCCAAGGCCCGCCCCTCGACAAGCGGCGGACGTCAGGCAATGTTTTTTGCGCCGGGCGCCATCGGCACCTTGGTCAGGCCATGGTCGGCCCGTTCGCTTGGACCAGCCGGTAGCCCACCCCTCGCACGGTCTCGATCCGCAGCGGCCCATCGGCCATGCGCAGCTTGCGCCGCAAGCGGCCGACGTAGACATCGACGATATTGGTCAAGGGGTCTTCGGTCTGCCCCCACACCCGGCTGAGGATGCGCTCGCGGGAGTACACCGTGCCCGCCGCAGTCATCAGCAGCCGCAGCAGATCGAACTCCAGGGTCGTGAGTGACACCACCTCACCCGCGCGGCGGACTTCCCGCTGGCTCACCGACAAGTCCAGGTCACCGAGGCATAGGCGCTCCTCAGTCAGCGGCGCGGGCGACCGCCGGCCCAGCGCCTCGACCCGCGCCAGCAGCTCATCGAGATCGAAGGGTTTTCCGAGATAGTCATCGGCGCCGGCCCGCAGGCCCTCCACCCGCTCTTCGACATCACTGAGCGCGGTCAGCATGAGAATGGCCGACCGCAGTCCACGCCGGCGCAGCACCCGACAGACCTCCAGGCCGTCCATGCCCGGCAACATACGGTCGAGGATGATCAGGTCGGGCGCATCCGCGCCGATCTGATCAAGCGTGGCCTCGCCATCGGATGCCGCCGCGCAGGTATGACCCTCAGCCTGCAGGGCGCGAACCAGAAAGCCCTGTAGGCGGGCATCGTCTTCGACCACCAGAATTTTCATGCCGTCTCCCGCGGGATCCAGACCTCGATCCGCGTGCCGGCCCCCGGCTGGCTGTCGGCGCGGATGCGCCCGCCGTGGGCTTCGGCGATGGCCTTGGCGACCGCCAGCCCCAGCCCCACGCCCTGTGCCGCCTGTTGCTCGGCGCGGGCGCCGCGAAAGAAACGATCGAACACGAACGGCAACTCCTCGGCGGTGATGCCCGGACCCGCATCCTCGACAGCAAAGCGAAGCCCCTGCGTATCGGTCTCCGCGTGCAGGCGAATGGCGGCGCCCTCCGGCGAGTAGCGGATGGCATTGTCGAGCAGAATCCCCAGCAGCTGACGCAGACGTTGGGGATCGGCGGTCCAGGGGACATCCTCCCCCGCGGTGAACTGCGTCGAGAACTGCAGGTCGCGCGTTTGCCGCAGCCCCTCGAACTGCTGACTGGCCATGTCGCCCAGATCAGCCAGCCGCAGCATGCGCCGCGCGAGCCGGACACTGCCGGTGTCGACGCGCGCCACGAACAGCAGGTCTTCCACCAGGGTACTGAGCGACACCGCCTGCTCAAGAATGCTGCGTAACGCCTCCTGGTAATCGTCGGCCGACCGCGCCGCCCCCCGCAGCGCCACTTGGGCCTCGCCGCGGATGATGGTGAGCGGCGTCCGCAGCTCGTGACTGACATCCGCCAGAAAGTGGCGACGGCTGCCATCGGAGCGCTTCAGGGCTTCATTGAGCGCGACCAACTCGGCGGTCCGCTCACGCACCGCCTGCTCCAGCGCCAACTGCGCCTGTTCGCGCGTCTGCTGGCGGCTCTGCAACTGCTCGGCCATGCCGTTGAAGGTTTCCGCCACCCCATCGAACTCGGCATCGAAGCCGCGCGGCAGGCGGTGGGTGGTGTCGCCCTGTGCCAGCGCCTCGGCGCCGGTACGCAGGGCAGTCAGAGGTCGGGAGATGCCAATAATCAAGGTGGCGCTGGCCCAGATCGCCACCCCGATCATCGCCAGGGCCAGCACGAAGGAGGCAATGATCAACTGTTGATGGACCCGCTCGATGCGCCGCGTCATCGCATCGAGTACCCGCTGCTGCCGGGCACTGGCAGCGTTCACCGCCTCGCGGAAGGCGATGTCGATGCGGTCCTCAAGCAGGGTTGCAACCGACCGTGCGTCCCGGGCCGCGGGCGGTGTCGCCAGAAACGCATCGAACTCCGTGATGATGGTGGCGATCAGCGATTCCAGGGCATCGGTGTCCTCCACCGTACCGCGCGTGGCCTCGATGCCCAGCGCCTCGCGCTGACGAATCTCCAGATCGCGGATCCGCGCCAGCGATTCGCGGATGGCCGCCTTCTTGTTGCGGTCCACCGCCTGGTTGGCGCGCGCGCCCAACACCACCTCATCGGTCAACTGCTTGAACAGTCGATACGCCCGCACCGACAACTGCAGGTGCTCGGACAGCAGCGAATGCGCCAGTCCGAGCTGCTCGAGATGGCGATCGGTGGCCCGCACCGACCAGGTGGCAAGGCCCGACGAGAGAATGACGATGGCCACCGACAGCGCGGCGACGCCGAGGATTTTGTATCGGTACATACCGTTAGTGTGACCACCCCGACGTCCCGGCCAAAATGGGACAGACTTTGCCGTGACGTCGGGTATCAGTCTTCGCGGACGATATGCACCGCGCTGCGGCGAACCTTGGGCAGCCGCTGGCTGAAGGCATCCCCGGCCCCGAGGCGCTCCAGCCAGGCCGACGCCACCTGCCGATCCGCCGGCGACAGGGCGTTATAGACCGATTGCATACGCTGCCACTTCCACAACAGGAAGCTACGGCCCCGCTGACGATAGGGCCGTCCGGCCATGGGGACGGTGACCGGTCCCAGCAGTCGTGGAATTCGGTGGCCCGCCTCGACGCTGTCGGCGCGCTCCCAATAGCGTTCGAGGCTGCCGCGCAGCAGGGACCAGAACTCGCCGAACACCGAAGCAAAGATCGGCGCCAGCGTCTCCGGCACGGCATCGTCGGCGAGGAAATCCCCGGATTCGCCGCCCTGCGGCGGGTGCTGCATGCGATGCACCCAGGCTTGCAGGTGCCGCCGCTTCCCGATGAGCTCGCGGGCCGGATACGGGTCCCGCCCGAGGTGCGCATAGAGGGGGCCGATCAAGCCGAAGTCCCCCAAACAGGGGCGCCCTCCCAGCAGGTAAGGGTGGTGAGCGAAGTGGGCATCCAGCGCATCGCAAAGGGCCTCGCTCCAGGCGACGATGGTATCGACCTGTTCCGGCTTCACCCCCAGCCCGGGCAGGAAGCTCTGCGGCGTCATCGCCACCTTGGTGGCCAGCCAGTTCTTCAACGGCCGCGGTGCGCCGGGCAGCATGTTGTCGCCGGCTTCCGGCAGCAGCAGGGCATCGATGTTTTCCTGAAAGTTCCAGCGATAGTGCATGGCGCTGGGCAGCCAGAACTCATCACCCCAGGCCTCGATCACACTGGCGGCGATACGCTGACGCGGTGTCGCCGGCAGTATCGGCCGCTCGCGATGCCGGACTTCCAGCGTGTCGATGATGCTGGCGGTGTCCTGCAACCACTCCCCCTGTGGCGTCCGCAAGACCGGCAGCACCAGCGCGCCGACCTTGCGGGTCAGGCGCACCCCGGTCCACAGGCGAACGGTCCGGTCCTCGAAGGGCAGGCCCTTGTGCCGCAGATAGGCGCGCGTCTTGCCGCTGTAGAGCGACATCTCCAGCCCGTAGTGGATGTACGGATGCGACATCTCAGCGGACCACGGTGCTACGCGCGGCAGTGGCAAACGCGGTGGCCGCCTTGGCGTCATCCAGGTTGGGCAGCTTGAATGGCACCTCGATCCCTTTGACACAAGCCGGACGCGCGTACATCGCCTTCACCCAGCGCTGCAGATGGTCCAGTCCCTCCACCGAGATGCCCGACCACTTGTGCGTGCGGACCCACGGCCAGGTGGCGATATCGGCAATCGAGTAGTCATCCGCCAACCATTCGGATTCGGCGAGACGTCTGTCCAGCACCTCGAACAGGCGCCGACCCTCGTTCTGATAACGCTCGATCACTGAAGGGATCTTTTCCGGGAAGTACCGGAAGAACACATTGGCCTGGCCCATCATCGGCCCCACCCCGCCCATCTGGAACATCACCCACTGCAGCACGCGCGAGCGTCCGCGGACGTCCGCGGGCATCAGGCGGCCGGTTTTCTCCGCCAGGTACACCAGGATCGCGCCAGACTCGAACACCGCGAAACCGTCGTTGTCGTGATCAACCAGTGTGGGGATGCGACCGTTGGGATTGAGCCTGAGGTAGTCGGGCTTGCGTTGCTCACCCGACAGGATGTTCACCGGCTTGACGGTATATGGCAGCGCCAGCTCTTCCAGCGCGATGGAGACCTTGTGGCCGTTCGGGGTGGGGGCGGTATAGAGGTCGAACATGACGGGCTCCGAGGTCGGTATCGGGAATCGGGAATCGGGAATCGGGAATCGGGAATCGGGAATCGGGAATCGGGAATCGGGAATCGGG
>CAYROO010000002.1:0-1150 GCA_964425915.1 uncultured Polycyclovorans sp.
GCAACCTACCGTCATGCCCGACGTGATCGGGCATCCAGTACCGACCGTTGAACGTGAACCCCGGATCCGGTCCGGGGTGATGCGAGCCACCGTCATGCCCGACTTGATCGGGCATCCAGACCTCCACCGTTATCGCTGGACCCTCGGATCGAGTCCGGGGTGACGGCGAATCCTCGACGCACCCCTCACCCCTCACGCCTAACCCCTCACGGAGCTTCCCATGCTGCTGAACAACAAGATCGTCCTCATCTCCGGTATCGGCCCCGGCCTCGGTGTGAAGCTGGCGGTGGAGGCCGCACGTGAAGGTGCGGCTGGCGTCATCGTCTCCGCCCGCTCGGCCGACAAGCTGGACGACGCCGAACAGCGCATCCAGGCGCTGGGCACGGATACGAAAGTGCTGAAGCAGACCTGCGACATCACCGATCGCGGCCAGTGCGATGCACTGGTGGCGGCCGCCGTCAAAACCTTCGGCCGCATCGACGCCCTGGTCAACAGCGCCTTCGTCCACGGCGCCATGGACTATGTCTCCGATGCCGACCTCGACAGCTGGCATATCCCGCTGCAGACCAACCTGCTGGGCACCCTCAAGCTGACCCAGGCCACCCTGCCGCAGATGAAGACCCAGGGTGGTGGCGCCATCGTCATGATCAACACCATGGCCGCGCGCCAGGTGCCGCCGCTGGGCGAAGCCGGCTACGCCGCCTCCAAGGCCGCACTGGCCAACTCCGCCAAGTACCTCGCCAAGGAAGTGGGCAAGGACGGCATCCGCGTCAACAGCATCCACATGGGCTGGATGTGGGGCGCGCCGGTGGAGGGTTACTTCAATTGGCAGGCCAACGAACAGAAGGTGCCGGTGGAACAACTCAAGGCCCCCATCGAAGCCAGTATTCCGCTGGGCCGCATTCCCACCGACGACGAGTGCGCGCGAGCGGCGCTGTTCCTGGTCTCCGACTACGCCAGCGCCGTCACCGGCGCCGCGCTGGATGCCAACGGCGGGGCGTACATGCCGTAAGCGCCGGAGGCGCAGAGATTCGGGGGATTCGGGATTCGTTGGGCGCAACCGCGGGTTCCTCCATCGTCATGCCCGACTTGATCGGGCATCCAGACATCAACCGTCGCAGGTGGATCCCGGGTCAGGCCCGGGATGACG
>CAYROO010000002.1:1250-41924 GCA_964425915.1 uncultured Polycyclovorans sp.
CCGTCGCAGGTGGATCCCGGGTCAGGCCCGGGATGACGTTTGCTCCCATCGTCATGCCCGACTTGATCGGGCATCCAGACGCCAACCGTCGCAGGTGGATCCCGGGTCAGGCCCGGGATGACGGTTCCTCCCATCGTCATGCCCGACTTGATCGGGCATCCAGGCATCAACCGTCGCAGGTGGATCCCGGGTCAGGCCCGGGATGACGTTTGCTCCCATCGTCATGCCCGACTTGATCGGGCATCCAGACATCAACCGTTGCAGGTAGACCCCCGATCAAGTCGGGGGTGACGGTTTCTACGGTTATCCCTGACCTCATCAGGCATCCCTCGACCAACGTCGCCTCGCGGCGGTCATCGGCAGCGCCCATAATGGATCGACCCCGAACCGAGTAACGACATGTCCCAAGCCCTTCCCGCCACGCTCATTCCCGGTGACGGCATCGGCCCTGAGATTGTCGAATCGGCGGTGGCGGTGTTGGAGGCGCTGGGCAGTCCATTCGCCTGGGACATCCAGCAGGCGGGGCTGGCGGGTGTGAAGGCCGCTGGCGATCCGTTGCCGCAGGCCACCCTGGACAGCATCGCCCGCACCCGGCTGGCACTGAAGGGGCCGTTGGAAACACCGGCCGGTGGTGGCTATCGATCCTCTAGCGTGCGCATGCGCGAGACCTTTGGCCTTTACGCCAACGTGCGCCCGGCGCGCACCCTGATTCCCGGCGGCCGCTACGACGACATCGACCTGCTGGTGTTTCGCGAAAACGTGGGCGGCCTTTACGTGGGATACGAGCACTACATCCCGCTCAATGGCGACCCCGAAGCCATTGCCATCGCCACCGGTGTCAACACCCGCGAAGGTTCGCGGCGGCTGCTGAAGTACGCCTTCGAACACGCCATCGCGCTCGGCCGCAAGAAGGTGACGGTGGTGCACAAGGCCAATGTGATGAAGCTGCTCACCGGCATCTTCCTTGACGAGGCGCGCAAGCTGCACAAGGCGCACTATGCCGACCGCATTGCGCTGGACGACGTCATCATCGACGCCTGCGCCATGAAGCTGGTGCTCAACCCCTGGCAGTTCGACACCCTGGTCACCACCAACCTGTTCGGCGACATCCTGTCGGATCTGGTGGCGGGGCTGGTAGGCGGCCTGGGTATGGCGCCGGGCGCCAACATCGGCGACGACGCCGCGCTGTTCGAAGCGGTGCATGGTTCAGCGCCGGACATCGCCGGCAAGGGCATCGCCAATCCGGTGGCGCTATTGCTGGCGGTGGCGATGATGCTGGATCACGTGCAGCGCTCGGACCTGGCGACACGCCTGCGCATGGCGATTCAGCAGACCTACAACGTCGACAACATCCGCACCGGCGATCTCGGCGGCCGCGCCAGCACCCGCGAATTCACGGCCGCGCTGATCGCCCGGATCCGCAACGGCGACTGAGGCGGCGGAGTTGTTCAGTCAAACATGAGGCTGGCGCAGGGCTGGACCACGTAGCGGCCATCCTCGCCACGGCGCATTTCGGCCACCGGTGGCGCCAGTCGCTGCAGCCGATCCTCGGCCAGCGCCTGCTCAAAGTAGTCCAGGGTGGCTTCCACCTGGGAGAAATCCACCGCCTTCTTGTGCGGGGCCAGGTCGTAGAGCCACCACTTGAGCGCCAGGAAGCGCTCCACGATGTCCTCCGAAAACCGCAGACGAATAACCCGCGCCGGTGAACCCACCGCGATGGCGTAGGCCGGAATGTCCGAGGTGACCACGCTGTGGGCGCCGATGAGCGCACCCGCGCCGATGCGCACCCCGCGCTTCACGAAGCTGTTGGCTCCGATATAGGCCTCATGCCCGATCCAAGTGTCCTGTGGCCGGGTGTCGACGAAATCCTGCTGTGGCGTGTCGGCATCCGGCGCCAGCCGCGCGAACTCCGGCA
Source organism: uncultured Polycyclovorans sp. (assembly GCA_964425915.1). GTDB lineage: Bacteria > Pseudomonadota > Gammaproteobacteria > Nevskiales > Nevskiaceae > Polycyclovorans. Next base: position 3,166 of record CAYROO010000002.1, read on the forward strand.
TCGCGTACATGTCCGGCAGGTACTGCGGCCGGGTGAAGGCAAACGGATGGCTGCTGAACCAATCCGCCGGGTGCTCTGGCGGCCCCAGCACGCTGGATTCGCCAATCTGCGAATAGCGCCCGAAATGCACCCGGTAGGCACTGGTGTGCCCCGCCGAATTGAAGAAGGTAAACGCCCCCACCGTGCAGTTCTTCAGCCGGTGCCCCTGGATCCACGCCGGCCGCTCGTAGCGCAACCGCCCCGCCACCCCGGGGCCTGGGAGGGTCCACAAACCCTGCTCGTGCAGGGGAGAACGACGATCTGAATCAGCCATGGGCAGCTTCCGAGGCATTGGGATAACAGCCTATGCCTGCAAGCCCGGGGCCCCCATCGGTCGCAAGCCGTAACCCATGAGGGAAATCCCGCGAACCCGGTGTCGGTGAATGCTGACAGCGAGGCTGAAGGGCTGAGTGATGAGTGATGAGTGGTGAGTGGTGAGTGATGAGCCCCCCTCTCCCCCTGGGAGAGGGAGAGGGGTGAGGGCCGCTGTTGCTGTTGCCTCTCCTCAGCACTCAGCACTCAGAACTCAGAACCCACCACTGTCTTGTCCTCACCACCGATACCGGAAGCCAGCCGAGCCCCCGAGGCTGCTGTAGTCGTCGCCGAAGCTGCCGGAGACCGACAGGATGGCGGCCACGTTGCCCGGCAGGTTGGACAGCACCACGCTGCCGTCGACATCGATGAAGCCGCCGTCCAGGGTGTTGCTGACGGTGGGGCTGAGCGGGCCGATGTTGTCCATCGCCAGGCGCGATTCGCCGTCGAATTCTTCGACGTAGCGCACCGTCAGGCCCAGATCCATCCGCGGGGCGATGACGGCCAGACCTTCGGCGGCCAGCCGCGCGCCGAGGCTGCCGCGCAAGCTCACCGGGTCCTCGTAGCGCAGGTCGATGCCCTGGCGGTTGGGGTCGGGGTCCTGGGGCGCGACGCGCATGTCATCAATGGCCACGGAGACCCAGCTGAGGCCGGCCAGCGGCTCGATGGCAACAGGGCCGGCCTGCCAGCCGCGCCAGCCGGCGTTGAGGTCCACGCCCAGGGACTGCACCTCACCGCTGACGAAGCCGCCCACGGTATTCAAGCCCAGCGCCGGGATGTCGATGTCGGCCTCAAGGAAGTTGGCGTTGACCAGGGCATCGATGAAGAAGCCGCCTTGCACATAGCCCCCGTAGGCCCCCACCACCATGCCCTCAAGATTGGCGGCGTTGGGCGAGGCCTCAAACGCCAGGTCGGCGCTGCCATAGCCGATCATGCCCCCCACCATCCAGGCACGGTCGCCGTCGGCGCCGAGCACGAAGTCGCGTCCCAGCAGGATGGAGGTCAGCTCCAGTTCGTGGTCGTTGACGAAGTCATAGGTGCTGCTGCCGGCCACTTCGCGGCCGATGACCTCGCGGTCGGCATTGACGCGGCTGCTGTGGGCCCAGGCATTGCCCTCCATGGCCCCACCCGCCGACAAGGCTTCGCGGATATCGCTCTGCCGCTGGAACGGCGTGCGGCTGGTATCCCGCCACAGCGACTGCGCGGCATGGCCCAGCAAGGGCAGCTGGTGGGCGGCCTGGCTGGGCAGGCCGTAGAGCCGGTGCTGCTGCATATCGGCATCGTAGGTCAGTGGGAAAAAGAACAGGCCCTTGTCGACCACGCCGCCGTTGGAAGCCGAATAGCTGCTGGAACTCGGGTCGATGACGAAGTGCCCGGCTGCGCTGTCGCCGCCGGAAACGTCCACCAAGGTGATGCCGTCCGGGATATAGGCCCCGCGATCCCCGGGGACCAGGTCGTTGATGACGACCGTGGTCTGGCCCTGGGTGGCGCCGCCCTTGATGTTGACGCAGTCGGCCGCCGGCAGGTCACCGCTGTCGGGGTCGCGCAGGCTGGCGTCACAGCCGGCCTGTCCCGCCGCCGAGTTGAGGTTCACATCGACGAACAGGCGGCTGCCCGCCAGGCCGTTGAAGGTGGCGCCTTCCAGGGTGAGGATGTCGTCGGGCCAGAAATCGGTCGTCGTTGGCAGGCCAGCCGAGCTGGCCAGGCTGAACCTTCCCAGGTAAATGTTACCGGCGTTGTTCAGCGTCCCAAGACCTACCAGTCGAAGCTCACCCTCGCGATTCAATTGCACTTGCTCTGGCAAAAGAATGCCGCCCGTGGCCTGTACCGACCCCACCGCGATGGTGCCGGCATTGTTGATGGTGTTCTGCCCGGCGCCAAACTCAATCACATCAGGCGCGTCGACCGCCGCGGGCGGAAAGGTGCCCCCACCACCAACGGTCAACTTGGTATGCAAGAATCCGCCGCCTTCGATATTCACCATGCTGTCACCGCTGGACATCAGGCTGTTGCCCGTGGCCTGCCAACGGTTGCCGCCGCGAATGATGATCGTCGCAGCGCCGGAGATGGCCGAGAAATCCACCGGCCCGACCAACGCAGGATTGCTGGAAAAATAGCCGGTCTGGTTGGGCCCTAGTGGCAGCTGGGTGCTGGCGAGGTCCAAGGTCAGATCATCGCCGCTCAGGTTCATCGCCTCGGCCTGGACGGTCGCATTCGGGGCGGCGCCAGACGGCACCACCGCTGCGGCGAATGTAATCGTCATGTCGCCGCTCCCGGAATCGATGGTCAAGGGGTTACCGGCGCTCAACCCACGCAGCGATACCGCAATATCCCCGGACTGCGTCTGCAGGTTAACGCCGCCACTGCCCACCACGAAGCCACCCGACATGTCGATATCCAGACTGGCCGCCCCCGTGGCCGTCACGTTGAGTCCCTGGCTACCGACATTGAGCCCTACCGTTGCACTGTTGGGCACCGTGGTCAGGCTGAAATCAACACTGGTTTTGTAGGTGACGCCGGTGGCGGTGAAGTTACCCCCGGCGGGGCAGGTGACGATGGGGCCTGGGCCGCATTCGTCGTCGGCATGGGCCGGTGCGGGGGCGGTCATCAGCCCGACCCCGGCGCTCAGCAGCAGCCCGGTGGCACCGGCGCCCCTGGTCAGCATTCCCCTCATGGTCTGCACTCCCTGATCCGGATGGTTACCGTGGCCCGCATCGATGTTGTAAGACTGGATGCGCATGTCAGAACTCCTTGCGGATGCTGAGGCCGACCAGGCGCGGGTCGAGCGTGAACACATTGGTGGTCAAGCCGCTGTCGTCGGAGTTGAGAAAGGTGCCGGTGATCGGCGACTCATCAAAGGCATTCTTGACATAGCCCTCCACCGTCAACCCGATGCGGTCGCTGCTAACCCAGAACGAGAAGTTGGTATTGGTCCAGGCGCGCAGGCGGTCGTACTCGGTGTTGTAAACCCGGGCATAGGACTCGTCCTGCCAGTAGTGGTCCACCCGCGCGGTGGCGCGCCAGTCGCGCACGATGTCGAAGCTGTACTGCGCCCCCAGCGCCACCGTGAACTGCGGGGCATTGGGCAGCTCGTTGCCGCCCAGATCCTTGAGAAAGCCCTGGGCACTGTTGGGCGCCATGGTGCGGTAGTCGTAGCGAATGATGGTTCTCGCATTATTTGGCCCCACGCTCTCAATCCCATCCGGTCCGAGGCCCGCTCCGGTTGGCCCACCACCAGGGCAGAGCCCAAGCAAGGCCCCCGAGCTGACCGGGTCGACCACTGCTGCGATACGCTCGACGATAATCTTAGGCACCACGCAGTTGGAGCTGTTGGTGACAAAGGGCTTGGCCACCAGCCACTCGTCGATGGTGGTGTAGCTGTCGATCACCCGGTCGCCGTCGTCATTGGTGTACTCGATGGTGAGCGGCTCATCGAAGCTGAAGCTGCGGTTGCCGCCGTCGGTGCGGTCCATCAGGTCCAGCGACTGCTCGCCGTCGGCGATGCGGGTCTGCAGAAAGCCAATAGCGGCGTTGAACTGCAGATTCACCGAGGGTGCAACGACCGACTCCAGCTCCAGGCCCCAGACCTGGGCATCGAAGTTCTCGTTGGCGGCCGAGCGGTCGACAATCTTCGACACCTGGTAGCCGCTGTAGTCATAGAAGAAGGCCGCGGCATTGAGGATGAGCCCGCCACCGAACAGCATGTTCTTGGTACCCAGCTCAAAGGCGTTGACGTACTCGGGCTGGAATACCAGCGGTGCCACCACGCCGCCGCTGTTCAATTGATTGAACAGGCCGGCCGGTGGCGCGATGGTGGGCGGGTTGGCGCCACCGCCCTTGTAGCCGCGCGAGTAGGAGGCGTACACCAGGGTCTCGTCAGTGAACGAGAGGAAGGGCTTCCAGTCCACCACGATGCGACCGGTGGGCTCGCGCCACTCCTGGACGATGTCCGGGCTTGCCACAAAGCCAATGCCGCCCGGCGCATTGCCGGCCACCCGGCACAGGGCCAGATCGGCACTTGCCGTCAACAGACAGGCCTCAGGGCCGTCGCCGTCCTTGATGACCGCCAGCTCGCGATAATCGAACAGCAGCAGCTGGCTGGGCAGCGGCGTGAACACCTTGCGGTCCCAGGTCATGCGCAGGCCGGCGGTCACCTTGACGGTGTCGGTGGCCTGCCAGTAAGCCTCGCCGAACAGGCCGCTGGAGGTCAGCTCATAAGGGTTGGCACTGAGGAAGAAGTTGTGGCCCTCCGGGTTGCGCGCCACTTCCTGCAGCGGCTTGGGGTCCACCGAGATACAGCGGGTGCCGTCAAAGTTGCAGCCGCTGGCGGGTGGCCGATGACTCTCGTAGTTGAACGGAAAGAAGTGGGTCAGCAGGGTGAGGGTATTGGCAAAGACAAAGTAGTCGTTCTTGGTTTTGAAGCGGGTGAAATTGGCGCCCAGGCTGAAGTTCCAGTCCCCCGAGAAGCTCGACACCAGGCGGAACTCCTGGTTGTACTGGGTGCTGGTGCTTTGCGAGATGTCCTGGGCGATCAGCAGATTGGAACAGCCCAGCTGCGGATCACAGAACTCGCCCCCGGCGAGGATCGAGGCGCCCGGATACTGACCACGCTCATCGACTCCACAGTCGATAAACAACAGCGGAAATCCGGGAAACGGCGGGTTGGCACCGCAGGCATTGTTGGCATCATTGAAGATGGGGAAGGACTGGAAGCGGTTGTAGTCCTGGGTGGTGAACAGCTCGTCCTCGACATAGACGGTTTGTGAGGAGAACAGCAGCTCGTCGGTCCAGTCAAAATCAAAGCTGAACTCCACCACATCGGCACGCGCCTGATAGGCCGGCTTCAATGCCGAGGAGATGGTGCGCAGATCCCGCGACTGCCCACGCAGGCGATAAGGATCGGGGTTGCACAGGTTGACGGGTGTCACCAGCTCGTACTGCGCCTCGGCCGCACATGGTGCCTGACCTGCCCACTCCGGCGTCACCCCATTCCAAACTGGATTCTGACCAACTGGATCGACGTAGGGATTGCCCCCCAGAGCGTAGTGGGAGAACAGCACCTGTCCAAACACGGGCCCGATGAATAGGCCACTGACGAAGGGCAGCGAGGCGCCGTTGGGGGTGCCGTAGGCGCCGTGCGCTGCGCCCGCCGGATCATCGGGCTCCAGCCCGGGCTCGCCGCGGTCATACAGCGAGCCGGCGGCACAGCCTTGGGAGAAGGCCGCCGAGAAGAAGGGGTTGAAGCCAGTGAAATCGATCCCTTCCGGGCCTGGGTCGTAGTGACACAGCTGCTTGGAGGTGCGGACGCGCTCATCATCCTCCTCGAAACGTTCCCAGATCAGATTGGAGCGGAAGCGGTCGGTGGGCTGCCAGCCCACCGATAGGCGCCCGGTCCAGAGATCGCGGTTGTCAACATCGCTGCCGTCGAATTCGTTCAAGCCAAAGCCGTCGCGCTTGGTCAGGGCATAGGCGGCACGCACGGCCACTTCATCGCCGATGGGCACGTTGACATGGCCGCGCAGCCGCTGCGCCTGATAGTTGCCGATTTCCATCTTCAGGTCGCCGGCCCACAGGCCCATTTCCGGCTTGTTGGTGATGACGTTGATCACGCCGGAGGTGGCGTTGCGCCCGAACAGGGTGCCCTGTGGGCCGCGCAGCACTTCCACCCGCTCGATGTCGAGATACTCCTGCTCGAACAGGCGGTTCACGATGAGGGTGGTGTTGTTCATGCTCACCGCCACGCCAGGATCGGTGGTGGCCGACACCGCCTGGGTGCCGATACCGCGAATCTGGAAGTTGTAGCCCGTGAAGTTGGTTTTGCTGAAGGTGACGTTGGGCACGCCTTTCAGCAGATCGAAACCGCCTTCAATTTTCTGCGCATCCAGCTGTTCCATGGAGAACGCGCTGATGGCAATCGGCACGTCCTGCAGCCGCTCGGCCTTCTTCTGGCCGGTGACGATGATTTCTTCGACCCCAGCACGGCGGGCCGCCTGGACGCCGCCGGCGCCATCCGGCGCCGCACTGCCGTCGATCTCGGCGGGCGCGGCGGTGGCCGGTTGCACGCTGAGGGTCTTGTCGCCGGTGGCGACATAGCCCATGGCGGTGCCGGCCAGCAGCTGCTGCAGGGCATCCTCCAGGGTCATCTCACCGGTGGCGCCGAGGGAGTCGATGCCGCGCACCGTGTCGGCCGACATCAGCACTTCCACGCCGGCCTGGCGTGACAATGCGATGAGGGCGTCCTGCAGTGACTGTGGGGGTATGTCGACAGTGACGGTCTGCTGCATCATCGCTTGCGCGTGCGCAGGGGGACTTAGGGTGATGGTGCCCGCCAGGCCAAACAGAATGGCCAGGCACACCGCAAGGCGCGGCCATACGATGTATCGCTTCATGCGACTCCTCCCAGAGTATGCGTTTTGGTTGCTGCTCCTCTAAAGACGACGGACGCGAGATTTGCGGCGCTCGGGGGTGAAGCGGAGTGCTGGGTGCGGAGTGCGGAGTGCGGAGTGCGGAGTGCGGAGTGCTGAGTGCTGAGTGGCGGGTGATGAGTGATGAGGCGGTGGCCTCGTATGGCACCGTAAGCTACCCTCGGGGTCATGAGATTGACGCCCCACCAGATTAGCGAAACCCTTCGCATCGTCCGAGCGGTGGCGGGCGACGAGGTGGGCGTTCTCGTCTACGGCTCACGTGCACGGGATGATGGACGCGGCGGCGATCTGGACTTGGTGCTGCAGTGCGATCGTCCGGTTTCCCGGATGGCGCTTGCCCGAATCACGGTTGCACTGGAGGCGGCGCTGAATCTGCCGGTGGACCTGCTGGTACACCATCGTGGCACGCCGCCGACACCGTTTCAGCAGATCGCATTGGCACAGGCGGTGGCGTTGGAGCGTGCGGCGTGAGCGAGGATATCCTCAAGGCGCAGCGGCAGCACTTGGCTGATCTGTTGGTGGCGATTCAGCGGTGCGCCTGGTTTCTTCATTGCTCAGAGCAGAAGCTATCCTGGCCGTTGGATGGTGAAGCCCTCTCGACCCGCAAGAAGGATGTCGACCTGTTCGAGACGCTGGCAGCACTCAATGAGCGCTTCGCGAAACTGCAGGACTCGCTTGCCGCTGCGATGCGCCACGGAGCGGTATTGCTGGGCGGCCCCGATGGCAGCTTCCTGAGAATACTGTCCTACTTCGAGAAGGTCGCGGTGGTGGAGTCGATCGATATGTGGCAACGCGGCAGAACGGCGCGAAATCTCGCCGCGCACGACTATGAAACCGACTACGCCGAGATCGCCGACCATTTCAATACGCTGCAGCAACTCTCGGGTTCGCTTTATCGGACCGCGATCGCACTCGTTGAGCACTATCGACTGGAGCTGTCGATCACCCCCGCCAATGGCGATTTCGAAGCAGAGTTCGAGCGCTTGCGGGCGCTGAAGACGGCGCCAACTGGGCCCTAAGCGCCAGCTTATCCCTGATACAGCGCCTCAATGACGAGGTGGTCGCCCTGTTCGCGGATGACGATGGGGAACAGGCGCGGCAGGGTGTGTAGCCACTGGCCGGTGAGGGTGGTGAGCAGGGTGCCGCTGAAGCGCATCTCCGCCACGCGCGGATCAAGGATGCGCACTTCGCGGTCGGCGTAGCGGTTGAAGTCGGCAATGACGGCCGCCAAGGGCTCGTCGGTGTATTCGAGCCTGCCCTCGCGCCAGCCGAGCGCGTCGGCCGGGTTGATGGAGGCCAGCACCGGCGCCGCAGCGGCGTGATCCCAGGTGACCTCACCCCCGGCCTGCACCCGCAGGGGCTCGGCATCGCGGGCGGCACGAAACACCTCGACCACCCCTTCGGTGACGGTGACCACGATGCGTTCGCCGGCCCGGCGCACGTTGAAGGCGGTGCCCACGGCACGCACACGCACCTCACCCACCTTGACCACGAACGGTCGCTGCGGGTTGGGCTTGACGGTGAAGTAGGCCTCGCCGGCCTGCAGGTCGAGCCGGCGTTCGGAGGGGCTGTATTCCACCGCCACGGTCGACCGCGCGGCCAGCTGCATGCGCGAGCCATCGGCCAGCTCGGCGTGATGGACCGGCCGCGCCGGCGCGGCCACCACCGCTGCGGTGGGCGCGGTCGCCGGCAGCCAGGCCCAGCTGCCGCGCAGCTGCCAGCCGCCGACGGCGGCCGACATGGCCAGCAGCACGGCCGCGGCCGCGGCCCACCCGGCCGGGCGGCGCAAGGCGCGTCGCAGCCCGAAGCCCAGGTGACGAGCGCTTCGCCGCCAACCGCGCAGTTGCGGCGGGAGCGGCCCGGTCAGCTCGCCATTGACCACCTCGTCCGCAAGGCCGCCGCTGAGGTGCCAGAGCTGTTGCACCCGCTCGAAGGCGCGCTGGTTGCGGGGGTCGCGCTCGCACCACTGCACCCACCCCACGATGACGTCGTCGTCGTCCGGCTGCGCGCGCAGCCGCATCAGCCACTCGGTGGCGGTTTCCAGACGTTGGGCGTCGCCCATCCGGGCATACGGTGTATCGAAGGGTTTCATGGGAACACCTGTGCCTTGGCCTGGGCCTCGGTGCAGCCCTCCAGACGCAGGCGGCAATATGCGGTGACCCGCCGCAGATATTTGCGGGTCTGGGTTTCCTTGAGGCCCAGCCGGGCACCGATATCCTCGGTCGGGAGTTCGTCGATGCGCGCCAGCAGAAAGGCCTTGCGATAACGGGCGGGAAGCTCCATCAGAGCCTGCCGCACAATGGCAAGCTCTTCATGCGCGCCAACCTCGCGGCCGGGGTCCAGCGTATTGGTGAGTTCATCCTCGTCATAGACCGTCTCGGCGCGGTCGGCGCGCACGCGTCGGCGCAGGCGGTCGAGGGCAATGTTGGCAGCGGTCTTGAACAGATAGGCCCGGAGAAAGCTGACCGCGCCCGGCTTGTCGATCTGCAACAGGCGTACATAGGCCTCCTGCGCGACCTCTTTGGCCTCGGCCTCGTTGCCCAAACGCCCGGTGAGAAACATCACCAGGGTGCGGTTGTGGTGCTCGAACAGCTCCGACAGCGCCCGCGCATGCCCGCCCGCCGGGCGAGGCTCCGGCAGAGAGGACGGCTCGCGGGGGTCGTCGGAGGTGGTCAGGGGCAGGCGTCCGGCCATGGATGCTGGGCAAGTATAGAAAGCCTCACCCCCTAGACGAACGAGAGCGCCATTGCGGCGCTCCCGGTTTACTTCTCAGCACTCAGCACTCAGCACTCAGCACTCAGCACTCAGCACTCAGCACTCAGCACTGAAGCTTCTCAGATTTCTTCCATCTGGAAGTCCATCTTGGACGCACCGCAGTCCGGGCAGGTCCAGGTATCGGGCACATCTTCCCACTTGGTGCCGGCAGGGATGCCTTCGTCGGGAATGCCTTCGGCTTCGTCATAGACGAAGTCACAGATCAAGCAGCGCCACTTGCGCATGTCACGTTCCTCTCAGGTGCGGTAGTTGCCGTTCAGGGTGTCAGCGCCCACGGCGCGATGCCTCCCCTGCCCGGATGAAGCCCAACAAAAAGGCGGCGCGGAGCCGGTCCGCGCCGCCCAGGCTCGCTATTTTACGCTGACTGCGGCCGATACTTGGCAATCACCGCTTCGCGGATGGACGGCTTGATGTTGGCCTGGGTCATGTCGCCCTTGAAATGCGCCACCACTTTGCGGTCCATCAGGCGGAACCACAGCGGCGGCAGGTAGGCCACCAGGATCATCGCCGCGTAGCCCGACGGCAGCTCCGGCACGCCGTCAAAGTTGCGCAAGGTCTGGTAGGAGCGCGTGGGGTTGGCGTGGTGGTCCGAGTGCCGCTGCAGGTGATAGAGCAGCACGTTGGTGACGGTGTGGTTGGAGTTCCATGAGTGATGCGGCTGGCAGCGCTCGTAGCTGCCGTCGGCCTTCTTCTGGCGCTTCAGCCCGTAGTGCTCCAGGTAGTTCACCACCTCGAGCAGACTGCCGCCGTACACCGCGGCCACCAGCATCAGCGGCAGCGCGATCCAGCCCAGCCACAGCGTCATGCCGCCCCAGATGGCGAGCGTCATCGCCCAGGCTTGCAGGTTGTGGTTCTCCCAATGCCAGACGCCCTTGCCCTGCCGCGCCAGACGCTGCTTCTCCAAGGCCCAACCGGACTTGATGGAACCGATCACGCAGCGGGGGAAAAACTCATAGAAGGTCTCGCCAAATCGGGCAGTGGCGGGGTCTTCCGGCGTCGCCACGCGTACATGATGGCCTCGGTTATGTTCGACGAAAAAGTGGCCGTAGGCCCCGGGTGCCAGGGCGAGCTTGGCGAGGAAGCGCTCCAGCGGGTCGGTCTGGTGGCCCAGCTCGTGGCCGACATTGATGGCCAGCCCACAGACGATACCGGTGGACACCAACATGCCCAGGGTTTCGTACCAGGCCAGATCCGTGGTGACCATGGTCCAGATCATGAAGCCCCAGGAAAACAGATACACCGGAATCGAGGCGAACAGCGCCCAGCGGTAATAGCCGTCCTGGGCCAGCCCCGGAATGGCGCTGTCGGGCGGGTTTTCGTGGTCCTCGCCGATCAGGTAGTCCAGCGCCGGGATGATGCCGTAGAGCACCACCAGCGGGGCGTAGAGCCAGCCCCAACCTCCGAGGTTCTGCCACAGCAGCACCGCCGCCACCGGCAACAGGAAAATGGCAGCCCCGAGCGGCCAGAGATAACGCTTGCGGTCGCGCCAGACGGCGTCGGGCATGGAAACGGACGACATGAACAAACTCCTCGGAATGATGTGTGACCGATCGTTCAATTAAAATTAATCGAGCGTTTAGGGGCTGTCAAGAGGATCGGGAATCGGGCGTCTGACGTGGGCGCACGATCAGAGGCGCCGGTGGCAGGTCTGAGCCGATGGCAACCGGGGCGGCAGCCCCGGCACCCCAACACCGGAGATGGCCATGCGGTGGTGGTCGCGCGCGAGCTACGCGCCTACAGGGCGCGCCTGGATGCCCGATCAAGTCGGGCATGACGGCTGTTCGCGAGGCCACGCTATCCCGCACTTGATGCGGGATCCAGTTGCGACGGTGGACGCCTGGCTACCCGCCCCAGCCCGGCACGACGCGACGGGATTGGCCAGTAGGCGCGGCGCTTGCCCCCGACCCACACGGTCGTCCATGGACTGCCGCAGGTCGCGCGCAAGCTGCGCGCGTGCAGGGTGCACCCGACGCTTTGCGGGTGCACTTGGATGCCCGATCAAGTCGGGCATGACGGGAGATGGATCGGAAACGTCATCCCGGGCTTGACCCGGGATCCAGCTGCGGCAGTGGATGTCTGGATGCCCGATCGAGTCGGGCTTGACGGTGAGCGGCGCTGTGCCAACCCCCGGGGCAACGGACATAAAAAAGGCCGGAAGGCGGGTGTCGTCGCTTCCGGCCAGTTAACCCGGTCGCTAGGGGAAGAACCGGGTGGGGGAGAGCGGACCTGGGATGGCGCCCGGGGTCCGTGGACATACCTTAGGGTGGCACCCGGGTCACGGGGGGCGATGCAAGACACAGGGTGCAGATGCGCGGACAAGCGGTAAGCCGCGACAATGAGCGGGCCTGCGACGGAGATGGGCGGTCGTCAAGCGCGTCCGGCCGGCGGGCCGTGCGCATCCGCGCGGCACTTATCCGCTTATCCGTATAAGAGGATATAATTATCGACTGTGGTCTTCTGCCTGGAGTTTTCCGATGCGCCCTGCCCCCCGTTCCGCCGACCTTCACGCCGCCCTGCGGCAGCGGATCCTGGTGCTGGACGGCGCCATGGGCACCATGATCCAGCGCCACAAGCTGGGCGAAGCCGACTATCGCGGCAGCCGCTTTGCCGACTGGCCACATGACCTGCAGGGCAACAACGATCTGTTGGTGCTGACCCAGCCCGACATCATCCGCGACATTCACCGGCAGTATCTGGAAGCCGGTGCGGACCTCATTGAAACCAACACCTTCAATGCCCAGACCATCTCGATGGCCGACTACCACATGGAGTCGCTGGCCTACGAGATGAACGTGGCGGCCGCACGGCTGGCGCGCGAGGCGGCGGATGCGGTGAGCACGCCCGAGCGCCCGCGCTTTGTCGCTGGCGCCATCGGCCCCACCAACCGCACCGCCAGCATCAGCCCGGACGTCAACGATCCCGGCAAGCGCAACGTCACCTTCCAGCAACTGGTGGATGCCTACCTGGAGCAGGCCCGGGCGCTGGCCGAGGGCGGCATCGATCTGTTTCTCATCGAAACCATTTTCGACACGCTCAATGCCAAGGCGGCCATCTTCGCCTGCGAAACCTTCTTCGAAGAATGCGGCGTCCGCTATCCGGTGATTCTGTCGGGCACCATCACCGATGCCTCGGGACGCACCCTGTCGGGACAGACCACCGCCGCGTTCTGGGCTTCGATTCGTCACGCTCAGCCCTTGGCGGTGGGCTTCAACTGTGCCCTCGGCGGTAAGGACATGCGGCCCTATATCGCCGAACTGGCGGGCCTGGCCGACTGCGCCGTATCGGCCTACCCCAACGCCGGCCTGCCCAACGCCTTCGGCGAATATGACGAGCAGGCCGAGGACACCGCGGCCATCCTCCGCGACTTCGCCGAAAGCGGTCTGGTCAACATCGTCGGCGGCTGCTGCGGCACCACACCGGACCACATCGCGGCCATCGCCCGCGCCGTCGAGGGCGTGGCGCCGCGGACACCGGCCCCGCACCAGCCGATGATGCGGCTGTCCGGGCTGGAACCGCTGACGGTGACGCCCGAACTCGGCTTCGTGAATGTCGGCGAGCGCACCAACGTCACCGGCTCGGCGGCCTTCCGCAAACTCATCAAGGAGGGCGACTACACCGCTGCCCTCGCGGTGGCCCGCCAGCAGGTGGAAGCCGGCGCGCAGGTGATCGACGTCAACATGGACGAGGGCATGCTCGATGGCGTCGAGGCCATGCGCACCTTCCTCAACCTGATCGCCTCGGAGCCGGACATCTCGCGGGTGCCGGTGATGATCGACAGCTCCAAGTGGGCGGTGATCGAGGCCGGCCTGCAGTGTGTGCAGGGCAAGCCCATCGTCAACTCCATTTCCATGAAGGAAGGCGTTGAGCCGTTCCTGGAGCAGGCCCGCCTATGTCGCCGCTACGGCGCAGCGGTGGTGGTGATGGCCTTCGACGAGGAAGGCCAGGCCGACACGCTGGAGCGCCGCAAGGTGATCTGCAGGCGTGCCTACGACCTGCTGGTGAATGAGGTGGGCTTCCCGCCGGAAGACATCATCTTCGACCCCAACGTGTTCGCCGTGGCCACTGGCATCGAGGCACATAACCGCTACGGCCTGGACTTCATCGAGGCCACTGGCTGGATTCGCGAAAACCTGCCGCATTGCCACATCTCCGGCGGCGTCTCCAATGTGAGCTTCAGCTTCCGCGGCAACAATCTGGTGCGCGAGGCGATTCACAGCGTGTTCCTGTATCACGCCATCCAGCGCGGCATGGACTTCGGCATCGTCAACGCCGGCGTGCTGCCGGTGTACTCCGACCTGCCGGCCGAACTGCGTGACGGCATCGAGGACGTGATCCTGTTCCGCCGCGAAGATGCCGGCGAGCGGCTACTGGAGATCGCCGGCCGCTATCAGGGTGGTGGTGCCGGAGCCAAGCAGACACTGGATGACAGCTGGCGTGAACTGCCGGTGGGCGAGCGCATCACCCATGCGCTGGTAAAAGGCATCGATGCCCATGTCGAAGCCGATACCGAGGAACTGCGGGCTGAGATCGCGGCACGCGGCGGCCGCCCCATCGAGGTCATCGAAGGCCCGCTGATGGCCGGCATGAACGTGGTCGGCGACCTGTTCGGTGCCGGCAAGATGTTCCTGCCGCAGGTAGTGAAATCGGCGCGCGTGATGAAGAAGGCAGTGGCCTATCTCATCCCCTTCATCGAGGCCGAGAAACAGCCCGGAGACGTGGCCCAGGCCAAGGGCAAGATCCTGATGGCGACGGTGAAGGGCGATGTGCATGACATCGGCAAGAACATCGTCGGCGTCGTGCTCCAGTGCAACAACTACGATGTGGTCGACCTCGGCGTGATGGTGCCGGGACAGAAGATCCTCGACGCCGCGCGTGAGCACCAGGTCGACATCATCGGCCTGTCCGGGCTGATCACGCCCAGCCTCGACGAGATGGTGAATCTCGCCAGGGAAATGCAGCGCCAGGGCTTCACCATTCCGCTGCTGATCGGTGGCGCCACCACCTCGCGCGCGCACACCGCGGTGAAGATCGACAAGGCGTATGACGGCCCGGTGATCTGGGTGAAGGACGCCTCACGCTCGGTACCGGTGGCGGCCGCCCTGCTGTCGGCCGAGCAGAAGCCGAAGCTGCTGGCCGACACCGACGCCGAGTACGACCAGATCCGCGAGCGCCATGGCAACAAGGACAGGCAGCAGAAGTTCGTGTCGCTGGCCGCGGCGCGTGACAATCGCATCCCGCTGAACTGGGCGGGCTACGTGCCGCCACGCCCGCGGATGCTGTTGCAGCAGGCCAAGGATGTCTGTGAAGGGCCGGGCTGCGACCACCATCACGAACACGCGACGCAATTCATCAAGACCTTCCGGGACTACCCGCTGGCCGAGCTGCGTGAATTCATCGACTGGCAGCCGTTCTTCATCGGCTGGGAGTTGAAGGGCCGCTATCCCGACCTGCTCAACAATCCGGCCTCCGGTGAGGCGGCGCGCAAGCTGTTCGCCGATGCCAATGCGATGCTCGACCGGCTGATCGCGGAGAAGTGGCTCAGTGCCAACGGCGTGATCGGCCTGTTCCCGGCCAACCAGGTGGACGACGACGACGTCGAGATCTACACCGACGAAACCCGGGCCACGGCCAGCGCGCGGCTGGTCAACCTGCGCCAGCAATCCGAACACCGCGCCGGCGTACCGCATCGCAGCCTCGGTGATTTCGTGGCGCCGAAGGCCAGTGGCCTGCGGGACTACGTGGGCGCGTTCGCGGTGACCACCGGCCTCGGCGCCGAGGAACGGGTGAAGGCCTTCAAGGCCGCCAACGATGACTACAACGCGATCCTGCTGGAGTCGCTCGCCGACCGCCTGGCCGAGGCCTTCGCCGAGCGCCTGCACCAGCGCGTACGCAAGGAGTTCTGGGGCTACCAGCCCGACGAACACCTCGACAATGCGGCGCTGATTGACGAGAAGTATGTCGGCATCCGCCCCGCGCCCGGCTACGCCGCCTGCCCCGAACACACCGAGAAGGCAACGCTCTGGCAGTTGCTCGATGTGGAGGCCAACACCGGCATGAAGCTCACCGAGAGCATGGCGATGTGGCCGGGCGCCAGCGTCTCCGGCTGGTACTACAGCCACCCGGAATCGCAATACTTCGTGGTGGGCAGGGTCAACCGCGAACAGGTGGAGGACTACGCCCGCCGCAAGGGCTGGACGCTGGCAGAAGCGGAAAAATGGCTGGCGCCGAACCTGGGCTACGAACCGGAAGACTGACCGCGGGCGGGGGAACACCCGCGTCAATCATTGGTCATGTGAGTGCGTTGTCATGGCTTGCAGCTCGCAGCATCGGGGTGCAGGATGGCCGAGGACGCGCCGACATAACCGGACGCGCGTGCTGTTGTTTTGTGTTTTTTCGACCCAGCAGAAGAGGACTCCAAGATGACTCAACGAACCCTTGTATCGGGCCTGAAGATGGTCGCCCTGGCCGCTGCCGTCACCCTCGCCAGCGGTTGCGCCACCACCGCCGCGGTCGAGCAGGCGCAGGCGCGCGCTGACGAGGCTCTGCGCGTGGCGCAGGAAGCTCAGCGCACCGCCGAAGCCGCCAGCAAGACCGCCCAGGCCGCCAACCAGACGGCGCAGGCCGCTCAGGGCAGCGCCGACGAAGCCAAGCGCACCGCGGATGCCGCGATGACCAAGGCGACCGAGCTGGAAACCAAGATGGACCGCGCCTTCAAGCAGTCCATGCAGAAGTAACCCTTAGCCAGGGGATGCGGCGCCCGTCAGCCTGACGGGCGCCTTTTTTGTGCCCGCCAAGGTGGGGGACTGCACCGACTCGGGCACCCTCGCCAGGGGTGTGGGGCGGCCATCGGCCTGCTCGAACAGTTCGCGCAGCCGCGCTTCATCAATCTGAGCTAGGCGCGCGGGATCCTCGCCGGCCCAGGTGCGCACCGATGTCAGCAGTGACGCCCATGCCCCCGTGCCGGCCTCCGGGATTGGGGTGTCACGCGGGCGGTGAATCTCCAGCCACAGCTGTCCGTCCACCTCCGCGGTTTTGAAGGGCTGGTCGACGATCCGCACCGGCGTCCCCACCGGCACCGCCCGGAACAGGGTTTCGATATGTTCGGGATAGAGCCGGATACAGCCCCGCGTCACCGCCATACCGATGCCATAAGGCCGATTGGTGCCGTGAATCAGATAGCCAGGGCGATCCAGCTTGAGGGCGTACTCGCCCAGCGGGTTGTCCGGCCCGGCGGGCACCGGTGTCGGCGCGGGGGCCCCGCGGGCCGCCGCCTCGCGTCGCATCGACACCGGCGGATACCAGGTGGGGCGCACCACCTTGGTGACAATCTCCATGTGCCCTTTCGGGGTTTCCAGATGCTCGCGACCGATGCTCACCGGATAGGTCACCAGCCGGGCACCCGCGTCGTCATAGGCATAGAGTCGCTGCTCCGGCAGGTTGATCACCAGGCCCTGGCGCGGCGCCTGCGGCAGGATCCAGCGTAGCGGCAGCCGTACCGTGGTCCCTTCGCCGGGCAGCCAGGGGTCGACATCGGGGTTGGCGGCCCGTATTTCGTCGTGTCCCAGCCCGAAGCGGCGCGCCAGGTCCGGCAGGGTGTCTTGATGAACGGCGCGCACCTGCTGTTCGTCCCCGACCAGCCTCTGCGCCGGGTCCAGCCGATAGGACGGTGCCGCGACGACTGGCCCGGCAGCGAACAGCCCGAGAACGAGCGTCAACCGCAGCATGCGCCGGACCTGCATGTCAGGCGCCGACCGCCTCCGGCGCCGGCCCGCTGTGCTCGATGAACAGCGTGCGCGTCGGATAGGCGAAGTCGATGCCGGCATCGGCGAAGCGGCGCACCAGGGCCAGATTGATGGCCTGTTGTGCGTCCATGTAGACGGTGTAGTCCGGGGAGGTCACCCAATAGACCACCTCGAAATCCAGCGAGGAATCCCCGAAGCGCAGGAAGTGCGCACGGTCGAATCGGGCGTGCTCAACCTCCTCGATGATGGTCTTGACCATCCCGGGAATGGCCTCCAACTGCGCCGGTGTGGTCTGGTAGAGCACACCGAAGGTGAATGGGATGCGCCGCTCGTACATGCGCTTGTAGTTGCGGATGCGCGTCTTCAGTAGATCGGAATTCGAAAACACGATCTGCTCGCCGCTGAGGCTGCGGATGCGGGTGGTCTTCAGACCCACGTGTTCCACCGTGCCGGAGAGGTCATCCACCACCACGAAGTCTCCCAACACGAAGGGCTTGTCG
This sequence comes from uncultured Polycyclovorans sp., assembly GCA_964425915.1. Taxonomy (GTDB): domain Bacteria; phylum Pseudomonadota; class Gammaproteobacteria; order Nevskiales; family Nevskiaceae; genus Polycyclovorans. The sequence goes on from CAYROO010000002.1 coordinate 20,959, forward strand.
ATGACGATGGAGAGTGATGCGAACAGGTCGCCGAGAATGTTCTGGACCGCCAGCGCGACGGCGATCCCGCCTACCCCCAAACCCGCCACCAGGGCGGTGACATCCACCCCAAGGTTGTCCAGGGTGACCAGCAGCAGCGCCGACCACATGACGATGCGGCCGACGAAACCCAGCGCGGCCAGGCTGGTGGCCGCGCCAGCATCGGTGGCCAGGGTGCGGGCCTTGTAGCGCTCCAGCCAAAAGCTGATGCCGGCGTTCAGCCACAGACCGAACTGCAGGAAGAACGACACCGTGGCAATGATGATGAACCACTTGGTCACATGGTCCGGCAAGGTCAGGTAGCGCGTGCCGAACCACAGCGTCACCCCGAACACCAGCCATTGGCGGGTGGCCCGGGCCACGAACACCAGCGAGTCATCGAGTCGCGACTGCGTCCGTTTGGCCACCACGGCCAGCCGGTTGAGGATCAGCCACTTGATGAGGCCCAGCAACACGTTGATGCTGAGTGCCAGCCCCAGTGCCGTGAACCAGTCCCGCAGGGGGTTGTCGATGAAGAGCGAATCCAGTGTGATGTTCATTTCGCGCAAGGGTATCGAAATGTCTTCCAACGTGTCTGAAGAACGCTTCATCGACCTCGAAACACGGCTCGCCTTCCAAGAGGCCACCTTGCAGGACCTGAGCGATACGGTGGCCGCCCAGGCGCGGCAGATCGAGCAACTGGAACGGACCTGCCTGCAGTTGCTGGAACGCGCCGCCAGCGATGGTGCCGCCGAGAAGGCCAGCCTCAGCGCGGAGCTGCCTCCACACTACTGACGGGACAGGGCAACGGCTGCACGGATTGTGCGAGACTTGGCGTTGATGCGTGGCACGGACCCGAAGGCCCCTCAACGATGAAAACCCCGACCTGGTTCCTGATCGCGGTCGCCCTGGTGGTGGCGGCGGTCGTCTGGCTGCTGTTCTGGAGTGATCGCCCGGACACCACCGAGATTCCAGCGCTGCCGCCCAGCCTGCAGGCGGAACCCACGCCGACGCCGGCGCCCGACGCCGACATCCGCTACCCGGTACCCACGCCCACACCGGACAGCGAAACCACCCCCGAGGGCAGCCCGGCCCCCAGCGTTGAACCGCTGCCGGCACTGCGCGACAGCGATGGCCCCTTCCGCCGCGCTCTGTTGTCCCGTTTTGGTGACAACCCCCTGGACCGCTGGCTGGCGCCGGACGCCCTGATCCAGCGCATCGTCGCCACCCTCAACACCTTGGACCAGCCCACGCCGGTGGCGCTGAGGCTGCGGCCGCTGGCGCATGTGCCCGGGCTGTTTCAGGTGATTGGCGAGGGTGACACGCTCACCACCAATGACGACAACAGTCGTCGCTATGACCCCTATGTAACGTTGATGGATGAGGCCGATACCGAGGCCTGGGTGGCGTTGTACCTGCGCTACTACCCCTTGTTCCAGGCCGCCTACGAGGAGCTGGGTTTCCCCGGGCGGCATTTCAATGACCGCCTCATCGACGTCATCGACCACCTGCTGGAAACCCCGGAGATCGCCGGCCCCCTTCCGCTGGTGCGGCCGAAGGTGCTGTACCGCTACGCCGATGCCGACACCGAGGCACGATCCTGGGGCCAGAAATCCCTCATCCGCATGGGCGTGGATCACCAGCGGACGGTCAAGGCCAAGCTGCGCGAACTGCGGGCGGCGCTGGTGCAGACCCCGGCGCTCCGCGACTGAACCCGCAGGCGTCCATGACGATCTTTGACCGCATCATGGCGGGCAGCCTGGCTGCGAGCTTCGTGCATCAGGACGCGCTCAGCGTGTCCTTCATGGACATCAATCCGATGTCGCCCGGCCATGTGCTGGTGGTGCCGCGGCAATCGGTGGACACCCTGGACCGGCTTGATCCCGCCTGCTGTGCCCATCTGTGGTCGATGGCGCAACGCATCGGTGCCGCACAGCGCCAGGCGCTCGGCAGCGGCGCCCAGCATCTGTTGCTCAACGACGGCAAACTCGCCAGCCAGAGCGTGCCGCATGTGCACATCCACGTGGTGCCCCGCTACGGCGGCGACACCGCGCGCACGGTTGGGCGCATGCTGTGGCATGTCGCCACGCTGACCGTGCCGCGCCCGGAAACGCGCCGCCGTCGGGCCCGTCTGGATCAACAGGCGGCGGCCATTGCGGCTGCGCTGCAGACCCTCGGCTGAGCGCTACCAGCTGGCGCCAGGGCGCTCCAGGCCGCGCTCGGGGATCCACCCCTGCTCATTGCCGATACTGACGAAGAACCAACGGCCGAAGCGGTTGCGGAAATCCGACTCCACCACCACCCGCAGGCCTTTCGGCAGCTGACGGATCACCTCGCTGCTGTTGGTCGGCGCGCGACGGAAGTCAGTGACCTCCAGCAAGGGCTTGCCGACCGGCGGGATCACCGGTGGTGGTGGCGGTGGTGCGCCACTGGCCCGCGCTTCGGCACGATCACTGCGGGCCTGTTCGCGCGCTGCCAGTCGCGCATCGGCCCGCTCCAACTCAGGAATCGGCGCCTGCTCAAGGACTGGCGCGGCCGCGGCCGTCGGCGTGCGCCGGACGCGCACCCGTTCCGGTGCCGCCACCGGCTGACCGGGATCTGGCAGTGCCGCCGCCTCCAGCGCCACTGGGATGGTGGAAGTGGCCACCGCACTAGGCGAGGCCACCGGCGCAAAGTTGGGGTTCTCGACCGGCACCGCGGCGGCCACGGAGATCTCCAGCGGCGCCACGAACGGGTGCAGCAGCTTGCCGGCCCAGGCGGACTGCGCAGGGCCGCCCTCGGTCTGTGGCCAACGCTTGTGGTCCTGCCAGATCACCTGGCGTGCAGCGAGGTCGACGAAGGCGACGGCGGTGCCGTCCCGCGCGTACGGCGGACGTCCGCGCAGCATGGCACCGAAGACGCCGCCGCTGGCGCTGTCGCGTGCGGTCAGCGTGGCTACCCAGAGATAGTCAGCGCCCACCAGCGCGCGCACGCGGTCAAAGGTGACCACCGGTTCGGCATCCAGGGCCAGCTGCGGATCCTCTGCCAGCACCGCCCGCAGGAAGGCGCCGACCGCAGGCCCGACGCGCTCGTCCGACAGCGCCGCCGGACTGTGCGGCATGGGCATGATGCCGGGGGTGCCCGGCTGCTCGCGTTCATCGGCCACCATGACATCGCCCAGCTCACCACCCAGCGCACCGCAGATCATCGGGCTGAACACCCCACGCACGGCGTAGCCTTCCTGCTTGAGTCGCGCCGAGATCGCGGCCGCGGCGGAGTCGGCCAACGAGGTGCTGACCCGCCGGAACACCTGGGTGCCGTCGTCGTCGGCGCGCAGCGCGCAGGCATCGGTGAGCACGCTGGCGGCGCGGGTGCGGTAGTCCTGTGCGGTCACCACGGATGAGGTCTCGCGGCTGCCGCCCGACGAGGACGGTAGGCTGGCGCAGCCCTGCAGGAACACGAGACCGGCAAACGGGCCGATCCAACGCAAGCACGCAAACATGGGGTCTCCGAACACGGGGGTGACAAACAAGCGTCAATGTTGTTTTCACACCATCATCGCCAAAGGTGGCGGACCGCGCCAGCCCCCAAAGGTCTCAGTGGCGTGTCGGAGCGGGTTCAGCGGTGGCGGCCGGCTGGCGTACGAAACCGAGCAGCTCTGGCCAATCGGCTTGGTCGCAGCGCACCACCGGGCAGGCATGGCCGGCCTGCTGCCAGCGCAGTCCGGTGTCGCCAGCGGGCTGTGCCAGGGCCTGCTGAAGGGCCGCTTCGTCGAGCGGACGCCCGTCGCCGCAGACCAGGGCTTCCAGTGCCACCACCAGATCCTCCTCCTCGATCAGCGCAGCGCCGGGATCGACATCCAGGGCCAGCGCCCCCTGCTCGTCGAGCACCACCCGACGCGGCGCCACCAGTCGGTGCCCAGCGTGGCTGACCCAGCCCCCGCCCGGGGTGTACTGGGCGATCAGGGGCGTCGATTCCAGGCTGACAAAGCCGCGTTGCGGGCCATTCTGGAAGTACCAGCAGCCACGTTCGTCGACCGCATAGCGACGGTTGAGGGTGTCAATGATCTGCGGCCGGCTGATCAGTTCGCCCTGTATCCGCCAACGGCCACGGCGGTCCAGCGACAGCCAGCCATAGAGATCCGGTACATCGGGCCAGCGGGCCAGCGCCCGCGTGACGTAATCGTCCATCAGTCCGGATCCGGACGCAGGTGATGACCGTCGAGCTGGCGTTGCGCCGCAGCGTCGCGCTCGGCGGCCGCGGCACGCTCCGCCTTGCTGCGACCGAAACGGACGCGGTTCTCCGCGGCCTGTCGCTGTTCGTCGGCCTTGTGCTTGCGCTTGCGGGCGCGGTTGAGGTTGAGAATGTCCGCCATGGATCTGCCTGGAATAAGCCGCCGCGGGATTGTCCCGCCCGGCCACCATTTTCCCAAGCCCTGCCCCCTGTCAACCCCCGGATTGGACAAACTCCCAGGCTTCGCGTACCGTCCATTCCGCAGTTGTTTCAAGAAGTCGTGTTATCCGTTCGACCACCGGCCCCGGCTGCGTGTGCTAGACCCGAGATGCGTTCCTTGATCGCTTGCAAAACCCGCGGGCGGGTTGCCCGTATCAATCGTTTTAGGAATGTAATTCATGAGCACCGTTTCTACCGGTACCGTTAAGTGGTTCAACGACGCCAAGGGCTTCGGCTTCATCACCCCGTCGGGTGGTGGCGAAGATCTCTTCGCGCACTTCAAGGAAATTCAGAGCCAGGGCTTCAAGAGCCTGACCGAAGGCCAGAAGGTTGAGTACGTCGCCACCCGCGGCCCGAAGGGCATGCAGGCGACGCAGATTCGCCCGGTCTAAAAGCTGTTTGCAGTACCCCGACCGCGGCCTTCGGGCCGCGGTTTTTTATTGCCCGCGTGGCCCCATGACGCCTCCCCTGTCCGAACGTCGCCTGTTCCTGTCCGGCATCGGTCTGGCCGCCATCGGTGCCGTGTGCTTCTCTGGCAAGGCCATCCTCGCCAAGCTGCTCTATCGCGAAGGCTTGGACGCGGTGGACGTACTGGCCCTGCGCATGCTGCTGTCGGTCCCCTTCTTTCTGCTGGTCGCGGCCTGGACCTGGCGTCAAGCGCCGCGACTGCAGGCGCGTGATCTTTTGCGCTGTATCGGCCTCGGCCTGATCGGCTATTACGCATCGAGCATGCTCGACTTCATGGGGCTGCAATACATCACCGCAGGGCTGGAACGCCTGATCCTGTTTCTCACACCCAGTTTCGTCCTGCTGCTGAACCGGCTGGTGCTGAAGCGCGCCGTCAGCGGTGCGCAGTGGCTGTCGCTGGGGGTCGCCTACGCCGGCATCGTGCTGGTGTTTCAGCACGACCTGTCGGTGGGCGGCGATGACGTGGCGCTCGGCGCGGCGCTGGTATTGGCCAGTGCCGTCACCTACGCGGTCTACCTGCTGCTGTCCGGCGAACTGTTGAAGCGCGTCGGCACCCTGCGACTGGTGGCGCTGGCGATGACCGCGTCCAGCGTCGCCGCGTTGCTCCAGTACTGCGTGCTGCGTCCGTTTGCGAGCCTGTTCCAACAGTCGGCCGCGGTGTGGCAGCTGTCGCTGCTGAACGCCACGCTGTGCACCGTGGCGCCGGTGTTTCTGACCATGCTGGCGGTGGCACGCATCGGCGCCGGCCCAGCCGCGCAAACCGGCATGGTGGGCCCGGTCTCCACCCTGTTTCTCGGCGCTTGGCTGCTGGCCGAGCCGATCACGCCACTGCAGCTGGCCGGCACCGCACTGGTGATCGGCGGCATCGTGCTGCTGACGCTGCAGCGCCCCCAGCCGCCGTTGCCGCCCGCCCCGGTAGCGGCCGATTGAAACCTGCCCGTCGGCGTCCTAGGCTGCGCCCATGAGTCAAGGACCCCGCTGGCTGCTGGAGGCGCTGCCGACACTGGAACGTGAGGGCGTGATCGATGCCGCCACCGCTGGCCGTTTGCGCCAGCGCTACGCTTCGGCCGCAACGGCGCCGGCCTGGGGTCGCATCCTCAGCGCGGTCCTCGGCGCATTGCTAATGGGCTTGGGCATGATCCTGTTGCTCGCCCACAACTGGGAGCAGTGGCCGCGACTGCCACGGGTGCTGATCAGCCTGACGCCGCTGCTGCTGGGACAGGCGGCCTGCCTGTGGGCCATGACCCGTGCCAAAGGCGATGTCGCCTGGCGCGAGGGCAGCGCCAGCTTCACGGTGGCGGCGTTCGCGGCAGCGCTGGCATTGGTGGGCCAGCTCTACCACCTGCCGTCGGATCTCGACCGTTTTCTGATCGTCTGCGCCGCTGCCGCCCTGCCCCTGGCCTATCTGATGGCCGCGCACAGCGCGATGGTGCTCTACGCCCTGCTGGTGTGCGCCTGGGCCGGCGTCGGCAGCGCCCATCTCGGCTGGACGCTGCTGGCCTTGGCGCTGATGCTGCCGTGGTTGTGGACGCTGCATCGCCAGCGTCCCTCGCCTTTCGTTTCCGGGCTGCTGTGGACCGCGCTGCCGCCACTGGCCACCCTGGCGGTGTTGCTCAGTCTGGACGCAGGCCTGCGGATGACGACGCTGTGGCTGGCGCAGGTGGGCGCACTGTTCTGGCTGGCGTCCCCGCCCGACGATCGCGGTCACCGCGGCGCGCCCATGCGCTATGGGATGATCACGGTGGTGGGACTGGCCGTGGTGGGCAGCTTCACCACCTTCTGGTCGCACAGCGGACTGCACAGCAGTGCCGGTGATGCGGCCAGCTGGCTGCTGGTGACTGCGGTGATGGCGCTGCTGCTGTGGGGCGCGCAGCGGGCCTTGCGCGAGGATCAGTGGCTTCGCGCCGCCGGGATGCTGCCGGCGACCCTGTTGTGGCTGAGCCTGATGTTCGACCCGACGCCCTACGCCGGCCCGCTGGCACTGCTCTGCAATCTCTACTTGGCGGTGCTGGGTGTCGCACTGATCCGCGAGGGCATCGCCCAACACCGACTGCGGTTGGCGCACACCGGGCTGGCGATCCTGGCATTGCTGATCCTGCTGCGCTTTCTCGACACCGAGTTGTCGTTCTCCGCCCGCGGCGTCGCGTTCCTGCTGGTCGGCGCAGGAAGTCTCGCGTTCAGCCGCTGGCTGCGGCGGCAGGTGCCGACATGAGGCGAAGCCCACCGGTATTCCTGCTGGTGCTGTTCGCGCTGTACTGGGCGGTACCGCTGGGGGCGATCTGGCAACACCAGCAAACGCTGCAGCACGGCAGCCTGTATCGCTTTCGGACTGCGCCGGTCGATCCGGCGGATCCCTTCCGCGGACGCTACGTGCGTCTCGACTTCGAGGCCGAGTGGCTCGCGCTCAGCAACCTGCCGTGGCCGAAAGATGGCGGCCCGCTATTCGCGCCCCTGACCGTTTCGGCCGAAGGGCATGCGCAGTTGGGTACCCCGCAGACCGCTCCCCCCGTCGACGGCGACTGGCTGCCGGTACGGCTGCAACACGAGCACGACGGCGTCACCCGCGTGCAGCTGCCGTTTGATCGCTACTACCTGTCGGAGCACCGTGCCCCGGAAGTGGAACGACGCTTTCGAGAAGCGGACGTGGCCCGTGAAACCTACGCCGAGGTGCGGGTACGCGACGGGCGTGCCGTCATCCAGTCGCTGGTGATGCCGCCCGGCTGAGGGTCTTCGGCTTCAGCCGAATGCGGATCTGCGGATCCATCGCACCCTGCCGCCATACCCGCTGCAGTGCCGAGATGGCAGCGTCGGTGAGCGTGATGCCCTGCGCCAGCACCAGACGGCCGAGGTGGTTGCGCACATCCTGGTCGAGCATCCAACCGGGCTGCAGGTCGCGTACATGTTCGACCCGGAACTCGCTACGGTCATCTCGGAAGCTGCGCAGCACTTCAATGATCTCGCTGGGTAAGCCGGGCCGTGAGGCGCGCAGCGCCTCCAGCGCAGCGGCCGTGCCCAGCTGGCGACGCGGCAGTGCCTCCAGGGTCAGTGCGGCGCGCAACAGCGCGGCACCCTGGCGCACTTCCTGTGGCGCTTCCGCGGGCGCGCCGCGGTGCTGGTAGCGCACCATGCCGGCGACCGATTCAAGCCGCGGAATCTGCTCCAGCAGCCGCCCGGCGGCCTCCGCCGCTTCGCCCTCGGCTTCCGCTTGCGGCGCTTCCGCCAGCGACACGCCGATCCAGCCGATCTGGCACAGCGCCGCAGCGACGCCGTAGCGCCAGGGCGCCTCCCAGTGCAGTTGCGGCAGTGCCTCGCGGACACAGGCCTCTACGAACGCAGCACGACGGAATGCCAGCGGCGCGGCCAGCCCCAGCACTTCCGACAGGACGTGGACCATGCGCAAGACGGTGGTCTGCAGCAGGTTGCGCTCGATCTGCTGGGTGCGATAACGGTTCTGCGCCACTGCCAAGGTGTCCACCAACACGCCGGTGGGACACGGTTTATGCAGAAAGCGGAAGATCGCGCCCTCATTGACGGCGGCGACGGCGGTGTCCAGATCGGCGTAGCCGGTCAGCAACATGCGCACGGTATCCGGGAAGCGTGCCTGCACCTGAGCCAGAAAGCTGGCGCCATCCATCCCTGGCATGCGCATGTCGGAAATCACCACGGCGATGGGCTGCTTCGCCATCAGAGCCAGCGCCTGCTCACCACTGGTGGCCGTCAGCACCGGATAGCGGCCAAACAGGCTGCGTTGCAAGCCGGCCAGCACCATCGGTTCGTCATCGACCAGCAGGACGGTATCGGCGATCACGGTCATGAGGTCATCGACTCCGCAAGGCGCTGCCATGCCGGCAGTTCCGATGTCATGCCGATGCGATGCACATAGTCGGCATCCGGGGCATGGCCATTGGCGATGGACAGGGCAATGTGCAACACCCCTGCGGCATCCAGCCGATCGCCGAGACGGTCGGTCTGGTGATGCTGGGCCACCAGCTCGGTCAGGACCTCCGGCAAACCCCAACGCGCGAGCAGGTAGGCGCCCATCTCGGCGTGCAGATCGGCGCCGCCCGGCGGATGGTGAAAGCGGAAATCGGTGCGCCGCAGCTTGAGCAGATAGCCCACGTCGGCCAGCAGCGCGGCGGTGGACACCAGGCCCGAGGCCACCCCCGGTGGCGCCAGACGCTCAGCCAACACCGCGGCCGCCATGGCCGTGCGCCGGAGATGGCCGATGGGATGCATTTCGTCGAACACCTCCGCCGCCAAGACCAGCCGCTCCAGCGCTGGCATGCCGATCACCGCCACCGCCGTCGCCAGATCCTCGACCGCGCCCAGGTCGTACCGCTCCAGGGTGTTGGCGAAGCGCAGCACCCGTGCGCTCATGGCGGGGTCGCGGGCCAACAACTTGAGTACGTCATCGGGCGACGGCTGGCCCCGGTCAAACAGGGCGCGCAGTTCCAGGTACATGCCGGGCGCTGCGGGCAAGGCCTGTACGCCACTGACGAGCGCCTGGATCTCCGGCCGGGCCAGCCAGCGGCGGCTGGCGTAAAGCCGGTCGAGGGTAGCCACCAGTCGCGGGGTGTCGCAGGGTTTCGCGATGAACTGATGCGAGACTGCCAGGGCCGCCACCATCGCACGCTCGTCGGCCTGCCCGGAGAAGACCACGCGCAGCGTCTGCGGCCAGCGCTGACACACGATGCGTAACAGCGCAGCACCATCGGTCTCCGGCATGCGCATGTCGGTTACCACCGCGTCAAAGGAGCGCTCGGCGAGCTTGGACAAGGCGGCATCGGCACTGCCTGCCTCGTGCAGGTCCCAGTGCACGCCTGCGACGAACAGCGACCGCCACAGGCCGCGCAATACGTTGGGCTCGTCATCCACGAACAGCAGGCGCATGGTGCGAGGTCCCGGGTGGGCGCAGCGGCAGCTGCACGATAAAGGTGGTGCCGACACCGGGTTCGGTCTCGAATCGGATGGCGCCATGGTGACGGTCGACCACTACGGCATGGGCAATCGCTAGCCCCTGGCCGGTGCCCTGGCCGACGGGCTTGGTGGTGAAGAATGGATCGAATACCCGGTTATGAATGGCGGCAGGAATCCCGGTGCCGGTGTCCTGCACGGTGATCTGAAAGCGGTCATCGACCATGGCCAGGTGAATATCGATCTGGCCCGGGTGCGCGGGATGGGCGGCCTTGGCTTCGGCGATCGCCTGGGCCGCGTTGATGATGAGATTGAGCATGACGCCGCTGAGATCGTCGCGGTTGCACCAGACCGGGGGCAGGTCCGGCTCCGCCGTCACGGTCAGCTCAGCCACGTACTTCCACTCGTTGCGCGCAATCACAGTGGCGGTCTGCACCAGCTCGTGCAAATCGACTTCGGTGACCGCGCCGTTGCTGCTGTGGGACAGCCGCTTCATCGCCGACACAATGATGATGACCCGCTGTAAGCCTTCCACGGTCTGCTCAAGCGCCTGCGGGACCTGCTCGCGCAGAAAATCGATCTGGGCGCTTTGCAGTGCCTCCCGCAGCGCAACCTGCGACTCGAAAGCGCCTTCATCGGCCACGTCTCGCTCCGCCACCTCCAGCACATCGATCAGATGGGAGAAGGCCTGCCGCAGGAACATCACGTTGTCCGAGATGTACTGGATGGGCGTATTGATCTCGTGGGCGATGCCAGCAGCCAGCTGACCGATCGATTCCAGTTTCTGTGAATGCAGCAACTGGGTCTGGGCCTGCTTCAGCACCTCCAGCACTTCGTGCAGCCGTGCGCGCTCCCGCTCGATTTCGGCAGTTTTTTCGCGGACCAGGGCAGCGACGGCATCGTCGCCATCCGGGTCATCGGATGCAGGCGCGGACACCGACACGGCAGGCGCTCCAAGGGAATGGCACCGTACTATCGGACCATCCAGCCCGATGCTTTAGGCGCCCGGGACCACCGGCCCCCCTGACCCGACTGGAGGCGGTTGGACGGCGCTGCTGTGAGCCGCCGCCCGTCCTGCCGCTATCGGACAGACGCCCCCTACAGGGCGAACCGCAGTCCGGCGTAGATGCTCCGCTCGGCCGCCGGATCGATACCATCGCTGCGGACGCGGCTGAAGTAGCGTTCATCCAACAGGTTGTTGATCCCGGCCAAGACCGTCCAACGCGGGGTCACCGTGTACTCGGTGCTGAGGTCAAGCACCCGATACGCCGGGATATCGGCGTCAATCTGCGCCGCGCCGGTGCCCCTTGCGAGGTTCGAGTCCTGCCAGAACTGCTGGGCGACGAAGGTCGCGGTCAGGGCCAGGTTGAGGCCGGAACGGTCGTAGAGCAGACCGCTGCGAATCAGATAGTCGGGCGCAAATGCCGGCGTGTTGCCCACCAGGGCCGGATTGGCGCTGCGGGTGATCTCGGCATCCAGCAGGGAGCCATTGAGAAATACCGTCAGGCCCTTATCGCCGTTGACGTCGCCGAGGACGCGATACTCCATCGCAAACTCCAGGCCCTGGTGCCGCGAGTCACCGGTGTTGACCCGGAGAATATCCGCCTGGTTGACCTGAATCTGTTCGATCTTGTCATCGAAGTCGATACGGAACAGGCTGATATCCAGCTGTAATCCCGGCAACGGCATGCTGCGCAGCCCCACCTCGTAGTTCATCGCATTCGAGACGCGGGGTCCGTTCTCTGCCGCCAACTCCGCGGTCGGGTTGGCAAGATCGTCGAAGCGTTGCGGCCGGTAGGACTCGGAGACGTTCGCGTAGATCTCGGTGGTTGGGCTCAACTGCGCCATTGATCCCAGCCCCAGCAGCAGTTCCGACCGCGTGGTGTCGACATCAATCGGATCTCGCTGCAGCGAGGCCAGCTTAAGCGGCTCGGACAGGTCGTAGTTGATGCGCTCGTAGCGCAGCGAAGGGACCAGGCTCACCGCGCCGAAGCGAAACAGGGTCTCTGCAAACAGGGCCCCATATCGAATGTCGCGGTCCTGATCGAACACCAGATCCTGCGGCCGCTGTTGGTCGGAGTCGATGTCGGCACTGAGGAAGCGCGCGCGCGGGTTGACGCTCTGATAGAAGGTGGCACCGAGGGTCAGGGCATGGTCCGCACCCCAGGGACGCGCATAGCGACCGTCGAAGCCGTAGGTGGTGTAATCCTGATCGTCGATGTTGGTGCTGGTGGGCGGGTTGGCGGGGGCGACAAAGGCCGACGAGCGACGACTGACCCGGTCCAGATCGTTGAAGAAAAGCCGACTGTTGAGGGTGGTCCCGCCGTCCAGCTGCTGGTCCAGACGCAGCGCCGCCATGACCCGGTCGATCTGCACCCGGTTGAAGGGCGTCTTGGTGGCGCGCGGATTCTGGCGGAACTCCGCTGAAGTCAGCCGGCCGGCCTCGCCGGAGTCGGATTGGTAGAGGTCCAGATCAAAGCCGATACGCAGGTTGGAGAAGCCCGCATACTCGACCCCCAGGTAGCCGCCGGTGACGTCAAAATCCTCGTTGGCGCGCTCACCATCGCTCTGGCGGCGATCCAGTGTTGCCATCAGCCCCCAGTCGCCATTGGCCCAGCGCGCCTCGTTGTAGGTGCTGTAAAGATTGTTGGAACCGAAGGACTGCTCGGTCAGGATCTGGTTGTCGGCGCTGGCATCGGCGCGCCGCATCACGAAGTTCACGGACGGACCCACTTGCGGCCCGTACAGCAGACCAGATCCGCCACGTGTGAGCTCGACCCGTTCGATACGCTGCGCCGGCGGAAGAAAGTAAATCGTCGGATATCCGAACAGATCCGAAGCGAGCGGGACTGTGTCCATGAAGAAGGCCACGAACTCGGATTCGTGGGGATCGCCCAGCCCCCGGTAGTTGACGTTGTAATGGGTGGGGATCCGCTGTTCCGACACGAACAGTCCGGGCAGCCGTGAGAAGACCTGACGCAGGTTGGGCTCGACCAACCGCGGCTGTTCGTCCAGCGATACTACAGACGCTTTCTTGCCCGCATAGATGCGCCCCTCCGTCACCGACTGCATTCCACCGGGCAAAAGCGGATCCTGAACCGCTTCGCCGATCACCTCGAGATCTTCAATCTCGGTGGGGTCATTGGCAGGTGCTTGCGCAAGCGCGGGCATCGGACCACAAATGAGAACGGCGGCCAGCGCGCCAATTGTGCGGACGGGGGACATCGGGTTGCGACTCCAGATCAATCGAATTCGCAACAATAATACTTCTCATTACCTAAAGCGACCCCTTCCCGTATTGATGGGTCAGGACGGCCGCGGCGGCGGGGCTATGGGGCCTTCGTCGAGACCCGCCACTCGGGCTCTTCGAATTCGCCGATCAGGCGAATATCACAGGTCCGCGCATGGCGGTCGAGGATGGCCCGCACCCGCGCATCGGGACGGTCATCCTTGGCGTCGCGGTCGCGCTTGGAGGTCCAGTGGGCAATCGCCAGCAGGGTGTCGTCGCTGCCGATCTTGCGATGCAGCTCGGTGCCCAAGGCACCCGGAGACTGCTGAATCAGGCGGCTCGCCTCCTCCCAGGCGGCGGCATATTGTTCAACGGTATAGGGTGGGATCACCCGGACTTCAAAGATGAACTTCATCATGCAGATTCCCAGCAATTCGCCGATGCGTCGTGTGCCCGATGACTATGTGACGCCCGAATCGGCACGGTGGTTCACCCTGCCGGAGGGACCGAACGCGGGCGCCCGGCTGTTCTACTACGACCTCCAGGTCGGCGCTGGCGAGCCTGAGGGCACCGTGCTGATGGTGCACGGCAATCCGGAGTGCAGTTACACCTGGCGTCACGTCCGGGACGCCCTGGCTGCCAGTGGCCGCAGCCTGCGCATCATCGCACCGGACCACCTGGGGTTCGGTCTGTCCGACCAGGCCCGGTTCGAGATGGTGGACATGCATCACGCCGACCACCTGCGACAGCTGGTCGCGCAGCTTGATCTGCAGGGCGTGACCCTGCTGGTCCATGACTGGGGCGGACCCATCGGCATTGGCGCGTTGATCGACACTCCGGCGCGCGTGCGGCATCTGGTGGTGGCCAACAGCACGGTGTTCCCCATGCCGGCGGACGGCTATACCTACCGCAACTACCCCTACCGCCTGTTGCCCTGGTGCAAGACCGCCAGCTGGATACCCGCGGCCTGGTGGGGTGCGGTGGCCGCCTATGTGGTGTCGCACGCCCATCCGCAACCGCTGCACCGCTTTGTAGCCGGCTTCAGGGGCATGCTGGCGCAGGCGCTCGACGGCCGCCTGACCCGCAACATGGATCGCCCGGAGGCGGTCTGGTGCGCCCAGTTCGGCAGCCGGATCAATCAGCTCGCCAGCCAGCGACACGTGCGGCAGACACCGGTCTGGGGGCATGGCTATCGCTACAGCGTCCCAGGGCTGGGGGTGCAGGACAACCACGCCTTCTACGCCAATATCCAATCACGCATCGGGCCGGCCTGGGGTGCTGCGGGACGGGCGATTGGCGCTGCCGGACACTTCGGCGGCTGGGACCCCTGCGGAAAGGACAGCGTGATCGCCCAGTGGCAGTCCGCGTTGCCGCAGATGACCGTGCGCCGCTACCCGGAGGTCGGTCACTTTGTCGAAGAGGTGAAAGGGGCCGAGATCGCGGCGGACATCCTGGCGCTGATCACGGACGGCCGCGCCTGATCTGCGACGGTGACCGGCCGAACCACCGTCGGCAGGCCCGGCTCAGGGCCGATTGCTCAGACAGGCCGAGTACGCCCGCCAGCTGCGCCATCGGCATCCGGGTGTCGCGCAGATAGCGCGCCGCCAGCTCGCGTCGCAGCTCGTCGCGGAGGGACTCGAAGCAGGCTTGCTCGGCCGCCAGATGTCGCTGCAGGGTTCTCGGATGCAGGCCGAGCAGGCGGGCCACCGCGGCCTTGCTGCCACCGGTGGTGCCCAGGGTCCGCTGCAGGGCTTGGCGGGTGCGCGACACCAGGGTCTGCTCGGAACCCCCGAACTGGGTGGCGAGATAGGCCTCGGTGATCTGCCGCAGCGCGGCGTTTTCCGATTGCAGTCCTCGCTGCAGGGTCTGCGGCGTGAAGTGCAGGCCGGCAAAGGCCTGCGCGGTGTGGATCGGCGCCCGGTAGAAGTGGCGGTAGGCCGCCACAGACACCAGCGGCGTGTGCGGCAGGGTGACCGCCTCCAGGCCGTAGGCGCCGTCGGCCAGTACTTGCAGCATGTGGTGGACATCCCCCAGACAGATGTCGATGGCCTGGCGCTGCGTGCCGGCGCCGGGCGCATGGATCTCGAATCGCAACTCGGCCAGATCGGGTCGCAAGCTGCTGCGAGGCTGCAGGCTCAGCCGCATACCGGGGCTGTGCACGAACAGGTAGCGTGAAGCGATGTCGATGGCGGCGGCCACCGTCGGGGCGTGCTGCATGGCGATGGCCACCGGCCCCAGCACCGAGATGTCCTGGACCGCCGCCAGCCGCAAGCCGAAGTCCCCGCATCCGCTGACTGCCGCACTGGCTTCGAGCAGTTGCAGTGCCGACCGCAATGGGATCAACGCATCCTCGTCAGCCAGGGTTTCCGGCAGGATGCGATGGCGCCGCAGCAGCGGCTCAGGATCGTGGCCCAGCTGTCGCATCAGGGCGCCGTAACCCCCCAGGCCGCGGGCGCGCAACATGGGTGTCATGTCTCGTAAAGTCCAATCTTTGTCCGACAGCGTCAAGTTTAGCTTGACCGGAGCGGCGCAAACTTCGAGTCTGACACCAGACAAGAGAACGTCCTGACCGGACGAACCCGGATTGAGGAGCATGAGATGAAACCGATGCACGACGTGCTGATCATTGGCGCTGGACTTTCCGGCATCGGCATGGCCTGTCACCTGGCGCAGGAATGTCCGGGCAAGAAAGTCGCCATCCTGGAACGCCGCAACGCAATTGGCGGCACCTGGGACCTGTTCCGCTACCCCGGCATCCGCTCCGATTCCGACATGTTCAGCTTCGGCTTCAAGTTCCGGCCCTGGCATGCGCTGAAGGTGCTGGCTGACGGTCCGTCCATCCGCGAATACATCCGCACCACGGCGCACGAATTCGGCATGGAGGACAAGGTGCAATTCGGCCTGAAGACCACCTCAGCGGAATGGTCCAGCACGCAGGCCTGCTGGACGGTGACCGCGCTGCACGAGGCTTCCGGCGAAACCCGGCAGTTCACCGCGCGGTATCTGGTCGGTGCCACCGGGTACTACAACTACGATCAAGGTTACCTGCCCAGGTTCCCGGGCGAAGAACGGTTCCAGGGGCAGCGCATTCACCCGCAGCATTGGCCGGAAAACCTGGACTACACCGGCAAACGAGTGGTGGTGATCGGCAGTGGCGCCACTGCCGTCACGGTGGTGCCAGCCATGGCCGATCAGGCGGCACACGTCACCATGCTGCAGCGCTCGCCCACCTATATCTTCTCGGTGCCCGCGTTCGACAAGATCTCCGCGATCCTCAACAAGTTCCTGCCAGCGTCCTGGGTGTACGGCATGGCGCGGCGTCGCAACATCCTGATTCAGCGCGCGCTCTACATCGCCGCTCGCCGCTGGCCACAGAAGGTGCGCAAGTGGCTGCTTGACGGCGTGCGCAAGCAGATCGGCGAGCATGTCGACATGAAGCATTTCACGCCGCGCTACAACCCCTGGGATGAGCGCCTGTGCGCCGTGCCGGACGCCGATCTGTTCAAGTCGATTCGCGCCGGCAAAGCCTCGGTGGTCACCGACGCCATCGAGACCTTCACCGAGACCGGCATCCAGCTGAAGTCCGGTGAACACCTGGACGCCGATATCGTGGTCACCGCCACCGGGCTGCAGCTGCAGGTGCTGGGCGGCACCGAACTGAAGGTCGATGGGCAGACCCGCGAGGTCGGCAGCCTGATGACCTACAAGAGCGTCTTGATGCAGGACGTCCCCAACATGGCGTGGATCGTCGGCTACACCAACGCGCCCTGGACCCTGAAGGCCGACATCGCCTCACATTATGTCTGTCGCCTGCTCAACTTCATGGACCAGCGCGGAATCGTGGCAGCGGTCCCGCGCACCTCCGACGGCCCCGAGGATGAGGCCAATATCCTGGGGTCGCTGCAGTCCGGCTACGTCAAGCGCGGGGCCCACCTGCTGCCGCGCCAGGGCAAGGACTTGCCCTGGCGGGTGCTCCACCACTATGGCCGCGACCGCAAGATGCTGCTGAAGGACCCCATCGACGACGGCAACCTGCTGTTCACCCGCGCCGAAGACGTGCCGAAGCAGCAACAGCCCGCGGCCATGGCGGCATAATGCGGGGGTGCCCGGCCGAATTCCCGATGCCTTCATTCAGGACCTGCTCGCGCGAACCGACATCGTCGAGGTGATCGGCGCGCGGGTGGAGCTCAAGCGCGCCGGCAAGGAACTGAAGGGCCTGTCGCCGTTCACCCACGAGAAAAGCCCTTCGTTCTTCGTGTCGCCCGCCAAGCAGATGTTCTTCGACTTCAGCTCGGGGAAGAACGGCACGGTCATCAGCTTCCTGATGGAGTACGACCGCCTCGGCTTTGTTGAGGCGGTCGAGGAGCTGGCCCGGCGCGCCGGGCTGGAGGTGCCGCGCGAGGGCGGCAGCACGCCGCAGGTGGTGATGGACGGCCCGCTCGACGCCCTGGCCGCGGCGCAGCGCTACTTCCGCGAGCAACTGCGACAGTCCTCGGCGGCCATCGAGTACCTGCGTGGCCGTGGGGTGAACAGCGAGATCGCCAAGACCTTCGGCATCGGCTACGCCCCGGATCGCTGGGAAGGCCTCACCCAGTTCCTGCAGGAGACGGCGCACGCGATCACCGCCGGACTGCTGATCGAACGCGAGGGCGCGTCGACGCGTGGCGATCGCGGCCGGGTCTACGACCGCTTTCGCAACCGCGTGATGTTTCCCATCCGCGACACCCGGGGGCGGGTGATCGCTTTTGGCGGCCGCACCCTGGGCGACGATCCGGCGAAATACCTGAACTCCCCGGAGACCCCGCTTTTTCACAAGGGTCGGCAACTGTTCGGCCTGTTTGAAGCCCGCAGCGCCACCCGCAGCGCCCTGCCCTACCTGATTGTGGTGGAGGGCTACATGGACGTGGTGATGCTCCACCAGTACGGCATCACCGAGGCCGTGGCCACACTGGGCACCGCCACCACCCGTGAGCACCTCACCCTGCTGTTCAAGTCCACCGGCAAGGTGGTGTTCTGCTTCGACGGTGACCGTGCCGGTCGCAGCGCCGCCTGGCGCGCGCTGGAGCAGGCGCTGTCCGAGGTGCACGGCACCCGCGAGTGCGTGTTCATGTTCCTGCCGGATGGGCACGACCCCGACAGCCTGGTACAAGAGGAGGGCGCAGAGGCCTTTCGCGCCCGCATCGATCAGGCGCCGTCGATGACGCAGTTCCTGCTGGATGAGCTGCAACGCCAGGTCCAGCTGGGCACGGTCGATGGCCGCGCCAAACTGGTGGCGCTGGCCCAGCCCTACCTCGGTCGGCTGCGCGAGGGCCCGCTGCGGACCCTGCTGGTCGACGAACTGTCGCGTCTAACCCGCCTGCCCGCCGCGGACATCGAACGGATGCGCCCGGAACCGACACCTAGCAGCCCCCCGGCGTCGGATACGGGGGCGGCACGGCGGGCACCGTCGGCCGCCACCCGAGCGGTCAAAGCCGCGCTGCAGGCGCTTCTGGAGGAGCCGACGCTGGCCCAGCGCGTTGACCAGATGAATCTGCTGGTGCAAAGCCCGGCCCCGGGCATCCGCATCCTGGTGGATGTGCTGGACTACTTCCAGGCCCACCCGGACGCCCACACCGGCCAGCTGATGGAAGCCTGGCGCGACACCCCGGCCGGTGCCGCACTGCAGCGCCTGATGGCCGAGCCGCCAATCCTGTCCGCAGAGCATCGCACCCGCGAATTTGAGGACACCCTGCGACACCTGGCTCAGGGCGCGGTCGATGTGCGGCTGGAGGCCCTGAAAGCCGCTTCTCGTGAGCGCGACTTGAGCGAGGCCGAGGTCCGCGAGATGGGGGTATTGTTGCGCGAGCGCACCGCCCGCCCTGGGTGAAAAGCCGTTGTCGGAGGGCATTCCAGGGGGTGCGCGCTGTCACAATTCTGTGGCGCTTGCCCTGACCGCCTGTATAATGCACGGTTCAGCGCAGCCTTACCGCGCTGGTTTCTCAGATCTTCTCAGGCCACACCGCATGAGCAAAAACACGGACTCCGACCTGTCCAGCGTCGATCTTAAGACGCAGAAGCAGTCGCAGATCAAAATTCTGATCGCACTGGGCAAGGAGAAAGGGTACCTCACCTTTGCCGAGGTGTCAGACAACCTGCCGGAAGTCGTCGACTCCGAGCAGATTGAAGACATCATCAGCATGATTCAGGCCATGGGCATCCCGGTTCACGAGGATGCCCCGGACGACTCCGAGCAACTGTTCTCAGAACCGTCCGTGGTGGCTACCGCTGAAGAAGAGGAAGAGGCCGCAGAGGAAGCCGCAGCCGCCATCGCCTCCAGCGAAGACCAGTTTGGCCGCACCACCGACCCCGTGCGCATGTACATGCGCGAGATGGGGTCGGTGGAACTGCTCGATCGCGAGGGTGAGATCCGAATCGCCAAGCGCATCGAGGAAGGTCTCAACGAGGCCATGTTTGCGATGGCGCAGTATCCGGAGACGGTGGCCATCCTGCTGGAAGCCTACGCCGACGTTGGCGAGGGCAACCGCCGCCTCACCGATGTGGTCACCGGCTTCTTCGATCCAAACGAACTGAACGACGACACCCCGCCGGCGCCGCCGGCGCCCGCTGCCGCCAACAGCGACGACGATGACGACGATCAGGACGACGACAGCAGTGACGAGGAAAGCACCCCCGACACCGGCCCCGATCCGGTGCAGTGCGCCGAGAATTTCGCCGAGCTGCAGAAGCTCTACGACGAGGCCTGGGATGCCCTGACCAAGTGGAGCAGCGCCGATACTCGCACCCGCGAGCGTCGCGAGGCAGTGGCGCACCACATCATGACCTTCAAGCTGTCGCCGAAGATCGTCGACGAGATCACCAATAACCTACGTGACAAGATCGACCAGATTCGCAGCGCCGAACGCCACATCATGAAGATTTGTGTGGCCGACGCCGGGATGACCCGCGACGAGTTCATGCGCCACTACCGTGAGAATGGCATCACCGACGAGGAGTGGATCAACAAGGCGATCCGCGCCAAGCGCAAGTACTCGTCGGAACTGAACACCCGCAAGGATGAGATTTTCACCCTGCAGGCGCACCTGCGGCAGATGGAGTCGGACAATCTGCTCAGCCTGGACGAGATCAAGGACATCAATCGGCGCATGAACGTCGGTGACGCCAAGGCCCGCCGCGCCAAGAAAGAAATGGTGGAAGCCAACCTGCGCTTGGTGATCTCGATTGCCAAGAAGTACACCAACCGTGGGCTACAGTTCCTCGACCTCATTCAGGAAGGCAACATTGGCCTGATGAAGGCCGTCGACAAGTTCGAGTACCGCCGCGGCTACAAGTTCTCGACCTACGCGACCTGGTGGATTCGTCAGGCCATCACCCGCTCGATTGCCGACCAGGCGCGCACCATCCGCATTCCGGTGCACATGATCGAGACCATCAACAAGCTCAACCGCATCTCCCGACAGATGCTGCAGGAGATGGGCCGGGAGCCGACGCCGGAAGAGCTGGCGGTGAAGATGGAGATGCCCGAGGACAAGATCCGCAAGGTCCTGAAGATCGCCAAGGAGCCGATCTCCATGGAGACCCCGGTGGGCGACGACGAGGATTCGCACCTGGGCGACTTCATCGAAGACATCAACGCTATCTCCCCGCTGGAGACGGCCACCTCGCAGTCGCTGTCCGAAGCCACCCATCAGATCCTTGCCAGCCTCACCCCGCGGGAAGCCAAGGTGCTGCGCATGCGCTTCGGTATCGACCTGAACACCGACCACACCCTCGAAGAGGTCGGCAAGCAGTTTGACGTCACCCGCGAGCGCATCCGCCAGATCGAAGCCAAAGCCCTGCGCAAACTCCGCCACCCCAGCCGCGCCAACTACCTCCGGAGCTTTCTGGACGAGTAAAGTCGCGAGTAGCG
>CAYROO010000002.1:42024-394721 GCA_964425915.1 uncultured Polycyclovorans sp.
TGGAGGGGCCCCGGCGTAGCTGGGGATCCTAGCGTCGGGAGCGACTTGAAGCCCGTAGGGCGTCGCGAGTAGCGTGGAGGGGCCCCAGCATAGCTGGGGATCCTAGCGTCAGGAGCGACTTAAAGCCCGTAGGGCGTCGCGAGTAGCGTGGAGGGGCCCCGGCGTAGCTGGGGATCCTAGCGTCGGGAGCGACTTGAAGCCCGCAGGGCGTCGCGAGTAGCGTGGAGGGGCCCCGGCGTAGCTGGGGATCCTAGCTTCGGGAGCGACTTGAAGCCCCTAGGGCGCCAACCCGTCAACCAACAAAAAACCCCGCCAATGGCGGGGTTTTTGTTGCGTTCAGGCGAAATGCAGCTCAGTACCCCAGCGGGATCCGCACGCCGAGTCGCGTGTCCAGCGGCGCAATTTTGGCGTTGTCGGTGTCGCCTTCGAGCCGGGTGTAGCGCAGGTCGGCAAAAATCACCCAACGCCCGGTGAGGCGGAAATCCAACCCCAGAGTGGCTTCCAGCCCGTCGACATCCTGAAAGTCGTTGGACAGGATCAGGTAGCCGATATCACCGTAGAAATTCATGTCGCGTGAGGCGTTGTAGCTGGTACGCAGATGAATACCGATGCCGTCGTTACTGACCCCGAGGGTGTCGAAGTCGGTGTACTCCACGAACACACCGCCGTAGGACCCGATGTAGCCCAGCCCGGCGCGGAGCTGGTCGATGCTGTCATTGGTGGCATCCAGCTCGACGGTCTGATACTCGCCCGAGAACGCCAGCCAGTCGGTCATCAGGGCGATGGTTCGCGCGCCCAGGCCAAAGCCATCGTCCTCGGCATCGGCGCCCGTGATGTCCTGCCCTTCGGTAAAGGAATACGGGATGGCGAACAGGTCGACATAGCCCGTGAAAATCTGCTCCTGCGCCTGAGCGGCGGTCACCGCGGTCAGCCCCAACATTGCCGCGGCCAGCGTCTTGTACATGGTCTCCCCCTGCTGATGGATGACCGCACTCTAACAAATCGACATGACGGCTTGATAGAAAAAGAAACCCCACCGCAAGGGTGGGGTTTTGGGTACCAGGCTGGGGGCGATCAGAAGTTGAAGCGGCCACCGACCGAGAAGCCGTCAAACAGGTCACCGGAGCTGTAGTCGATACCCACGGCAAACTGCGGCGTCAGGTGCGCCAGGCCGCCCACTTCGAAATAGGTGTCGTCGTCATTGAAGACATCAATATGGCGGACACCCGCTTTGCCCTCGAACACTTCGGTGAAGCGGTGGCGCAGGCCGAGACCCAACTCAAAACCCGAATCGTCATCGACATCAACGTCAGCATTGACGAATAGCACCTCACCGTTGAGGTCCGTGGCGGGCGCCAAAGCATGACGATAGCCAAGACCGGCACGGATGATGTCGAGCTCGCCGGGACCATTGTCCGCCTCAATGGCGGAATACCCGGCCAACACGTAGAAGTTGGGGTTGATCAGGGCCTGTCCGCCAATGCCGAAGCCGTCGACATCGGTGTTGCCGACTTCGCCGTCGAGATACCGACCGTCAATGAAGTTGTAGTTCAGGCCCTCGGCGGCGGCCGGCAGGGCCAGCCCCAGTGAGGTCAGTGCCGCCAGCGCGATAGACGTCTTTTTCATGCAAGGTACTCCTTGGACAGTATTGATTATGGTTACCGCATTGCGACCCACATCGCGCCCCCTAATGGCGCACTTTTTTGGATCACACCATGAAGCTTACCCGCTCAAGCTGGCTGACCGCTGAATCTCGGTCACAGTTTCGCGCCATTATGGTGCGCGCCCTGCTCACACTGGGTGCATGCTCTGCAGCCGGCACCGCCGCCGCCGAGGTGACGCTGCAGGTCCGCTACTGGGACTACCGCCTGGAGGGCAGTACCACCGACCGCGAGCGTCTCGACTTTCAGCGAGACCTCGCCGCCCGCACTGGCGACCGCGTGGAGGCGGCGCTGTGGTGGAAGCCATCGGCGGCCTGGGCCCCGGAAGTCGGTTACCAGTACGGCCCGCTTGATGTCCGCGGCCAGCAGTCCGAGACCGTCCGCTTTGCGCTCCTCGGCATTCCGCTGTTTCAGCAGACCCGTGAAGCCCTGATTGATGCCGACCTCGACAACCAAAGCCTCACGCTGCGCTACCCGGTGTCGCTGTCATCCCGCCAGCGCCTTCACCCCGGCCTCACCGTAAGGGACCTGCGCGGCGTGGTGGTGATTCGCGACGCCGACGATGTCGAGGCCGACCGCGAGGCCATCGATGAGTGGTTTCCACAGCTGCATCTGGGCTGGGACTGGCAGCCCTACACCGAGCTGCGATTGCGCGCCGTTGCAGAGTGGATCGAGGTCTCGGGGCGCCAGGGCGACCGTCTGGAGGTCACGGCCGACTGGCAAGCCGGCGGCGGCCCCTGGGTGCTCAGCGTCGGCTGGGCCCATCAGGGCTACCGCTTCACCGCGGGCGATGATCGCGTCAACGCGCGGTTCGCCGGCCCCTTCGCCGGCCTGGGGCTACGCTGGTAGACGGCCACAAAAAACCCCGCCAGTCGGCGGGGTTCTCGATCCTGCACTGCGCCTCAGCCTCAGGGGCCGACGCTCGGGGTGTACAAGCCGCCATCCTGCCGCGCGAAGTAGTGCGACAGCACCTCGATATCCTCATCCGTGAGCCCGGCGGCAATCCCCGCCATCACCGCATTCTTGCGGTCGCCGGAGCGGTAGGCTTCCAAGGAGTGCGCCAGGTAGTTGGCGTACTGACCCGCGATCACCGGGTAGGTCGGGAGAATCGGCTTGGCCCCGCGCTCGCCGTGACAGGCGACACAGGTGGCCGCCTTTTCAGGGGCGGCGTCACTGGCATGGGCAACCCCCAAGCTCAGCAGCAGGGTAGCGGCCAGGAGGCGCAGGCTGTGATGCATCATGGCAGGCTCCTTAGCGCTTCGGCGCGGTGGCAATGAAGGCGGCGATGTCGGCGATGTCCTGGTCGCTCATCGACGCTGCCTGCGAGTGCATGGTCGCGTGCTTGCGCTCACCGCTGCGGTAGGCCTTCAGCGACGCTTCCAGGTATTCGGCCGACATGCCCCCAATCTTAGGGACCCGATAGGTGGGGTAAGCATTGTTGTACAGCGGGATACCGTGGCAGCCCATGCAGGTATTGGCTTTCACGCGGCCAGCCTCGACGTCGCCGGCGGCGGACGCATCAGCCATGACCGCAGCGGCAAGGGCGAGGACGCCCCAACGCGCGAACTTCATGCGATAACTCCGATGAGGGCCGCAAAAAGGCCCGGACAAGAAGGTCACGGATTGTCCGGCAATTAACGAGGCGGGTCAACGCATTCCGATCGGCGCAAAGCGTCATCCACCATCCGTTATAGTGCGGCACCCGAGACCCATGAATGCCTGGATGACACGCATCATCGCGCCTGCCCCGGCCACCGGAAACATCGATGTCGCTGCCGTCGACCTCGGCTCCAACAGCTTCCACATGATGGTGGCGCGTGCCAGCGGCGACGGTGAGCTGCAGGTGATCGACCGCCTGCGCGAACCGGTCCGGCTGGCCGCCGGTCTCGACGCCGACAAGCGGTTACGCCCCGAGGCGGCCCGACGGGCGCTGACCTGCCTGGAACGCTTCGGCCAACGGCTGCGGGGGATTCCACCGGAGCGGGTGCGGGTGGTCGGCACCAATACGCTGCGGCGCATGAAGAAGAGTGCCGAATTCATCGCGGCCGCCGAGGCCGCCCTGGGCCACCCGCTGGAAATCATCTCCGGCGTCGAGGAGGCCCGGCTGGTCTATGGCGGCGTCACCCATGGCATGGGGCGGACAGCGCCGCGCCGGTTGGTGGTGGATATCGGCGGCGGCAGCACCGAAGTCATCATCGGGCGCGGCAGTCGCCCCCGCTTGATGGAGTCGGTGGCCTTGGGCTGCGTGGTGCACACCCAGCAATTCTTTGCCGATGGCATCATCACCCGGGCCCGGATGCGCAAGGCGCGACTGGCCGCACGGGTGGAGATGGAGTTCCTGGAACGGCGCTATCGCCAGGCCGGCTGGGACCTCGCCGTCGGCGCCTCCGGCACCATCCGCGGCACCTGGCGCGTGATGATGAGTCAGGGCTGGTGTGAACAGGCCATCACCCGCGATGGCCTGGAGAAGCTCATCGAACTGGTGATCAGCCGCGGCCGTGTCGACCAGATCGACTTCGAAGCGCTGCGCGAGGATCGTCGCCCGGTCTTTCCCGGTGGCCTGGCGGTCCTGGCCGGGGTGTTCGACACACTCGGCCTGGAGCGTATGGAAACCTCCGAACGCGCGCTGCGCGAGGGGGTGCTGTATGACCTGATCGGCCGTCTCAGTGATCGGGATGTCCGCGGCGATGCCGTCAATGCCATGGCGACACGCTTCGGCGTCGACCAGCGACAGGCCGACGATGTCGAGCGCACCGCGTTGCGGCTGCTGGACCAGGTGGCCGTCGGCTGGTCGCTGGACCTGCGGTCCAGTGCCTCGCTGCTGAAATGGGCCGCACGGCTGCACGAGATCGGCCTCAGCATTGCGCACGCGGGCTATCACAAGCACAGCGAATACGTGCTGCGGAATGCGGATCTGCAGGGCTTCTCGCAAACCGATCAACGCCTGCTGGCGGCGCTGGTGCGACTGCACCGCGGCAAGTTTTCTCCGACGGTGCTGCAGGATGTGCCGGCCGACTGGCAGTTGCCGCTGCAGCACCTGGCCATGGTGCTGCGCCTCGCCGTGTTGCTGCACCGCTCGCGCTCCCCGGGCCTGCGGCCACCATTGGACGTGGAACCGGAACGCCGGGGACTGAAGCTGGCACTGCGCCGTGCCCGCTGGCTGGAGCAGCGCCCCCTGACCCAGGCGGACCTGGAACTGGAAGCGGACTACCTCGCCACGGTCGGCCTCAAGCTGAAGTTGCCGCGGGCCTGAAACGGGTCAGGGTCAGACGCCGCCCTCCATCAGCAGCAGCTGCACGGGCAGGTGCTCGCTGGCCTCGGGCCGGTGATAGTGACCCTCGGCATCCAGCAGCCAGGACTGGGCGGTATCGGCCAGATAGGCCTCCAGCTGGCCGATGATGCGATTGCGCAACCGCTTGTCCA
Source organism: uncultured Polycyclovorans sp. (assembly GCA_964425915.1). Classification (GTDB taxonomy): domain Bacteria; phylum Pseudomonadota; class Gammaproteobacteria; order Nevskiales; family Nevskiaceae; genus Polycyclovorans. The sequence continues at coordinate 47,109 of CAYROO010000002.1, forward strand.
TCACCGGGAACGCCACTTCCACCCGGCGGAACAGGTTGCGCTCCATCCAATCCGCACTGGACAGCCACACCTCGGGCGTGCCGCCGTTGTGGAAGTAGCAGGCGCGATGGTGTTCGAGGAAGCGCCCGATGATGGACCGTACCCGGATGCGCTCCGAGAGCCCGGGCACGCCGGGGCGCAGCGAGCACATACCGCGCACAATGAGGTCGACGTCAACGCCCGCCTGTGAGGCGGTGTAGAGCTTCTGGATGATCTCCGGCTCGACCAGCGCGTTCATCTTGGCGATCACCCGCGCCGGCTTGCCCGACTTGGCATTGGCGATTTCGCGCTCAATGCGCTCGTGCATCCCCTTGTTGAGGGTGAACGGTGACTGCAGCAGTCGGTTCAGCTTGATCACCTTGCCGAGGCTGGTGAGCTGCAGGAACACCGCGTGCACGTCGCGGCACATGACCGGATCGGCGGTGAACAATCCGTAATCGGTGTAGAGGCGTGCGGTCTTGGGATGGTAGTTCCCCGTGCCCAGGTGGGCGTAGTAGCGCAGCCCGCCGGTGCCATCGCTGCCAGGCTCCTCGCGGCGCACCACCAGGCACATCTTGGCGTGGGTCTTGTACCCGACCACGCCGTACACGACATGGGCGCCGACTTCCTGCAGGCGTTCAGCCAGATCGATGTTATCGGCCTCGTCGAAGCGCGCACGCAGCTCGATCACCACCGTGACTTCCTTGCCGTTGCGCGCGGCATCACACAGCGCATCCACCACCGGGCTCTTGGCCCCGGTGCGGTACAGCGTCTGCTTGATCGCCAGCACCTTGGGATCCTTGGCGGCCTGCCGCAGCAGGTCGATCACCGGCAGGAAGGCGTCGTAGGGATGATGCAGCAGGATGTCGCCGTCGCGGATGGCGGCAAAGAGATCGCCGGTCAGTGCCTTCGGCACCTTGGGGGTATGCGGGGAATACTTCAGCTCCGGCCGATCAATGAGGTCCGGAATGGCCATCAGCCGGCTGAGGTTCACCGGCCCGTTCACCTGGTACACATCCGCGGCGCTCAGCTGCGTCTCGTCCATCAGGTACTGCCACATCGCCTCCGGGCAGTTGTGGGCCACCTCCAACCGTACCGTATCGCCCCACTGGCGCTGGCTGAGCTCGCCTTCCAGCGCTTCCAGCAGGTCCTCGGCGTCCTCCTCGTCGACCAGCAGATCGGCGTTGCGAGTCACCCGGAACTGGTAGCAGCCACTGGCCTCCATCCCCAGGAACAAGTCATCGACATAAGCGTGGATGACGCTGGACAGAAACACGAAGTCGTGCGGCCCGGTGCCCGGCACATTGCGCGGCAACTGGATCAACCGCGGCAATGCGCGCGGGGCCTGCACGATGGCAAAGCCGGTGTTGCGGCCGAAGGCGTCCTTGCCCGACAGCTGCACGATGAAGTTGAGCGACTTGTTGAGGATGCGCGGGAACGGGTGCGCGGGGTCCAGCCCGATCGGTGACAGCACCGGCATCAGGTCGCTCTGGAAATAACTCTTGAGCCAGGCATCTTGCTCGGGGGTCCACTCCGAGCGCCGCAGAAAGCGTATCTGCGAGGCTTCCAGTGCCGGGATGATCTCGTCATTGAAGATCCGGTACTGCTCGGCCACCAGCGCGTGCGCCCGCTCGCTGATGGCCGCCAGGGCTTCCGCCGGGGTCATGCCATCGGGTGAGCGGGTGGTGGGGTTGAGCTCGGCCATCTGCTGCAGGCCGGCCACCCGGATCTCGAAGAACTCGTCGAGGTTGGAACTGGCAATGCAGAGGAACTTCAGCCGCTCCAGCAGCGGCACGCGCTCGTCGCGCGACTGCATCAGCACCCGCCGGTTGAACTCCAGCAAAGACAGTTCACGGTTGAGGTACAACTCGCTGGGCGCGCGGTCCACGATAGCGTTCTGGTGAATGATGGGATCGAACATCATGCCTCCTCCTGGATGATGATTCGATGAATCCGCCCATCCCTGTCAAGCCGGTGGCCTGGCCTCCGGTACCGACAGATGGGTTTCCCGAAGCGCCTGGGTGCTGGTGGGGTTGCCGGTCACCAGGCGGTCGCCGATATGGCGGGTGAAGTACTTCCAAGTCCACTGCACGAACACCCGCAGGCGCTGGGAACCATCGATCAGGGCGCGGATATGTACCAGCGCCCAGATGTACCAGGCCAGGATGCCGGTGGTGCGAAACGCGCGCAGGTCGCCTACCGCGCGGTTCATACCAATCACCGCCATGGTGCCCCAGTCGGCGTAGCGGAACGCCTTCGGCGCAGCCTGTCCCTTGGCACGGCGCTTGAGAACATGCGCGACATAGCGCCCCTGCTGAATCGCCGCCGGCGCCAGGCCGGGGACTTCCCTGCCGCGGGCATCGGTCATGCGCGCCAGATCCCCCAGCACGAAGATCTCGGGATGCCCAGGCAGCGAGCAATCGGCCTCCACCCGCACGCGGCCGCCACGGTCGAGCGCCACGCCGGTGCGGTCCGCCAGAATCCGTCCAAACAGGGAGGCGCGCACCCCGGCCGCCCAAAGCACGGTGCGGGCGCGGATGGACTCACGCTGATCGCCCTTGCGCACGCGCACGCCCTCGGCCGTCACATCCTCGACCAGCGTCTCGGTCATCACCGTCACCCCCAGCGCCTCCAGCTGGCGCCTGGCGGCGGACCGCAGCTTCTGGTCATACAGCGGCAAGACGTCGGCGGCACCCTCGACCAGCAGCACCCGCGCCTTTTCCGGATCGATGCGGCGGAAGTCCCGCACCATGGTCTTGTGGGCCAGCTCGCCGATGGCACCGGCCAACTCGACGCCGGTGGGTCCAGCGCCGACGATCACAAAGGTGAGCAGCTCGGCCTGTGTCTGCGGGTCATCCGACAGCTCGGCGCGCTCGAAGGCGCCGAAGATCTTGCGACGCATTTCGATGGCATGTTCGGCCGTCTTCAGGCCGGGCGCGAAGGCCCGCCATTGATCATTGCCAAAGTAGTGGTGCTTGACTCCGGTGGCCACGATCAGGGTGTCGTAGGCGATCTCGCCGAACTCGTGTAACACCACCCGGCGCGTCGGGTCGATGTCATAGGCCGTGGCGGTCAGGCAGCGCACGTTGCGCGCCTTGCGCAACACCACGCGCTGCGGAATGGCGATGTCGCCGATGGTCAGCGAACCGGTGGCCACCTGGTACAGCAGGGGCTGGAACAGCTGGAAATTGCGCTTGTCGAGCAGGGTGACGTCGTATCCGCTGTTCCCGAGGTGCTTGGCGGCATGGAGGCCGGCGAATCCGCCGCCCACAATGACGACACGATGGGAGGGAGTGGACATGGACGTTCCCGTGGCAGTGCGATGTTGCAACGCAACAATTTACCACGCAGGGCGCGGCTTCGCTCAGCCGCGGACCGACCGCCGGGCAGCAATCCGCCGCCACTGGAACACCCGCTGGGCGGTCTGCGTCACATCGTAGAGATACCAGGCATTCATCGAGCTGCCGACCAATGCGCCAAGTACCGGCAACACGCCGGCGGACTTGCGGCTGCCCAGGTGCAGGCCCACCCGCGACGCCAGTGTCTGCAGGCTGAATACGGTGGCTTCCTTGGCCATCTCGCGTTCGGCCACCCGCTCGATGCCGTCCCGCCAGGCATCGTCGACCACCCATTCACCATGCGCCAGCGCGGCCAGGGCGGACTGCTTTTCCTCCAGGCTGTTGGCCGAGGCCAGCGCGAAAATGCCGATGCCGAGGCGCTGACATTCCAGCGGCTCGATGCTGTCGCCGTAACACAGCCCGGTGCGGTGGATGCTGCGCAGCGCAAGCGTCAACAGCGCAGGAATGTCGAGCACCATGCCGGCAGCCCCGCCCAGGCCGAAGGCGGCGCCGCCAGCCCCAGCCATCACCATGGCGCGGCGGCGTACCTGCAGCGCCAAGGCATCGCTTTGCTGCAGTGGAAGCCCGCGCAGGTCATCGACCGTGGCGACACCCGCGCGCTTGAGAATGGCCTTCTCGTCGTTCAGCCGCAGCGCGAAGCGGTTGGCATGTTCCAGTGCCGCCCGCAGTGCCTCCACCGGCACCATCGACTGCACGACCTTGGCGACTTTGCCCGAGGGCTTGGCCAACAAGCGCGTGCCCCAGCTCGGCGGCGCCACGCGCCAACGCTCAAAGTCGGCCAGCACTTCGGCCTCATAGGGATCATCGCGGGCGATCACCGCCAGCGGTGGGGCTTCAACGGGTGGCAGGGGCAGATCGTGCGGCATGGCCCCAGTGTACCTGTCTGCCGATTGACAGCCGCGAAGGCGCAGACCAGTCTCCCGCCATGTGCCTGATCGCCTGCGCCTGGCGCGCCCACCCCGACCACGAACTGCTGCTGGCAGCCAATCGCGACGAGTTCCATGCGCGCCCCACCACGGCGGCCGCGCTCTGGGTAGATGCCCCCGGTGTCGCCGGCGGCCGCGACGGCTTGCAGGGTGGGAGCTGGCTGGCAGTATCCGGTCGCCGCCGCCTGGCCGCTGTCACCAACGTGCGCCGCATGGAACCCCCCGATCCGCGGGCGCCATCGCGCGGCGCGCTGGTGGCCGACTTCGTACGCGGAGACATCCCCGCCCTCGCGCACGCCGAAGCCCTGGCCGTCGATGCCAACCGCTACGCTGGCTTCAACCTGTTGCTGTGGGATGGCGACGCCCTGGTCTACCTGAGCAATCGCCCGACCGTGGTGCTGCAATCGCTTGCGCCTGGCATCCACGCCGTATCCAACGCCCAGCTCGATACCCCCTGGCCCAAGCTGCAGCGCCTGCGCCGCCAGATGGCGACGGTCTGTGACACCGGTGCCGCGCCAGAGCTGCTGTGGTCGTCGCTGGCGGACACCGAGGCGGTCGACGACGCCGAGCTGCCCGACACCGGTGTCGGCCGCGATACCGAACGCTTTCTGGCGCCGCCGTTCATCCGCGGCCGCGACTACGGCACCCGTGCCAGCACCCTGATCCAGGTGCAGGGCCCACGGCTGCAACTGGACGAGCGCCGCTTCGGTCCAGACGGAGCGCCGGCTGGGCACAGCCGCGTGCACCTGCCGGCCCCGTGAACGGTCACCGCGCGCAGCACTACGACAGCCCGCTGGGCCGTCTCGGCGCCATCGCCACCGCGGCCGGACTGCAACGGCTGCACTTCGATCCCAAACCCCTGCCCGCCGATACCGCCCCCGGCACCGACCCGGCGGCGGATCATCTGCAGCAGTTGGGCCAGGAGCTGTCGGCCTACTTCGGCGGACGCTTGCAACGCTTCACGGTGCCCCTGGCGCCGCAGGGCTCCCCGTTCCAGCAGCGAGTGTGGGGCCTGCTACAGCAGATTCCCTATGGCGAGACCCGTACCTACGGCGAGCTGGCCGGTCAGCTAGGACAGCCGGGCGCGGCACGGGCCGTGGGGCTCGCCAACGGCCAGAACCCGCTGGCCATCCTCTGCCCCTGTCATCGGGTGATCAGCCCGGGCGGCAAACTCACCGGCTACGCGGGTGGCCTACACCGCAAACGCGCGCTGCTGGAGTTGGAAGGCGCGTTGCCACGCAGCCTGTTCTGACCCGGGCTCAACTGATCCGCAGGCCGCCATCCACCGGCAGCACAGCGCCGGTCATGTAGGCCGCCTCCGCGGACAGCAGGAACTGCACGGCGCGGGCAATTTCCACCGCCCCGCCCAGCCGTTGCAGCGGGATGCGTGCGGCCTCCGCCGCCTTCTCATCGGCATCCAGCGCCGGGTTGACCGCCCAGATCATGTGGCCGGGCGCGACGCCGTTGACCCGCACCCGCGGCGCCAGTTCCAGCGCCAGCGCTTCAGTGAGGGTCCACAGCCCGGCCTTCGCCGCCAGATAGGGGGCGAACCCGGCGCGCGGCCGCCGCGCATGGACATCGATAATGTTGACGATGGCGTTCAGCTCATCAAAGGCGGCACAGGCCTGGGCCAGAAACAGTGGTGCCCGCAGATTGCTGCCCAGCAGATCCTCAAACTGGGTCGGCGTCACCGTCGCCAGCGGCGTGCGGAAATAACTCGACGCATTGTTGACCAGCGCATCCAGACGCCCCCAGCGGGCGCGCGCTGCCTGCGCCAGCGGCGCCAGCGCATCGATCTGTTGCAGGTCAGCGGCCATCACCGTGGCGCTGTCGGCGCGCTGCGCATTGAGGCGGTCCGCCAGCACCTCCGCCGCGTCGCGCGAGCGGCGGCAATGCAGCACCACGCGCCAGCCGGCGCCGTGCAGCGTTTCGGCAATGGCGGCGCCGATGCGCACTGCGGCGCCGGTCACCAGCACCACCGGCGCGTCGTCTGCGGTTACCGTATCGCGTGTTGTCATCACGCCAGCATACCGAGAACCGATGTGAACGAATGGCTGTCCGCCCTCCTGCTGGGCGTGATCGAAGGCTTGACCGAGTTTCTGCCGATCTCCTCCACCGGCCACCTGCTGATTGCGCAGGAGTGGCTGGGGCGGCGCTCCGACCTGTTCAACGTGGCCATCCAGGCGGGCGCCATCGCGGCCGTCTGCCTGGTTTACCGTGGCCGCATCTCACAGCTTCTGGGCGGCTGGCAGGTGCCTGAGCACCGACGCTACGCGCTGCAGATTGCCGCCGCCTTTGGCATCACCGCCGTGCTCGGGCTGGCGGTGAAGCTGGCGGGCGCGGAGCTGCCGGAGACGGTGACCCCCATTGCCGTGGCCCTGATTCTCGGCGGCTTGGGCATCTTTGCGGTGGAGGCCTGGGCGCGGCATCAGCCGACGCGCGAGACCGTCACCTGGACGGTGGTGATCGCCGTCGGCGTGGCGCAGATCATCGCCGGGGTATTCCCTGGCACCTCACGTTCTGCTGCGGCCATCTTCGCCGCCATGCTGGCGGGCCTGACCGCGCGCCCGCGTGCCGCCGAGTTCGCGTTTCTGGTCGGCATTCCCACCATGTTCGCCGCCACCGGGTTCGAGCTGTTGAAGGTATTACTGGATGCCGAAGCGGTGGCCCGCGAATCCTGGGGGCAACTGGCGCTGGCGTTCGTGGTCTCGGCGGTGACCGGCTTCATTGCGGTGCGCTGGCTGCTCGGCTACATCGCCGGCCACAGCTTCGTGCCTTTCGGCTGGTACCGCATCGTCCTTGGCCTGACCCTGCTGTGGGTGCTGCCCAGCGGCGACTGAGCCCGGTCAGAAGGTGTCGTAGGGGTCGATATCCAGCGACCAGCGCACGCGCCGCGCTTCGCGCAAGCCAGCCAGGCGCAGCACCCAGGGGCCCAGACACTGGTGCAGGCGGCTGCGCGGTTTGCCCTGCAACAGCAGCTGCGCGCGCGCGCGGCCGGCGCGACGCTCCATGCCTGCCATCATCGGCGGGCCCACCTCCACGCCCGGCAGCACGGGCAGCAACGCCCGCGCCGCCTGCAGGAAGGTCATCGCATCCTCGGCGGCCAGTGCGTCGGCGCGCAGCAGCGCCATGTGGCTGAACGGCGGCAGATCCATCAGCGCGCGCTCCGCCAGGACCGCCTCGGCGAGCCCGTCGTAGCCGTCCCGGACCAGCACCTGCAACAGCGGATGCTCGGGTTCATGGGTCTGCAGCAGCACCCGCGCCGGCTGGCCACTGCGACCGGCGCGGCCCGCCACCTGGGTCACCAGCGCGCCCATGCGCTCGATGGCGCGAAAGTCGCTGCCGTACAGCGCTTGGTCCGCGGAGACGATGCCCACCAGATCGAGCCGCGGAAAGTCGTGACCCTTGGCCAGCATCTGGGTGCCAACCACCAGCCGCACCGCACCGCTGTGGAGGTCGGACAGCAGCTGCGCCAGGGCACGCGGACCCCGGGCGCGGTCAGCGTCGAGCCTGGCCACCCGCTCCCCCGGATAGCGCTGCGCAAGGGCCGCCTCGATACGCTCGGTGCCCTGCCCCACTGGCACCAGATCGCGCTGGCCGCAGGACGGACAGTGGCGCGGCACCGGCATCTGGTGGCCGCAATGGTGGCACTGCAGGCGCGCGGCACCCCGGTGCAGGGTGAGGTGGGCATCGCAGGACGGACAGGGCGCGCTCCAGCCGCAGTGGTGGCACATCAGCACCGGCGCAAAGCCACGGCGATTGAGGAACAGCAGGGCCTGGCCCTCGCCGGCCATGCAGTCGTCCAGGGCCCGCAGCAGCGGTGGTGACAGACCGTCCACCAGCGGTTGCTGGCGCAGGTCGAGCAGCTCCACCGGCGGCGGCGGCACGGCGTGCACGCGATCGCGCAGCCGAAGATGGCGGTAGCGGCCCTGCTGCACGTTGTGCAGCGACTCCAGCGAGGGCGTTGCGCTGCCGAGCAGCACCGGACACCGCAGGCGGGCCGCGCGATAGCAGGCGACATCACGCGCCGAATAGCGAAACCCCTCATGCTGCTTGAACGACAGGTCGTGTTCCTCGTCCACCACCAGCAGACCCAAACGTTCGAACGGCAGCCACACCGCCGAGCGGGTCCCCACCACCACCCGCGCGTGACCTTGTCGCGCGCGCTGCCAGGTCTCGGCGCGCTGGGCATCGCTCATGCCGGAATGGAACGCCGCCACGGTGTCCCCGAAGCGCTCGGTGAACCGGGCCGTGATCTGCGGCGTCAGCCCGATCTCCGGGACCAGCACCAGGGCCTGATGGCCGCGCGCCAGCGCTGCGGCGGCTGCGCGCAGGTAGAGCTCGGTCTTGCCGCTTCCGGTCACCCCCTGCAACAGGGTCACGCCCTCTGCGGCGGGGTCGAACTGTTCCCAGGCCGCCTGCTGAGCCGCGGTCAGCGCCGGCCCGGTCACCTCCGGCACCTGGGGCGGGCGGTCCACCGCAATGATCCAGCCTTCGGCCTCGGCACGCGCGCGCGCCGCCGCAGGCTGGGCCGGCTGGCCGGCCGCCACCGCCGTCAACAGCGCCCGTTGTGCCCGGTTGCGAGCCGGCAACGTGGCCAGCGCAGCGGTGCCGGCCGATGTGAGCGTCCACCGCCGGGGCGGCTGCCAGTCTGCCGCCGCGCCGCCGCGCAGCCCCGGCGGCAGCGCCGTCATCACCACCTCGCCCAGCGGATGCTGGTAGTAGCCGGCGGCCCAGCGCAGCAGCTGTAGCGTCTCCGGCGGCAGTAGCGGCCCGTCATCAAGCACCGCGCTGATCGGCCGCAAAGTGTCGGGCCCCGGGGCCAGCGGCAACGGCGCCGCCATCACCACGCCGACCACGCTGCGTCGCCCCAACGGCACCCGCACCCGTGCACCCGCAACCGGCGGTCGGCCGGCTGCGACCGCATAGTCCAGTGTCTTGTAGAGCGGCGCGGGCACCGCAACCGCTACCTGCAGGGTCATCTAGGCCTGTGGATAACTATGTGAATGAATTCGCGGCCACCGCAGCGCCCCCGGGAGCGCGGTGTTGCACTGCAGCGTAAGTGAAAATGCCAAATTTCTATAATTCCTTATAAATCAGTTTTTTGCACCAATATTTCACTCATGTGACTTGATCGTCACTTGACGCCGCACCGATCCGACGATCCAGCCCCCGATGTGCATAACCGGACGCAGGGCGCACTGCGATGGTGCGCGTGATGGCCTGATTGGACCGCTTCAGCAGGCCCGCGAAGCCAGTCAATCCCCGACATCGCGCAGGCTCCGTCCTGAACCGGGCTGCGGACCGCCTCTCAGCTCCCCTTCATCGCGCAGCGAGAACGGCGTGAAATGGGTACGAGTATCGTAAACGTCGATCCCCTCGGCCCGCTTCAGGGCACCAACCACGGCGTAGGTGACCGGGGTGAATACCACTTCCACCGCCAGCTTGAAGACGAAGTTGAAGCCGACCACCGCCAGCAGCGCGTCATTGGTCCAGATGCCATAGAACGCCAGGGGATAGAACAGCAGCGAGTCCGCGCCCTGCCCGACCACTGTGGATCCGATGGTACGGGTCCACAACCAGCGGCCACGGGTCCATAGCTTCATCTTGGCCATCACGTAGCTGTTGACGAAGTCGCCCACCCAATAGGCCGCGATGCTGGCCAGTGCGATCCGCGCCGTGGTGCCGAACACCAGTGCCAGGGCCGGCTGCAGCTCGGCGTTGTAGGGCTCGTGCGGGCTGGCCGGGATATGCACGATGACCAGACTCATGAAGGTGGCAAACAGCAGCGCACCGAAACCGGCCCAGATGGCGCGCCGCGCCCGCGCATAGCCGTACACCTCGGTCAGCACGTCGGCGAAGATGTAGCCAATCGGGAAGAACAGGTTGCCGGCACCGAAGCTGAAGCTGCCCAGCCCCGGCAGTTGTACCTCGGCCACCTTGGCGGGGCCGATCAGGTTGGCGCACAGCAGCACCGCCACCAGACCGGCCACCAAAAAGTCGTAATAGCGGAAGGCGGGTGCCGGGGTGTTCATTCGTCGAACGGCATGGTCATCTGCGAATCATCGCCTTTCCGCGCCCGCCGTGGACGTCCGCCGCTGGGCGGCAAGCCGGCCTTGCGCGAGCCGTGGGTGGCCTGGATGGCATCGGCAACCGCCGCGAAGCCATCACCTCGACGGACCGCCCAGACCCGGTCGCGGGCCTCACGGTTGGCCTCAGCGAGGTCTCGCAGCGGCGGCGGATAGTCGGGGCAGAAGCGTCGCCGTTCGCCCGCCCCCAACTTCCACGGGGTGTGGACCCGCGCATCCGGCACCCCGCGCAAGGCTGGCACCCAGGTGCGAATGAAGCGCCCCTCCGGGTCGTGGTCCTGACCCTGTTTGATGGCGTTGTAGATGCGGACCGTGTTGATGCCCGTCACGCCCGACTGCATCTGCGCCTGCGGATAATGGATCCCGGGCTCGTAGTCGACGAAGCGCCGCGCCAGGAACACGGCCGGCGCGCGCCAGTGCAGCCACAGGCTATAACTGGCGGTCGCCATCAGCATCGCGCGCATACGGAAATTGAGCCAGCCATGATGCGCCAGATAGGCTTGGCAGGCATCGACGAATGGCCAGCCTGTGCGGCCCTCGCACCAAGCGCGCAGGCGTTCAGGGTCCGGCTCCGCCGGGCGCAGGCCGTCATAGGCGGGGTGGGTGTTCTCGAATTCGAGTCGCGGCTCGGTCTCCAGCTTCTGGATGAAATGGCAGTGCCAGTGCAGGCGCCCGATAAAGGCGCTGAGCGACCGTCCCCAGCCAGAGCGCTCCGCTGGTGCCAGCGCCGCCTTGCGCGCCACCGCCGCCTGCAGTGCCTCGCGCATTGACAAGGTGCCCCACGCGAGGTGTGGCGAAAGCCGCGAGCAGCTCTCGGGTGCGGTCAGTGGGCTCGATAGCCGCATCGGATAGGCCTCGCCGCGAACCTGCAGAAAGCTGTCGAGGGTGGCTTCGGCGGCTGCACGTCCACCGGGCTGTCGGCCGGGGCAGGGGTCCTCCGCCAATCCCGGCGGCAGCGCTGGGATCTCGCCCGGCGAGATGCCCGTCAGCGCTTGCAAGCGCGGCATGGGTGCCACCGGCTCCGCCATGAAGGCATCCCACTGGCGGGCCCAGCCCTCGCGGCTGGACAAGGCCCGGACCACCCCCTGCTGTCGGCGCTGCTCCCAACGCAGCCCTTCACGTCGGCACCAGGCCGCCACCGCACGGTCACGGTCGAAGGTCCAGCCGTTGCCGGTCTCCTGATGACTCCACAGGGTGAACGGCCCATGGTGTCGCCTCAGCCGCTGCAGCCAGGCCACCACCTCGCCCTCACGCACCACCAGCGGCGCACCTTGCGCGGTCAGCGCCGCCCGCAGGGACAACAGGCATTCACGGACGAAGGCCCACTGCCGGCCACTGGCATCCGGCTGCGCCCATAGGCCGGGCTCCACCACATAGAGCGGCACCACCGGGCCCCGGCGCGCCGCCTCGGCCAGCGGGACATGGTCCTGCACGCGCAGGTCGCGCTTGAACCACACCACCTGGATGGCGCCCGTTTCCATGCGGCGAGCATGCCCGATCGCCGATACCGCCGCCCGGCGTCAACGCTGTACTTCGGCAGTCGGCTGGGCGGTGACCGTGTCGAGAAACGCCAAGAAGCGCGCATGCCACTCCGGCCGCCGCAGGGCGTCGATGTGCCCACCTTCCGGAATGCGCCACAGCGTCCGCGGTGGCGCAGCGGCGCGGAAGAGTGCCTCGGCATGGGACACTGGCACCACGGGGTCGCGCTCGCCATGGATCAGCAGTAGCGGAATCGGCGCCAACGCCCCCACCCGGTCGACGGCTGCGAAACGATCCGAGATCAGCGGTATGGCCAACCATTGCAACGGCCAGGTCAGCCAGGCGGATGCCAGCTTTTCTCGCGCCAGCCCCCGGTAGCTGGCGAATCCGCTATCGGCGACCACCGCGCGAATACCGCTGCGATCCTCGGCGTCCGCCACCAGGCGAATCGCCACGGATGCCCCCAGGCTCTGGCCATAGACCACCAGCGGCAGGTCTGGATGGTGATGACGCAACCAGGCCAGCGCCGCTGCAGCATCGGCATGACTGCCTGCCACATCCGCCCGTCCGGCTGACTGTCCGAAGCCGCGATAGTCGGGCACCAGCACGGTGTAGCCCGCCGCCGGCAACGTGGTCACCGCCCTGACGTGCGAGCTGAGGTTCTCGGCGTTGCCGTGCAGAAACAGCACTGCGCCGCGGGGAGATGCGGTGGCGGGCAGGAACAGCGCATGTAGCCGCACGCTGTCGGTGCTGTCGATCCAGACGTCGATGGCCGGGGTGGCCAGAGGGCGCTCCGCGAAGTACTGCACCCGATCCGGCTGAAGAAACACACCGGTGCAGCCCCCCATCAACAGAGCGGCGAGGACCAATAGTGCGCGCGGGACCGCGCAGGGCAGCCGCCGCATGTCAGTAGTACCAGTGATATCGCAGCGACACTGCCACCCGTCCCGGTGCACGCTGATCGTGGCCGTCCACCTGCAGCTGCAGGGCGTGGTGGCGTGCCAGTGCCAGGTTCTGCTGCCACTGCCAACGGCTGCGGGTACGCCCGTTGGCGAAGCGCTCGCTGCCCGCTTCGGCCCGTAGTGTCAGCGGCCCCCAGGTGCCGAGAACACCGCTGCGGACGCCAAGGGCAGGCTGCAGCGGCGAGTCGAAGCCGTGGTTGTGCTCCAGACGCGCCGCCAACAGGCCGTAGACACGCAGGCCGGATGTCACCGCGAGGGTCGCGCCGACACCGCCGTTGACCTGCGCTACACGGTGAACGGCCTCATCGACCCACTGTCGTTCCACGCCCGTCTGCACGGCCCACGACAAGGGCTTGAAGAAGCGATCACGCGGGCTGAGCGACAGGATGTCGACCACGTCGAACCGCTCCACCGACAGGTCATCCTGCTCGTCCACTCGCAGGTCGAGATTGCCGAGATTGATCTGCGCGCCGAAGGGAAAGCCGTCGCCGTTCTCGGCCAGGCTGTGCAACGCCATGCGAAAGCCCAGGTGCAGCACGTTGCTGGCCGCCTCACGCCCCACGCCGACACTGACCCGCCGACTGCCGTGGCTGAGATCCGGCGGCACCCCCGCCGCCGGCACACCCCAGTCCGGCGGCAGTGCGTCGGCGCGCGGCTTCAGCTCGCGCAGCAAAGCCAGACTGCGCCGCGCCGCATCCGGGTTGCGTTGGGCGCGGGCACGGGTCTGGGTAAAGCGCAGATAGCGATAGGCCGTGGACACCACCGCCGCCTGGTCCCCGCGGTCCAGCGCCTGTAGCGGCGTGCGCTGCAGCTGCGACGGGTCCTCGCTGAGCGTCTGCACCTGACGCCGCAGGTCGCGCGGCAGCGCCGCCAACTGGGCCTGCAGCACCGTCCCCTGCGCTGGCCGGAACCGGCGGCCGGTGACCATGCCGGCCTGCTGCACCGCACGAATGGTGTCGATGGGAATGGCGGTGAGCGGAAAGTCTGCGGTCAAGGTCACGCCGGGCCGCGCCACCTCCAACAGTTCGAGCACCCGGTAGGAACAGTTCTCGTCAAAGAAGTAGTACGCGAAGTTGATGCCCTTCAACTCCCACAGGTGCTGGATCAGCCGGTCGGTCTCGGCCGCGGTCAGGTTGAGGCGGTATTCCCAGATGTCGCGGTTTTCGTCACGGTTGTAGTCGCGAATCTTCTGGTAGTAGTGGTCCACCTCGAACTGTCCGGGGTAGCCGCCGGTGAGGCCACGGAAGGCATAGAACAGGCCGTTGTCATTGGCATCCACCAGGGCGCCAAAGTTGACCGCAAACGACAGATACTCGCCGCCGCCGTCCTGCTCGCCGGCATCCAGCCGCAACAGGGTGTGCCCGAACATCGAAGACGGGCTGTTGAGGTAGTACGCCGGAAACACCAGTACGGCGCGGTCGGCCTGCACCAGAGCGCGGAAGTCACGGTAAGCGGCACAGTCCGGCTGCGGCAGCGCTCCCAGGTCAAGCTGAGACTTCAGCCAGGTGAGGCGCGCCACGAAACGACATTGCGCATGTTCGTCGCCCGCGGATGCCGGGGCCGCGAATGCAGCCAAGGTGGCGGCCATTTCCGCCCGCGGGTCGTCGGCCCCATCGGGCGCCAGGAAGAAGCGTGGATCATCGGCATCGCTGCGCCAGCGATCATTCCCCGGTGCCGGCTTGTAGTGCAGCAGTCGGCGCCAGGTATCGTGGGCCCACAAGGACTGAGCCTCGGCCTGCGCCCAGGCGGTTTGCGCTGATGCGGCTGGGGTCGCGGTCAGCGCTGCCAGCCAACAGGCCAGTGCTGCCAGCGGAAAAAATCGGCGCATGCAACAGCTCTCAAAAAGAAGGGCCCGGCATCCTGGGATACCGGACCCCGACACCCGTCGGCGACCGTCTCAGACGGCCACCGAACGTCTTAGCTGACGTACTTCGACAGCGTCGCGTCATCCTTCATCAGCGATTCAAGACGGGCCAGTACGTCGTCGGCCGTCACGTTCTCGCTCGGGAACAGCGTATCGAAGTGACGGTTAGCGAGCTGGGCAAAGCTTGCCTGGTCTTCAGCGCTGACGCCGTAAGCCACTGCAACGGCGGTCAGGGCTTCGCCTTCACCCATGGCCACGTCGGCGCTCAGTTCGTCGAGCATCACGTTGACCATCTTCTTGCCACCGTAGGTCAGCGTGCCGGAGGTGGAGCAGCCATTGGTGCCCGAGGTCATGCCGAACGTGGCATTGCCCGAGGTGCCGTTCGTGGTGCTGGCCAGGAAGTGCGGGACGATCCCGGACTGCCCCTGGAACAACATGTTGCCCCAACCGCAGTTGGGGCCGCCCGGTGCTTCGGCCACGGCCGCAGACGAGGCCATCAGCGCAATCGCGCCGACCATCAACTTCTTCATGGTGAATCTCCCGTTTTTTCTTTGGGTGGGGAAAGGCTCCCCACCCGGATACTACGAAGCACCCCCGCGCCCCGCAAGCTGACATGCACTTCATCTGCGACCTGGGTCGCATTGGCTTGTGACCCCCTGTCTCGTCCATGAAAAAGGCCGCCCGAGGGCGGCCTTTGATGCAGCGGGGAAAACCGGCTCAATGACCGCCGTCGAGCGACTTCACCGCCTGGATCATGGACACCATCACCTTCTGGGCATCGCCGTAGACCATGTTGGTGTTGTCGGCGAAGAAGAGTTCGTTCTCCACGCCCGAGTAGCCCTTGCCCTGGCCGCGCTTGACGACGTAGACCTGCTTGGCCTGGTCCACGTTGAGGATGGGCATGCCGTAGATCGGCGAGGACTTGTTGGTGCGTGCCGCCGGGTTCACGGTGTCGTTGGCGCCGATGACGATGGCGACGTCCGCCTCCTTGAACTCGTTGTTGATGTCTTCCATGTCATAGATGATGTCGTACGGCACGCCGGCTTCGGCGAGCAACACGTTCATGTGACCGGGCATGCGACCCGCCACCGGGTGGATGGCGAACTTCACTTCGACGCCGGCATCCGAGATCAGCTTCACGAACTCGAACAGCTTGTGCTGCGCCTGTGCCACCGCCAGACCGTAGCCCGGGGCGATGATCACCTTGGAGGCGTAGCGCATGTTGATGCCGGCATCACCGGCATCCACCGGCTTCATGCTGCCCTTGATCTCGCCCTGCTCCTCGCCGCCGGCGGCGCCGAAGTTGGAGAACAGCACGTTGGACACCGAGCGGTTCATGGCCTTGGCCATCAACAGCGTCAGCAGCGTGCCGGCTGAGCCCACCACCATGCCCGCCACCATCAGCGCGGCGTTGCCGATCACATAGCCCTCGAAGCCCACAGCCAAACCGGTGAAGGCATTGAACAGGGAGATCACCACCGGCATGTCGGCGCCGCCGATGGGCATCGCCATCATCACGCCGTAGACCAGCGACAGCACGAAGAAGGCGGCGATCAGCTCGGGACCGACGTTGCCGCCCTGATAAACCGTCCAGCCGCCAATGGCGAGGATGGCCAGCAGGATCAGGCCGTTGACCGCCTGCAGGCCGGGGAAGCGCCAGGTGCCGTTGACCCGACCGTCCAGCTTGGCCCAGGCAATCAGCGAACCCGACAGCGACACCGCACCGATGATGCCACCCAGCACCGCCATGGTGAGGATGATGTTGCCGTGGGCCTTGTGGCCGAACAGCTCAATGGCAGCGATGGCCGCGGCGGCGCCGCCGCCCATGCCGTTATAGAGCGCCACCATCTGCGGCATTTCGGTCATGGCGACCTTCTTGCCGCTCCACCAAGCCCAACCGAGGCCGATCGCCAGCGCGACCACCGCCAGGGTGATGTTGGTGGTAAGGAAGGGCTCCGCCTTGGGATTGACGTCCGCGATGTAGAGGAAACTGGCCGCCACTGCGACCACCATTCCCACCCCGGCAACCACAATGCCGGAGCGTGCCGTCACCGGCGAGCTCATGCGCTTCAGGCCGTAAACGAACAGCAGCGTCGCGACGATGAACGACGCATCAATGATGAATTGAGCATTCATAGCGATCAGCCCTTCTTCTTGTCGGACGGCTTGAACATTTCAAGCATGCGCTCGGTGACCACGTAGCCGCCAGCGGCGTTACCGGCGCCCAGCAGCACCCCGAAGAAGCCGATCGCCTGCTCCAGCGTCGAGCTGGCGTTGACCAGCGCCCACAGGGCACCGACCACGACGATGCCGTGGATGAAGTTGGAGCCCGACATCAGCGGCGTGTGGAGAATCGCCGGCACGCGGCCGATGATCTCGTAACCGGTGAAGGCGGCGAGCATGAAGATGTAGAGGGCGACAAAACCTGTAATGGCAGTGGTTGCGTCCATGGTGACTCCGTGAGGAGTGAGGTGACAGGGGTGAGGGGTATCAGGCCGTTTCGCCTCACCCCTCACCCCTCACGCCTCACATTGCTTCAATGGCCTTGGCGGCCGCTTCGTTCTTGATCTCGCCGCCGTGGGTGAGGCAGGCCTTGACCAGCACCTCGTCCTCCCAGTTGATGACGAGTTCGCTGTCCTTGACCATCAGCTCGACCAGGTTGAGCTGGTTCTTGGCGTACAGCTCGGAGGCATGCTCGCCCAGCATCGACGGCACATTGAGCGGGCCAACGATGGTGGTCTGCCCGATCTGTACGGTTTCGCCCGGCTGCGTCAGTTCGGTGTTGCCACCGCCCTCTGCAGCAAGGTCGATGATGACGCTACCGGACTTCATGCCCTCGATCTGCGCCTTGGAGATCAGCTTGGGCGACGGTCGGCCGGGGATGGCAGCGGTGGTGATCACCACATCGGCCTGCTGAATATGCTTGGTGACGACGCTGGCGATCTTGTCCTTCTCTTCCTGCGTCAGCTCACGGGCGTAGCCGCCTTCACCGCGGGCATCGACGCCGGTGTCGACGAACTTGGCGCCCAGCGACTCGGCCTGCTCCTTGGTTTCCGGCCGCACATCGTAGCCTTCGGTCATGGCGCCCAGACGGCGCGCCGTGGCCAGCGCCTGCAGACCGGCCACGCCGAGGCCCATTACCAGCACCTTGGCCGGACGGATGGAGCCGACCGCCGTGGTCATCATCGGCAGGATGCGGGCCAGATGCGTGGCGCCCAGCAGCGCGGCGTAGTAGCCGGCCAGCGCGGCCTGGCTGGACAGCGCGTCCATCGCCTGCGCGCGGGTGATGCGCGGCACCAGTTCCATTGCGAAGCAGGTGATCTTCTTCTCCGCCAGCTTCTTGACCAGCGGGATTTCCTTGTGCGCGTAGATGAAGGAGATCAGGACCGAACCCTCCTTCATCGCGTCCACCGCCTCCAGCGACGGCGGCTGAACCGACAGCACGATGTCGGCATCGCTCACCAGGCCCTGCGGGTTGGCGGCGAAATGCACATTCTTGAAGGCGCTGTCGGGCAACTTGACCGCGTCACCGGCGCCCGACTGCATCGCCAGTTTGGCGCCCAGTTTGGTGAGCTTGTCGGCGACGACAGGCACGAGTGCCACGCGACGCTCGTTGGCCCGCGTTTCCTTGAGCACGGCGATATTGAATGCCATGGGGTTCCCTAATGTTTGTGAGTCATCCCGGCCCTCAGCAGGCCCTTGGGGGGCGACAGTCTAGCGGGGTTTTCGCCAGATGCCGAACACTTTTTGTCAGGCGTGGGGCTGCCTAGAACACCTGGCTGGCGGCTCGCCACGCCAGGGCCAGCAGCAGCAACGAACTGAGGACGAAGATCGCGAAGCGCACCTCGATCTTGTTGACCAGTGCCTGAAACAGGCTGTGTACCACCCGGCTGCCGACGTAAGCCCAGGCCAGGCCCACCGTCATTTGCGAGGCATCCCCCAGTACCGCCAACGCCAAGGCGGTGGCGTAGAACAGGGTGGGCTGCTCCATCAGATGGTTGTAGTTGTCGGCCTTCCAGCGCACCCGCGCCGGCAGCGTGCTCATCTGCTGGCCGTTGGGCAGGTTGGGATCCATTTTGAGGTTCATCGCCATGATCGCCGGAACCCGCGTGACGTACATCCAGGCCC
Organism: uncultured Polycyclovorans sp.; assembly: GCA_964425915.1. Lineage (GTDB taxonomy): Bacteria > Pseudomonadota > Gammaproteobacteria > Nevskiales > Nevskiaceae > Polycyclovorans. The sequence goes on from CAYROO010000002.1 coordinate 65,934, forward strand.
ACATCACCATTGACCACAGCACCAGCGCCGTCACTGGCTGCAGCATCGGAATTGCTGTTTCCATCCCCGTTCTCCCCTGTCATGTTTTGCATCGGACCCTGGATCATAGCGCCGTTCAGGGCAGCGTCAGGCGCGCGCCTTAAGGTTCTGGGGCGGTAGTACCGATTCATAGCTAGGAGAGCAACATGAGCAAAATCAAAATCTTCGCGCCCAGTCTCGTCGCCCTTGGCAGCCTCGCAGCCCTGCCCACCGTGGTTTCGGCCCAATCGCCCACCACCTCCGGGGTGTACTTCGGCGGCGGCGCGGGCTATTTCCGGCTGGAGGAGAACGACTTCCTCGACCAGAACGACGACTTCAAGGACAACCGCTGGTCCTGGAACGTGCACGCCGGTGCGCAGTTCAACCCGGTGTTCAGCCTCGAAGGCGGCTTTCTCGACTTCGGCGACCTCAATGATGGCGACTTTCGCCTGAAGGCCGACGGCACCTATGCCGCTGCGCTGGTGCACATCCCGCTGGGTGGCGTGGCGCCCTTCGCCAAGATCGGGCAGCTGTGGTGGGACGCAGAGCTCGACGGGCCCGGCTTCCTGGATGGCCGGGATGACGGCAACGACACCTTTTATGGCTTCGGCGTGCGCTTTGGTGATGGCCCGGGACCGCAGCTGCGGCTCGAGTACGACCGCATGGCACTGGACGACACCGACGTCGACCTGGCCTCGGTGAAGCTACAGTACCGCTTCTGATTGACCCCAGGGCCGGCCGCCGTGGCGGCTCGCCCCTACATCCCCCTGCAGAGGCTCGGCTAAGGTCGGGCCTCTGCTCCGTTTGGGGGCGCATCAGGGATGATGAACATGCGCGTATTGCAGGTGGTGGGATTGATACTGCTGGTGGCGGTGGTCGGACTCTCGGCGGGCGCCGCTGGCGCCTGGTGGGTATTGCACAACGCGACCGCCATGGTGCCGCTGGACGGCCAGGCCCTGCAGGCACAGTTGCCGGCCGACCTGCCGGTCCGGGTCAGCGTGCTGGAGGGCCAGGGTCTGGACGGCCACGGTGGCCGCGGCGTGCCGGTCCGGCTCAATGAGTCGCTGTCGCTGGATGTGCATTTCGACACCGAGGTTCCGCTGGCGCTGACCGTTCGCTACCAGGGCACCATTCCCGTCAACACCGAGGTGCCGGTGAATACCACCATGGACACCCGGGTGCTGGGCGTGCCCATGACCCTCCCGATCAGTGGCCGCATCCCGCTGAACCTGGACCTGCCGGTCGACCTGGAGATCCCCATCTCGCAGCCGGTGAGGCTGGCGTTCTCGGCGCCGATCACCGCTGATGTCGACCAGATCATCCACATTCCACTGCAAGCCGAACTGGACACCCGCATCCATTTCGGGGACACGCCGCTGCCCCTGACCGTGCAGCAGAGCACCCTGGCATTGCCGCTGAACCAGGTGTGGCTGCGCGGCCGGGCGGCTGACAGCTGGCAGCTGGGCCCGCTCGACGCCCACGAATAAGCCCCCGCGCGGCACGCCGGGCGGGGGCTGTTACTGGGTTGCACATCAGCTAAGACGCACGGCCGCAGAACAACCGCACCCCCTTTTGGGGGGAATTTCATATCTCTTTGTATGCAAACGATTTAAAGTTGCGCCATGGACCGCCAGAACCCGCCCAAAGCCGCCCATACCCTGCTGCTGGAGGGCGGCCACCGGCTGGATCTGCCGTTGGCCGACGACGACCCGCTGCTGCAACAGCTGACCACACTGCTGGCGCAGCCGGCGGCACAACGCCCCCAGGGCTTGCTGACCCTGCCCCTGGCCGACGGGCAACAGCATCTCAACCTGCCGCCGCAGGCGCTGGTGGGGCTGATCAGTCAGGGGGCACTGCCGGCGGTGACCGCCGCGCTGGCGCAACAATCCGCACCGACCGCCGCCGTCGAGCCTTCCGTCGTGGTGCAGTGGACCGGCTTCCTGCCGCCGGAGGACCACGCCGCGCTGATCACGCACGCCATTGCCCGCGAAGCGGACTTCCGCCCGTCGGGTGTCTCCACCCAGGATGAGAAGTACCGCGAGAGCTGGGTGCTTTCGGACTTCCCGCGCTTTGCCCAGCTGATGGAACAGCGCATCCGCGAGCGCTTGCCGCTGCTGCTGCCTTCCTTCGGGCTGGCGCCAGACCTTGCCCTACCACGCTTCGAATCCCAGCTGACGGCACATAACGACGGCAACTACTACCGTCAGCACAATGACAGCGGCAGCCCGGACACCGCCAGCCGCCTGCTCACCTACGTCTACTACTTCAACCGCAGTCCCAAGGCCTATGACGGCGGCCAGCTACGCGTGTGGGACAGCACCGTGCGGGACGGGTACTACGTAGCGGCCGAGTCCGCCCACGACTACCAGCCGCTGGACAACAGCATCGTGTTCTTCCTCAGCCGCTACCTGCACGAGGTGCTGCCGGTACGCTGCGCCAGCCGCCAGTTTGCGGACAGCCGCTTCACCATCAACGGGTGGTTGCACCAGACGCCGTAAGGGGCGTCAGCCGAAGCGGAAATTGGAGGTCTGCACCTGCCACACCGGCTGGCTGAAGGTGCAGCGGCCCGGCGCATCGCCGGCCGCGGCAGCCGCCACCATCAGCGGCAGCAGATGCTCTTCGCGGGGGTGCGCCTCACGCGCCGCCGGCGCCTGGGCCCAGGCCTGCAGACGCGCCTGCCGTGCCGTGCCGACATGGCCGGTGACCGTGTCCTGCAGCCAGGCATCGAACTGTTGGGCCGGCACCGCACCGGCCGCCGCGAACCGCCGCAGGTTGTGATAGCTGTAACCGCTGCCGATGATCAGTACGCCCTCCTCGCGCAGCGGCGCCAGCGCCGCCCCGCAGGCCAGGTGCGCCGCGACGTCAAGATCGGCGCGCAGCGACAACTGCACCATCGGCAGGTCGGCGGCCGGGAACATCAGCAGTCCCGGCACGAACAGCCCATGGTCGAATCCGCGGGCCGGGTCCACCCGCGCCGGCAGCCCCGCCCGCTGCAATAGATCCACCACCCGCGCCGCCAGCGCCGGATCCCCGGGCGCCGGGTACTGCAGCGTGTAGGTGTGGGGCGGGAAGCCGTGGTAGTCGTAGATCAGCGGCGGATGCGGGTGGCCGGTCACCGCGAACTGCGGCGCCTCCCAGTGGGCCGATACCCACAGCACCGCGCGCGGCCGCGCCGGCAGTGTCTCGGGCAGGGACTGCAGCGCCGCGCCGAGCGCGGTCCAGGTGCCCGGCGGGTCCCAGTCCATGAAGAAACAGGGACCGCCACCGTGGGAAATGAACAGCGCGGGCTGCGGCGTCATGGATGCGGGAATATCAGGGGTGACGCCCCATCATCCTCGCCATGGGCGCTGCCCACCAGTCAGCGTTTGGTCGCGGCCCGTCGTGTCGCCTTCGGCGCCGTCACCGGGGGTCGCCGTGTGGCGCGGTCGCGCAGGCGCAGGCTCATGGCGAAGGCCTCGGCCTGCTCACGGTCGGCGAAGGTGTAGTTGCCGCGGTCGGTCTTCACTTGGTTGCCGATGAGGACGTTCATGGTGGTGCTCCTCTGTTGAACCTATGAATATGACCCCCATCGTCCGCGCAAGTTGCAGTCCAGCGCTCGCCCTGCCGTGGGCCACGACCCATCCCACTCACGGCGGCGCTGGTGCTCCGAGATCCAGCCCGAAGCCGTTGTCGTAGTCGATGCTGCCGGCGGGGTCACCCTCGTCCAGTTCGCTGAACGCGGCGCCGTTGCAGAACTGCAGCATCACGTAGCGGCCCGGTGCCAGTTGCCCAGAAAGCGGCCCGTTGGTGCCGCTGAGAAAGGCGGCGCCGAGAAACAGGGTATCGGGTGAATTCGGGTCCACCGCAGCGGTCGGGAAGCCGTTGTCCTGCAAGGTGGTGCCCCCGGGCGGTGGCAGCAGCAGGTCCGCTTCCTGGCCGCGGTACAAGGCCACGATGGTTTCCGAGGTGGCAGCGGTGGCGGTCTTGCGGAAGCTGTCGGGCGGCCGCAGGGCGTACGACACCGGGGTAGTGCCCGGCACCTCGAATATCGCAAAGGTGATGGAGGCACTGGCGGCGGTGAGGTTCACCTGCTGGCTGCCGCGATCCGCCCCACTGCACTGCATCTGGATGGTGGAGAAGCCACCGCCTTCGCCGACATCCGCCGAGAGCTCACCGGCGCCGGTAGCACTCGCGCCAGCGCTGGACACCAGCGGCGCATCGGCCCGGTAGGCGGGCAGGAAGGCTGCCGGATCGGATTCGCGCACCACGCGCTCGTTGGCCACCAGCTGATTGCCGTTGTTGTTGCTGCTGATGACGCTGACCGCCTCGGCCTGCAGGCGCCGCATCACCGCTTGCGCCGGCCCCTGCGCCTGCCCTAGCTCCAGCGCCAGCAAGTCCAGCGGCGCCAGTTCGGTGATGACAAAGGCGAAGAACTGGTCGGCCGTGCCGCTTTCGGTAGCAGTGAAGGCGAAGTCGTAGACGTTCTGCCCCGGCACGCCGGGCCGCCGCCCGACGACACTGACATTGGTGTCCGAGCGCTGATGCACGATCAACACTTCGCCCACATTGAAGTTGCCGAGAAAGGTGGCCTTCTGCGGGTCCAGGCTGACCGTGAAGTTGAGGTCATCCCCGGGCCGGAAGCTGGCGCGGTCGGCGGTGAGGCTGCCTGCCGGCGACGTCGCCAGCGTGGTGTCGATGGACAACCCATCCTCGCCCAGCGCACTGTGTCCGAGCAGTTTCAGCGCCGAGGTGATGTCCTTGCCCGGCTTGATGCCCGCGGCCAGCTTGAGGTCGTAGCTGGAGCGGTAATCCTTGGCGAGGATCTGCGCGATCTTGAGCGCGAAGTTGCCCGATAGCTTGGCGCCCGCCTTGGCCTCCACTGCCGTGAAACGCAGCGACTTGAGGAAGCGATTGCCGATGGCCGCCTCGGCATAGCCGAACAGCTCGAATGCCGGCTCAAAGCGCTGGTCCTCCAGCCCCGGCGCGTTCACCGTCACCTCGCTGCTGACATCGAACTCACCAAAGGATTGCACCAGCCCGCAACCACTGGCGCAGTCCAGGCCCGCGGCAATGGTGTTGCGCACGGTGGTCTTCACCGCCACCGAAGCATCCGCCACCGTCAGCTTACCGGCCAGCTCCGCCCCCACCCCCACCGGGATGACGCCGCCCAGCACCAGCGCGACCGGACCACCCACTGGAATGGGAATAAGGAATAGTTCGAACTTGCAGCTGATCTTGCCGTCCAGCGCCAGCACCAGCTTGGGCTCGGCCGCCAGATTGAAAGTGGGCTCGGCGTTGACCACCAACCGTTCGAAGCCGCGACTGCTGGTGAACAGCAGGTCCACCGAGGGCTTGATGGCGATGTCGAACACCAGCGGCTTGGCGAAGGTGATGGGCGGGTTCTCACCGGTAAAGGTGGGGCTTTCCACCTCGCAATTGTTCTGCACCACCCGTGTGCCCACCGGCACCGCCGCCTTCGCCGCAAGAGCGGCAGGCTCCGGTTCCGGTCGCGAGGTGAAGATCAGCCGATCCCCCTCGCGTACCACGCCAAAATCCTCCGCGATGGCTGGCGGAATCTCCACCGGCACATCGGACAGATCGATCACCTGGTTGATCTCCAGCGACGGGAACAGCGTGCTGACCGGCACCAGGGTGAGCGTGACCAACACCCCGTCGGCGACGACTTCGGTATTCACCACCCGCCCGGCCACCGGGACCGATCCGGTACCTACCAGCAGGCTATCCAGCGCTGGTGGCGGACCACTGAGGATCACGGTGTAGGTGTTTTCGAACAGCGGCGCGGCGTCCGGCACCGTTTCCACCGGCCCGCGCAGCACCTGCGCGTCGTCCACCAGCACCGTGCCCGGCGCCACCGCCGTCACCACCGCCAGCAGCGGCGCGGAACGTACCCCGTCCACCTCGGCCACGATCTGACTGGAGCCGCTACCGCTGACCGCACGTGCCAGCCCCGTGGCGTCCACCGCGATATCCAGCGGATCACTCGCCGTCCAGTTCACCGCCCGCGACAACACCGCGCCGTCTGCATCCAGCACCCGCGCCGACAACTGGCGGGTCTGCTCAGCCTGCGTGAACAGCAGCCCCGTCTGCTCGATCACCACCCGCGCCACCGAGCCCGGTGGGGGTGTAGGGCTGGGCGATGGCGTCGGCGTGCTGGAAGGCGACGGAGACGGACTGCCCGTGGGTGCCGGCGAAGGGGACGGCGACGGACTGACGGATGGCGTGGGCGACGCCACTGGACTGGGACTGGGACTGGGCGTCACGTCCGGCCCGGTGCCACCGCCGGAGTTCGACGAAGGGCTGCACGCCACCAAGGCCAGCGCGACCAGCAGAGCCGACATTCGAGCAAGAACAGACGTCATGGCGCAGCACCGGCAGAAAGGTCACCGCAGGGTGGCAGCACCGACCCGGCGAGTCTTGACGAAAATCTGACGAATTGTTGACGGTTGCGGGCACGCGCGATGCCGCATCCAACCGAGGCGTCCTGGTTGATGCGCGATAGACTCCAGGCACGATCACCGTGGGAGGCCGCTTCAATGAACCCAACCCAAGTGGCAACGTGGCCGACGCTCACGCCCGGCACGCCGGTTCACGCGGTCGTCGCCAATGTCGATCTGGTGGTGCTGCGCTGGCCGGACGAAGACCAGGTGTCGGTGCTCTACGGCCGCTGCCGCCATCGTGGCGCACTGATGGCCGATGGCGGTGTCAGCGGTGAGCGACTCAGTTGTCACCTGCACGGCGCCACGTACCGCTGGGCCGACGGCAAGAACATTCACTACCCGGGCGCCGACCTCAAGCGCTTCAAGGCGTGGATCGAGGCCGACGCGGTGTGGGTGGACGCCGACGAGATTGCCGAATGGGAACGCGCCAACCCGCAAAAGTACGAACGCGACACCTATCTCGGCACCTACGCCGACCTCAAGGGCAGCGACGACGAGCCGCACGTCAAGAGCATTCAGGCGCTGGCCCGCGACGGGCTGGACAAGGTGGGGCATCACGGCGCCATGGCGGCCATGGGCGTGCCCGGACACACCCTGCCGCGCTGGGACGACCTGCAGATTCTCACCGCCCAGTTGTATCGCCCGCCGCTGCTGGACGACGCCGCCGTCGGTACCGACGTGGTAATCGGACCCAACGCCGCCCGGCCGCTACGGCTGGAGATTCCCCTGCTGGTGTCCGACATGAGTTTTGGCGCACTGTCTGAAGAGGCCAAGCGCGCCTTGGCCATGGGCGCCGAGCAGGCGGGCACCGGCATCTGCTCCGGCGAGGGCGGGATGCTGGATGAGGAGCAGCAGGCCAACAGTCGCTACTTCTACGAACTGGCCTCGGCGCGCTTCGGCTTTTCCATGGACAAGGTGGCGCGCTGCCAGGCCTTTCACTTCAAGGGCGGACAGGCCGCCAAAACCGGCACCGGTGGCCACTTGCCCGGCCATAAGGTCACCGAACGCATCGCCAAGGTGCGTGGCCTGAAGGCGGGTGAGTCAGCGGTCTCGCCCGCGCGGTTTCCCGACTGGACCACGGTGGCCGACTATCGCGCCTTTGCAAGCGAAGTTCGCGCCGCCACCGGCGGCATTCCCATCGGCTTCAAACTATCGGCGCAGCACATCGAAAAGGACATCGACGCGGCGCTGGAGGCGAGTGCCGACTACATCATCCTGGACGGTCGCGGCGGCGGCACTGGCGCCGCGCCGCTGCTGTTTCGCGACAACATTTCGGTGCCCACCATTCCCGCGCTGGCACGGGCCCGGGCGCACCTGGACCGCTGCGACCGGCCCGACGTGACCCTGATCATCACCGGCGGCCTGCGCACCCCGGCTGACTTCATCAAGGCGCTGGCGCTGGGGGCCGATGCCATTGCCGTGTCCAACGTCGCCCTGCAGGCCATCGGCTGCCTGGGCATGCGCGCCTGCCACACCAACCACTGCCCGGTGGGTATCGCCACGCAGCAACCGCATCTGCGCGCCCGGCTGCAGGTGCAAACCTCGGCCGATCAACTGGCTCGCTACCTAAAGGCGGCCACCGATCTCATCAAGGTTATGGCCCGAGCCTGCGGGCACACCCACGTCAGCCAGTTCAATCGCGACGACCTGACCACCTGGCATCACGACATGGCCGCGCTGAGCGGTGTGCGCTTCGGCGGCGTTGGCGCGCCTGACGGTGGCGGGCAAGATCCGTCGGTCTGAGCTGACGGACCGGCTCGATAAGTTCCGCAGCGCATGGTCATCGCGACCATCAGGGGGCGCTGAAGGTTGGTGTGCACCGCCGGCTTTGCCATTTTTTGCCAAAATGCTAGGCTCCATTGGTATGAGCACCATGAACATCTCGCTACCCGATGCCCTACGCGCGTTTGTGGAAGCACGGGTCGCGCAAGGCGGCTACGGCACCAGTAGCGAGTACCTGCGCGAACTCATTCGCAAGGACCAAGACCGCACCCACTTGCGCGAGCTGCTCCTCGCCGGGGCGATGACACCGCCGACGGTAACTGCCGATCGCGATTACTTCGACCGCCTGCGCGACGGGGTTAACGCCTCGCCGTGAACGTGCTGCCGGTGGTCCTCCGCCAGCAGGCGGAACGGGACATCGAGGCCGCCATCGCCCACTACCGGATTGAGGCGGGCGCTGCCGTCGCACTCCGACTGGTTGACGAGCTCGAACGCGCGCTTCGCAACATGGGCCGCTATCCCCACGCAGGTTCGGGTCGATACGCGCACGAACTCACGCTTCCCGGCCTACGATTTCAGCCCTTGCGCCGGTTTCCGTATCTCGTGTTCTACGTCGTGCAGCACCGCCAGGTGGATGTCTGGCGCGTACTGCACCGTAGCCGCGATATCCCAGCTCGGCTCGACGAACCCGATGGTCAAGGCCCGCGTTAGGGGCTCACAGGGGCGTAGCCCTCAATTGTTCGCTGAGCGATCCGGACGATCAGTCGGCCAACAAGGCCAGGGGCGCCACGGATAGCGCAGCGGCAAGGCGCTCGACCACATCCAGCGTCACGTTTCGCTTGCCGCGCTCGATATCACTCAGGTAGGTCTGGTGGAGGCCACTGCGCTCAGCCAGCTGTTCCTGGGTGAGCCCCGCATGCTGCCGGGCGGCTCGCAGATTGCGCGCAAGCTGTTCGCGCAACACAGACGCTGGGCTGAGGGACGTGGACATACCGCAGGAGCATCACGGCTTGTCCACAGCGATTGAATAGACTATAAGTTATATTTCGACAATGAAGAGCCCGACATGGAGTCGCCACTATCCCCACAAGGATCGCGAAACCTCGCTATCCCAGGCCCGTTCAACCTGCGCCGATTGCGCGACCTGCTCATGACGGCCGTCGAGGACGGGCGTGCACGAAGAGACTCGGAGTATCTGGAACACCTCGCGCTGCTGATGCAGCGCGTGTCGGAACCGGCGCGTGAGCCGCCGTGCTACAGCGCATCGCAACCAGGTCGGCTTGAAGCGCAATCACAATCAACGTGTCAACGGCGGTCCGCCCCGAGCGGCAACCTTGTGCACTGGATATATTTTTATTTTGGTAAAGAGCTTCTAGGGCTCACCGAAGAAACTGGGGCCCCAGTAGGGGCCCTAGAATCAGAGATTGGTTGCAGCTCTAAATGGTTCATGTGACGGCTACGGAATATAGCTCTTCTTTCCCAATCGCCTGACATCTCTTTTGAGTCCTGCTCCCAACTACTCTCCATCGCACTCCACGCCTTAGAGGGCAGATAAGATGCCTTTGTCGCGCGCATTCTATGTTCAGCTGAGCCCCCACTGAATCATGACAACTATGACCACGCTAGCGCCCCATAAGAGCCGGCCAAGCGAACCGTATTAGTTCAGCTGCGGCTCCAGATAAGAACCACCATTCTGATCTCGATAGCCCGCAGATTTCCACCATGCTTCAAAATAGCCGCCAGAAGCCGATAGTCTGCGGTGGGCGTGCCACGCATCCCGATTAGAAACTAGGTGAAAGCCACACAGCATTCTTTGGTAGTCGCTAAAAAGAATTGGCCGCCGCACTGAATTTCTACCCTTAGTCTCTTTGCCGTGCCGCGCCTGGAGAAGATAAACATTCGACGTGGTTTTCAGTATGTACGAGAGATAATTCTCAACCACACCAGGCTCCATTTCGCCGAAACTTGCAGCGTTCCAGAAGATGTCAATAGGAAATCCCCAAAGAACAGGCCACTTCCAGTTCCCGAAACAATGAATCTTCCCCTTCTCAATGTTGCTTAGATCTGTCCAAGACGATGTTTGGCTCGCGCTCACTATGTGCGAGTCTCCGAAAACACCTCTGAGATACTCTTCACACAGGTAAATCTGCGCTGGCAAATCAAAACAAAGAATTGTCGCCTCTGGATGAATTTTTCGGAATATCTCGACCTGATATCCCGAACCCGACCCCAACTCTACAATCACCTCTTTACCGGTGAAATTATGATTTTTCTTTGCAAAGCAGTATCTAATGTAGTAATTCAGAAAAGGGATTGTATATTTATTGCCATTGACGCCAAAAAGATCGGCAGGAGATCCAAAATCAGACGCCGACAGCTCGTCAATCGGCTTGGCATTTGAAATCTCGCCAGCCAGACGGCAGTGGTGAAGCGCCATTTCCCTTATCTCTTTCAGCTTTATACCGTAAGGCAATATTTCCCGGAAATTCCCGAAGACTGCCGTCAGCGCCCAAAGAAACCAACGCTCGAGGAAAAAGCCCTTGGACTGATACTTGAATGTAGTATCGCTAAACCCGAAGGTCTCCAGGACAGGCTTCTTTCCTGAGCGAAGACTGTGCATGTCGAGCCGAGAGATGGTATCGAACAACCCTTTCTCGTAGGCGGCCCAATATGACGTGGCGTGGAATTCGGATGACGCTGATGAGTAAGCCTCGCTTAATTCTTTAAGTCTACGATGCCGTTCATGGCCAACTTTCAATTCCCACCCCCGTGTTTAATATTTTTCATGTGACGTTAACCAGGCCCAGACACTCTGCGAGAGGCGGAGGATGGCACTAAATATGCTGCAGTGCCCTACCCTCAATCCCAACTCAACGCCCCACCCGTCTGATACTCGGTGACGCGGGTCTCGAAGAAGTTCTTTTCCTTCTTGAGGTCCATCACTTCGCTCATCCAGGGGAAGGGGTTTTCCGCCGCCGGGTAGAGGGCGGGGATGCCGATCTGGGCGCAGCGGCGGTTGGCGATGAACTTCATGTACTCGTTGAACATGTTGGCGTTCAGGCCGAGCACGCCGCGGGGCATGGTGTCGTGGGCGTACTTGATTTCCAGTTCGGTGGCTTCGCGGATCATGGCGCCCACTTCGCGCTGGAATTCCGGCGTCCACAGGTGGGGGTTTTCCACCTTGATCTGGTTGATCACGTCGATGCCGAAGTTCATGTGCATGGACTCGTCACGCATGATGTACTGGATCTGCTCGGAGGTGCCCACCATCTTGTTGCGGCGTCCGAAGCTCAGCAGCTGGACGAAGCCGACGTAGAAGAAGATGCCTTCGAACACCACGTAGAAGGCGATCAGGTCGCGCAGCAGGCGCTGATCGTTCTCCGGGGTGCCGGTGTGGAAGGTCTGGTCGGCCAGGCTCTGGGTGTACGGCAGGCTCCACGCAGCCTTGTCGTGGATCGAGGGGATCTCACGGTACATGTTGAACACTTCGGCCTCATCCAGCCCCAGGCTTTCGATGCAGTACTGGTAGGCGTGGGTGTGGATGGCCTCTTCGAAGGCTTGGCGCAGCAGGTACTGGCGGCACTCGGGGTTGGTGAGGTGGCGGTACACGGCCAGCACCAGGTTGTTGGCCACCAGGGAATCAGCGGTGGAGAAGAAGCCGAGGCTGCGCTTGATGATGGTGCGCTCGTCTTCGGTGAGGCCGTTGGGATCCTGCCAGAGCGCAATGTCGGCGCTCATGTTGATCTCCTGCGGCATCCAGTGGTTGTTGCAGGCGCTCAGGTACTTGTCCCAGGCCCACTTGTACTTGAAGGGCACCAATTGGTTGAGGTCGGCGCGGCAGTTGATGATCTTCTTGTCGTCCACCTGGATGCGGCGGGCGCCCATCTGCACGTCTTCGAGGCCGGTGGCGCCAGCGGCGTCAACGACGCCGCCGGGAATCGGGAATCGGGAATCGGGAATCGGTGCAGCCTTCGGCTGCAACTGCGGCTTGGCGGGGGTGTCGTCCCAGTTCAACATGATTCAGTGCTCCACAAAAATGCTTTCATTTGGATGGAATGGCAACGGCGGGGTTCAACGATTCCCGATTCTCCATTGCCGATTCCCGGCGTTTACTGGCAGGCCTCGCAGTCCGGATCGAGGATGGAGCAGACCTTGGCGCTGCCGACATCGCTGGCGGCGTATTCCACCGGCGGGTCGCTGATCGGCTGATCGCTGACACGCCGACCGCCGACCTCATTGGCCGCGGCGGCTGCGGCGGCTGCGGCCGCACTGGCACCGGCGCTGCTGCCCTGGCTGACGCTGTTGAGACGGCCATCGTTGATGGTGGTCTTCTCGGCGTGGGTGGCGCCCATGGTGCGCAGGTAGTAGGTGGTCTTCAGGCCGGAGGTCCAGGCGTGCTTGTAGAGCTCGTCCAGCTTCTTGCCGTTGGGCTGGCTCATGTACAGGTTGAGCGACTGCGCCTGGTCGATCCACTTCTGGCGGCGGCTGCCGGCATCGACCAGACGCTTGGGATCGATCTCGAAGGCGCACTTGTAGAGCGCCTTGATCTCGGCCGGCACGCGGTCGATCGGCTGCACCGAGCCGTCGTAGTACTTGAGGTCGTGGGCCATCACTTCGTCCCACAGGTCCAGGGCCTTCAGTTCATTCACCAGGTATTCGTTGACCACGGTGAACTCGCCGGACAGGTTCGATTTGACGTACAGGTTCTGGTACGTCGGCTCGATCGACTGCGACACGCCGGTGATGTTGGCGATGGTGGCGGTGGGGGCAATCGCCATGGTGTTGGAGTTGCGCATACCGACGGTCTTGACCCGCTCGCGCAGGGCATCCCAGTCAAAACGGCCGCTCTGCGATTCATCCTGCTGCAGGTAGCCGCCGCGGTTTTCCTTGAGGATGCGGATGGAGTCGATCGGCAGAATGCCCTGGCTCCACAGCGAGCCCTCGAAGCTGGGGTACTTGCCGCGCTCGGCGGCGAGGTTGCTGCTGGCCTGGATGGCGTAGTAGCTGATGGCCTCCATGCTTTCGTCGGCAAACTGGATGGCAGCGTCGCTCTCGTAGGCCAGGCGCAGTTTGTAGAGGGCGTCGTTGAAGCCCATCACGCCCATGCCCACCGGCCGGTGGCGCAGGTTGGAATTGCGCGCGGTGGCCACCGAGTAGTAGTTGTACTCGATGACGTTGTCGAGCATGCGCATGGCAGTGTTGACGGTCTTTTCCAGCTTTTCGAGATTGAGCGTGCCGTTCTCGATATGTGCCGGCAGGTTGACCGAACCCAGGTTGCAGACGGCGATTTCGGCGCCGGCCTTGGTGTTGAGCGTGATCTCGGTGCAGAGGTTGGAGCTGTGCACCACCCCGGCGTGCTGCTGCGGGCTGCGCAGGTTGCAGGGGTCCTTGAAGGTCACCCAGGGGTGGCCGGTTTCAAACAGCATGGACAGCATCTTGCGCCACAGCGTCAGCGCCGGCAGGCGCTTGTGGTTCTTGATGCGGCCTTCGTCGGCCATCCGCTCGTACTCGGTGTAGCGGGCTTCGAAGGCGGCGCCGATCAGATCGTGCAGGTCCGGCGTTTCTTCCGGGCTGAACAGGGTCCACTGGCCTTCTTCCATCACCCGCTTCATGAACAGGTCCGGCACCCAGTTGGCGGTGTTCATGTCGTGGGTGCGGCGGCGGTCGTCGCCGGTGTTCTTGCGCAGTTCGAGGAATTCCTCGATGTCGCGGTGCCAGGTTTCCAGGTAGCCGCAGACCGCGCCCTTGCGCTTGCCGCCCTGGTTCACCGCCACCGCGGTGTCGTTGGCCACCTTGAGGAACGGCACCACGCCATTGGACTTGCCATTGGTGCCCTTGATGTAACCGCCCATGCCGCGCACCGGCGTCCAGTCGTTGCCCAGCCCGCCGGCAAACTTGGAGAGCAGCGCGTTGTCCTTGATGGCGCCGAAGATGCCGTCAAGATCATCCGGCACCTGGGTGAGATAGCAGCTCGACAGCTGCGGCCGCAGCGTGCCGGAGTTGAACAGGGTCGGCGTGCTGCTCATGAAGTCGAACGACGACAGCAGCTGGTAGAACTCGATGGCGCGCGCCTCACGGTCGATCTCGTTCATCGCCAGGCCCATGGCCACGCGCATGAAGAAGGCCTGCGGCAGCTCGAAGCGCACCTTGTTGCTGTGGATGAAGTAGCGGTCGTAGAGGGTCTGCAGGCCGAGGTAGTCGAACTGGCCGTCACGGTCGGCGAGCAGCGCCTTGCCGAGGGTGTCGAGGTCATAGAGGGCCAGCTTGGGGTCCAGCAGTTCCAGCGCCACCGCCTTGTGGATGTAGGCGCTGAAGTAGTCGGGATACACCGCCTTCATCTGTTGGAAGGTGGGGCGGCTGTCCGGCAGGTCGAGAAACTTCAGCGCCTCGTGGCGCATCGAATCGAGCAGCAGGCGCGCCGACACATAGGTGTAGTTGGGTTCCTTTTCGATGCGGGCGCGGGCGGCCAGGGTGAGCGCCTGCGAGAGTTCGGCCTCGGAGATGCCGTCATACAGGTCGCGCAGGGCGGCGGTGACGATCTCGTCCACCACCGTGCCGCTGAGGCCGGCGCAGGCCTCAGTGACCACGGTGCGGATACGGGCCTCGTCCAGCGGCACGATGCTGCCATCGTCGCGCTTCACGCTGAGCGCCGGCGCGGCGCTGGCGGCCGGCGCCTTGGTGGCGGCCTCGGCGGCACGCTTGCGGGCCTGCTCTTCGCGGTAGATCACGTAGGCGCGCGCCACCTTGTGCTCGCCGGCACGCATCAGGCCCAGTTCCACCTGGTCCTGGATGTCTTCGATGTGCAGGGTGCCGCCACCGCTCATGTGACGGGTCAGTGCCTGCACCACCTGCTGGGTAATGGACTGCACCAGGTCGCGCACGCGGGCGCTGGCGGCGGCCTGGCCGCCTTCGACGGCGAGGAACGCCTTGGTGACGGCGATGTTGATCTTGCTGGCGTCAAAGCCGGTGACTTTGCCGTTGCGGCGGATGACGCGGATGGCGCCGGGCGCCGTGGCGCTCAACTCGGCGGTGCCGCTCGCGGGCGCGTGCGCGGGGGAATGCGGCGCCTTCCCGCTGGACGGGCTGTGGGTGGTGGCTTGCATCAAAGACTCTCCCAAATGATTTATCTGAACTGGCCGGCCCGTCCGGGGACGCATTGCACGTCGGCGGTCATCGGGGTGTCACAACCATATCTAGTGGTTGGAGAGGACGCAAGCCCCAACATTCTGTGTTCAACCCTGTGCCAAAGCCGTGCACAGCCTGTGGATGAATTGGGGATGGATGCGCCAAGTTGGCGCGACTAAACCGCCTTTTTCCTCGGCACCCGACCCGCCCTGCCCCAGCCGGGGTCAGCGGCTGCACAGAAGGCGGTCATCGGACGGCCTCGATGCGAACGCCGCCTGCGCAGCATTCCTGTTCAATGTCTGTACGGAGGCCCCCTGTCTGCGCAGCCAAGCGCGGCCCAGGCGGCATCGCGCCCGCCCGCCCCTTCCCGGACGCCGGTATCCTGTGCGCCGGCTCAACGCCCATCTGGAGTGGCATGCCCTGGTTCAACCGTTCCCCGCGCCCGACGCCGGACGATCGTCTGCGGGCGCAGCTTCGCCCCCATCTGTCGCGGCTGGACAGCGCCGAGGGCGATGAGCGGATCCCGGCGCTGGCGGCGCTGGTGCGAGCCCTGCGGCCGCGGCGCGCCGAGCGGCAGCAACCGGCGGCGCGCCTGCAGGCACTGGCTGGCCTGCTGCGCACCCAGCCGGAGTCGCGCTCGAAGTTGCGCGCCGCGCTGATGTGGCTGCTGGCCGAGAAGCAGGCCATCCACCTGTTCTCCGACGCCGGCATCCTCAGCAGCCTCGATTTCTCCACCGCGCTGTCGCAGCGGATATCGCAGCGGCTGTTGCCGGATGTGCTGAACCGCGACCACCTCAAGGATGTGTTCGGGCTGATCTTTCACCACGAGGAGGATTACCAGTGGATGCGTGCGGCCGGCCATGCGGCCTGGCTGGACCTGGTCAACGCGCTCGACTTCGAAACCGGCCATGCCGCCGAGAAGCGCAAGCTGGGGCAGCAGATCGTGTCGGCCATGGAGGTGCTCAGCTACCGTATCACCAGCATTGGCCTGGAACCGGAGCTGGTGCGCAACCATGCCGCCATCGAGCGTCATGAATCGCCCTTCCTCACCCAGAACGCGGAAATGCGCAGCTTTGTCGACGAATGGCGCAAGGCCGCCACCGACAAGCGTGAGCACGCCATCGACGGTAAGCAGATCGACGTGCTGCTGGACCAGTGCACCGAGATCATCGGCAAGATCCGCAAACAGGCCGCCAAGACCGGCGCCAGCGTCAGCCTCACTACCCTGCTGGTGCGGCTGGAGCAAAGCATCGCCCGCTTCCGCGAGCTGATGCGCCTGCTGGAATCGCCGCCGGCCCTGCGTAACGAGCAGGGCGTCACCCTGTTTCTCACCCTGGTAGAGGCCAGCAACCGCCGCAACAGCGTCAGCGACCTGTTCCGTCAGACCAGCGAGCTGCTGGCCAAGCGCATCACCGGCCATGCTGGCAAGACCGGCGAGGCCTACATCACCAGCACCCGCAGTGAATATTTCGGCCTGTTCCGGGCCGCCGTCGGCGCCGGGCTGCTGGTGGCTCTGATGGCCTTCGCCAAGATCAGCCTGGCCGAGGGCAGCTTCGCCCCCTTCGTCGAGGCGCTGCGCTTCTCGGCCCTGTATGCCGGCGGCTTCGTGCTGATGAGCATGTGCCACTGGGCGCTGGCCACCAAACAACCGGCGATGACCGCCAACCGCATTGCCCAGAGCATGGACCCGCGCGAGGGCAAGGACCGGCTGGAAGGCCTGGCCGAGATCATCGTGCGCACCCTGCGCAGCCAGTTCATTGCCCTGTTCGGCAACTTCGCGATGGTGATCCCGCTGCCCATCGTGCTGTCCATCGTCTACCTGATGCAGACCGCCGAGCCCTACGTCAGCGCCGAGCAGGCGGACTACCTGCTGCACCAGATCGACCCGCTGGCCTGGACCACCTGGCTGTGGGCCGGCCTCACCGGCCTGTGGCTGTTCCTCAGCGGGCTGATCTCCGGCTACTACGACAACCGCGCCGCCTATGACCGTATCCCGCAGCGGCTGGCACAGCTGCGCGGCCTGCGCCGACTGCTGGGCGAACGGCTCACCCAACGGTTTGCGGCCTGGGTCGAGGCCAACCTCGGGGCCATCGCCGGCAGCTTCTATTTCGGCATCATGCTGGGCTCCACCGGGGCGCTGGGGAAGGTTCTCGGGCTGCCGCTGGACACCCTGCACGTCACCTTCTCCACCGCCAACACGGTGTACGCGGCGATGGGGCTGTCGGAGCCCCTGGCCGCCATCGACTGGGCGCGCGCCGCCACCGGCATTGCGGTGATCGGGGCGCTCAATCTGGGGGTGAGTTTCACACTGGCGCTGGTGGTGGCCATGCGTGCACAGGGCGTGGAGTTCGACAACACCGGACACCTGCTGCGGCTGTTGCTGCGGCGCCTGCTGCTGTCCCCGCAGCGCTTTTTCTGGCCGCCTGCCGACCCCCAGCCCCTACCGCCGGTTGCAGCAACCGCCGATACCGCCGCCAAGCCGACCGCCAACAACACCAGCGGCGACAAGCCGCCGCCGGGCTGATCACTCCACGCGGAAGCGCAGCACCGCGCCAGTCTGTTCGCGCACCGGGCAGCCCAGGCTGATCACGCCACGGCCCACCAGCGGCATGTTCTCGCGACGCAGGAACACCTCGCGGCCGTCTTCGCCGGTGATGAAACTGCCATTGGTGCTGTGGTCGGCGAACACGAACTTGCCGCGGATGTGCTCGCACTGGGCGTGGCGGCGCGAGGCTAGCGGATGGTCTACCGGCAGGTCGCAGGCGCCGTCGCGTCCCAGGCTCACCGGCATGCGCGCCGGCGCAAAGCGGTATTGGCGCTCGCCCACCTGCAGGTTGAGGTGATGCTGCTCGCCGCTGCTGGCGATGTCACCGCGCAGGCTGGGGCCGCTGGCCATGCGGGTGATTTCGTCTTCGTGCTCCCAGACCAGCTCGAACAGGTGCACCGGCTCGGACTTGCCCTTCAGCCGCACATGATCGAAGGCGCGCACACGCCCCAGATTGACCCCGCTGAGCCGCGCCACGGTGTCGCCACTGGTGAGCACCTGGCCGGCGCGAGCGGCATCGGTGATGCGCGCCGCCACATTGACCGCATCGCCGAAGATGTCGGTGGCGTCGAACAGCACATCCCCCAGATGAAAGCCGATGCGCAACTTGAACAGGGCGGTGCCCGCCGCCGTGTCCAGCGCGACATCGGCCTGCATCTTCAGCGCCGCAGCGGCCGCCTGGTCGGCCTGACTGAAGCAGGCGAGCACCGCATCACCCAAGGTCTTGATGACCAGGCCCTGATGCTGGTGAACCGCCCGCTTGAGCGCCTGCAGACGACGGTCAACCGCATCCTTGGCAGCATGGTTGCCCATCCGCTCATAGGCCGCCGTGCTGCCCACCAGGTCGGCAAACAGGACGGCGCGGGTTTCGGCGGCAACGCTCAAGGCGGCGAATCTCTCGACGGTTCCCCAAAGACGGGACCACGATCATACAATTCCCTGACCCTTCCACCGGAGCGCCCCGTGGCCTTCCAGAAGCACTGTCCGGGCTGTTTTGCCGACAAGGCCTGGGTCGCGGTCTGCCCGGTCTGCGGCTACGACGAATCGGTGGGACGTTCCCCGCTGTACCTGCCGCACGGCCTGATCCTCGCCCAGCAGTACCGGGTGGGCCGGGTGCTGGGCCGGCCCGGGGGCTTTGGCATCACCTATCTGTGCTGGGACATCCACCTGCAGCAGCGTATGGCGGTGAAGGAGTTCCTGCCGCGCGAGTTGGCCACCCGCGGCCCGGACGGGCTGACAGTCCAGGTCCACGGCGAGGCCGAGCGCGAGGCGGTCGCGGCCGGGCGTGAGCAGTTCCTGCAGGAGGCGCGCATCGTCGCCCGCCTCAACCATCCCAACGTGGTGCGGGTGCGCAGCTACTTCAACGCCAACGATACCGCCTATCTGGTGATGGACTACTACGAGGGCCGCAGCCTCGGCGACCATCTGGTGGAGGTGGCGTCGATGATGACCGCAGAGGCGGCGATCCGCCTGCTGCAGCCGGTGCTGGACGGCCTGCGCTATGTCCACGAAAACGGGGTGGTGCACCGGGACATCAAGCCGCACAACATCTACATCACTCGCGAGGGCGCGCCGATCCTGCTCGACTTCGGCGCCGCCCGGCAGGCGGCCAATGCCCAGAGTGCGGCCGCCACCGTGGTGGTGACCGAAGGCTATGCGCCGTTGGAGCAATACCAGCGCGATACCCCGCAGGGCCCCTGGACCGACATCTACGCGGTCGCGGCCACCCTCTATCGGATGCTGGTGGGTACACCCCCGCCGATCGCGCTGGACCGCCTGGGCAACGACCCCCTGGAAGACGGCGGCTGGGCCGGCCTGCCGGAGGGGCTGGCGCCGATCATGGCGCGCGCACTGGCGCCACACCCGGAGGACCGTTACGCGCTGGTCAGTGAGCTGGCAGAAGACCTGCAGGCCTGGCTGGATGGCCATGCCGAGATTGCCCGGCTGCCACCGCGGCTGCCCCAGCAAGCGACCCAGCCGGACGCGCCGACCGTGTTGCGCGACACCACCAATGTCCGGCCCTCCACCGGCATTCCCATGCCGCGGCGACGTGCCACCGACCGGCCGGGCACGCCGACGGCTGTCACCACCGAAGTGCGCGCGCCGATCTCGGTGCCATTGCCGCCGCGGGCGTCCGTCCCCGCCCCCAGCCCAATCGCGCGGCCGGCGCCCCGGATCTCCACGTTTCGCTGGGCGCTACGGATACTGGGGTTCTTGATGATTCTGGCGCTGGGCTTCGTCGCCGGCTTCTACTACAGCCTCTGACGGTCCAAGGCCTCAGGCGCCAGCGCGCAGGGCGGTCACCACCGGCAAGCGGGCCGCGCGCAGCGCCGGCAACAGGCCGCCGATGGCGCCGATCACCAGGGCCCACACCACGCCCAGCTGGATCAGCGCCGGGCTGACATCGAGCTGGAACACCACCTGGCTGAAGTTGCTGCCCAGGGTGTTGACCACATTGCCATTGAACAGGGCGGCCGCCAGCAGCGCGCCGAGCACGCCGCCCAGCAGCGCCAGCAACAGCGCCTCGACCATCACCGACACCACCACCGGCCCGGCCGAGAAGCCGATAGCACGCAGGGTGGCGATCTCCAGGCTGCGCGCGGACACCGCCGAGTAGAGGGTGTTGAGCGCGCCGAACATCGCCCCTACGGCCATGATGCCGCCAACGAACACGGCCAGGAAGTCCAGCAGGCGGGTCAGCTGTTGTGCCTGCTCGGCGTAGTAGTCGCGCTCGCGCTGAACGTCCACCGACAGGGTCGGGTCGGTGGTCAACGCGGTCTTGAAGGCGTCGAAAGCCGCCGGCTCGACAAGCCGCGTCGTGACCGACTGAAAGCCGTTACGGCGGTAGGCCGACAGCACGGTTTCGGCATCGGCGATCAGCTCCGACTCGCGGGCATCGCCGCCGCTCTCGAAGATGCCCACCACGGTCCAGGCGCTGTCGCGGAAGTCCACCTGCCCGCCCAGCGACAGGCCCTCGAACTGTGCCAGCGCGGCGCGACCGACGATCACTTCGCGGACCGCCGACTCGAACAGCCGCCCTTCGACAAGGGTGATCTCCGGCCGCAGCGCCAGGCCCTGCGGCCCCACGCCACGCAGGGTGACGTTGGCATCGCTGCCGTCGGCGCGGGTGGGCAGGTTGACGATCACCACCGCTTCAGCAGACGCCAATGGCCGCCCGCCCTCATCGCGCTGGACCGCCTCGGCCTCGATGATGGTCTGCGCCTGCTCGCGTGAAAGCGCGCTGGACAGCTCGGCATTGGAGCCGCCGCGCAGCACGATGGCGCGATCTTCTGCGCCGGTGTTGGCCACCGTCTTGCGGAAGCCGGTGGACATCGCCAGCACCGACACCAGCACCGCCACCACCCCGGCAATGCCGATGACGATCACCAATGAATTGCCGAAGCGGCTGGGCAGCCCGCGCAGGCCCATGGCCGTGACGGCGAAGGTCTGTTGCAGCATCTCAGCGCTCCGCCAGGGCGTCGACAATCTTCAGCCGCAGCCCACGCCAGGCCGGCGGCAATCCCACCAGGCAGGCCAGCAGCACGGCGATGCCCAGCCCCATCAGCACCACCTGCGGTGGCAGGGTGGCGGTGCCGATGTACTGCTCCAGCGCCGGAAACGCCAGCACCGCCAGTCCCAAGCCGGCCAGTGCCGCCAGGGTACATAGCATCAGGGCCTCGGCCAGCACCAGCGCCAGCACGGTGGCGTCGCTGAAGCCCAGGGTCTTCAACACGGCCAGCTCGGGCACTCGCTCACGGAACGACTGCATGGTGGTGTTGCCGGTGAGGAACAGCAGCGTGAAGAACACGGCCCCGATGATGCTGGTGACGATGAAATTGATATCGCCAAACTGCTTGAGGAAGGACTGCGCAAACTCCTTCTCGCTCTGGGTGCGGGTCTCGTTGGGCGAGTTGGCAAAGCGGGCGTCGATGGCCTGGGCCACCGCGGCGGCACCCTGGGGGTCCGCCACCCGCACCACGTACCAGCCGACGGTGCCGTTGCCGTAGAAGCGCGCTTCGTCGAAATAGTCGTAGTTGAACAACAGCCCCTGCGACTGGCCGGGATCGCGCGGCACCGCGTAGGTGCCGACGATATCGAAGGCCCAGCTGAGGTTGGTCAGCCCGCCCTGTGGCCAGATGTTGGAGTTGAGGGGAATGCGCTGCCCCACTTCCCAGCCGTATTGCGCCATCAACTGTTCCCCCACCAGCGCACCGGTGCGGGTGGTCTGCATGGCCGCCACGGCGCCCTCGCTGACCTCCACCTCCGGCACCGTTTCCAGATAGCGCTCCAGCTCCACCGGCGAGGCAAAGATGAAGTTCTTGGGGTCCTGGTAGTAGCCGCCGAACCAGGTGGCGTGCGCCACCGAGGCGACGCCGGGAATCGATTCGATCTGCGCCAGGTAGGCATACGGCAGCTGCTCGGTCAGCGCGATCCGGTTGATCACCACCAGCCGGTCGACATTGGCCAGTTCCACCCCGCGGGTGAAAGCGGTGTTCACGCCCTGCAGCAGCCCAAACAGGAAAAACGCGACCACGATCGACAGCAGGGTCAGTACCGTGCGCGTGCGCTTGCGCCACAACCCCGCCCAGATCAACGGCAGGTACTTCACGCGGCTGCGCCCTCGGTGACCAGGGCGCCCTTGTCGAGATGGCGGGTATGGCGGGCGTACTCGGCGGCTTTGGGATCGTGGGTGACCATGACGATGGTCTTGCCATGGTCGCGGTTGAGGGTCTGCAGCAGACCCAGCACCTCGTCGGCAGTGCGCCGATCAAGATCGCCGGTGGGTTCGTCACAGATCAACAGCACCGGATCGGCGACGATGGCACGGGCAATCGCCACCCGCTGTGCCTGCCCGCCCGACAGCTCCGCCGGCTTGTGCTGAGCGCGGTCGGCCAGGCCCACCACCTCCAGCGCGATCGCCACCCGCTCGGCGCGCGCCTTGCGCCCCAGCCGCGTCAGCAGCAGCGGCAGCTCGACATTGCGCGCCGCCGAGATCATCGGCAGCAGGTTGTAGAACTGGAACACGAAGCCGACATGGGCAGCTCGCCACCGTGCCAGCGCGGCGGCGCCCAACTGGTCGACGCGCACACCATCAATGGACAGGCTGCCGTCACTGGGCTGGTCGAGCCCACCGATGAGGTTGAGCAAGGTGGTCTTGCCGGAGCCACTGGGGCCCATCAGCGCCACGAAGTCGCCCCGCGCGATGTCGAGGTCCAGCGACTGCAGGACCTCGACGGTCTGCTTGCCGCGCGTGTAGTGCTTGCGGATACCCCGCAGGGCGATCATCGGCTCGGACATGCGCGCTTCCCTGGCGATGGATGGAAAATCAGACCGGCGGGCAGGCCCTGGCCAGGGCCCGCAACACGCCCCCCAACCGTACCAGACCCGAGGGCGCCACCGACTTGCCGGTGTTCAGCAGCGCCACGCTCAGGGCGCGCTGCGGGTCGGCCCAGGCGAGGATATTGATGAACCCCAGATGGCCGAAGGCCTGCGCGCAGTTGGGGCCATACAGGCCGATGGGGTTTTCCCCCAGCAGGAAGCCGGCGGAGAAGCGCAGCGGCACCTTGAGGGTACGGTCGAACTGGATCGCCCCCACCGGTGCGATGGCCTCGCGTACGGTGTCGCGACGAAACACCCGAACGCCCTCCAGCTCGCCACCGTTGAGCAGCATCTGGTAGACGCGACTGACATCGTCGGCACTGGCGCAGATATTGCCGGCCGGCACCACCGAGGACAGGAAGGCGTCACTGTTGGAGGCCTCGACCCCTTCGGCAAAGGGCACGCCGATGATGCTGCGGATGTAGGTGGTCAGCGGCCACACCGGGCCAGGACCGGTGACGGTATTGGCCGGCAAGCGATCACGCAGTTCCGGCGCCAGGCCATAGGTCATGTAGCGCAGGCCCAGTGGCTCGGCGATCCACTTGTGGAGGGCCTCGGGCAGTTCCATGCCGGAAACCCGGCGCACCACTTCACCGGCAATGAAACCGGCGGTGAGCGCGTGATAGGCCTGTTTCTCGAAACGCGGGTCGAAGGGCTTGGCGGCGCACAGCATGGCGACGATCAGGTCCCAGTTGCGCAGCAGCTCGGGCCCATGGGCTTCCACCGCAATGGTGGGGATGCCGGCGCGATGCGCGAGCAGCTCGCGCAGGGTGACCCGGTGCTTGCCGTGGGCGGCGAACTCTGGGAGATAGGCGGCAACGCGATCGTCGAGGCTGAGCTTGCCGTCCTCCACCAGCTTGTGCAGAAGCAGGGCGCTGATGGCCTTGGAAGCCGAGAACAGACAGATCGGCGAGTCCGGCTCCAGCGGCACCAGCGGATGGTGGTCGCCCGGAGCATTGCCGCGCACCGCGCCGATGGAGCGCTTCATCACGATCTGGCCGTGACGTCGGATCACCAGGGTCACCGCCGGCTGCAGGCCGGTGCGGTACCAGGCCTCCACCGCTTTCCAGATGGCCTCCACATGGGCCGCATTGAGGCCCATCCGCTCGGGCGGCACCTCGGCTTCGCGATCGATGCCGACCAGGGGGTGCAGGTGCCGCGGCACCTGCACGCGCTGCGGCCGCAGCAGGGCGCGCATCAGGCCGCCAGATCTTTCAGTGCCACGGCCGGATCGGCCAACTGCGCCGGATCCAGCACGCGGCCTTCGGCCACCAGCTTCTTGGCAAACATGAACTCCTGAGGCTTGCTGACGGCATCGGCGGCGATCAGCTTGCCGCCCTTCAGGTAGAACGCGGCAAAGCTGCGCTCGGTATCCGGGTCGCCGCGCAGCACCAACTGCTCGTAGCCGGTGGAAACGCCCACCATCTGCAGCTTGAGGTCGTACTGGTCGGACCAGAACCAGGGCACGTTCTGGTAGGGCTCTTCTTTGCCCATGATGTTGCGGGCGGCGGCGCGGCCCTGCTCCATCGCATTCTGCACCGACTCCAGCCGCACCCGGCGACCGAGGAAGGCGCTGGGATGGTTGCTGCAGTCACCGGCCGCGTAGATCAGGGGGTCACTGGTCCGGGCGAACTCATCAACGACGATGCCATTGTCCACCACCAGCCCCGCCTGGGCGGCCAGTTCGGTGTTGGCAATCAGGCCGATACCGACGATCACCAGATCAGCCGGCAGGCTGCTGCCATCGGCCAGCTTCACCGCGGTGACTTCGGGGGCACCTTCAAATCCCGCCAGCTGGGCGCCGGTCCGCAGATCGACGCCGGCCTCGCGGTGCATGCGCTCGAAGAAGCGCGACACCTCCGGCGCAGTCACCCGCGCCAGCACCCGGTCCAGGCCTTCCAGCACGGTCACCCGCAGCCCCTGCTTGAGCAGCACGGCCGCCACTTCCAGGCCGATGAAGCCGCCGCCGACGATGACCGCGCGCTTGCCCTCGGCGCAGCGCTCGCGGATGCGGGTGACATCGTCGATGCTGCGCAGCAGGAACACGTTGGGGGCGTTCGCGCCCTCCACCGGCAGCGGCCGGGCACGGCCGCCGGTGGCCAGCACCAGGCGGTCATAGCGCTCGACGCGGCCATCGGCCAGCTTCACCTCACGGGCTTCGCGGTCGATACCGGCAACGGCAACGCCACCGATGAAGTCGATACGGTGCTTTTCCAGAATCGCCGGCTGCATCACGTAGAGGCTGGTCTCCGGCACGCTGCCGGCGAGATAGGCCTTGGACAGCGGCGGGCGCTTGTACGGCGGGTGGGCTTCTTCGCCGATGAGCACGATACGCCCCTCGAACCCCTGTCGGCGCAGCTCCGCTGCCGTTTCGCCGCCGGCCTGGCCGGCGCCCACGATGATGACCGTCTGGTCGGCACCCAAGGCACTCATGATGTTTCGTTATCCCCGTGTTCTATGGTGGTTGCGGCGCAGGCGCCGCCCGAAGCAGGCTGGGATTATCGCCGCTCAGCGCGCGGCCTGCTGCACATAGTCGCGCAGGGGCGGCTCCTCACTGCGCAGATGCAGCGTGGGCAGACCGGCACTGGCGGACTGTCGCAGGATGCTGGTGAGCGCAGTGGCGGCCGCCGGCGAAATGATCTGGTCCGGCACGATCGGCAGCAGCCCACACAGGGCGGCACCGCCGGCGCGCTCGAAATTGGCCGGTCCCGGTTGGGTGATGGCGTCCAGCGCCAGCTCGAAACTGAGGCGGTCGGTCAGGCCGATGGTGAGATGGTCCACCAGACGGCCGGGGCACAGGTCCTGCAGCAGCAGGTTGGCCACCTTGGGGTTGTCCTGCCCGAGGTCGAGCGCGGCGGTCGGCACCGGGACCGCCGGCTGCACCAGCTCGTCGAACACGGTGTAGAGGTTGGTGTAGTCAATGTCGCCCGGGGTCTCGTCGTCGGCGTTCAGCGCGGCAATGAAGTTGGAACCCCGCGCAAACTGGAACAGCACCTCGGGAATGCCCAGCACGTCGCCCACCACCGGCAGCAGGTCCAGCGGCAGCAGACCGATCGGGTTGATGTCCGCCAGCGCGGTGCCGTGGTTGGGGCCCGCCTGCAACACGAAGTCGGCCACCGCATTGCGTGCCGACGGCCAGTACTTGAGCGCCCAGCGCGGCATCAGGGCGCCCTGGCTGTGTCCGATCATCGCCACCTGGCGCCCGCTCTCGGCGCGGATCCGCCGCAGCGCATGCACCACGTACTCGGCATCGGTCTGCATGTCGCCCAGTCCGCGGTCGGGATAGGTGACCACACAGACGTCGAATCCCCGTTCCACCAGCAGTGGAATGTAGGTCCACTCGTACTGCTCCCAGCCGGCCGTGAAGGTGCCATGCACCAGCAGCACCGGGGGCTTGTCGGGGTGCTCGAAGGGTGTGCAGGCCAGCGCCTTGTCGAGCACGTCGACCGGCGTCTGCAGTGGCGGCTCGCCGGCCGGGCTGAGGGGGTCGTCACCACAGGCGGCCAGCCACGGCAGCAGCAGTAGGGCCATGATTTTGCGGATCATGCGCGGACTCCAAGGTGATGCTGGATAAAGGTGAGCATGGCCTTGCGCGACTGCCGCGCCTCGGGGAACAGCGCGCCAAACAGCGGGAAGGCATGCGGCAGGCGCGGCCAGATCTCGCAGGTCACGTCCACGCCCTGTGCCGCCGCCTTGCGTGCCAGCAGCACGGTGTCGTCGAGCAGCACCTCGGCATCGCTGGCCAGAAAGTACAGCGGCGGAAAGCCGGTGCAGTCGGCGAACAGCGGCGACAGCTCGGGATCACTGGCATCCCAGTCGCCGGCGTACAGCTCGTCCACCCGCTGCAGGGCGGCGATCGGCAGGATCGGATCGACGCCGGACTTGAAGGGCCGCGAGGGCGGCGCATGGATGCGTCCCATCTCGGTGGCGGGCGACACCGGAATCGCCGCCGCCGGCATCGGCCAACCGCGTTTGCGGATGCGCTGCAGCAGACCCAGGGTGAGATTGCCGCCGGCCGAGTCGCCACCGACGATGATGCGGCTGGCGGGAAAGCCCAGATCCAGCAGACTACGGTAGATCATCTCGCAGTCGTCCAACGACGACGGAAACCGGTTACGCGGCGCCAGCCGGTAATCCGGCAGCACGCCATGCATCCCGGCGCGCGCCGCCAGCCCGGCCACCATCTCCAGGTGGGCCGGCGGTGAGGCGGGCAGGATGAAGGCGCCGCCGTGCAGCCACAGCAGTACCGGCTTGCCGGTATCGCGCAGATCGCCGAACACATGCGCCGGTACCCGGCCGATCGGGATGTAGTCCAGCGGCAGACCGTGGGTATCGGGACAGCGCATGCGCGACATGCGCAACTGCACCTTGGCGATCTGCTCATCACTGCCGCGCACCACCCGCGCCAGCCACGGCCGCAGGAAGGTCTTGAGCAGCCAGATGATGGCGCGGCTGCGCCGGCTGATGACGATGTCGCGATGCCGCACCACCTGTTCGGCAGGCAGGGGCAGCACAGCCGGCATGGCCGGCGTCGGCGTAACGGGGGAGGTCGTGTCCATGGCGCAGTGTAGTCCGCGGTGACCGGGCGACGTCATCCGTTCAGCCGAGCCGGATCACATCCGGAACACCCCGTAGCGCGGATCCCCGATGGGCGTGTTGAGGGCGGCGGACAGCGAGATACCGAGGGCGTTGCGGGTGTCCACGGGATCCAGCATGCCGTCGTCCCACATCTCCGAGGTGGACCAATAGGCGCTCTGCTTGCGCTTGAACTCGCCCAGCACCGGGTCGCGGATGGCATCGATCTCGGCCTGGCTGAGTTGCTTGCCCTGCTTCTGCAACTGGCGGATCTTGACGTCGGCCAGGGTGTTGGCGGCCTGCTCGGCACCCATCACGCTGATCTGGCTCTGCGGCCAACTGAACAGGAAGCGGCTGTCGAAGGCGCGGCCGCTCATGCCGTAGTTGCCGGCGCCGAAGCTGCCATGGCACATCACCGTCAGCTTCGGCACTTCGCAGTTGGACACCGCCATGATCATCTTGGCGCCATCCTTGGTGATGCCGCGGCGCTCGTATTCCTTGCCGACCATGAAGCCGGTGATGTTCTGCAGGAAGAGGATGGGCGTGCGGGCCTGATTGCACAGCTCGATGAAGTGGGCACCCTTGAGCGCGCTGTCGTTGAACAGCACGCCGTTGTTGCCGAGGATGCCGATCTTGTAGCCCCACAGGTGGGCGTAGCCGCAGATCAGGGTCTTGCCGTAGTTGGGCTGGTACTCGTGGAAGCGCGAGCCGTCGACCAGGCGTGCGATCACTTCACGCATGTCGAACTGCGCCTTGATGTCGCGCGGCAGAATGCCGTACAGCTCGCTGCCGTCGTAGTACGGCGCCTCCGGCGGCTGCCATTCGATGGGCGCCTTCTGCGGCCGCTTGAACTGCGCGACGATATCGCGGGCGATCGCAATCGCTTCCTCTTCCGAGCCGGCCGGGTAGTCCGCGGTGCCGGACACGCTGGTGTGCATGTCGCAGCCGCCCAGCTCGTCGACGCTCACCTCTTCCCCGGTGGCGGCCTTCACCAATGGCGGGCCGGCCAGGAAGATGGCGCCGGTGCCGCGCACGATGACGTTGTAGTCCGACAGCCCCGGGACGTAGGCGCCGCCCGCCGTGCAGTGGCCCAGCACCACCGACACCTGCTGGACACCCATTTTCGACAGCATGCACTGGTTGCGGAAGATGCGACCGGCCATGTACTTGTCGGCGAACAGGTCGGCCTGCAGCGGCAGGAAGCCACCGGCGGAATCGCAGAGGTGCACCACCGGCAGGCGGTTCTCGATGGCGATGTCGAGCGCACGCACGGTCTTCTTCACCGTCAGCGGATACCAGGCGCCACCCTTGACCGAGGAGTCGCCGGCATTGATGACCACTTCACGACCGCTGACGATGCCAATACCGGTGACACAGGCCGCCGCCGGCACCTCACCGCCATAGGCTTCATTGGCGGCCAGTGAGGAGAACTCCAGGAACGGCGTGCCGGGGTCCAGCAGCAACTGCAGGCGCTCGCGCAGCAACAGCTTGTTCTGGTTGCGCAGACGGTCGATGTCACGCTGCGGGCGCTGGTGGCGCGCCGCTTCCTGCTTGGCGCGGAATTCGTCCGCCAGCCGACGGTTGTGCGCGGCATTGGCCTGGAACTCGGCCGAGGCGGTATTGAGCCGGGATTCGATCCGCTTCATGACGCCTTCTCCATCGGTTCCAGACTGAGCAGCAGCGCGTCGCGGTCGAAGGTCTGCCCCTGCTCGTAGCTCACCTCGGCGATGACGCCGTCGCGGGGCGCGGCGAGGGTGGTTTCCATCTTCATGCTTTCCATCACCAGCAGCGTCTGGCCCTTCTGTACGGCATCGCCTGCCTTCACCGACAGGCTGACGATGCTGCCGGGCATCGGGGCACGAATGAGATCCTCGGCATTGCCGGCGGCAGCAGCCGCCAGGCGATCCAGCGGGTGCTGGTAGCGCAACTGGTGGGCCTCGCCGTCCAGGTGGATGAAGACATCATCACCATGGGTGGCGATCACCACCGGTACGCGACGCTTGCCGAGGGTCAGCCACAGGCTGTGATCGGCGCCTTCGCGCAGATCGACGTCCAGCGTCTGCCCATCGAGATGGAGCCGATAGCCGTTGGCGCCCCGTGACAGCGCCAGGCTGTGGGTGTCATCGCCCAGTTTGAATGCGTGTTGCATGGGGGAGGTCCTAGTTGGTCCAGCCGCCGATGGCGGCGTGCAGGTCGGGCACGGCGTCGGCGATGTCGCGCATCGGACGGGTGCTCAAACTGGCCGCCGCCAGCAGGGCCTGCAGGGTGTCATCGGCCAGCACGGGCTCCGCGGCGATCTGCGGATTGGCATCAAGGAAGCCGGTGTGGACATCGCCGCTGACGAAGGCGGGATGGGCGATCAGCCGCCTTAGAAACGCGGTGTTGGTCTTGCAGCCCAGCAGCACCGTGTCGCGCAGCGCCTGATCGGCGCGGGCGATGGCCTCCTCGCGGTTGGCGCCCTTGATGATCAGCTTGGCGATCATCGGGTCGAAGGCCGAGGTCACTTCACCCCCCTGCAGCACGCCGCTGTCCCAACGCACCCCCTCGCCCTGCGGCGGCTGCAGCACCAGGATGGGGCCGGTGGTGGGGGTGTAGCCGCGCGCGGCGTCTTCGGCGTAAATACGAAACTCGATGGCGTGGCCCTGGGCGGTCACCGCGGTCTGGTCGTAGCCGAGCGACTCGCCGGCGGCGATCCGCAGCTGTTCAGCGACCAGGTCGATGCCGGTGATCTCCTCGGTGACTGGATGCTCCACCTGCAGGCGGGTGTTCATTTCAAGGAAGTAGTACTCACCGCCCTGACCGAAGATGAATTCCACCGTGCCGGCGTTGCGATAGTCGATGGCGCGGGCGATGCCGGCCGCGGTTTCGCAGATGTCGCGGCGCTTGGCAGCGTCCAGCGCTGGAGAAGGGGTTTCCTCGACGATCTTCTGGAAGCGGCGCTGCACCGAGCATTCGCGCTCGAACACATGCACCACCCCGCCCTGACCATCGCCCAGCACCTGCACTTCGATGTGGCGCGGGTTCTCGATGTAACGCTCGACATAGAGCCGACCGTCGCCGAAGTAGCGCTGACCTTCGGAGCGCGCGCGTTCAATTTCGGTCTCCAGCAACGACAGGTCGCGCACGATGCGCATGCCCTTGCCGCCACCACCGGCACTGGGCTTGATCAGCAGCGGCGCGCCCACCGCACGGGCGCGCTCGACGAAGGTGGCGGGATCGTCGTCCTCGATGGCCGACGGCGCCACCGGAAAGCCGCCCTTCTCCACCGCATTCCGCGCCCGCACCTTGTCGCCCATCAGGTCGATCTGGGCTGGCGTGGGGCCGATGAAGCGGAGGCCAGCGGCTTCCACTGCCTCGCAGAAGCCCTTGTTCTCGGAGAGAAAGCCGTAGCCGGGATGGATGGCGCCAGCCCCGCTGGCCTGGGCGGCGCGGATGATCTGGGCGCCATCCAGATAGGCGCCCACCGGCGTTTCGCCGGTGATCTCGATGGCCTCATCGGCCATCTGTACCGCCGCCGTGCCGCGGTCGGCAGCGTGAAACACCACCACGCCTTTCAGGCCGAGCGACTGCACCGTGCGCAGCACCCGCACCGCGATCTCGCCGCGGTTGGCGACCAGGACGGTATCGAATGGCCAGTGGGCCGGGTTGGGCAAGGGGCGACTCATGGGGCGGCTCCAGCGGAACGAACCAAACGGGGACGGCGGCCGGCCGGCGGGGTGAGGCCCTCGCACAGCAGGCGGGTGATCTGCTCAGCCAGTTGGTCGACATCCAGTCGGCCGCGGCCATGCACGTAGTTCCAGCAGTGATGCTCGATGCCGCCGTAGATCATCGACCGCAGCAGGGTCGGCGGCAGGTCGGCACGGAATGCGCCCGCGCTGACACCGGCAGTGATCACCTGCAGCAGCAGGCTGGTGTAGCGGCGGTTGAGGCGGTGCAGCTCGGTGCCGTGGTAGTCACGCTCGGACTGCACCTCGCGGAACATCAGATGACACAGACGGGGGTCGTCGCGCACCGCCCGCAGGTGGCGCCAGATGAGTCGGTAGAGGCGCTCGCGGTGGCCCTCGATGCCGGCCAGTTCACGGGTGTAGTCGCCAAACAGGTCCTCGTACCAGTGCGTCAGCACCGCCATCAGCAAGGCACGCTTGGTGGCGAAATACTTGTAGAGCAGGCCTTCGACCACGCCGACCCGGCCGGCGATTTCGCACATCGAGACGGCCTCGTAGCCGCGCTCGCGAAACAGGTCGCGGGCGGCCACCAGGATGTGATCGATACGGGCCTCGCGGTCCATGCGGGCGGCGGGCTTGCGGGCGGCCATGGGCTCAGTTGCCGGTGAACTGCGGCGGACGCTTGTCCTGGAACGCCGCCATGCCTTCCTTGGCGTCCTCGGTGCTGGACATCACCGGCACCATCACCTTGGCGTACTCCAGCGCCTGCGGCAGTGCCATGTCGCGCATGGCGTGGAAGGCCTGCTTGCCCAGCCGCAGCGCGGTCGGCGACTTGTCGGTGATGCGCGCCAGCAGCCAGTCCAGCTTGGCATCCAGTTCAGCCCGCGGCACCACGTAGTTCATCACCCCCCAGGACAACGCTTCGGCGGCGCTGAACTGCTCGCCGGTGATGCACATTTCCTGGAGCTGACGCGGCGGCAGCATCCGCATCATGTACGGCAGGATCATCATCGGGGTGACCCCGATCTTCGGCTCGGTGGTGCCGATGCGGATATCGTCGGCAGCAATCGCCAGGTCGCAGGCGCACAGCAGGCCGAAGCCGCCCGCCATGACATGGCCGTTGACGCGCGCAATCACCGGCAGGGTGCACTGCTCCAGCCGCTGAAACAGCTCGACGATGTAGTGCTGCGGTCGCGCAAAGTCGACGGCGAAAGCAAAGCCCTTGGTGCCCTTGGCCAGATCAGCACCGGCGCAGAAGGCCTTGTCGCCGGCCCCGGTGATGACAATGGCGCGGCAGTCGTCGTCGGCCATCGCCGCGACGATGCCGGCGTCGATCCGCCGCACCACGTCTTCATTGAGCGCGTTGCGCCGCGCTTCACGGTTGATGGTGATCCACTGCACCGCGTCGCGGCGTTCGATCAGGACGTCATCGGACATGCCAGTCACCAGAATTAGGGATTGGCGCGCAGCCTGCCGCAAAGCTGGTGAGGATGACTCACCCGTTTAGGGGATGGTGGCCTCTGCCCAGTCCGCCACCTGTGCCGCGACCCAGGCGCCATCATCCAGCGGCAGGTCGTGACCCGCCGTCGCATGGACCCGCAGCGGCAACTGCCAGGCCTGCGCCAGCCGCTCGGAACAGCGCGGGCTGACCAGGCCATCGGCGGCGCCGTTGAGCAGCAGGATCGGCACCCGCGGCGGCGAGGCCGGCGCGCGATAACGGATCGCGGCGCGCAGTTGGCGCAGGGCGTTACCGCGACTCACCGGGTGGGACTGGCGCCAAACGATCCACTGCGACAGCACGGCCGCCGCCGCCGGGTTGCGCGTGGTCAGCCGCAGGATGCCGGCTTCCACCGCCTCTGGCCCCGGCTGGCCCAGCGCCAGGCGCATGAGCAGGGGCCAGGCGGCCGGACGCAGCCGTTGGTAGAAGCGGCTGTACGGACGCAGGCTGGTGTTGATGAGCACCGCACCGGCCAGCTCGTCAGGATGCGCGTCGGCCCAGGCCACGGTGACCATCGCCCCCAGTGACATCGCCACCACCCGGTAGGGCGGGGGGCGCCCCAGCTGTCGCAATTGCGCCCGCACCGAAGCCGCCATTCCGGCCACGGTATCCGGGCTCTGACGTGCGTAGAGGCTGCCGTTGCCCGGCAGGTCGACCGGCACGATGTCGGCGTCCGGCAGCGCCTGCGCGAGATGCCCCGGGAAGTCGCCCCAGTGGCGGCGGTCGCGCATCAGGCCGCGCAACAGCACCCAGGTCGGCTGTCCGCTCATGATGCCCCGCCGCCGTACCAGCGCGCCTGCGCCTCTGCCGCATGCCGCAAGCGGTCGCCGCCAGTGGGTAGCCAGCGCGGGTGGCTGACGGCGGCATGGGTGAAGAACTGCAGCAGGGCGAGCTGGCGCCGCATCACGCGATGCTGGCGGTGGCGGATCAGGGGATTGAAGATGCCCATGCGCGAGAACAACTGCCGCGGATTCTTCTTGATCCACAACCAGGAGCCCATCTCCAGGGTCAGCGGCAGGAAGATACGGTCCGTGTTCTCCAGCGAACGCCGATACAGGTGGTCCCACAGATCCCCATGCGTGAGGTACTGCAGGCTCTGTGGCTCGAACACGTAGCGATGATGCGCATTCGCCTGCTCGAAGATGGTGCGCAGGGCATGCACCTCGGGCAGATGGTGGATCGGCGCCCGGGTGTGGGCGTAAGGGAACCACAGGCGGTCATGCATGCCGAAGCCGGAGTGGCAGTCCACCGCGATGCTGAAGGGACGCCCCAGCAGCTCGCGCGCCACCACGCGGCACAGCGCATCGCTTTCAATCTCCATGCCCTCATGGGCGGCGCCGCGATACCAGGGCAGCTCACGGCTGAGGCGCTGCCCACCCACCATGAACGGCACCGGCTCGGTGGCCTCCACCGGCGCATTGCGCATGAGGTCCACGCCACGGGGGTTGGCGCGGGTGCCCAACCATAGTCCGCCGGGATTCACGCGCGGCATGAACACCAGCCGCAGGCGCTCCAGCTGGGCATGCAATACGGTGTCCCACTCCAGCCGCATCATCAGTGACTGCAGGTAGGCGAGCACCACCTCGCTACCGATGCGCTCCAGGCCGTGCACCCCGCCGAAGAAGCCGACCGCCGGCACCGATGGATCGGGATTGCCGAGGGTGATGACCTGCAGCGGCAATCGCTGTGTGCCCAGCGGAACCTCGCCCACCACTTCGGCCGTCACCCGGCCCGCGGACCGGGCGATGAGGGCGTCGAGGTCAAATGGATCGTCTTGCGGGGGCGCGTCGCGCACAGGAGCTCCTTCAGGCCGCTGCAAGGCTAACCGGCATCGATGTCACATTGTTGACACTGAACCGTCACGCGTCGTTGATACCGTCACGCTGTTACCGATTAGGAGTCCGCCATGCGCGCCGTCCGCAACCGCCTGATGCCCTACCCGCCCCATGTTGTCGGGGGACTGCTGCTGTGGGGCGTGATGGAAGTGGTGGCACTGCGCCGCTCACGCGCGCGCCAGCGACTGGCATTGGCGCAGGCCTGAACGCCTATGCCGCGCTGTCCTCCAGCGCACGCCCTATAAACCCGCCGGACTGACGCCGCCACAGCGCCGCGTAGAGGCCATCTCGCTGCAACAGTTCGACGTGGCTGCCGGTCTCCACCACACGTCCGGCGTCCAGCACCACCAGTCTATCCATCGCCGCGATGGTGGACAGTCGATGGGCAATGGCGATGACGGTCTTGCCGGCCATCAGAGTGTTGAGTTGCTCCTGAATCGCGGCTTCCACTTCCGAATCCAATGCCGAGGTCGCCTCGTCCAGCACCAGGATCGGGGCATTCTTGAGGAGTACGCGGGCAATGGCGATACGCTGACGCTGGCCGCCCGAGAGCTTCACCCCGCGCTCGCCCACATGCGCCTCGAAGCCGCGCCGGCCCTGGGCATCGACCAGGGTTTCGATGAAGGTCTCGGCATGGGCGCGACGCGCCGCTTCGCGCACTTCGGCGTCGGTCGCCTCAGGACGCCCGTAGCGAATGTTGTCGGCGATGGACCGGTGCAACAGCGACGTGTCCTGCGTCACCATGCCGATGTGCTGCCGTAACGAGGTCTGCGTCACTTCCGCGATGTTCTGACCATCGATCAGGATGCGCCCGCCCTCCAGATCGTGGAAGCGCAGCAGCAGATTGACCAGGGTCGATTTGCCGGCGCCGGAGCGGCCCACCAGACCGACCTTCTCGCCCGGTTGCAGTCGCAGCGAAAAGTCCTCGATGACACCGCTGCCCTGCCCATAGTGGAAGCGCAAGTGCTCGAAGCGGATGTCGCCACGCGGCACCCGCAATGTCTGGGCCGCCGGTGCATCCACCACCGCCAACGGCTGCGACAGCGTGTTGATGCCATCCTGAACCGTGCCAATGTTCTCGAACAGGCTGGCCACCTCCCACAGAATCCAGTCGGACATGCCGCGGATGCGCATCACCAGCCCCACGGCCACCGCAATC
Source organism: uncultured Polycyclovorans sp. (assembly GCA_964425915.1). Taxonomy (GTDB): domain Bacteria; phylum Pseudomonadota; class Gammaproteobacteria; order Nevskiales; family Nevskiaceae; genus Polycyclovorans. The sequence continues at coordinate 101,892 of CAYROO010000002.1, forward strand.
GCGCCGAGTGACACGGCGCCGCTGTGCCAGGCCCAGATCGCCACCGCGCCGGTGCTGGCGAGCAGGCAGGCGTTAAGGGTCTGCAGGCTGACCGTCAGCCGCGTGACCCAGCGCATCTGGCGATAGACCGTCTGCATGAAGCCGTCCATCGCCTCGCGCGCGTAGGCCTGCTCGCGGTCGGTATGGGCAAACAGCTTGAGGGTCTGGATATTGGTGTAGCTGTCGACAATGCGGCCGGTCATCAGCGCGCGCGCATCGGCCTGGTCCATCGACACCGCACGCAGCTTGGGCACAAAGTAAAACAGCAGGCCGAGGTAGCCCAACAGCCACAGTCCCAACGGCAGCATCATGCGCGGGTCGGCCTGTCCCATCAGCACCACCGCGCCGGTGAAGTAGACGCCGACGTAGACGAATACATCGAGCACCTTGGTGACGGACTCGCGAATCGCCAACGCGGTCTGCATCACCTTCTGCGATATGCGACCGGCAAACTCATCCTGAAAAAACGACAGGCTCTGGTTGAGCAGATAGCGATGCGCCATCCAGCGACTGCGCATGGGGTAGTTGCCAAATACCACCTGGTGCGTGAACAGCGACTGTGCCAGCACCGCCAAGGGATAGCCCACCAGAATCAGCAAGGCCATCGCTTGCAGCCGGTCACCGTAGTCAGCAATAAACGTGGCGCGGTCCGCCACCATCAGCCAGTCGACGAGGGTGCCGAGAAAGCTGAAGAAAGTGACTTCCAGTACCGCCACCAGCGCGGTCAACAGGGACATCACCGCCAGCCATGGCAGCAGCGGTCGCGAGTAATGCAGCAGAAACGGAAACAGCCCCGATGGGGGCTGCTTAGGCTGTGCTGCCGGATAGGGATCAATACGGCTTTCGAAGAATCGGAACATACGACCCGCCCGGCGCCGAAGGGCGCCGGGCCATAAGAACGGCCGTCGAGTCTATCGGCTGAGCCGTCGCGCCGTGATCAGGGTTGGACGTAGAGCAGCAGGTTGGGGCTGCCGTTGCCGATGTTGCTCAGCACGTTGGGGGTCGCCGACGACAGCAGGGCGGACTCCACCGCGGCCGGCGACAGCGCGCTTTCACCGAGCAGCAGCGCCGCCGCACCCGCCACATGCGGGGCGGCCATGGAGGTGCCGCTGAGGTTGGCGGTGCTGGTATCGCCATTGATACCGGCGCTGACAACCCCGGAGCCGGGGGCGAACAGGTCGACGCAGGTGCCGGTGTTGGAGAAACTGCTGCGACGATCGGCACTGTCGCTGGCACCCACCACCAACGCCTCGGTCACCCGGTTGGGCGAGCCGTTGCAGGCATTGGCACTGTCGTTACCGGCCGCCACCACCATGGTCACACCAGCGGCCACGGCGGCCCGCACGGCGTCGTCCATCGCGGTCGAGGCGCCGCCCCCAAGGCTGAGGTTGGCCACCGCGGGCGTCTGATGGTTGGCCACCACCCACTCGATGCCGGCGATCACCGCCGAGGTCGGGCCGGAGCCGTTGCAGCCGAGTACCCGAATGCCATACACGGTGGCGGCCTTGGCCACCCCGTAGGTCTGTCCGGCCGCGGTGCCCGCGACATGCGTGCCATGGCCCTGGCAGTCGTCGAAGTCTTCGGGGTCGGCCGTGCCGCCGCCGCCCAGGAGCCCTCCGAGCAGACCACCCAGCAGGTCGCCCAGCAAGGGCACCGGCAAGGTCAGGCCGCCGGCACCGGAGGCAATGAAATTACGGCCGCCGCCGACCCGGCCGGCAAACTCGGCGTGGCTGGTGCGCAGACCGGTGTCGATGATGTAGAGGTGCGTACCGGCACCGGCGCTATCCGGGTAGCGATAGAGGCCATCCACCGGGCGCTGCCGCTGGTCGATCCGGTCCAGGCCCCAGACCGGGCCCACCTGGGTAGCGCGCGTCGACATCCACTGATCGGGTTCGACATAAGCCACCGAGGCATGATTGGCCCAGCGGGCAGCGGCAGCCTCATCGGCCTGTACCACCACGGCGTCAATCAGGGGAAGGCTGCCGAGCAACTGACCGCCCAGGCGCCCGACCAGATCGGTGGCCGTGGCGAGCAAGCCGCCGTCGGTGCGGTTGAAGGCCACGATGTACTGGTCGGGAATGGTGGCGGCCGTGGCCACGGGCTCAACCGGCGCCGCACTGACGGACGAATCCCCATCGCAGGCCGACAGCATCGGCCCAAGACACAGCGCACCTACAACTGCCCAACTGAAACGACGCATCATGACCCGCTTCTCCTCAACTTGAACGCCCGGACAATATCACGGCCTTTCGGCAGATTTGTGACCGCCCGTCACGGTTCAGCTACCAGCCAGGATCGCCGCGAAGTTTTCTTACATCCACCGGCGAAACAGGCGCTGTCTGATGCCCCCACTCGCGTCGCAGGTAGGTCAGCACGGCGGCGATCTCCTCATCATCCAGGACCACCCCGTAGGGCGGCATCCCGAAGGGACGCGGATTGGCCTGTGTACCGGGCGGGTAACCGCCATACAGCAGCACCTGGATCAGATTGACCGGTGATGCCAGGGTCACCGCCCGGTTGCCGGCCAGTGCTGGCGCCAGCGGAAACTGGCCCTCGCCTGCGGCGCCGTGGCAGTCGGCACAGTGCTCTTGATAGAGCGCGCCACCCCGCGTTTGCTGACGCTCGGCCTCGGCAGCCGGCACGCGCACGCCGCCGGTATCGCTAGGCGCCGGTCGCGTGGGCAGCGACTGCAGATACCGCGCCATCGCCTGCTGGTCCGCCGCCTGCCAGTGCTGCAGGCTCTCGTACACCACTTCGGCCATCGGCCCGAGGGTGGCGCCGCGCGCACCCTTCCCTGTATGCAGCACCGCCATGATCTCGGCGATGGACCAGTCCTGTACGCCGGCTTCGGCCATGGAGGTCAGCACGGGCGCATACCAGTCGAGCACCAGGCCGCCCGCGGGCCCGTCCTCCCGCGGCGCCCCCAGCGCATTGCGGGCGGCGTGGCAGGCGCTGCAGTGGCCTGGCCCCTGCACCAGATAGGCGCCGCGATTCCACTCGGCATCCCGGCTCGGGTCCGGCTGATACACCCCCGGCCGGAAAAACAGGGCGCGCCAGCCGGTCAGCATCCAGCGCTGGTCGTAGGGGAAGCGCAGATCATGGGGGCGGTTCGGGGTGTCATCCGGGGGCTGCTGGCGCAACCAGGCCCATAGCGCGTCGCTGTCGGCGCGCGGCATCTGCGTGTAGTTGGTGTACGGAAACACTGGGTACAGCGGCCGACCGTCCACACCGCGACCGTGATGCAGGGCGCGCCAGAAGTCATCGGCATCCCAGTCGCCGATGCCGTGCACCGGATCGGGCGTGATGTTGGGCGCGTGAAAGGTGCCGAAGGGGGTGGGAATGGCCCGCCCTCCACCGTAGTCAGCGCCGCCGGCCACGGTGTGGCAGGCCCGGCAATTGGCGAGGGTGGCGAGCTCGCGACCACGGGCGATCAGCAGCGGATCATCGAAGTCCGCTGTCGAGGCCGGCACGGCCGGGCCATCGTAGCGCCCGAGCATCCAGAGCCCGGCCACGCCGAGCAGCAGGGCCGCCATCATCAGCCACGCGATCCGCTTCATGGCCGCACCTCCACCCGCACCTGGCCGCAGTCCAGCGGCAACGGCGCCGGCAGACGGGGCGCTGCCTGTGCCTGGACCGGCACCGGCTGGGCGGCCAGCCAGGCGGCCGCGGCCTCAATATCGGCGAGCGCCATCCGCGATGCGATATCGGCCATGCAGTCCGGCGCATCGGCGCGCCGCAGCCCGCTGCGCCAATGGCCGAACTGGCTGGCGAGGTAGTCGTAGGGCAGGCCGAGCAGCCCTGGAATATCCGGTGCCACGCCGGTCAACTCGGCGCCGTGGCAGGCGGCACAGGCCGGAATCCCCTGATCGGGCGCGCCTTGGAACACCAGTCGCTCGCCACGTGCCAGCGCGGCCGCGCCGGCCTGCGGCGGCAGCGGCGGCGGGTGCGGCAAGCTGAGGCTGGCAAAGTAGGCGGCCATCTCTGCCAGATAGTCATCGGACTGCCGCTCCAGCAGGTAGCGCATCTGGGCGTGACCGCGCTGACCGTCGCGGAAGTGCAAAAGCTGCCGATGCAGGTAGCCCTCAGGCTTGCCAGCAATGCGCGGCAGGTAGCCCTGGTTGGACGCGCGCCCCTCGGCGCCATGACAGATCACGCAGGGCGCGACTCGCTGCGCGATGGTGTCGCGGGGCTCCGTCGCCTGCCCCGCCACGCAGGCCAACAGCAACCCGATTGCCCACCCCGCCCGCCATTGCCATTGCACCTGCACGCCCTCCTGTCGCGAGGGCGGCATTCTAACCCCCACCCCCTGCAGACGGACGGTGTCGCCAGCGGGGTGCCGGGCTAGCGTGCCGATTCCTTCACTGCTGGCTGGCTTCGATGAAAACCCGCGACCAATTGCTGGACGAGCTGCTGGACAAGCAGGCCATCACCGAACTGGTGAACGCCTACGCCAATGCCGCCGATCGTCACGATCACGACAAGATGCGCGCGCTGTATCACCCGGATGCAATTGATGACCACGGCCATTTCGCCAAGGGCCCCGCCATGGATTTCATCGACAAGCTGCCGGAGATCCAGAAGGCGATGGCGATCCTGCATCACAACATCACCACGGTGAATCTCAAGCTCGACGGCGACCGCGCCGAAGGCGAGATCTATCTGCTCGCCATGCACCAGGTGATGGCCGAGGACCGCAAATTCGACGTACTCATCGGCGGCCGTTACTTCGACAAATACGAAAAGCGGGACGGCATCTGGAAGTTCGCCCACCGCGCCATCGTCGCCGACTGGGCCTATCCGGCAGACCCGTCGGCGATCGATCTGCAGCATCCCTTTCTGCAAGGCGCCCATATCGGTTGTCCGGGCCCGGCTGATCCCAGTTACGGCTTCTTCTCACTGTTCCGTCGCGGACAGCGCTGAACGCGCTCGATGGCGCGCGCCACGCCCTACACTGCTGCCATGCACCCGATCACGCTGAGTCCCGACGAACTGGCCGCGCGCCTCACCGCCGGGCTGTCGCCGTCGCTGTTCGAGGCAGTGCCGGCGGTCCTGCTGGCGCTCGATGGCGAGCAAACGCAGGCGCCGATGCCATTGCCGCCCTGCCCGGTGATCGGGATCGGCCAAGGCGCGTCCGACTGGACCGACGCCTGCGACACGGTGGTGGCCGATGCCGACGCAGCAGCACCGCTGCTGGCCCGCATCGCCGAGGCGCCGCGGGCGGCGGCGCTGTTCGTGCAGCTGCTGCGGCACACCGAAATGCTGAGGCTGGAGGCCGCACTGTTCGCCGAGTCTTTGACCTATTCCACCCTGCAGGCCGGGCCGGAGTACCAAGCCTGGCTGGCCGCTCACCGCGCCACGGCGCCGCAGCGTCCCACCGAGTCCGGCCCCGCCGTCAGCTGGCAGCGGCAGGGGACCCAGCTGTCGCTGTGGCTGGACCGCGCCTCCACCCGCAATGCCATGTCGCGGGAGATGCGCGACGCGCTGGTTGAAGCCTTGCGACTGGTGCAGCTGAATCCCGAGATCACCCAGGTCCGATTGGCGGGACACGGCCCCAGCTTTTCCACCGGCGGCGATCTCACCGAGTTCGGCATGGCCCCCGATCCCGCCACCGCCCACCTGGTGCGCAGCCTGGCCTTGCCGGGGCGAGAACTGGCGGCCTGCGCGGACCGCGTCACCGTGCGTGTGCACGGCGCCTGCATCGGCTCCGGCATCGAGTTCCCGGCCTTCGCCGGTCGCATCGAGGCCACCGACGACGCCTGGTTCCAGTTGCCGGAGTTGCGCTTCGGACTGATCCCCGGCGCCGGCGGCTGTGTCAGCGTGCCTCGCCGGATCGGCCGCCAGCGCACCGCCTGGATGGTCCTGAGCGGTGCCCGCATCGACGCCCGCACGGCGCACGAATGGGGCCTGGTCGATGCCCTCGTCTGAATCGCGCCTGTTGGACGACGATGGCGTGCTGCCGCTGCCGGACGCACGGATGCAGTACCGGCCGGACTTCATCGCCGAAGATCAACGTGCTGAGCTGTTTCACTGTCTGCGCACCGAGCTTCCTTGGCAAACCCAGCACATCCGCCTATTCGGCAAAGCCGTGCTGCAGCCACGGCTGCTGTGCTGGATCGGTGACGGCGACGCCGTCTACACCTACTCCGGCCGCACCCAATGGCCGCTGCCCTGGCATGCCCGGCTACTGGAACTGAAGGCGCAAATCGAAACCGCCACCGGTAGCCGCTACAACAGCGTGCTGGCCAACTGCTACAGAAGCGGCCGGGACAGCATGGGCTGGCATGCCGACAATGAGCGCGAGCTGGGTCCGGCACCGGTGATCGCCTCGCTGAGCCTCGGCGCCACCCGCCGTTTCCAGCTGCGGCACCGCCAGCGCGGACTGCAGCACAGCCTGCCGCTCACCGATGGTAGCCTGCTGGTGATGGCCGGCGACACCCAGCGTCACTGGCAACATGCGGTGCCGAAGGAGACGCGCCCGGTGGCCGAACGTATCAACCTCACCTTCCGCTGGGTGCACCCACGATCGCGGTAGGATGCGGCGATGAACCACATCCGGCTCTATGGCATGCAGGGTTCCGGCAACTGCTGGAAGCCGGCCGCGCTGATGCAGCATCTGGGTATTCGCTTCGAATGGATCGAAGTGGATATCGTCAACGGTGGCTCGCGGACCCCGGAATTCCTGGCCCTGAACCCCAACGGCAAGGTACCGTTGCTGGAGGTGGACCGACGCCTCTTGGCAGAGTCCAACGCCATGCTCTGCTATCTGGCGGAGGGCAGCGACTGGCTGCCTGACGACCGCTGGGCGCGCGCACAGGTCCTGCAATGGTTGTTCTTCGAGCAGTACAGCCATGAACCCCATATCGCGACGGTGCGCTACTGGATCCGCTATCTCGGCAAGGAAGCCGAATGGGCCGCGCGCATCGCCAGCACCCGCGAAAAGGGTTACGCCGCGCTGGCGGTGATGGAGCAGCAACTGCTGCGCACGCCCTGGCTGGTCGGCGATTCGCCGACGGTCGCCGACCTCGCGCTGGCCGCCTACACCCACGTCGCCGACGAGGGCGGTTTCGACCTTGCCGGATACCCCGCCATCAACCGCTGGCTGCAGCGCTTGTTCGCGCTGCCCGGTATCACGCCGATGACGTCCCGCTCGCCCGGTTGTTGATGTCCTCGCCTGCGACCAGCAGGAAGTGCCCTTCAGATCCCGATTGTCGCGCCTCGCGCCACGGCCGATAGGCCTCGCTGTGATAAAAATCGATGGCTGCGTCCCGGGCCGGAAATTCCAGGATCACCGTGACGCTCGGTCGTGGCCGGTCGCCTTCCAGCCGCTCGGTCTGGGGTGTTCGGGCCAGATAGCGGCCACCGGCGGCCTGCACCAGCGGACTCACTGCCGCGATGTATCCCTTTACCCAGCCGGGATCATTCAAAGTCAGTTCGGCGACGACATACCACTTCATGGACCGTGCTCCTCTTGCGTTACCCAGTTGACGGTATCGGCTGGTGGCGCCCGCGGTGATCGCCCCTGCGGCTTATGGGCTCTGTACCGCCCACCCGAAACGGAAAGGCGCCAGCCCTCGGGCGGCGCCCGCTGCACCCGGCTCAGTGCCGCATAGAGTTGGTCAGCGCGCGAGGACGCGCCCGGCACGATGACGCCGGCCTCGGTGCCGATTTCGACGATGGACACCAGACGGCAGGCGGTACCGGTGCCGAATACCGCGCCCAACCGTCCCTCGCCTGCGGCCGACCGCAGCACGGCCAGCGGGAGCACCGATTCCACCGCCCGAAGGCCCAGCGTGGGCGCCAGCTGCAACACGGTATCCCGCGTGATGCCGGCGAGCAGGGTGCCGTCCAGTGGCGGGGTATAGAGCACCCCGTCGATCTCGGCGAACACGTTCATGGTGCCGGCTTCGCTCAGTTCGGTATGCGTTACGGCATCCAGCCACAACACGTCGTCATACCCCCGTGCCTGCGCCGCCAGCAGGCCGCCGATGCCCGCAGCATAGTTGGCGGCCGCCTTGGCGCCGCCGATGCCGCCGGGCGCCGCTCGGCTCAGTTGTGATTCGGCCCACAGCCGCACCGACTTTCGCGGCGGATCGATGCAGGGATTGGCCATGACGGTGAAGCCGTGGCGGCGTCCCCGCCGCAAGCCCAGCCCTTCGTCACTGGCGTACAGCGTGGGTCGCAGGTAAAGCGCGCCCGCATCGCCGGAAGGCAGATCCGCCGCCATCGCGCGCACCAGCTCGCTGCAGGCTGCCAAGAACAGGGCTTCGGGCACCGCCGGCAGGGCCAGCCGCCGCGCGCTGGCCTGCAGCCGCAAGGCATGGTCCGACGCCCGGAACAGATGGGCGCCATCCGCGGCATCCCGATACGCCTTGAGCCCCTCGAACACCGACAGGGCGTACTGCACCGTGCCGCCGGCCACCGTTACCGGCACGTCCGCGAGGGCGCGCAGACCGCCCTGGCACCAGCGCTCACCATCGTGCTCGGCGTGCCAGACCGTGGGCAGCAGCCGCTGCCCGAAGGGCTGCAACGGCAGCGCGCTCATCGTTCGCCTTCCCAATAGTCGACCGCATCGCCCCGCCGCCAGCTGCCGCTGACGAAGCGCGCCAATGCCGAACCGCCAGGGGCGCTGCCGGCGAATATCGCCAGCTTGTCGCTGTCGGGATACACGGTCACATCGACCGGCAGCATGGTGGAGAGGCACAGATACTCCAGCGGCTGATGGCCCGTGTTGGTCAACTGGTGGGCCTGCGCCGGCCCGGCGGGCAGCGCCACGTAGTCGCGTGCCCGCACCGGCCAACACGCCTCGCCCAGCCGAAGTTCGCCAGCCCCCTGCAGGATGAAGATCGCCTCCTCATTGGCGGCGTGATAGTGCCGCGGCCAACCGCTCGCACCGGGTGCCAGCACGTAGGCACTGCAGCCCAGCGCCTGCCCGCCAGCCAGGGCCGTCAGGGCGCGCCGTTGCACCTCGGGGCGATGCGCGGCCAGCGCCGTCGCCGGCACGGCATCGATGGACACCACCGGCGAGGCGCTCATGTCCGCAGCGTCGGCATGTCCACCACCGACAGGGTGACCAGCGCGATCGCCACCAGCGCGCGCGGGGTGCCGGCATAGACGCGCGATTCCACCACGTGGAGCTGGCGCCCAGCCCGCAGCACCTCCGCCTCCGCCGTCACCCGCGGCCCCAGCACCGGCTTCAGCAGATTGATCTTGAACTCCACAGTGAGTACCGCCTTGCCCTCGGGCACCAGCGCATTGGCGGCGGCGCCGGCCGTGTGGTCGGCCAGAGTGGCCACGGCCCCGGCGTGAACGAAGCCGTGATGCTGGCTGTGGACGACGTCGACGTCGAAATGGGCGATCGCCCGCCCATCGCCCACCTGCTCGGGGACGATCCGCAAGGCCTGCACCAGGCCGGCGCGGGCAAACAGTTCGGGGTCGGGGGTGGGGGTGGACATGGAGGCTCCTCACGGCGGCAAGTCGCATTAAAGCGACTTTATCTGTGTCTATACAGAGACAGATTTCATCAGAACAATAGGAACAGATGGAGCCCCCCAAATACCAGCGCATCCACCAGGCCTTGCGTCGCCAGATCGACGACGGCTTGCTGCGCCCGGGGGAACGCCTGCCCTCGATCCGACGCATTGCCGCGGATCATGGGGTCAGCGTGATCACCGCCCAGCATGCACTGCACCAACTGGAACGTGATGGCCTGGCGCAGGCCCAGCCCCGCGCCCGTTTCGTGGTCTGTGCGCCGACCACCACACCGCGTCTGCCCGGGCTTCCGGCACCGCCGCTGAGCGTTCCGGACGCCGTGCTGCGCACCATCCTGGAGGTGCTGCAACAGTCCCCGCGCGAGCTGCCGCTGGGGGGCTCCACACTGGGGCCCTCGCACATTCCCGACCGTCTGCTTCGGCGCCTCGAACAGGACGCCTATCGTCGCCTGGGCAGTGGCCTGTACGGCTACGAAGTGGCCCCAGGCAATGCCGAGCTGCGTCGGGCCATCGCGCGGCGCGTCGGGCTGGGCGGGCAGCCCCCCGACGCGGACGACGTCACCCTCACGCACGGCTGCATGGACGCCCTGCGACTGGCGCTGGAAGCCTCCACCCGCGAGGGCGATTCGGTGCTGGTGGAGCGTCCCAGTTTCTTTGGCCTGTATCCGCTGCTGCAGCGGCTGGGCCGCAAGGTGGTGGAGCTGCCGTTCGACCCGTCCGAGGGCCTGCGCGCGGACGCCCTGGCGGCAGCCCTGTCACAACATCGCATCGCCGCTGCCTGCCTCACCCCCTGCTACCACAATCCCACCGGCGCCCTCACGCCTGAGCGCGAACGGCGCGCCATCGGCCAGCTGTTTGCCCGCCAAGGCATTCCCTTGATCGAGGACGACGTCTACGCCGAGCTCAATCACCTTGGCGCGCGCCCCGCCTCGATCCTGGCGCTGGCGCCGGATGCCGATGTCATCACCTGCGGCAGCGTCAGCAAGATCCTAGCGCCCGGTCTGCGCCTGGGCTGGGCGGTCCGCCGTCGCCGTCTGGCTGGCGACCGCTACCGCGACCTCACCACCGCACAGTTCACCAGCAGCATCGCCACCAGCACCGCGGCCCAGGCAGTGGTGGCACGGCTGCTGGTCGACGGCGGTCTCGACCGCCACCTGGCGCGGCTGCGGCCGGCGCTGCAGCAGCAGGTCAGTGCCTACCGCCAGCGCATCCTGCAGCACTTCCCCGCCGGCACCACCGTCACCCGTCCGCAAGGCGGCTTCCTGCTGTGGGTGGCCCTGCCCACCCCGCGCGACCCCCTATGGATGATGCGTGCCGCCCGCGAGATCGGCGCGGGCCTGGTGCCGGGCTGTGCCTTCTCGCTGGGCGGCGATGCCGATCACTGCCTGCGCTTGTCGGCCGGGCACGTCCTCACGCCCGCCATCGAACGCGCCATTGCCATGCTTGGCCAGCTGCTGCGCCAGGAACGTGCGCTGCCCTGAGATGCCCTCGCTACACTGTCGCGCCCAGTCCTTCGCGACCGATGCAGATCCGTCCGTACACCGAGGCCGACCTCGACGCCGTGATCGCGCTGTTCACCGCCGCCGTTCATCAAGGCGCAGCGGCGGACTACACCGCCGAACAGCGGGCGGCGTGGGCGCCGATGCCGCCGGAACGGGCGTTGTGGCAACAACGCCTGGGCGAGACCCAGGTGCTGCTGGCGACCGATGCCGCGGCCCTCACCGGCTTCGTTGGCTGGCGCGACAACGGCCATATCGTGTTTCTGTTCACCCACCCGGATCAGCTCCGAAAAGGGGTGGCGTCGGCGCTCTATCTGCGGGTGGAAGCGGCGCTACGGCAGCAGGGCGTGACTCGCCTATACACCGAGGCCAGCCGAGTGGCGCGCCCGTTTTTTGCGCGCCAGGGCTACCGCCTCGAAGCCGAGGAAATGGTGCTGCGAAACGGGGTCACGCTCCCCCGCTTCCGTATGGTCAAGACCATCGCCGCGGCGTCCCCGGCTAGGCCGGCAGCGGGGTCTGAAGGTGCTCCAGGATGAGTGCGTTGACCTGGTCCGGCTGCTCCAGCGGAAGCCAATGCCCCCCGCCGACCGATACATAGCGGAAGCGCCCATGCACCCAGGCCTCCGAGCGCTGCATTTGCCGCGCACCCAGATAGGCATCGCCGCGGCTGTGAATCCCCAGGGTGGGCGCGCGCACCTTGGGGTGACGACCGATCAGGATGGAGAGCAGGTTGGCCCGGTACACCCGTAGCGCGGCCTTCCAGCGGCCCGGCGCCGCCATTCGGGCGCGCACCTCGGCAGGATCGGGGTGACTGCGGAACACCGCAGGAAACCCCGGGAAGAATGGCAGGCGCAGCAGCCATTCGGTGATCGGCGCCAGCATGAAATACAGGATGTACCAGCCCCGCAGTTTCTGCATCACCCCGGCACGGGCGTAGGCCGTCGGATGCCCCACCGACAACACCACCAGACGCCGCACACGGGCGGGATGGCGTCCGGCCAGCAGCCAGGCGAAGGCAGCGCCCCAGTCATGGCCCACCAGATCGACTTGATCGACACCGAGGTGATCGAGCAGGGCCAGCCAGTCGGCAATCACCTCGGACCAGTGATAATCGCCAGTCCGGCGCGCCACATCCGACCCCCCGTGGCCGCGGGTGTCCGGCGCAATGACCCGGTAGCCCCGGTCGTGGAGAAACCGCAACTGCGCCCCCCACAGGTCGGCCGTATCGGGGAACCCATGCAGCAACAACACCACCGGGCGCCGCGGTTCGTTGGGCGCAGAGTCCTGGTAGGCGAGCCGCAGGCCGTCGCGGACGAAGTGCGTTCTAGTCATGAACAGAGTGTCGGTTCCGCCTGCGAATGCGTCAACAATGTGTCCATTTACCAGCGCTTTGGGTCTCAATCGCCCCCAAAAGAGGCAGGATGAGCGCTCCGCCTAACCGGGTATTGATGATGCCTTCTGCCCCCGTTGTCCTGATCACCGGCTGCACCAGTGGCATCGGTGAAGCCCTGGCCCGCGCCTACCACGCCCGCGGCTGCCGAACCGTGGCCACCGCACGCCAGCCCGAGCGCCTGGCCGCGCTCGCCGCGCTGGGGATCGCCACCCTGCGCCTCGACGTCACCGACGCTGCCTCGATCACCGCGGCGGTGTCCGAGGCCGAAGCGCGCTTCGGCCAGATCGACCTGCTGGTCAACAATGCCGGCATCCCGGTCATGGGACCGACCGCCGAAGTGCCGCTCGACACGCTGCGGCTGCAGTGGGAAACCAACGTCACCGGACCGGTGGCCGTGGTGCAGGCGGTGGTGCCGGGGATGGCCGCTCGACGGGCTGGCCGCATCGTCAATGTCGGCAGTGTCTCCGGCATTCTCGCCACGCCGTTTGCTGGACCTTACTGCGCCAGCAAGGCGGCTCTGCACGCCCTCAACCACGCGATGCGCATGGAACTGAAACCCTTCGGTATCGAGGTGCTGCTGGTGCAGCCCGGCGCCATTGCATCGGGCTTTGGCGACCAGGCGCGCCAGCAGACCGGCACCACCCCCTGGAGGCTTTACGCGCCCTACGCGGATGGCATCGCCCGCCGCGCCGGCGCCTCGCAGGAGGGCGCCACCCCTACCCCGCGGTTTGCCGATGCTTTCGTCACCGCCACCTTGAAACCAAGCCCGCCGGCCGTGATCCGACTCGGCAGCGGCAGCCGCTTGTTGCCGCGGCTGGCGCAGCTTCCCATCCTGCTGCTGGATCGGATCCTGATGCGGCGCTTTGGCCTGGACTAAGGGCTGGACTTCATGCCGCCGGCACCGCAGGCTTGTGCCGTCGACCCGAGGAGAATGCCCGTCACATGCTGGATTTGAAGCGCTTCGACGAGCTCATGGCCGCCGCCTTCCGTGCGGTGGAAACCGCCCTGGAAGCCCCGGAAACCTACATCCAGCTGGGCGCCGCGCTGTTCGCGCTGTTACTCGGCTGGCTGCTGTCCGCACGCATTGCCGACTTCGGCCGCCCGGGCACCGGGCTGCGGCGCTGGGTGGAATCCCTGGAAGGCCTGCTGCGCCCGGCCCTGTCTGCCCTGCTCATGCTGGTGGCGGCAGCGCTCAGCAAGATCTTCCTGGAGGCCGATTGGCTGCTGCGAATCAGTTTGATCCTGATGGTGCTGTGGCTGCTGGAGAGCCTGCTGCGCCGCATGCCGGTAGGACCGCTGGCGGGGCCGTTGATGCGGCTGGTCGCACTGCCACTGGTGAGCCTGCATTTACTGGGGCTGCTCACCCCCATCACCACCGTGCTGGAGTCGATGGCGGTGGAGATCGGCAACCTGCGTATCACCGTCAACGGCGTACTGCGGGTGCTGGTGTTTGGTTCGCTGCTGTTCTGGATCGGCCTGTCGGTGAACCGCACGGGTCTCAACGCCATTCGCCGCCAGGAACGGCTGGACGTGCGCACCCGCGAAGTGGTGGCCAAGCTGTTCCAGATCGGCCTGGCCCTGCTGATGGGCCTGCTGTTCCTGCAGGTGATGGGGATCAACCTCACCGCGCTCGCTGTATTCGGCGGGGCCTTGGGGGTCGGGCTCGGCTTCGGCCTGCAGTCCATCGCCTCCAACTTCATCTCCGGCATCATCATCCTGTTCGACCGCTCGCTGTCGGTCGGCGACTACGTCGAGATCGAAGGCGGCCAGCGCGGCTACGTGCGCGAACTGACCCTGCGTTACACCACCCTGGAAGGCTTTGACGGCAAGGCGGTGCTGGTCCCCAACGAAACCTTCATCACCAAGGCCTTCACCAACTGGACCCACAAGGACCATCGCCAGCGTTACCGGGTGGACTTCTCGGTGGCCTACGCCACCGACATTCGCGCCCTGTGCGACCTGATCCGCAAGACCGTGGCCAAGCATCCACAGGTGATCTCCGGCGACCATATTCCCTACGAGGAGCGGCCGGACTGTGAGATCGACAGCTTCGGCGACTCCGGCGTCAACATGTTCGTCGAGTTCTGGATGGAGGGTATCGATGACGGCCGTAACCGCGTCGGCGGTGACCTGCTGCTGCTGATCTTCGAAGCCCTGCGCGAACATGGCATCGAGATTCCCTTCCCGCAGCGGGAGGTGCGGATGCTCCCGAGCAACCCGGTAGGGGAAGGCTCGTCGGGGGTGCGGCGGGTGGATTCGTCCGCCGAATGATGGCGCTCGCCGCTACAAATAGCTGATTAGGGCAATCCTTGCGCAGCTGTCGTTGATGCAGAAGGGGCATGTGAACACCAACTTCCGCCGAGCTTCACAAATTAACGACAACAGCATTTGTTGTTAACGATTCGACAAACATCAACAACAAAGCGCCTTGTGGCGGCTTGCTTAACGTCAACGGCCATTGCTGGCGCATCGAGCCCGCGCAATCACTGAGTAATTTTACTCAGTCTATGCACAGGCCAGCCTCAGTGCCTCCATCCGTGCTCCGCAAACAACAAAAGCCCCGCGGTGCGGGGCTTTGCTTTCAACATTCTTATTCTGAACAATCGCTTAGGCGACTTTCGGGCGCTAGACCCACTCAGTAGGCATATTCACGAGGACTCTCCATGTCGATGGGTGATTATTAGAACATAGCCATCTCCCGGTAGCAAAATGCCCCCCGGACCACACAGTACCCAGCGAAAATCCCCTCGCACATCCGGCTTGGGCGTCGGCGACGAGTCGAATTTCGCTGTCCGCTTCAGGTGGACCGCCAGGTCGCTCCCCGAAGCAACATTCGCCACGACCTCGAGGCCCATGGTGAACCGCGTGATGGAGATCGCGCAGTAGGGCTCGTCACAAAGTCGGTGCTCGACCTCCAAGGTTCGCTGGATCGTCGGGCGATTCGATATCGGCTTTCCCGATGGCAGCGTGAAACCTCGAAGCGGAACACTGATACGTACCTCGCCCTTCGACAGTTGCTGAACCGCTGAGCTGCCGGGAAAGCTGATGCACTCACCATCAATGAGCAACTCCTTCAGCGTGCTACAGCCTTCCCCCACAATAGACCGGTGACGAAATTCAGCGGGCTCTCCATCGGTCGACAGCAGAATGCTCGCCCTGAATGTGCTGGTGATCCGAACGTACCCAGACTTCCCTGGAACATCTGCAATATCGTGACGCATCTGCATGTTCTGGTAACTGTATGCGCTACCGTCACCAAACATCTTCGTGGCCACCTCGTCCGCAACCACCTGCGCGCGTCCTTCATCGCTCAGTGTGGATCGAACCAGTGCGCGCGCCAAAGCGGTAAGCCGAGGCAACATTTCTGCTCTCAGCATCGTCGCATGCGGCGTGTAAAAGACTTCGGCGACCGCCTTCTGGAAAACCGTTCTGAACTGCTCCGTCTGAACCAACGCGCCAAACAGCCCGTTGCCGAGAACCGCTCCGCCTGCACCAAGCAAGGCCACACCCGTAGCCGTCCAACGCCCGATCACTAGCCCGACACCAACGCCAATCAGTAACAATCCAACGCCGACCGCGACCGCAACTGCATGTCGACTGGCCAACACCAAACCGCGCTGCACCCAAGGAGGCCAGAGGTCCCCCGCGCCGATTCCCTGACTTGACATGCGCCCTCCATGGTGACGAAGCAGGTTCGCGTTTAGCATAGGCTCGCGAGCAGCTCAAGTGCATCAGTGGATGGCACTTCTGGTTGCTCGTCCCCGGCAGATCGCATCGTTCGCACCCTGTGTCCCGCTGATCCACCACCTCAGACTGCCTCAACGGGGCCTGGGTGACTGCGACGCCGATGCTGTCGGGAGGGAGAACGCCCGATTGAACGCTGGCCTTGCCGGTACACATACACGTGACATACGGACGCGGCACATGAGCACGCGCGTAGCTAACCTGTCCTCCAAGTGAACGTCATGCGAACAAGACTCGACTCTGGCGATGCAAAAGCTCCCCAGAAGCCAAAGCATCTGTATAAATTCGTGCCATTCAGCGCGCGCGCAATAGAGCTGCTCTGCAGCGACTACGTCGTTTACTCGGACCCCCAGTCATTCAATGATCCGCTCGACTGTAGCCCGATCATCTCTGGATCTCTGGCCAGAAATGATGCTACGGCCGTGTTGTTGGCGCTCATGAAGCACTGCGACCTGGAGAAACTGGCGGCAGCCAGTAGGGCCCTGAGAATTCCCCGCAAGTGGTTTGAAGAACATCAAGACAGAATTTTTTCATCTCAGCTCCGCGACCTCTTGGCGAACTTCGAGGACTGGACAAACGACCCGGATTGTCGGGACCCTGATGGTCAGATAGACCTTTGGCTCGATGCTGAAATCCGCAAAAGACTGATAGGCGCGCTTGGAACCGGCGTGTTGTCGTTGAGCGACAAATGGAACTGCCCCGTCATGTGGGCACACTATGGCGACCTACATTCGGGGCTCTGCATTGGTTACCAGACGGATGACCGCGACTGGCCCCAGATACTGCGCGCGCAGTACGGTGCCTCGCGGGAGATCAAGATGGCCATGGTGCGCTCATGGCTCCTCGATCACTGCGAGGTGGCCAAGCAGAAAATTGAACACTCCGCACTTCTATCGAAGGCATCACGCTGGCGATACGAGTCGGAGTGGAGAATATTCGGCCCGGTTGGTGAGCAGCCATCTCCGCTGAAGATGACGTCGATCACTTTCGGCGTCCGGACTGGAATCGGGGTACAGCACGCCGTCATGTCCGCACTGCGTCATCGCTCATTTCCCTTGAGGTTTTGGAACGTACTGGATTCACCGTCGCAGACCCGTCTGAAAAGAACCCGGGTCAGACCCGAAACCCTTCAGCAGATGGCCGTGCGTGTCAGTGACATGCCCGACTTGATGGCTCTCTTATGAACCGTCGAAAGCCACGTTTGATTCTTGGCGATAGGTACATGCGGGATCTGTCAGTTGGGCTTTAGCCACAGCGTAGCGCGCGCATATGCACGTGCGCCCCGTGAATGACACAACCCCCCGATCGCTCAGAACTGCAACTTCACACCCACACTCCGCGCATCAAACGCCGCGCCGGTCTTGTCGAGATGCAGCATGTAGTCGGCGGTGAGGCGGAGGTTGCCATCGAGCACGCGGCTGAACACGGTGAACTCGATGCCGGCGCCGTAGCTGCCGCCGGTTTCCGATTCGGTGCTCTCCGTGATGCCGTCGTCCACGTCGAACTTGGCGCGGGTGTAGCCGTAGCGGGCGAAGACGCTGACCATCTCGTTCATCGGGTATTGGGCGCGCAGGTAGCCGCCCAGCAGTTCCTTGAGTTCGACTTCAACGCCGGAGACGGTGCTGCCGCCGCCCAGGCCGCCGTGCAGTTCGATGGCCAGGTAGTCGGACAGCGATGCGCCGTAGATCAGCCGCAAGCCGCTGCCCTTGCCGACATTCCCGTTTTCGATTTCCCAGTTGAGGCTGCTGGCGCTGGCGTAGAGGGCCGCAGCTTCGTCCTGGGCCAGGGCGGGGGTTGCGATCAGTCCGGCCAGCAGCGGCAGCGGGATCATCTTGTTGGTCATCGTTGCTGCTCCTCGTTATTCATTCGTCATGCAGACAGCGTGCGTTCTGAGTGCCGTCAAAACAGTTCTGAGTGCAGAGTGATGAGTGCCGAGAAGCATCCAGACTTCTGCCCTTACTCATCACTCATCACTCACCACTCAGCACTGTTTTCCACTCACCACACAAACCGGAAACCGGCTGACACCGACAGGCTCTCGTAGTCGCTGCTGAAGGTGCCGCCGAGGTTGAGGTAGCCGGTGGCGGTCCGGGCCGGGTTGCTCACCGATACCGCGCCGGTCACTTCGGTGAAGTTGCCGTCCAGGGTGTTGGTGGTCACCGGGGTGAGCGGGCCGATGTTTTCGATGGCCGCCACGGATTCGCCGTCCTGCTCCTGGTAGGCCCGCGCGGTGAGGCTGAGGTCGGTGGGGGAAGGCTCGTCGGGGTTGCGGCGGGTGGATTCGCCGGCGCCTTGAATGGCGGCCCGCAGGGAGATGAAAAAAGGGCGGCCCGAAGGCCGCCCTCACGCAACGCCACAAGGGCCGCGCTCAAAAGTCCTTGCGAATTGACAACCCGATCAAGCGCGGGTCCAGCATGAACACATTGGTGGTCAGACCGGTGTCATCGGAGTTGAGAAACGCCCCGGTGATGGGGTCGTCATCGAGTACGTTCTTCACGTAGAGCTCAATCGCCAGCCCCTGCGCGGGTTGCTCCACCTTCACCGCCAGGTTGATGTTGTACCAATCTTCCAGACGATCATAGGGCGCCAGGTTGTAGACGCGGTGGTAGGCATCGTCCTGCCAGTAGACGTCACCACGCAGCGTCGTGCGCCACTGGCCGCGCAGCATGTCGAAGCCGTACTGGGCGCCCACATTGGTGGTCAAGCGCGGCGAATTGGGTAGCTCATTGCCGCCAAGATCTGCCCGCAGGCCGGCGCCACCGTTGAGTTCGGGGTAGTTGGATTGGTCATAGAACTCACCGGTAGCTGGGTCAATCGGTCGGTTGAATGCGCCGAATTGCCCAAGCGGGCCGCCGATGCCACCACAAAGCTCGTAGTAGAAATTAACCCCAGATCGATCCTGAAGATATTGCTCCGCTACAGGCGTGGGTACCACGCAGTTGGACGGGAGCTGTGGCCACGGCTTGGTCAGGGTGTAGTTCGGGTCACCTTGAGTGCGATTCATGATGTCGATGGACGACTCACCACTGGCAATGCGCGTTTTCAGGTAGCCGACATTGGCCAGAAACTGCCAGTCCGGCGTGGGGGCAAACACGGCCTCCAGCTCCAGGCCCCACATCGATGCATCGAAGTTTTCGTTGACAGCGGTACGGTCGCGAATCTGCGAGACCTGATAGTCGGTGTAGTCGTAGTAAAACGCCGTGGCATTGAGCGACAAGGCCCCTCCGAGCAGCGTGTTCTTGGTGCCAAGCTCAAACGCATTGACAAACTCGGGTTCAAAGGTCGGTCCGTACTCCACCGCCGTCAGCCGCAACACTGGAATAACCCCAAGTTGCTCAAAGAAGTCGATCTGGGCCTGCGGCACCCCTTCGCTTCTAAATATCTCAATACTTTCGGCCAAACTAATAAAGCCTGGCTGTGGCGGATTAGCACCACCGCCCTTGTAGCCGCGCGAGATCGAGCCATACAGCAGGGTCTCGTCGGTGAAGGGTAGTTCCGGTTGCCAATCCAGCACCATGCGCCCGGTCCACTCGCCCCAGCGCTGGCGGATCGTACCGGTGGTGGGATATCCCTTGCTGGTGAATCCGCCAGCGGCGACGCTCACTGCGAGTAGCGTCTGACTGGGCACCACATCAAAGGTTTTGGTGTCTTCGGTGTAACGCAGCCCCGCGGTCAGCTTCAGGTCATCCGCCAGGTTCCAGTACACCTCACCAAACCCGGCCCAGGAGCGCAGGGTATAGGGGTTTTTGGATCGGAAATAGTTATGACCTTCCCCCTCACCATTGATACCATTTCCGAAGTTACGGCTGGTATCGACCGGATTAGGGTCGATAAAGGGGCAGAAAGAGTCTTCATCAATGGGTTCGGGGCCGCCATTCCCACCGTAGCCAGATGTCACGCAGGTGGCGAAGTCGATCACATCACCGACCGGCCCATTAATGGGCTTCATATAGCCCAGCGCCGTGATGAGGTTGTACATCACGAAGTAGTCAACCAGGGTCTCAAACTCGGTGTAATTGGCACCCAGGCTGAAATTGACTGGTCCGGACCAGGCCGACTGTAGACGCAGCTCTTGATTGAACTGCTTGGCACTGGCCTGTGAGATATCGAAGCCCACCACCCGATCAGAGCATCCCAACTGGGGATCACAGAACTGGCCTCCTGGCGAAAAATCGCGATAGGGACTGGGTTTATCCGGATCATTGAATGCGGTCAATTGCAGCGAGTCAACGAATGTTGGATCGGTGTTAAAGCGGTTGAAATCCTGGAAGGAGTAGGTCTCGTCGTCGACATACGCAGTCTGCGCCACCAGCTCTAGGCTATCGGTGACCTCGATGCTCAAGTTCAACTGCAGCAGATCAGCCTCGGCCCGATACACCGGGTCCCGGATTGATTCGATCGCGCGCAGATTGCTGGACTGCATTTTGCCGCCATAGGGATCCTGAACGCGCATGAGGGTTTGCAGCTCGCCCTCAGCGTCCATCCCGATTCGGGTAAATCCCGTTCTAAGCGCCAGCATGCCGAACACGAAGGGGAGCGATAGACCATTCGGCGTACCGAAGGCCTCCTCAGCATACAGGCTGCCTGGCTTGCAACCCTGACCGAAAAGCGCCGGCCGCATGACTGCCGCGAATTGAGGGTCAAAGAAGTCTGCGACATCTGCGGGGTCCAGGCCCACCGTTGTACTTCCAATCACCTCCGGCCCATCGTCGCGATGGCAGAGCTGCTTGCCGGTGCGGAGCCGGTTGTCGTCTTCCTCGAAGCGCTCCCAGATCAGGTCGGCCCGAACGCGGTCGATGGGCTGCCAGCCCAGGCTCAGTCGGCCGGTCCACAGGTCACGACCGTCGACATCGTTGCCGGTCCCTGTATTGAGGGTGTAGCCGTCGCGATCGGTGCTGGCGAAGGCACCGCGTAGTGCCAGCGTCTGGCCCATCGGCACATTGAACATGCCGCTGATACGACCGGTGCTGTAGTTGCCCACTTCAAGGTCGAGCATGGCATCCCATTCGCCAAGTTGGGGCTTGTTGGAGATGACATTGATGACGCCGGCAGTAGCATTTCGACCATATAGCGTGCCTTGGGGGCCTCGCAATACTTCCACCCGCTCGATATCCAAGTACTCCTGCTCAAACAGGCGGTTCTGGATGATGGCGGTGCTATTGAAGCTGACGGCAGCACCGGGGTCGGAGGTCGCCGAAATCGACTGGGTGCCCACACCACGAATCTGGAAGTTATACCCGGTGAAATTGGTTTTGGTGAAGGTGACGTTGGGAATGGCCTTGAGTAGGTCAAAGCCGCCTTCAATCTTCAGGGCGTCCAGCTGTTCCATCGAAAATGCCGAGATGGCGATCGGCACGTCCTGCAGCCGCTCCTCCTTCTTCTGTCCCGTGACGATGATTTCTTCGACCCCGGCACGGCGGGCGCTGGCGATGTCGGCGGCTGCACCCGCGTCCCTGGCCGGTGCAGCCTCATCGGGGGGGCCGCCTGTGCCCGCGCGCTGCGCCGCCAAGGTGGCGGCCGTGCCCACCATCATGCCGCCGGAGGGGGTTTGTTCGTATTGCAGGCCGGTGCCTTGCAGCAGTTGGGCCATGGCGGCGGGCCGGCTGAGATCGCCGCTGACGGCGTTGGCGGTGAGGCCGCTGACATCCTCGGCGTTGTAGAACAGCTCCTGCCGGCTCTGGCGGCCAAATTCGACGAGCGCGTCGTCCAGGCTTTGGGCGGGAATATCGAACGTGACGGCGCCCTGCTCGGTGGCAGACTGCGCCCAGGCGGGCGGTGTGGCGAATGCCAGTACGCAGGCGAATGACAGCAGCGCGCCGACCACGTGGGCCGGCCAACGATGGGTTGCGGACATCAGGCGTCTCCTCAGACTTCTAGGGCGGCCGCGCTAGGGCGGCCTTAGTTCTAGAGACGCGACGGAACGGCCGGAACGACAGCTGGCGGCGGGAAATGTTCCGTCGCCGCATAATGGAACCGGCATCGCTTTGATTCGCTCTCAACACTATGTCCGATCATCGCCCTCACATCGTCGATATCTGCACGGCGCACTATCCGGCGCTGCAGGCGGTGTATCTGTTCGGTTCACAGGCCTCCGCACTCGCTCGGCCCGATAGTGACACCGATATTGCGCTGTTGCTTTCGCATGCCTTGGCGGATGCGTTGGGCAGCCTGGACTTGTATGGCCTACAGACGGCATTGGAAAGCGCCTTGAAGACGCCCGTCGATCTGATCAACCTGCGCCAGGTATCCACCGTGTTCGCGAAGGAGATCATTGCCCACGGTGTGCGCCTTGCAGCGCCGGATGTGGCGGCGGCTGATGAGTTCGAGGCGATGACGCTGTCGTTCTACCAGGCCCTGAACCGCGAGCGTGCCGCGATACTGGATGCCTTCCGCGAAACGGGGAAGGCGTACGCGGTATGACCGACGTCGCCATCAACAAGGTGCAGACCGTTCAGCGTAGTGTGCTGCGCGCGCGGCAGGAGTATCAGGCGGCAGGCGCTGACTTCGCCACGGATTTCACGCGGTAGGATGCGGCGATTCTGAATGTCGTTCGTGCCGGCGAAGCGACACTTGATCTGGCCAATCACCTGGTTCGCCTCCACAAGTTGGGAGTACCCAATACCTGCGCAGATGCGATCTGCGCATTCTCGAGTCCGTCATTGCCCAAGGTCTTGATGACTTGCTGGCCGCGTGTGAGGTGATGCGGCGGGCCGCCGAACTCTGAGCCTATCGCTACCGGTCGTCATGCCCGACTTGATCGGGCATCCAGATTGCGACCGTTGAGGCTGGACCCCGCATCAAGTGCGGGGGGACGATGGTGGGTGGTGCGGGGGGACGATGGTTAGTGGTGCGGGGGGACGATGGTTAGTGGTGCGGGTGACGATGGTGGTGGGTACGGAGTGACGGGGCCCCATCTCCCCCAACCCCTGTCCCACGAGGGGAGTGGGGAGCAGCCGCCTCCGCCATCATGAAGCTACAGCGCGCGGCCTGCCGCCCTTTCGGCCATTGGCACGCGCGGCGGCGGCCTTGGCGGGGGAAGATTTTCGCCCGCCCACAGCAGCCAGCTCGCCGGCAACTGTGCGCATCCAGCCTGCGGATCCAAAAACACCCTTCATCAGGGCGGCCACGTGGACGTCTGCATCCAAATCGGGGAAATGCACCCCCAGCCCGGCGGGCGAGAGTTCGATATTCCGCAAGGCGCGTGAGGGTGCTTCGGCCAAGCCTTCGATCAAACGAACCGGAACGCGCACCTGCGCGCCGCTGGCGAAGTCAACAATCAAGGTGCCTGCCGAGACGCGTGCGGAAACCGCATAGCGGCCCAGCGCACGCCGCGCGTTCGCGCGACGGTTGGCTGCTACAAATTCTTGTTCAGAAATTTCCATGGATCACCTTCCACGCATGACATAGCTCTGGCAGGCATCTGTGCAAAGCCAAGGCGATGCGGTTGATCTGACGGATATTGAAACCGTGGCTTTCTCGCAATTTCGGAGGGCCTTCCGGACAATGCAGATTAACAACGGCTTCTTTGCCACCCGGGCCGCTACCCTGGATGACATGGACATGCGCCAGCCTGTGGTCGGCACTGTAGATCACCGTTCGGTGCGCTTGCTTCCTGCAGATGGTTACCATTAACCCATCCTGTTGGGTTTAGCAAACCATCGCATACCTTCGCGCCCCAAGCAACCTCGCTCTGCCCGACTTGATCGGGCATCCAGATTGCGACCGTTGAGGCTGGACCCCGCATCAAGTGCGGGGTGACGATGGTGGGTGGTGCGGGGGGACGATGGTTAGTGGTGCGGGTGACGATGGCGAAAGGGGGTTCCCCGCCGGGATTAGCCCCGCCGCGCCAATACCACGCGTTCGTCACTGGTCTGGATGACGCGCAGCGGGTAGTAGTTGACCATGGTCTCGACGAACACGGCGGTGTTGCCGGTGTTGACGATGCCGCTGACGCGAAGGTCGCCCAGGCTCGGATCCGCGAGGACCACCTTTCGGGTGCTGTAGCGGTTGATCTCGTCGATGGCGTCGGCGAGGCGGTCATCCCGGAAGATGAGCTGACCGTTGCGCCAACTGGTGGCGCGCTTGAGATCGGCATCGCGCAGCACAGGCTGCGGGTTAGCGGTAGCGACTAATAGCTGCTGACCAGGGGTCAGCACAGTGCTGAGTGCTGAGTGCTGAGTGCTGGGGGCGCCTGCGGCGCCGTGAGGGGTGAGGGGCGAGTGGTGAGGTGGAGCGTCGGCAGCGCCTTCGGCGACTGTGGGGCCAACGACTTCCGCGACTTCGATTTTGCCTTCGATAAGGGTGACGGCGAGGTCACGGGCACTGAGGCGAACGTCAAAGGCGGTGCCAAGGGCGGTGATGGTGCGGTTGCGGGCGGTGACGACGAAGGGCCGCTGCGGGTCCTTGGCCACTTCAAACAAGGCTTGGCCGGTTTGCAGGGTGACGCTGCGGCGATCATCGCGGTAGCGCACCACGGCACGACTACCGGTGTTGAGGGTGAGGGTGCTGCCATCGGCCAGGGCGATGGCGCGGCGCTCACCAATGGTGGTGTGGAAATAGCGCTCGCCGGCCAGCAGGTGGCGGGCCTGGGCGGGCAGTTGCTGCACAGCCTGCAGGGTGTAACCGTTGCCGCCCGCGGTGAGCAGGCCGACAGTGGTCATCACCAACAGACTGGCAGCGATTGCCAGACTGCGTTGGCCCCATTGGCGACGACGGCGCCGTGCCAATCGGGCCAGGGTGTCGCGCTCCAGCACGGCCAGCGCGGGGCTGCCAACCGCGGCACGCGCAAGGCGATGGGCCGCATCGATACGGGCAAAGGTTTCAGCGTGCAGAGGATGTGCCTGACGCCAGGCCTCGAAGGCGGCCCGCAGCCTTGCGTCACCCCCACGGTGGCGCAGGCGGTCGCTCCAGCTCGCGGCCTGTTCACGGATGCTGTCGCGCGCATCGGGTGCCATGTCCATCTCGTCACGCATGGTCGTCCCCCTTGCGCACGGCGGGTACGGCGAGAATTTCGGGCGGCATGTCGGCGGCCATCGCGGATTCCAGTGCCTGCAGGGCGCGTGCCATATGTCGCTGGGCGCCGCGCTCGCAGATGCCCAGACGCTTGGCGATCTGGCGATACTCCTGCTCGTGATGCACGCGCAGCAGATAGACATCGCGGGTGAGGTCGGGCAGGCGACGCAGGATGTCGGCCACCCGGGCCAGGGCTTCCTCACCGAGCACCACGCGTTCCGGTGTCAGCTCGGTGGCCGGGGCGTGCAGCGCTTCCTCATACGTATCGTGTGCCACTTCGTGACGCACCTGGGCCCGCCGAAGCTCATCGTTGAGCACACTGGAGGCCACTTGGAACAGGTAGTGCTGAACGTGGTCGATGGGCGTATTGGCGCCACGCTGGATGACGCGCAAGAACACCTTTTGCACCAGGTCTGCGACGTCGGAGGGGTTATTGACCCGCTGCGCAAAGTAGCGATGCAACGCCGTGCTGTACTGGCGCATGGCACGGTCCCACTGGACCGCGGGGGTGTCCCCGAAGTCAGTCAATGCCACAGGCCCCGCGGGCAGTGTGGGCGCTGGTCCGGCCATGCCTGGGTGGTCTCCTCGAAACGGCACCCTGTGCCCGGCGCGAGCGGGAACGCCACGCCGCTGCATGGATGCTCTCTCCCTAATAGACGCACTGCGCCATCAGACACGACAGCCTGCGCTAAGAGCATGTGAAAAAATCGCCCGCCTGCTGCGACCTCCGCCGAACGCCCCCTGCGGCGTTGTCCTGCGCGGAATCCAGCGTCATTTACCTCAGTAAACTCCTTGGATTTCGCGCAGGACGCCTTGCCGGAGACGCCCGGCGAAGCTCTCGCGACGGCGTTCGATTTCTTCACAAGCTCTGAGGAAAACACCTCAGCCGCGGTACAGCCCGGGGTTTTCGCCTGCCGGCGGCACGCCGCCGCCATCGGGTTGGGAGGGCGCCCCGCCATTGTCCTTGGGGTTGGGTCCATAGCGGTTGCTGCCGGGTTGGCTGTCCAGCACCATGAAGACCAGCAACACCAGCGGGCCGATCAGCGGAATCAGCGAGATCAGCAGCCACCAGCCGGTGCGACCGCTGTCGTGCAGCCGGCGGATGCTGACCCCGATGGAGGGCAGCAGCAGGGCCAGCACCAGCAGGCCGCTGAACAGCCCCAGGCCCAGCGTCTCGTTGAAGGTGCCGATGACGGCATCCACCGCACCCAGTGCGAACGCGAAAATCAGATAGAACAGGGTGAACATCCAGTATTCGCGGCGGCGGGCGCGGCCGGTGAAGACGGCGTACTGGCGTACGACCTTGAGAAACTCGTTCATGACGCCTCCTGTGAAATGACGATCGCAGCCGCAGCATGCCCACCAGGGTCTGCATGAACAAGCGCATGCCGGTATCGTCAGCGCCCCTCGGCACGGAATCTCTCCATTGAACCCTGACGTTCTCATCATCGGTGGCGGCGCAGCCGGCTTGATGTGTGCGCTCACCGCCGGCCAGCGTGGCCGGCGTGTGCGGGTGGTGGACCACGCCAACAAAGTGGGCAAGAAGATCCTGATGTCCGGCGGTGGGCGCTGCAATTTCACCAACTATCACACCGGCCCGGAACACTTCCTGTCGGCCAATCCGCACTTCTGCAAATCGGCACTGGCGCGCTACACCCAATGGGATTTCATCGGATTGGTGGAACGCCACGGCATCGCCTACCACGAGAAGGAGGCCGGGCAACTGTTCTGCGATATCTCGTCCAAGGCCATTCTGCGGATGCTGCTGGACGAGTGTGCCGCCGCTGGTGTGCAGATCGACACCGACATGCCGGTGGACGAGGTGCGCCATGATGGCCGCGGCTTTGAGCTGCGCAGCGGCGTGCAGACGGTCCGCGCACCGTCGCTGGTTGTTGCCACCGGCGGGCTGTCGATTCCCAAGATGGGGGCTACCGGCATTGGCTATGCGCTGGCGCGGCAGTTCGGCCATCGCATCCTGCCCACCCGCGCGGGGCTGGTACCGCTGATGCTCAGCGGGCGTCCGCTGGCGGACATCGACGGCTTGGCCGGCGTGGCACTGCCAGCGGCGGCAAGCTGCGGGGATCAACACTTTCACTCGGCGGTACTGTTCACCCACCGCGGCTTGAGCGGACCGGCCATCCTGCAGATCTCCAGCTACTGGCACCCGGGCGATGCCCTACTTCTGAATCTGCTGCCGGATCGCAATGCCACCGACTGGTTGCAGGCCGAGAAGGCGGCGCGGCCGGCGCAATCACTGGAGCGTCTGCTGGCCGACACCCTGCCGCGGCGGCTGGCACAGCGGCTCGCCGAACAGCAGGCCTGGACGGGCAGCCTGCAGCAATTCAGTGAGACCCGGCTGGCGACCGTAGGCGACACGCTCAACCGCTGGCCGGTGACCGCCAGCGGCACCGAGGGCTACCGCACCGCTGAGGTGACCCTGGGCGGCGTCGACACCGACAGCCTGTCCTCGCAAACCCTGGAAAGCCGCCATCGGCCGGGCCTGTATTTCATCGGCGAGGTGGTGGACGTCACCGGCCACCTGGGAGGCCACAATTTTCAGTGGGCGTGGTCGTCGGGCGTGGCGGCGGGGCGGGTGGTGTAGCGCCTACTTTGCCGGCGGCACGCCCAGATCACGGCAGATCTTCAGCGCCAGCAGATCCTTGATTTCGGAGTGCCTGGGGATCGCCGATCGACGGTGCTGCTCGGGATTCTCCCACCAGGAATGCCGCCCACCCTCACGCAGCATGATGCACCCATGTCGGCGCAAATGGCGAAGCAATTGGTTGCGCTTCAAAGCGCAATGGGCACTTCCACGTACAGGTCACCTGCAGCAGAAAGTGCCTCCTGGCGATTCATCTCCAATGCCTCGGCCAAGGCCTCACGCAGGCTGACCTTGAGCGCCTCCAAGGTGGCCTCCTGGCAGTTCACGCCAGGCACCTCTTCAATCCAGCCGAGGTACCAGCCGTCCTGCTGCTTGATCACTGCGGTGTAGCCGTTGCGCATGGCCCAAGCCTACCGCAAGTGCGCACTCAAGGCAGCAGAATCTCGGTGAGCTGCCAGCCCAGACCGCGGCGGCGTAGGACGAACTTGGCGGGCTTGTCCTTGGCGTCCTTGGCTTCCAGCTCGACGACGAAGCGGTTGAGGCCGGCGTAGCCCATGCGCGCATCCGCCAGCGGCTCGGCTTCCTCGCCCGGCTCGGACGGCGGCAGGTCACGCGGTTTCTCAGGGGCTTCCCTGGGCGCGTCCCCCTTCATCATCTCGGTGATGGCGGCCGGGGTCACATAGGCATCCACCATGCGCTCCACCACCATGCCGGCGAAGCTGGCGCCGAGGGCGGCCATGGGGTTGGCATCCTCGTCCTTGTCGATCTCGCCCAGCACCCGGGCGTTCAGTTGATCCTTGAAACTCTGTCGCACGCTGGGAAAATCGATGTACTCGGACAGGCGCTCGCCGTCCTGGGCATCGGCCGCCCGCTTCATCTGGTAGACGGTGATCCAGGGCGACGCCACGACATAGGCCAGGGCCAGTACCACCAAGCCCAGCAGAAGCTTCTTCATATCCCGATGTCATCCGCAAAAAGAAAGGCCGCAGCATACCGGCTGCGGCCCTCTTGTTGCGAAGGCGTCCTCAGGCGGTCTGGTAACGGTTGGCGCGGCGGAAAGTCGCCGTGTCGTTGAAGCGCACCCCCATCTCGCGCATCACCTTGTGCGCCACCGGCGCCGTCCACTGGCGGATGTAGAACGGCTCCTTCACCACAAAGTGATGAATGGCGTGGGTGGCACCGAAGTTGAAGCAGAACAGCTGGAACGGCAGCATCCAGCGCGGCGTCAGCACCTGGGTCTGCTGCATCACGTTCTCGTCCTCGACATCGCCGTAGTAGTGCATCGACGAACTCACGAAGTGCAGACAGAACATGCGCAGCTGGTTGGGGGCCACCCACACCACCGTGGCCAGGGTGATCCACGGCATGGCCGCCAGCGTGCTGGCGCTCCAGGCGATCTCGGTGCCCATCAGCGCGGCTACGCCGTTGCCCAGGTAGAAGCCGAGGAAGCTGTACCAGATGGCCAGATGAATCCAGCCCATCGGGAAGTAGCCCAGGGGCGCGGCGAAGGCCAACAGCAGCTTGCGCTTGCGGGTGGGCATCATCGGCACGCGCAGCCACAGCGCCAGCAGCCAGTCGCTCATCATGATCAGCCGCTTCAGGCTGTAGGGCTGGCCGTTGGTGATGCCGCGCTCTTCGAGGTCCTTGTGGGTGCCGGAATGCTTGTGATGCTGGAAGTGCAGCTTGCGGCGGATCCAGGGGTTGATGGTGCCGGGACGCGTCAGCCAGCACAGCGCCATCATCAGGTGATGCGCCAGCTTGTTCTTGCGGAAGTACATCCAGTGGATCAGGTCATGCTCCAGCTCGTGGATGAAGCTGGCAAAGATGGCCGTCACCGGCACACAGACCCACCAGGGGATGGCGCCCATCCAGTACAGCCAGCCGCTGCCCGCCATGCCCGCGATGGATGCGGCCATGATCAGGGCCCCCAGCAAGTCCTGCCGCTTCAGCCAGGGATGCACCTCGCGCAGTCGCTGGCCCTCGGCCAGCACCACCTGTTTGATGCGGGCGGTCTTGTCGGCATCCGAGAGCACCTGGGGCGCGGCCTGGGTCATGTTGCAACTCCGGTATCGTTAGTGGCGATAGCATCTTCCGAATGGCCCCTCGCTGCATGACCCTGCCCGCCAATCACTTGACCGTCGCCGCCAGATGAGCGCCTCCACCCTCACCAGCTGGGCCCGTGCCGTGCGCCGCGCGCTGGAGGACGCCGGCTGCGATGCCGATGCGCTGTTCCGTCAGGCCGGGCTGGATCCGGCATGGCTGCAGGACCCGCAGGCGCGCTACCCCATCGTGCGCTCCACGCAGCTGTGGCAGCTGGCCGTTGCGGCCACCGGCAACCCCGCCTTCGGACTGGCCGCCGCCAAACGGGCACCGGTGACCAGCTTCCATGCGCTGGGCTTTGCGGTGATGGCCAGCAATAGCCTGCGCGATGCCTTCGAGCGCTGCGCCCGCTACCTTGCCGTAGTGTCGGATGCCGCCGCGCTGCGGCTGGAGGACCGCGGCACCACCACCGCCGTGATGATCGAACCCCGCGACGGCGACGCCGCCCCGGCGCCGGAAGCGCTGGATGCCTTCGCCGCCGTCTTCGTCTTTATGTGCCGCGCCCGCCTGGGTCGACGCTTTGCCCCGCTGGCGGTGGCGCTGCAGCGTCCGGCACCCGTGGACGACAGTGCCTGGCAACAGTGCTTTCGCTGCCCGGTGCAGTTCGGCCAGCCCGGCAATCACCTGCTGATCGAACGCGCCACCCTGGACCAACCCCTGGACAGCGCCAGCCCGGAGCTGGCCGCCCACAACGAGGCGGTGGTGCAGCGTCTGCTGGAGACCCGGCAGAAAGGGGACCTGGTCAGCCGTGTGCGCACCCTGCTGATTGAGCGGCTGCCGCACGGCGACCCCGGCGAGGCCGCCATCGCCACCGCCCTGCACCTGTCCAGCCGCAGCCTGCACCGCAAACTGACTGAACAGGGCACCGGCTACGCCGCGCTGCTACGTGACACCCGCGAATCCCTAGCCCGCCAGTACCTGCAGGACGGCCGCCATTCGGTCAGCGAAATCGCCTACCTGCTGGGCTTTGCCGATGCCAGCAGCTTCACCCGGGCGTTCAAGCGGTGGACCGGGGTTGCGCCGGCGCGGGTGCGCGGCCGCTAGGGCGACGCAGACATCAAGCTGCCAATCGGTGTCACATCCGCCTTGGCCGCAGCGCCGCGCGGCGGCTTGCGGATGAACTGTGTGCGAGCAATCTCGTTGTCCTTCTTCAATTGTCGCATCAGCTTTTCGCAGTCCTTGCGCTTGGCCTCGCACAGGCCATCCATGTCGATCTGCATGGCGTAGCCGCGGCCAGTGACGGTACGCCTGACCACGGTGGGATAAGCCGGGTGGTCTTCTGGCAGGAAGGACCACAGCACGTTCTTGGCCGTGTCCTCGATCTCGGTCCAGCCCTTATGGTTGGTGCGGATCTGGGCGCCCTTGCGCTGGGACAGGGCCTGAAAGGCCGCTTTCACCGAAGGGTAGCCCACCGAGGTGGCAGGGCCGATGTGCATCTCGATGCTGGACTGCTCGTAGTCCGCCAGGGCCAGGCCCGGCAGGCTGATCACCACAATCGCCGCGAGGGCGCGCTGGGGTTTGAAGGGGCGCATGACAACCTCCAGAGGGTTGGCGTCGACGGTGGCGCCTTTTTGTGCGTCTACTGAGTAAGACGCATGAGCGTGGCGAATCCGCACCTGCGACGTCGGAACCCGCGGCCGCAGGGTCTGTGCCCGCGCCACGAGGGTGGTGACGGCACAATGATCCATCACCCGGTTGCGGGAGCAGCCGCTGGCACGTCATGATCACCCCGCACGCAGCCGCGTGTTTTCGCCTTGTGGGGTCGTGCATGCTGCACGTCGCGCATTACGTGGGCACCAGCGCCATTGCGGGTGTGGGTTTGTTTGCCGGGGAAGACATCGCCGAGGGGCAGTGCCTCTACAGTTGCGACCCGCGCACCCTGATCATTCTCGATGAGGCCCAATTGGCGCTGATGCCGGCCGCGGTGCGCGACAGTTGGCTGCGCTACTGCTACCGCGGACGCGGGCCGCATCGCTTGCAGGGGGCCTACTACTACTGCAGCGACGACGCCCGTTTCTTCAACCATGCCGACACCCCCAACTGCCGCTGGGTGCCATCGCAGGAGATTTACGTGGCCGACCGCTTCATTGCCGCCGGCACCGAACTGACCTGCAATTACTTCGACTTCTGCGAGCCGGAGGACGTGCCGTACCTGCGGCCGCCGGTGGCGGTCAGCGGCTAGGTGACCGCCAGGCCATCAGCAGGTACAGCAGGCCACACAGGCCGGCGCCCCAGATCAGGCCGTTGGAGTCCCACCCGCTGAAGTGGTACAGGGCGTGATCGCTGAGCCGCCAGTGCAGGCCCACGTGGATCACCGAGAACGCTGCCAAGGCCAGCCGCGCGCGTTCGCGCCACGGCTCCGGCGCCTGGAAGAAAGCCCACAGCAGGCCGGCAAACAAGGGGACATGGGCCCACACGAAACCAACCGACGCCGTCGCCTCGGGCATGGCGCGCAGTACATAGAGCAGCTGCCATTCCGCGTTGAGCGCAGCGTCAATCTCGTGGGTGGCGATGAAGCTGAAGGCGAGCAGGAACAGGAGGTTCTTCATGGGGCGGGCCTGTGCGGGTGCGGACGGCAGCATCATGCCGGGGCCCATGAGGCGCGCCAATAACCTCTCAGGTCATGAGGCCGGGGTGAGCTCCGAGATAGCGCTGGATCGCCTGGAAGTCTCCACACATCGCATCCGTGAAACGACCGGCCTCGGTCAGCGCGGCGGCCATGAGCGCTGGATCATCGAAGTATTCGTGCACCAGGCGGTTTCGCAGCAGCCGCATCTTCAGCCAGTCGTCAGCGGAGGCAATCAGGTGCAAACGCTCCATTCGCGCCAGATTATCGATCGCAGCAGCCGGCTGCTCGCCCACGGCCGTGATCAATGTCGGGATGAGCTTGTCGACCACCGTGTCCTGCATGCGGGCAAACTTGGCGCCGAACGACTCGAGACGGTCGATACCCTCCGGGCTTCCGAGAATCTGCGCCATGCGTTCGGCATCAACCCGTAGGTCTTCTCCCAACAGCCTTGATCGTACCGCCAGCAGGTGTGCCGCCTCGCGATCCACCAGCATCAGCAACTGGCCAAGCCGCTCCGGGGCCCAAGCGGGGCTCATGACAGCGATACCCCGGTGGTGACCGCATGACGGTCGACCGCCCGCATCGGTGCAGCGCGCGAGCGCACCACGATGTCGATCCGGCGTTCACCCAGGGCCCGCTGCAATCGGGCCGCCAATTCAAGCTCACGCGCCAAGAGATCGGCGGCATCACCCTCCGTCTCAATGTGGAGGTCGATGTCTCCGCCACGCGCGTGGTCGTCGATGCGCGAGCCAAACAGCCGAAGTGTCGCATCGACGCCGAAAACTGCTGCAACGGCATCGCGAATGATTCGGCGCTGTTCTTCCGAAAGACGCATGCCCAAAGGGTATCACGCGGCCATCACGTCACCGCCGCCCACCGCAGGTCCAGGGTGCAGGGGGATTCCGGGCGCGGCGGCAGGGTTACCGGTGTGAAGGCGCCGGGGGTGTGGCCGAAGGGCTGGAAGCGGGTGAGGCGGCGGGCTTCGGCTTCCAGTGCATTGACCGGGAAGTGCTCGTAATTGCGCCCCGCCGGATGCACCACGTGGTAGGTGCAGCCAGCCACGGCCTGGCCGGTCCAACGGTCGTACAAGTCGAACACCAGCGGGCTGTGCACGCCGATGGTCGGGTGTAGGCAGCTCGGTGGTTGCCAGGCGCGATAGCGCACCCCGGCCACGTATTGGCCCGGCACGCCGGTGGCCCGCAACGGCAGCACATGCTGATTGCAGGTGACCTGGTAGCGCTCCGGCAAAAAGCCATCGACCCGCACTTCCAGTCGCTCCAGCGAGGAGTCCACATAGCGGGCCGTTCCGCCCGCACCCGGCTCTTCACCCAGGGTCGGCCAGGGTTCCAGCGCGTGCCGCAACTGCAGGGTGGTGCTGCCCCAGTGCAGCTCGCCGTGCAAAGGAAAGCGGAACTCGAAATGGGGCCGGAACCAGTCGACCTCAACGGCATACCCGCCGCGCTGCAACTCGCCGACGACTTCGGTGAAATCGGCCCAGACATCGTGGCCGAGCATGAAGCGGTCATGCAGTTGCGCGCCCCAGTGAATCAGCGGCCGGGTGTAGGGCGTTTTCCAGAACATCGCCACCAGTGCCCGCACCAGCAACTGGGTGGCAAGGCTCATGCGCGGATGCGGTGGCATTTCGAAGCCGCGCAGTTCCACCAGGCCAAGCCGCCCGGTGGCGGACTCCGGCGCATAGAGCTTGTCGATACAGACTTCGGCGCGGTGCGTGTTGCCGGTGAGATCGGTGAGCAGGTGCCGCAGCACCCGGTCCACCCGCCAGGGCGGTGCGTCGGCGGTGTCTGGCGGCAACTGTCGCAGCGCCAGCTCCAGTTCGGCCAGCTGTCCGTCGCGCGCCTCGTCCACGCGCGGGTGCTGCGAGGTGGGGCCGATGAAGAGGCCGGAAAACAGGTAGCTGAGCGAAGGGTGGTGCTGCCAGAACCGCAGCAGGCTGGCGAGCACGTCGGGCCGCCGCAGGAACGGCGAGTCGTTCGGGGTTGGGCCGCCCAGCACGATGTGATTGCCGCCGCCGGTGCCAACCGCGCGCCCATCAATGAGGAACTTCTCGGTGACCAAGCGTGCCTGTCGCGCGTCTTCGTACAGCGCCAGGGTGCTGTCGCGCAGGCTCGGCCAGTCGGCACTGGGCTGCACGTTGACTTCGATGACGCCGGGATCGGGGGTCAGCTTGAGGCTTTCCAATCGCGGGTCGGGCGGCGGCGGATAGCCTTCGATCCGCACGGGCAGGCCGGTTTCTGCCGCAGCATCCTCGATGGCCGCCACCAAATCGAGGAAGTCCTCGGTGCGCTCCACCGGCGGCAGGAACACGTACAGCCATCCGCCGCGGGACTCCACGGCCATGGCGGTACGGACATTCCCCGCCTGCAGGTAGCGACCTTCCCGACGTGGCGCTGGCTGGTCGCGTTCATTCACGGTGCGCTGCGCCGACGGCGGCTGCGGCGCGTTCCCCTGCAGCTGCAGATAGGGCTGCCGGCGTGGGTCCGGCGTCGACAATAGGGGCGGCAACTGGGAGGGGTCAGCCGGGAAGAACCCGCTGCGATCAGCCGGGGCAAGCCACGGCAGGGTGTCCAGCGGCAGCCGCAGCCCCACCGGGGAATCACCGGGCATCAGAAACAGCTTGTTGCCGCTGCGGGTCAGCCAGCGCTCGCTGGCCCAGCGGGCAGCGGACTGCCAGCGCTGAACCGGCAGCACCACGCCCCGGGCCTTGCCCAGCCCCTGTTCGAAAACCTTCACGAGGTTGCCACGTTGTTGGGGATCCTCCAGCCGCGGATCGGTCGGGTCGATGTTGATGGGCAAGCGGCGCTCGCGCACCAGCGCCTGCAGCGGATCCTCGTAGGCTTCCACGACATTGCGCGGATCCACCTCCAGACGCTCGGCGACACCACTGAGCAGTCGCTTGGCTGCGCGGATGTCCGGCGGTGTCAGCGGATCGGGTTCGTTGACCGGAGCCCGCCACAGCGGCTGGCCATCCTTGCGCCAGTACAAGGTCCAGGCCCAGCGCGGCAAGGGCTCGCCCGGATACCACTTGCCCTGCCCGTAGGTGAGCAGGCCCTCGGGGGCAATGCGGCGGCGCATGCGCAGGGCCAGGTGATAGGCCAGGCGCTCTTTCTCGGCACTGACCGCGGTGGTGTTCCACTCCGGTCCCTGCGGATCATCCAGTGACACGAAGGTGGGTTCGCCGCCCATGGTGAGGCGCGCATCGCCGGCCTGCAGCTCGGCATCCACCTGTTGGCCCAGCGTATCGATGGCGGCCCACTGGTCTTCCGAATACGGCAGGGTCACCCGCGGCGTCTCGCGCACCCGGGTGACCGCCATGTGGTGGTCGAAGCTGACCTCGCAAAGTTCCATGGTGCCGGAGATGGGCGCGGCCGACTGGGGGGTAGGTGTGGCCGACAAGGGAATGTGTCCCTCGCCCGCGAACAGGCCCGAGGTGGGGTCCAGCCCCAGCCAGCCGGCTCCGGGGACGTACACCTCCACCCAGGCGTGCAGGTCGGTGAAGTCCACCTCGGTGCCGCTGGGACCGTCCAGGGACTTCACGTCAGGCGTCAACTGGATGAGGTAGCCGGACACGAAGCGGGCCGCCAGGCCAAAGCTGCGCATCACCTGCACCAGCAACCAGCTTGAATCGCGGCAGGAGCCGCTGCCCAGCGCCAGGGTTTCCTCCGGCGTCTGCACCCCTGGCTCCATGCGGATGAGGTAGCGCACGCGATCGCGCACCTGCTGGTTGAGCGAGACCAAGCGGTTCACGGTGCCGGTTTCGCTGAGGTCCAACGCAGCGACGAAGCGCTCCAGCGCCGCGCTGCCGTCGTCAACAATGCGGTACGGCGCCAGCTCGCGCGCCAGGCTGTCGCCGTAGTCCCAGGGGAAGGTTTCCGCCTCGGGTGCCACGAAGAAGTCGAAGGGGTTCTGCACCGCCATGTCGGCAGTGAGATCGACGGTCACATCGAAGTGCGTGACGGGCTCCGGAAACACCACGCGGGCCTGCCAGTTTCCGAAGGGGTCCTGCTGCCAGTTCAGGAAATGCGGGTCCGGCTGAATGGCCAGACGGTAGCCCAGCACCGGCGTGCGCACGTGGGGCGCCGGCCGCAGGCGAATGATCTGCGGCGACAGGCGTACCGGCCGATCATAGTGATAGCGGGTCTGGTGCAGCAGTTTGGCGTGCAACGGCATGGTCGGTGACCGAGTGGCGGGCTGACGGGGAAGCAGCATTCACGTGGCAAATCCGATGCCAGTCCCGCCATACTGCGGCAAAAACCGGTTACCCGACATGATTGCCGCTCCACCATCCCAGTCCCGCCACCTGCGCCTGCGAGGGCTGCGGCACCATCTGCGTTGCTGGGGAGACCCGTCGCGGCGGTGGCTGCTGCTGGGCACCGGCTGGCTGGATTGCTCCGCCACCTTCGGGCCGATGGTGGCGCACCTGTTGCCGGACCACTACGTCATCGCCCCCGACTGGCGGGGATTGGGTCACAGTGAATGGCCGGCGGATGGCTACTGGTTCCCGGATTACCTGGCCGACCTCGATGCCTTGCTGGCCGCGCTGGCGGCACCGGGGCCGATTGACCTGGTTGGACACAGCATGGGGGCGCAGGTGCTGTCGCTATACGCCGGTCTGCGCCCCCAGCGGGTGCGGCGTCTGGCCCTGCTCGATGGCCTGATGCTGCCGGACCGCCCGGCCAGCCAGGCCCCGGAGAAACTGCTGCGCTGGATGGACCAGGTATCGCGGACCCGCCCGCCTCGGGTGTACGCCAGTTTCGATGAACTGGCACAGCGCGTGCGCAAGCAGCATCCGCAGCTCAGCGATGACTGGGCGCAGTTCATCGCCCGCGGCTGGGGGGCGGAGGACGGCAACGGCCGGGTGCACCTGCTGGCGGACCCCAAGCACCACCTGAGCATGCCGGTGCCCTACCGCGTGGCGGAAAGCGAAGCCGTGTGGTCGCGCATCACCGCGCCGGTCCTGTTCGTCGATGCCGGACGCTCCATCTTCCGCAGCGGCCTGCCGGAATCCGAGCACCTGCGCCGCCGCGCCGCCTTTGCCGACCAACGGACGGTGGTGATCGAGGATGCCGGTCACATGCTGCACTGGGACGCACCGGAGGCCACCGCCGGGGCCGTGAAGGCGTTTCTAGGGGGTGCCGGCAGCACCCGAGAATCGGGAATCGGGAATCGGGAATCGTAACGACAACAGCTATGCCGTTGCGGGTTGCTTTTGCTTTTGCTTCTAACGATTCCCGATTCCCGATTCCCCATTCCCAGCGCGTCTGCGCTCACCCATTACCGCCTCTACAATGCTCGTATGAACGCTCCCCATTGCTGCATCGTCGGTGCCGGCCCCGGCATCTCCGCCGCGGTCGCCGAGGCTTTTGGTCGTGAAGGCTGCAACGTCTCGCTGCTGGCGCGCCGCCCAGAACGCCTGAAACCCCTGGTGCAGGACCTGCAGAAGAAAGCCGGCCGGACGGTCTGTGCCCTCGGCTGCAATGCCAGCGATGAGACCGATCTGCGCGGCGCCATCGCCCAGGCCGAAAGTATGCTCGGCCCGGTGCAGGTGCTGATCTACAACGTGGCGGCCTCCGAAACCGGTCGCCCCAGCAGCCTCAGCGGCGACCAGTTGGTGGCGGATTTCCGTGCCAATGTGGTGGGCGCACTGGCGGCGGCCCAGGCGGTGACGCCAGGCATGCGCGACATGCGGCGCGGCACCATCCTGTTTACCGGCGGCGGCTTTGCCTACGAGCCCGCGCACAACTACGCCTCGCTGTCGCTGGGTAAGGCGGCGCTGCGCAACCTCACCTATTCGCTGGCGCAGGAACTGGGCGTCTACGGCATTCACGTGGCCACCGTCACCGTGTACGGATTCGTGCAGTCGGGTACCCATTTCGACCCAAAGCGGATTGCCCAGACCTTCCTCGACCTACACCATCAACCCAAGGGCCACTTCGAAACCGAGAAGGTCTTCAAGTAGCGTGCAGCGTCCAGCATTCCCATTCGTCCGCGATGTCCGCGGCCTGCAAGACGGCCGCTTCGATGTGCTGGTGGTGGGGGGCGGCATCTATGGCGCCTGGGCGGCGCTGGATGCCGCGCAACGGGGACTGAGCGTCGCCCTGATCGAAAAGACCGACTGGGGCGCAGGCACCTCGCAGTCGTCGAGCAAGCTCATCCACGGCGGCCTTCGCTATCTGGAGCACTACGAGTTCCGGTTGGTGCGCCATGCGCTACATGAGCGCAAGGTGCTGCACCACATCGCCCCGCACCTGGTCCGGCCGCTGGACTTCATCCTGCCGGTGTTCGATGACCAGCGCGTCGGCCCCTTCATGCTGTCCTGCGGCCTCACCTTGTACGACCTGATGGGTATGGGCGGCCAGCCGGTGCGGCGGCATCGCTATTTCCGCGCGCGTCGCTTGCGGCGCGACTATCCCTATCTGGATGCCCGCGGCCTGCAGGGCGGCTTCCGCTATGGCGACTGCCAGGAAGACGATGCACGCATGAGCCTGGTGGTGGCGGCTGCCGCCCATGGCGCCGGGGCGGTGTGCGCCAACGGCGTCGAGGCGCTGTCACTCGATGCTGAGGGCGCCGAGGTGCAAACCGACGAAGGCGGACGCTTCCGCATCCGCGCGCGCCGCATCATCAACACGGCCGGCCCCTGGGCCATGCGCCTGATGGGCGACGATGCGCCGCCGACGCGGCTGGTGAAGGGCATGCATCTGGTGATGCCTGGCGTGCCCGGATTGCGCAACGCCTTCCTGCTGACTGCGGATGACGGTCGCGTGTTCTTTGTCATTCCCTGGTACGGCCGGACTCTGGTGGGCACCACCGAACAGACCATCACCCGGGCCGAGGATGCCCTGCCGACCGAAGGTGAAACCGACTATCTGCTGAGCGCCGTCGCCCGCGCCATGCCCGGCCTCGGCTGGCGCCGCGAGGACGTGATCAGCCGCTTTGCCGGTACCCGCACGCTGAATGCGGCGCCGGCCGCATCGCTGGCGGCGGTCAGCCGCGAGTTTGAGATTCTGCGTCCGCGTGAGCACGTCTATATGCCAGTGGGCGGCAAGTACACCACCGCTCGCTGCGATGCCGCTGAGGTGGTGGATGCGGTGGCGCGCGATCTCGGACTCAACTGCGGCAGTCGCACCGAGCATACACGCCTGCCCGGTGCGCCGGACGGCGACTTCGCGCGCTGGCGCGGCTCGACCATGGCGCGCCTGATCGCCGCCGGGGTCGATGCCGAAGCGGCCCACACCTGCGCTTTGCGCCACGGGCAGTACACCGATGCCCTGCTGGCCCTGATCGAAGACGATCGACGCCTGGGCCAGCGCATACACCCCGCCGCGCCCTTCCTGCAGGCGGAGGTGCACTGGGCGCAAACCCATGAGATGGCCCGCAACGAGGATGACCTGCTGCGACGACGGATGCCGTTGCGGCTGATAGTGGGGCTGGACGGGAATCGGGAATTGGGAATCGGGAATCGTTAGAAACAACCGCAACATCAAAACCACGCGTCACTGCCCGCCAGGCGGGACCTTCAGGCGGTCACGCGGTGCGGCGATTCGGGACCGTCGCTGGACAGGACGTCCAGCGCCGAGCGATCCATGGATGGACTTGAGCGAGTCCCGAATGGCCGTACCGCGTGGCCGTCCGCTAAACGGCCATTGCGCGTTACATCAGATAAGTCGATTTCCAATGGTAGTAGCCGTTCAGCGCCTCCGGCCCCAGCTCGCGGCCGATGCCGCTGGCCTTGACCCCGCCGAACGGCGAACCGATGGCCGGAGCATAGCCGTTGATGCCAACGGTGCCGGTGATGATGCGGTCGGCCACAGCACAGGCATGGGCCTCGTCCTTGCCCCAGACGGTGCCGCCGAGGCCGAACTCGCTGGCGTTGGCGATGCGGACGGCATCGTCCTCGTCACGATAGGGAATCACAGCCAGCACCGGCCCGAAGATTTCCTCGCGGGCGATGGTGGCATCGTTGTCGACGTCGGCAAACACCGTGGGCGTGACGAAGTAGCCGCGCGACTGCCCCTTGGGACGATCCCCGCCCACCACCAGGCGCCCTTCCTTGCGGCCGGTCTCGATATAACCCTCAACCCGCTGACGATGGGCGGCTGAGGCCATCGGACCGACCTGGGTGTTCATGTCCACCGCTTCACCCACCTTGAGACCGGTGACGGTGCTGGCGATGGCTTCCACCACTTCGGCATAGCGGCTCTGCGGCGCCAGAATACGGGTGCTGTTGAAGCAGGTCTGGCCGTTGTTGAGCAGGGAGGCCATCGGCAGGCGCTCCTGCAGCACCGACAGGTCGGCGTCCTCCAGCACCACGGCGGCGGACTTGCCACCCAGTTCCAGGGTTACCGGGCGCAGCAGCTGGCCGCATTCGCGGGCAATGATGCGGCCGGCGGCGGTGGAGCCGGTGAAGGCCACCTTGTCGACACCGGGATGGGACACCAGATAGGCCCCCACCTCACGTTCGGCCGCAACCCAGTTGATCACACCCGGCGGCAGGCCGGCTTCGATGGCGGCTTCGGCCATCAGGTAGCTGTCCAGCACGGTGCCCGGAGACGGCTTGATGACGATGGTGCAACCGGCCGCCAGCGCCGGGGCGATCTTGCTGACCGCCAGGGCGATCGGGTAATTCCACGGCACGATGGCGGCGATCACGCCCATCGGCACCTTGCTGACCAGGGTTTCTCGGCCGAGCTGTGCCCCGCGGCGATCCTGGGCCTGCGGCGCTTCGATGAGGTCGGCGTAGAAGTTCACCATGCTCAGCGCGATGCCGGCCTCGAAGGCGCTGCTCAGCCACATCGGCATGCCGTTCTGGCGTGATACGGCGAGCGCCAGATCATCCTTGCGTTTCTGCAGCGCGGCGTCGAAGCGGCGCA
Organism: uncultured Polycyclovorans sp.; assembly: GCA_964425915.1. GTDB lineage: Bacteria > Pseudomonadota > Gammaproteobacteria > Nevskiales > Nevskiaceae > Polycyclovorans. The sequence goes on from CAYROO010000002.1 coordinate 143,226, forward strand.
GCATCGCGGCACGGTCCTTCGGCGTCATGTCGCGCCAGGCGGAGGACTCGAATGCAGCACGCGCCGCCGCCACCGCACGGTCGATATCGGCGTTCTGGCCTTCCGGCACCGTCGCCAGCTTTTCTTCGGTGGAGGCATCGGTGAGCGTGAAGGTGCGATCCGACGAAGGCTTGACCCACTCGCCGCCGATAAAAAAGTGCTGCCGATCCAGGCTGTTGCCCATGCGAGGTCTCCTGTTGGTTGTTGTGCGGCGGGACAATCCCACCTCTATCACTTGAGCCTAGGCGCCCGCTGCGCGGGCGGCTACTACCCGAATGGGCTGGTTTTGCAGGGAACGGCCGCGCTACCCGTGCGGGTAGTGGTACACCCGCCGCTCGACGCCTAGGGTGTCGTGAAAAACAGCCGAAGGAGGAACCTAATGAGCCACGCCGCTGCGCCCGCCCCTGCCCATTCCACCCTGGACGTCGCCATCGTCGGCGCTGGCTGGTCGGGCATGTACATGCTGTACAAGTGCCGCCAGCTCGGACTCAGTGCCAAGGTTTACGAGAAAGCTCCGTCCGTGGGCGGCACCTGGTATTGGAACCGCTACCCCGGTCTGCACTGCGACGTCGAGAGCGTCCAGTATTCGTTCTCGTTTGACAAGGCGCTGGAACAGGAGTGGACCTGGACCGAGCGCTACGCCAGCCAGCCGGAGATCCTGCGCTACGCCAACCACGTGGCAGACCGCTTCGACCTGCGCAAGGACATCATCTTCAACACCGAGGTGACGGCTGCGACCTATGACGACCAGCGGGAACGCTGGACGCTCAAGGCCGAGGGCCACGGCACGGTGGACGCGCGCTTCGTGGTGATGGCCACCGGCTGCCTCACCATCCCCAAGGACGTCAACCTACCGGGGATGGATCAGTTCAAGGGCGAGGTCTATCACACGCCACGATGGCCGCAGACCATGCCGGACTTCGGCGGCAAGCAGGTGGGCATCATCGGCACCGGCTCCTCGGGCATTCAGACCATCCCCATCGTCGCCGAGCTGGCCGGGCACCTGCACATCTTCCAGCGTACCCCCAGCTACAGCCTGCCGGCGCACAACCGCAAGCTGGAGCCCGAGTTCATCGCCTCGGTGAAGGCCAACTATGACGAGCTGCGGGACACCGCGCGCCACCACATCGTCGGCATCCCGGGCGATACCTATGCGGCATCGGTGTTCGACGTCGACGAGGAAACCCGCAACAAGATCTACGACGCCTGCTATGACAGTGGCCGTCCGTTCGCGCTGATGGTGTCGTTCGGCGACCTGCTCACCAGCGAAGCGGCCAACAAGACGGCGCAAGACTACCTGGCCCGTCGCATCCGCGAGCGGGTGAAGGACCCGGAACTGGCGGAACAGCTGATCCCCAAGGGACAGTTCGTCGGCACCCGTCGGCTGTGCATTGACACCGGCTACTACGAAACCTTCAACCGCCCCAACGTCACCCTGCAGAACCTGGCGCGCAATCCCCTGGATGCCATCACCGAGACCGGCGTGCGCCTGAAGGATGGCACCGAGATCGCGCTCGACTGCCTGATCTTTGCCACCGGCTATGACGCTATGACCGGTGCCCTGCTGCACATGGATATCCAGGGCGAAGGCGGGGTGCAACTCCGCGATCGCTGGGCCGCCGGCCCCCGCACCATGATGGGCCTGATGGTGGAAGGCTTCCCCAACCTGTTCACCGTGACCGGCCCCGGCAGCCCCTCGGTGCTGAGCAATATGATCGTGTCGATCGAGCAGCATGTGGACTGGATCAGCGACTGCCTGGCCCACCTGCAGGCCCAGCACAAGCGCAAGATTCAGCCGACGCCTGAGGCGCAGGAAAACTGGGTGAACCACGTCAACGAAGTGGCCAACGCCACCCTGTTCCCGCGTGGCAACACCTGGTACATGGGCGCCAACGTGCCCGGCAAGCCGCGCGTGTTCATGCCGTATCTCGGTGTTGGCCCCTATCGCGCGCTCTGCGACAACGTCGCCAAGGCCGGCTATGAAGGCTTCGTGATGGAGTGAGTCGGGCCGCGACTGCGGCGTATGATCTTGATTCAGCGGTCCATAAAAAAATGAGGAGAACCTGATGAATCCGTCGATGGACACGCCGCGTGCGATTCGCACCGCGCGGCGCCAACGTCTGGCCGACCTGCTGCACCGCAGCGCTCAGCGGGTGCCGAACAAGCTGGCCTTGGTCTACGGCCAGGAACGGCTCAGCTTTGCCGCACTCGATGACAAGGTGAACCGCTGCGCCAATGCCCTGGCCGCCAAGGGGGTGACGCAGGGCGACCACATCGCCCTGCTGTCGCACAACAATCTCGGCTTCGTCGTCACCCGCTTCGCGCTGGCGCGCCTGGGCGCGGTGATGGTGCCGATCAACTTCATGCTCAACGCCAGCGAAGTGGCCTACATCCTCGGCAACGGCGAGGTGCGCGGAATCATCGCCGAGGATGCCCTCACCACGGTGGCCGACGCGGCGATCCAGGAAGCTGGCATCACCGTCAAGGTTCGCGGATCCATCCGCGAGAAGCAGGACGCCACCCCGGCCGGTTGGGACTGCATGCTGTCGTGGATGGACCATGCCGACAACGCCATGCCGGATGCCGACGTCGACGACGACGACCCGGTGCAGATGATGTACACCAGCGGCACGGAGTCGCGCCCCAAGGGCGTGCTGCTGCCGGCGCGTAGCCTCTACGCGCAGTACGCCAGCGTCATCATCGACGGCGAGATGACCAGCGACGACATCGAGGTGCATTCGTTGCCGCTGTATCACTGCGCCCAGCTCGATTGCTTCCTGACGCCGGACCTCTATCTTGGTGCCACCAGCATCGTGCTGCCGGCGGCGGACCCCGGCACCATCCTCAAGACCATTGCGGCTGAGAAGGCCAACAAGCTGTTCTGCCCGCCGACGGTGTGGATTGCCCTGCTGCGCCACCCCGATTTCGACAAGACCGACCTCAGCACCTTGAAGAAGGGCTACTACGGCGCCTCCATCATGCCGGTGGAGATCATCAAGGAAATCGCCAAGCGCATCCCGGGGCTGCGGCTGTTCAATTTCTACGGCCAGACCGAGATGTCGCCGGTGGCCACCATCCTCAAACCGGAGGATCAACTGCGCAAGTTGGGGTCTGCCGGTCGCCCCGCCATCAACTGCGAGACGCGCGTGGTCGACGACAACGACCAGCCGGTACCCGTGGGCACCGTCGGCGAGATCGTGCACCGCAGCCCGCATGCCACGCTGGGCTATTGGAAGAACGAGGAGAAGACTGCCGAGTCCTTCCGCAATGGCTGGTTCCACAGTGGCGACCTGGGGGTGATGGATGCCGACGGCTACCTCAGTGTGGTCGACCGCAAGAAGGACATGATTAAGACCGGTGGCGAGAACGTCGCCAGCCGCGAAATCGAGGAAGTCATCTTCGGACACCCCGGGGTGTCCGAAGTGGCGGTGTTCGGCGTACCGCACCCCAAATGGATCGAGGCGGTGATGGCCGTGGTGGTGCCCCGCCCCGGCGAGACGATCAGCGCCGATGCGGTGATCGCGCACTGCCGTGAGAAGCTGGCAGGTTACAAATCGCCCAAGCTGGTCGAAGTGGTGGACCAGCTCCCCAAGAATGCCAGCGGCAAGGTGCTCAAGCGCGATCTGCGCCTGCGCTTCGCCGACCGCGCCAACACCCTTAACTGATCGGCCTGCGGGCCTGTTTGCCGTTTTCCAGGAGTCATCGATGAACATTCACGATTTGAAACCCCTCGCCATCGTCATGGCAGCCTCCCTGTTGCTGGCCTGTGGCAAGAAGGAGGCCCCAGCGGCCGAAGCTGCACCGGCGGCCGCTGCCGAGGCCAAGGTGGCGCAGGTGGATGGCGCCCGCATCATCAATGCCGATGCCGAGCCCGGCGCCTGGCTGAGCCATGGCCGTACCTATAGCGAGCAGCGGTTCAGCCCGTTGAAGAAGGTCAACCTCGAGAACGTCGACGAGCTCGGTCTGGCCTGGCAGTACAAGCTGGACGTGGACCGCGCTACCGAGGCCACCCCCATCGTGGTCGATGGCGTGATGTATGTCACCGGTGCCTTCTCCATCGTCTCGGCGCTGGATCCAGTCACCGGCAAGGAACTGTGGAAGTACGACCCCAAGGTGCCGCGTGACAAGGGCCGCGACGGCTGCTGTGGCGTCGCCAACCGCGGTGTGGCGGTATGGGAAGGCAAGGTCTATGTCGGCGCCTACGATGGCCGCCTGATCGCGCTCGATGCCAAGACCGGCGAGGTCGTGTGGGAAGTGAACACGGTGCTCGACGCCAACCGCAGTTACACCATCACCGGTGCGCCGCGCATCATCAAGGGCAAGGTCATCATCGGCAACGGCGGCGCCGAGCTAGGCGTGCGCGGCTACATCACCGCCTACGCCGCCGACAGTGGCAAACAACTGTGGCGCTTCTTCACGGTGCCCGGCGACCCGTCCCTGCCGCCGGAAGACAAGGCGATGGAAATGGCCCTGCCCACCTGGAAGGGCGATGCCTGGTGGAAGTTCGGCGGTGGCGGCACGGTGTGGGATGCCATGGCCTATGACCCCGAGCTGGACCTGCTCTACATCGGCGTCGGCAACGGCAGCAGCTGGAGCCGCGACGTGCGCAGCCCCGGCGGCGGCGACAACCTGTTCCTGTCCTCCATCGTGGCACTGAAGCCGGACAGCGGCGAGTACGTCTGGCACTACCAGACCACCCCGGGCGATACCTGGGACTACACCGCCACCCAGCACATGATCCTGGCCGACCTGGAGATCAAGGGCGAGATGCGCAAGGTGCTGATGCAGGCGCCGAAGAACGGCTTCTTCTACGTGCTAGACCGCACCGACGGCGAGTTGCTGAGTGCCGAGAAGTTCGCACCCGCCAACTGGGCGACCCATGTCGATATGGAGACCGGCCGTCCGGTGGAAAACCCGGAAGCCGACTGGTCGGAAAAGCCGGCGCTGGTGTCGCCGGGCCCGCTGGGCGCGCACAACTGGCAGCCGATGTCGTTCAACCCCGAGACCGGCCTGGTGTACATCCCGATGCAGGAGGCCGTCGCCTACTTCGTGCCGAACCCGGATGAGGAATATGCCGGCAAGGGCACCTGGCACATGGGCTCCGAGCCAATCGCCCTGCCGGAGGACGAGAAGGCACTGGCCGAGGCCGTCGGCGCCCACAAGGGCCACCTGGTGGCCTGGGACCCGGTGGCGCAGAAGGAAGTCTGGCGCCAGAGCTATGTCACCGTGTGGAACGGCGGCACGCTGAGCACGGCGGGTGGTCTGGTGTTCCAGGGCACGGCCGATGGTCGCTTCGTTGCCTACAACGCGGCCAATGGCGACAAGCTGTGGGAAACCCCGGCCAACACCGGCGTGATGGCCGGCCCGGTCACCTACGAGATCAACGGTGAGCAGTACGTCACCGTCGCCGCCGGCTGGGGCGGCGCCTTCCCGCTGGCGCTCGGCGCGCTGTCAGAGCCGGCCAAGGTGCATCCGGAAGCCCGCGTGCTGACCTACAAGCTCGGCGGCACGGCCACGCTGCCGCCGCCGCGCAACGTCACCCTGGCGCTGCCCGAGCCGCCGGAACTCACCGCCAGTGCCGAGGTGATCGATGAAGGTCGCGTGCTCTACAACGCCCACTGCGGCATGTGCCACGGCCCCAACGCCATCTCCGGCAGCGTGTTGCCCGACCTGCGCTACATGACGCCGGAGACGCACAAGATCTTCACCGGCATCCTCGCTGGCGCCTATGCCAGCAAGGGCATGCCGTCGGTGATGGACAAGCTCAATGCCGAGCAGGTGCAGGCCATCCACCAGTACATCATCAAGCGCGCCCACGACGTGAAGGCCGTAGTGGCACAGCCCGCGTCCTGAGCGCCATCCGCTTCGCACTGCGGCCGGGCGTCCCTTCGGGGGCGACCCGGCCGCAGTCGTTTGGGGTACTCAGACGCTCAGATGCTTACGCACCAGCTCGTCCGACAGCCCGCTGATGGCGCCCCCTGCCACCAGCCGCCCCTTGTCGAGAATGCGGAAATCGGTGGCCACCCGACGGGCGAACGGCAGCTTCTGCTCGACCAGCAGCACCGTCAGACCGGTCTCGCGGTTGAGCCGGATCAGCAGGTCGCCGATCTCGGCGACGATATTGGGCTGGATGCCTTCACAGGGCTCGTCGAGAATCAGTAGCCGCGGGTTGAACACCAGCGCGCGGCCAATGGCCAGCTGCTGCTGCTGCCCCCCGGAGAGATCGCCCCCGCGCCGCCGCAGCATCTGCTTGAGTACCGGGAAGGTGTCGTAGATGGGCTCCAACGCAGCGCGGTCGCGGTCCGGACGCACGTAAACGCCCAGCTGCAGGTTTTCCTCGACGGTGAGCTGGGGGAAGATTTCGCGGCCCTGCGGCACGTAGCCGATGCCGAGGCCCGCGCGCGCCTCGGCCGGGCGCCGCAACAAATCCTCGCCACCGAAGTGGATACTGCCCTCGCGAATCGGCAACAGGCCCATCACGCATTTCAGCAGGGTGGTTTTGCCCATGCCGTTGCGACCCATCAGGCAGGTGATGGAGCCGGGCTGCACGTCGAGACCGACATCCCAGAGGATGTGGCTGCCGCCGTAGAACTGGTTGACGCCGCGGGTCTGCAGCAGCGGTTCGGATACGGTGGCCGTCATGTCATTCACCGAGGTACACCCGCCGGACTTCGGCATCGTTCTGAACGTCGTCGATACTGCCTTCAGCCAGCACGCTGCCCTCGTGCAGCACACTGACCTTGCGCGAGATGGATCGCACGAAGGCCATGTCGTGCTCCACCACCACCACCGAGCGCTTGCCGGCGAGCGAGGTGAGCAGCTCGGCGGTGCGTTCGGTTTCCTGCGGCGTCATGCCGGCCACCGGCTCGTCCACCAGCAACAGTTGCGGCTCCTGCATCAGCAGCATGCCGATCTCCAGCCACTGCTTCTGGCCGTGGGACAGGCTGCCGGCACGCTGGCCGTAGTGGTCCTTCAACCCGATGATCTCCAGCACCTCGTCGATGCGGTCGCGCTGTGGGCCACTGAGGCGGGCGAACAGTGCGTGCCAGACCCCGCGCGGCCCGGCCAGCGACAGCTCCAGGTTCTCGAACACGGTGTGCTCGGTGAACACCGTCGGCTTCTGGAACTTGCGGCCGATGCCGGCCTGGGCGATTTCCGGTTCATCCATCTGCAGCAGGTTGAAGGTCTGACCGAACCAGGCCTGGCCGGCATCCGGTCGGGTCTTGCCGGTGATCACGTCCATCATGGTGGTCTTGCCGGCGCCGTTGGGGCCGATGATGCAGCGCAACTCGCCGGCGTCGATATACAGCGTCAGCGCATTCAACGCGCGGAAGCCATCGAAACTGACCGTGATGTCTTCTAGATAGAGGATGGTGTTGTGACTGAGATCGACCCGGCTCGGGCGCTCGGTCGGCCGGTTGACGAAGTCGAAGACTTTGTCGCGCCGGGTCAGCTCGTGAATCGTGTCGCGCAGGCTCATGCGCGATCTCCCTTGCGGCGGGACAGCAGGCCCACCACGCCCCGCGGCAGCGCCAGGGTAACCCCGATGAACAGCGCCCCCAGGGCGTACAACCAGATCTCCGGGAACACCGCGGTGAACCAGGTCTTGGCGTAGTTGACGATGCCGGCGCCGAGTGCGGCACCGTACAGCGTGCCGCGACCGCCCACCGCCACCCACACCACCGCCTCGATGGAATTGATCGGCGAGAACTCGCCCGGGTTGATGATGCCCACCTGCGGCACATAGAGCGCGCCCGCGACACCGGCCAGCATCGCCGAGAAGGTGAACAGCGCCAGCTTGTAATACTCGACCCGATAGCCAATGAAACGGGTGCGACTCTCGGCATCGCGGATCGCCTCGATGACGCGGCCGAAGCGCGAGCCGGTGAGATAGCGGCAGGCCAGATAGCCCAGGGTCAGCGCCAGCACGGTGGCGAGAAACAGCCCCATGCGGGTTGAAGGCGACTGCAGGTCCTGCCCGAGAATGTCCTTGAAATCGGTCAACCCATTATTGCCGCCGAAGCCCATCTCGTTGCGGAAGAACGCCAGCATCAGCGCATAGGTGAGGGCCTGGGTGATGATCGACAGATAGACCCCGCCGACGCGCGAGCGGAACGCCAGCCAGCCGAAGGCAAAGGCAAGGAGGCCCGGCGCCAGCAGTACCATCAGCATGGCGAACCAGAACTGGTCGAAGCCCTGCCAGTACCAGGGCAGCGATTCCCAGTTGAGGAAGACCATGAAATCCGGAAGTTCGGGATGTCCGTAGACGCCGCGCGTGCCGATCTGGCGCATCAGGTACATGCCCATGGCGTAGCCACCGAGCGCGAAGAACGCGGTGTGGCCGAGGCTGAGGATGCCGCAGTAGCCCCAGATCAGGTCGATGGCGATGGCCAGCAAGGCATAGCTGAGGTACTTGCCCAGCAGGGTCACCCAGTAGTCCGGCAGGTGTAGCGAGGTGTCCGCCGGCACCAGCAGGTTGAGCACCGGCACCAGCACCGCCAGCGCCGCCATCACCGCCAGAAAGATCTGGCCGCCGCGGCTGCTGCCGAGAATCGATCGGGGGGTCATCAGTGGCCCTCCGCCGCACGGCCTTTTTGCGGAAACAGCCCGCGCGGCCGCCGCTGGATGAACAGGATGAGACCGATAAGTACCAGAATCTTGGCCATCACCGCGCCCGCCGTCGGCTCCAGCAGCTTGTTGAGCACGCCGAGACTGAGGCCGCCGATCAGCGTGCCCCAGAGATTGCCGACGCCGCCGAACACCACCACCATGAAGGAGTCGACGATATAGGCCTGCCCCAGGTTGGGGCCGACATTGGTCAGCTGTGACAGCGCTACCCCGGCGATGCCGGCGATGCCCGAGCCGAGACCGAAGGTCATTGCATCCACCCGTGCCGTGCGCACGCCCATGGCCCGGGCCATGGCGCGGTTCTGCGAGACCGCCCGTACCTTCAGGCCCAGCGAGGTGCGGTTGAGCACCCCCAGCAGCAGGACGAACACCACCAGCGTGAAGAGGATGATGAACAAGCGGTTGTAGGTGACCGAGAACAGGTCGTTGATCTGCCACAGGCCCTGCATCCAGTCGGGCGAGGCCACCGAGCGGTTCAACGGCGAAAATATCGACCGCACCAGTTGCTGCAGTACCAACGACAGGCCGAAGGTGGCGAGCAGGGTTTCCAGCGGGCGCCCGTAGAGGAATCGGACCACCCCGCGCTCAATGGCAACCCCCACCAGCCCCGACACGCAGAAGGCGGCGGGCACCGCCAGCACCAGTGCCAGACCGATGTGATTCGGCAGCAGCAACTGCATCACGTAGGTGGTGTAGGCGCCAATCATGATCAGTTCGCCATGGGCCATGTTGATCACGCCCATCACGCCGAAGCTGATGGCCAGCCCGATGGCGGCGAGCACCAGCACAGAGCCCAGCGACAACCCGAAGAACAGCGTCTCCAGCGCGCCATAGACCTGACGCCAGCCGTCAATTTCGCCCACCACCTTGGTGGCCAGTGCGCGCACCTCGGGATCGGTTTCGTTGGCCGGATCGGTCAGTGGTTTGACCCGGTTGTAGACCAGATTGCGCTGCTCACCCACCAGCGTCTTGAGGGCCGCCAGTCGCTCATCCGCGGTGTCGGCGGCAAGATCGCGCACCGCCAGCGCGATGGCGATTTCACGGCGCACACGGTCGCTGTCATCTGCGTCGACCTGGGCTTCCAGCAGCGCCTCCATGTCGGCATCGAGATCACCACTGAGCTCGCGTACCGCACGGATGCGGACGTCATCGTCGGGATCGGCAAGGTCAAATTGCGCCAAGCCGCGCTTGAGTTGCGAGCGCAGCCGGTTGTTGGTGCGCACACGGTCACGGGAACCGGGTGCGGCGTCGGGGGCCGGGGCCCCGGTCAATGCATCGCGCCAGACCGGCGTCGCGGCATCCGTTTGTTCGGGATCGGCAATGTAAACGCCGTCATCGGTGGCATACAGCCGGTTGTCCAGCAGCGCCGCCAGCACCGCACGGGCCTGTGGATGCCGCGCTGTCACCAGGGCCTGCACCTTTTCCCCCTTGTCGCGAAAGCTCGCATCGGGCATCGCCCGTACCGTTTCGGCAAAGGCAGCATCCGCCTGCGATGGCTCGGCCTGCGCCAGGCTGGCCAAGACCCCCAGCATCAGCGCGGTGAACCAGCGGAACATCGGTGCCAGGGTTCGGATCATGGGGTTCCAGGAAACCATTCTTGAAACGTTCTCGAGAGGGGTGGCGACGGGCAGGAGAACCCGCCGCCACACCGGGGACCGCAACAACAGTGCCAATGGGTGCCCACTAGCCACATGGGCGCCGCTTGGCCTCGGACAACATCAAGCGTTTACGCCGGACCTCAGTAATTCTGGCCCGAGCATTCCTTGGTTTCGGTGTTGTAGTTGCCACACTTCAGGTCGACCCAGTCGGCTTCAATGACCTTGCTGGACGGCAGGAAGTCGGACCAGGCATCACCGGCTACTTCACCTTCGGTTTCCCACACCACGTCGAACTGGCCGTCATCACGAATCTCGCCGATCAGCACCGGCTTGGTGATGTGATGGTTGGCCAGCATCTTGGCGGTGCCACCGGTGAGGTTCGGCGTTTCCAGGCCGGGCAACGCGGTCAGCACGGCATCAACATCGGTGGTGCCGGCCTTTTCGACCGCCTGCGCCCACAGGTTGAAGCCGACGTAGTGCGCTTCCATCGGATCGTTGGTGACGCGCTTGTCGTTCTTGATGAAGGTTTTCCACTGCTTGATGAACGCCGCGTTCTCCGGCGTGTCGACGCTCATGAAGTAGTTCCAGGCGGCGAGGTGGCCGACCAGCGGCGCGGTGTCGATACCGGACAGTTCTTCCTCACCCACCGAGAAGGCGACCACCGGGATGTCCTCGGCGGAGATCTTCTGGTTGCCCAGTTCCTTGTAGAACGGCACGTTGGCGTCGCCGTTGATGGTGGACACCACCGCCGTCTTCTTGCCGGTGGAGCCGAACGCCTTGATTTCGGAGACGATTGACTGCCAGTCGGAATGCCCGAACGGCGTGTAGTTGATCATGATGTCGTCCGCTGCCACACCCTTGGCCTTGAGGTAGGCCTCGAGAATCTTGTTGGTGGTGCGCGGGTAGACATAGTCGGTGCCGGCCAACACCCAACGCTCGACTTCCAGATCGTTCATCAGGTAGTCCACCGCCGGAATCGCCTGCTGGTTGGGCGCGGCGCCGGTGTAGATGACGTTCTTGGAAGACTCTTCACCTTCGTACTGCACCGGGTAGAACAGCAGGCCGTTCAGCTCCTCGAACACCGGCAACACGCTCTTGCGCGATACCGAGGTCCAGCAGCCGAAGACCACGTCGACCTTGTCCTTGGCCAGCAGCTCACGCGCCTTTTCGGCGAACAGCGGCCAGTTGGAGGCGGGGTCGACCACCACGGCTTCCAGTTTCTTGCCGAGCAGGCCGCCTTTCTTGTTCTGTTCGTCCACCAGCATCAGGACGGTGTCCTTCAGCGTGGTTTCGGAAATGGCCATGGTGCCGGAAAGCGAGTGCAAAACCCCGACCTTGATGGTGTCCGCAGATTGCACCGCGAAACTAGCGGCGCCGAGTACGGCGGCCGCGACGATGGATTTGAGTTTCATCACAGATACTCCTTTGCTGAGGCCTCGATCACTGCGCCAGCCATCCATGGCTGGCGCAGTGCGACGACCTGATGGTGTTCAGTACCCGAGGGCTCAGAACGTGAAGAGGGCTTCGATCGCAAACGAATCGGAGTCACCGTTGGTATCGGATTCATCCATCCGGTACTCGGTCACCAGCAGCAGGTTGTCGGCGACCTTGTAGCTGGGTGAGAGAGTGATCGCGCTACCGTCGTCGGTCGTCGCGCCACCGCCGTCCTCGATCTCGAAGTCGTGATATCGGACGGTGAACCCGAACGGACCCGTGGCGTAGTTCGCCATCAGCAAAAAGCCGTCGCCTTCCCCGGCGGTTCCGTAGTCGGCCGTGTTGTATTCACCCGCAAAGGTGAATCCTGAAACGGAGTAGGCAGTCCAGAAATTGACGATGTCAGTGTCGGTATCGCCATCGGAAATGAAGAACAACTTTGCGGTTAGGCCCTCAACCGGCATCAGCGCCAAGCCGACTTCATACCCCATGTCATCGTCGACACCATCAATGCTGTTGCGATCCAGCGGATTGAAGGCGCTGGTGACAACCGACCCCATGACGGCGAACACTCCACCATCGTAGTAGGCCGACACGCCGTTCTGATAGAAGCCGTAGAAGTAGGGGGCATAGCCGGTACCGCTGTACTGGAACAGCCCGGTGGGCTCTTCGGTTTCCCAGCCGCTGTAGCTCAGGAAGCGTCCTGCCTTGACGCTGAACTGCTCAGTGAATGCCTTGGTGACAAATGCCTGCTCGACGAAGGTTTCGTCATCACTGCCATCAAAGCCCTCCCCATACTCGATATCGACCTGCGCGGACACGCCACCAGAGCCGGCATACTTGAACGTCGTCTCGAACTGGTCGATGCCAATGCTCTCCGTGGTGGATCCGCCATCCGGGCTGACGGATAAGTACGACATGTCCAGAAAGCCGGATATGCTGATGCCGCTGCCCAACTCGATCTCTGCATGTGCCACGGGAACTGCCGCGGCACCCGCGGCCATCAGCACCGCCACCCGTGCCCAGGTCTGTGCCTGGCGTGTCCCTGCGTGTTGCTGCTTCATGTGAAACCTCCCAAAGTGTTACTGCCTTCGAACGGCCACCGGCGGATACCGGTGGCGGGTTACCCCTCCCTGTCTGCGGTCTTTATTGCTGGCCTCTGCGGGCCGTGTGCAGCATGTGAACGGTGATCCTGCGAACCTCTGCCTTGCTTTCCTCGATGTGACTCTTGAGCAGCAGTTGCGCCTGGTCTGCGCGCCGCTGCAACACGGCACGGAGAATCTTTCCGTGCTCGATGTAGGTGGCCTCGATGCGCGGCGGTTTGGTGAAATCAAGGCGGCGCACGATGCGAATGCGCTCGGTCACCGCGTGGTGGATCTGGGCCATCTCGAGATTTCCGGTGGCCTCCACCAGCATTTCGTGAAAGCGCTCATCCAGCGCCGAGACGGTCACGCCGTCGGTTAGGCGTTCCGCTGCCGGTACCAGCCAGATGCGCTTCAGGTCCGCCAACAGTGCCGGCGGCGTCTCGTGCTCGCAGAGCCGGCGCACCGCCGCGGTTTCCAGAATGATTCGGATGTCATAGAGGTCTTCGAAGGACTTGAAGTCGAACGGCCGCACCTGCCAGCCGCTGCGATAGAGCACCTCGACATACCCTTCACGCTGCAGCCGGAACAGGGCCTCCCGCACCGGCGTGCGACTGGCTTCCATGCGCTCGGCGATCTCGTTTTCGCTGAAGCGATCCCCGGGCAGCAGGCGGAACTCGAAGATGTCCTGTTTGAGTTGACCGTAGATCCGCTCTGCCAGGTTCTCGCCACGGTCGCGGCCACGGCGCAGGGAAATGACTTTGTCGGCACTCATTGCAGTCTCCTCAGGCCGGGGTGATGAACAACAGGGGATCGCCGGCATTCACCGGGCGCCCGGCCTGGCAGCGCAGTGCGCTGACCGTGCCGTCCATTGGCGCCGGCACGGTGAATTCCATCTTCATGGCCTCGACGATGAGCAACGGATCGCCGGCCGCCACCTTCTGTCCGGCTTCCACCAGCAGCTTCCAGATGTTGCCGCTGATGTCGGCATGCACCGGCTCGCCGTCGGCCGCTTCCAGGGATGGCCTGGGCGGCTCGGGAATGACATCTGGCGACATCGCGGCATCGGCCTGCCAGCGCGCCACCTCCTCGGCGAAGGCGGCCTGCTGGCGGGCACGGAACTCGGCAATGCTGTCGGCGTTGGCGTCGAGAAAGCGTTCATGCGCGGCGATGTCGAATGTTTCCTCGACGATGTCGGGCAACAGGCGCCCCTCGCGGAAGTCCTCGCGCATCACCGTCAGCTCGTCCTCGCTGACCTCGTAGTACTGCACCTGGTCGAAGAACTTGAGCAGCCAGGGCTCGCCGTTTTCGAAGGCGCGGTTCTTGAGGAACTTGTTCCAGATCGGCAGCGTGCGTCCGATCAGCTGATAGCCGCCGGGCGAGTCCATGCCGTAGATGCACATGTAAACGCCGCCGATACCCACCGTGCCTTCAGCGGTGTAGGTGCGCGCCGGGTTGTACTTGGAGGTGAGCAGGCGGTGACGCGGGTCCACCGGCACCGCACAGGGTGCGCCGAGGTACACGTCGCCCAGCCCCAGCACCATGTAGCGGGTGTCGAAGACGGTCTGCCGGACCGTGTCCACCGACGCCAGTCCGTTGATGCGGCGCATGAACTCGACGTTGCTGGGGAGCCAGGGTGCGGTATCGCGCACCGACTGGCGATAGCGCGCCACCGCGTCGAGCGTGGCACTGTCCTGCCAGGCCATGGGCAGGCGCACCACCCGCGTGGGGATGCGCAGGGTGCCGACATCAGGCAGCCGCGTTTCGATGTCCAGTAGCACCTTCAGCATGGCCGCCTGCGGGATCACCCGGCTGTCATAGTGGATCTGCAGCGAGCGCACGCCGGGCGACAGTTCGAGGATGCCCGGCACCGGATCGGCCTTCAGCGCCTGCATCAGGGCATGGATGCGCAGCCGCAGGCGCAGGTCCAGCACCATCGGGCCGTATTCGAGCAGGATGTAGCCGTCGCCGGCCTGACGATAGGCCACCTCGGGACGGTCGCCCTCGGCCGGCAGGGCCGCCAGCACGCATTCCGACACGGTGCCCTTCGGCACCGTCAACACCGCGGGCGCGGCCGGCACATCGACGGCGCCCAGCGTCTCGATGGCGCGATCCTGTGCCTGCTGCATCGCCAGCGCGGTGTCGAAATCGATGCGCTCGAAGCGGATGCGGTCGCCCGGCTTGACCTGCCCGATCTTCCACAGCTCCGCCTGGGCAATGGTCACCGGACAGACGAACCCCCCCAGGCTGGGGCCGTCGCGGGTGAGGATGACCGGCATGTCGCCGGTGAAGTTCACCGCCCCGATGGCGTATTCGCAGTCGTGGATATTGGACGGATGCAGGCCGGCTTCGCCGCCATCACTGCGGGCCCACGTGGGTTTGGGCCCCATCAGGCGCACACCCAGGCGGTTGGAGTTGTAGTGCACTTCCCAGTCGGTATCGAAGAAGCGTGCGATGGCCTCCTCGGTGAAGAAGTCCGGTGCCCCGTGCGGCCCGTAGAGCACCCCGACACGCCAGTGATGCCCGTAGGCGGGGATGAGCGCCGCCGGCGCCGGCGCGGCGGCCGGCCCCTCGCCAGGCTCGGCGATGCGGAGCAGGTCGCCACCACGCAAGGGGCGCCCGGCATGTCCGCCGAACTGGCCCAGCGCGAAGGTGGCGCGCGAGCCGAGGTACACGGGCACATCGATCCCGCCCGCCACTGCCAGGTAGGTGCGGCACCCGCTGTCCGCCTTGCCCACGGTCAACACCTGCCCCGCCCCCACCGCTACCGGCGTCCAGAACGGCACCGGCTCGCCGTCGAGATGCGCATCGGTGATCGCGCCGGTCAGGGTGATCCGGGTCGGCTGGTGAAAGCGCAGGCGCGGGCCGACGATGGTGCATTCCAGTCCGGCCGCATCGGCCGGATTGCCGACGATGCGGTTGGCCAGGCGGAAGGCGTAGTCGTCCATCGGCCCCGAAGGCGGCACGCCCACATCCCAGTAGCCGGCGCGACCGGGGTAGTCCTGCACGGTGGTGTAGGTCCCCGGCTCCAGCACTTCCATCGCCGGTGCATGGAAGGCAAAGCCGTTGAGGAACGCGGTGGAAACCTCACCGGCCGCGAAGGCGGGGTCATCGATGATCTGTCGCAGGTAGTCGAGGTTGGTGGCGATGCCGGCGAGGCGGGTGGCCGCGAGTGCTGCCCGCAGACGGGCCATGGCATCGGCGCGATCGGTACCGTGGACGATCAGCTTGGCGATCATCGGGTCGTAGTGCGGACTCACCTCGGTGCCGGTGGCCACCCAGCCGTCGATCCGCGCGTCGTCAGGGAACACCACTTCCGTCAGCACACCGGGGGAGGGCTGGAAGTTGCGCACCGGATCCTCGGCGTAGATCCGCACCTCCATCGCCGCCCCGGTCGGCTGCGCGGTGAAGCCCGCCAGATCGGGGGGCTCGCCGGCGGCAGTGCGGATCATCCAGTCGACCAGGTCCACCCCGGTGCAGGCCTCGGTGATCGGGTGCTCGACCTGCAGCCGTGTGTTCACCTCCAGGAAGTAGAAGGCATCGCGGGCACCGTCGTAGATGAACTCCACGGTGCCGGCATTGGCATAGGCCACCGACTCACCCAGGCGCACGGCAGCGGCCAGCAGGGCCTCGCGCGTGACCGCCGGCAGATTCGGCGCAGGGGTTTCCTCCACCACTTTCTGGTTGCGCCGCTGCAGCGAGCAGTCGCGTTCGCCCAGCGCCACCACCCGGCCACGGCCATCGCCGAAGATCTGCACCTCGACATGCCGCGCGGCCTCGACGAAGCGTTCGATGAACACGCCGCTGTCGCTGAAGAAGTTCTGCCCCAGGCGCTGCACCGATGCGAACGCGGCGACCAGCTCTGCTTCGCTGTTGCAGCGGGTCAGGCCGATGCCACCGCCGCCGGCGGTGGACTTGAGCATGATCGGGTAGCCGATGTCGGCGGCGGCCGCCACGGCGTCCTCCACCTGCTGCAGCAGGTCGGTGCCCGGGGTCAGCGGTACGCCGGCAGCGGCGGCCAGTGCGCGGGATTCGTGCTTGAGCCCGAAGCGGCGGATCTGATCGGGGGTCGGTCCGACGAACACGATGCCGGCGGCGGCGCAGGCATCGGCAAAGGCGGTGTTCTCGGAGAGAAAGCCGTAGCCGGGAATGATGGCCTCGGCCCCGGTCGCCTGGGCGGCGGCGATGATGGCATCGCCGCGCAGATAGCTTTCCGCCGGCGCGTTACCCCCCAGGGCCACCGCTTCGTCGGCCACCTGCACGTGCAGGCTGTTGCGGTCGGCATCCGAGTAGACGGCGACGCTGCCCACACCCATGGCCTTCAGCGTGCGGGCGATACGGACGGCGATTTCTCCACGGTTCGCGATGAGGACTTTACGGAACATGCGGGAGCATCCTGTTCAGGCAGCGCGGGCGCGCTCGTGGGCCATGTAGGCCCGCCAGCCGCCGAAGTGGGTGATGTCGAGGGCACCGGTCGCCGCCCAGCTTTCGCAGATGAAGCCCTTCACTTCGCGGCCATCCGCCAGTTGCAGGGTGCCGATGCCCAGCGGCGAGGGAATCAGGGCGACAAAGCTGCCGAATGCCTCGACCGGCATGTCCCACAGCTCCACCTGGATGGCCGCACCGTCGACACCGCGGATCAGCCCGGGCTTGGGCGGCACCGTGCCGGGCAGCGCGTAGAGCCGGTAGTCGTCGGCGGTCTGCGTGGCCTCGACCAACACGGCCGCACGTTCGGTCAGCTGATAGTTCAGCGGCATGCCGCTGAGGTGGGCCCCGACCACGGCCAGTCTCACGGTGGCCGGCCCCGGTGCGGCGGCACGCTGCGGCGGTGGCGATGGCAGACGTCCCGAAACCCCCAGCGGCCAGGGATGCGCCCGTTGCCAGCGCCGGCCGAAGTCGAGCAGCGCGATGTCGTGCCAAGCGGGTGCGATGAGGGTGACACCGGTCGGCAGACCATCGTCCCGGAACCCGGTGGGCAGCGCCAGGGCACACCCGTCCATCAGGTTGACGAAATTGGTGTAGGTGCCGAGTTGGGTGTTGAGCAGCACCGGCTCGGCCGCCACCGCGGCCTGCGTGTGGATGGTCGGCGTGCTGGGCACCACCAGTGCGTCCACCGACGCCATCTGCTGTTCGGCGACGCGGACCAGTTCGGCGCGGCGATAGTCGGCGCGGAAGGCATCGGCCGCGGAGAATTCATCGGCACGTCCGATGATGGCCTGCACCACCGGGTGCATGGTGACGCCGGGCCGCGACAGGAAAGCGCTGATCGCCGCCCGCCGCTCGGCCACCCAGGGCCCTTCGTAGAGCAGGTCGGCGAGGGCGTGCAAGGGGGCGAAATCGAGCGGCACCAGCGTCGCCCCGAGGGCCTCAAGGCGACTGCAGGCCTCGCCAAACGCAGCCTCGGCGGCGGCATCCCCGCAGAACCGCGGGACGGCGGGCACACCCAGCCGCGGCGCCGGCGGCAGGCGTCGGGTCCCCATCACCGCCGGCGCGGGCCGGGCGAAGGGATCCTCGACGTCGAAACGACCCAGCACAGCCGCCACCACCTCGGCGTCTTCCGGGGTGTGGGCGAACACCGAGACGCAATCCAGGCTGCGGCAAGCGGGTACTACCCCGCGCGTGCTGAACCAGCCCCGGGTCGGCTTCAAGCCCACCAGGTTGTTGAACGCAGCCGGGACACGCCCCGAGCCGGCGGTGTCGGTGCCCAGCGAAAAGGCGGCGATGCCGCGCGCCACCAGCGTCGCTGAGCCGGAGCTGGAGCCGCCGCTGACGTAGTCCGGATTGAAGGCATTGGGCACCGCACCGTAGGGACTGCGGGTGCCCACCAGTCCGGTGGCGAACTGATCCAGATTGGCCTTGCCCAACAGCAGAGCACCCGCCTCAATCAGCCGCGCCACCACCGGCGCGGAGGCTGTCGGGACATAGGCGAAATCGGGACAGGCCGCAGTGGTGGCGACGCCGGCCACGTCGAGGTTGTCCTTCACCACGAACGGCACGCCGAACAGCGGGAAGGCGGCCCAGTCCCGCCCGGCCGCCTCGAAGCGGGTCAGCAGCGCCTGAGCCTGCGCCTGCAGCGCGGCGGCATCAAAACAGAGGATCCAGTCCGGCTCACTGGCGACACAGCGTGCGGCCAGCGTCGTCATCACCGTCAGCGGCGACAGCCCGCCTCGATAGGCGGCGGTCCATTCAGCGATTGTCCAGGCGTCTGCCACGTCTTGCGCACCAACTTGTGTACAAGCTGGTGTGCAGCAAGGCCCGTGCCAGCAGCTCGCCTCGGGCGCTCAGCCAGGCGGAATCATCAACGCTTCAATAACTTAGCCATCGCTGAGGACGCCGCAGCCGCGCGTACCGACATGGCGCAGACCCTGTGCACGGCACCATTGCCGTGCAGGCCATGCGCCATCAGAACGCAGGCACACAAGCCGAACCGGGCATCGGCTCCGCCCAGATCGGGTCCGCGATGTCGTAGACGCGGGGCTTCAGGTAGTCCACCGGATCGTGCAGATAATCCAGCAGCGGCGGATGCGGCAACGCGGCCATCTCGGACCGCCATTCGGCCTCGTAGGCCGCCGCACCGCCACCGATCACCGGGGCCCAGGCGTCGTGATGGGTCGGCAGGAACACCCGCGGGTGCGCGTGCTCCACATACAGGCGCGGATCGCGCAAGCCGGACAGCGGTTGGTCGAAGCCGACAATGGCGCCGAGCTGAACGTCCACGCACTCGGGCAGTTGATTCAAGGCAGCGCGCACTTCCGGTCCTCCGGGCTCGGCGTCGGTGATCGGCCCGGTGGAGTCGTGCCAGAACAGACTGAAATCGCCAAAGCGCAGGTGGTAGGCCCAGGTGCCGCCCTGGCCGTCGCGCAGGGTGGTCAGGAAGCGCAGCAGTTCCTGCGGGTCACTGTTGAGATAGCCGAGAAACGGCAGCAGGTTGGGCACATGGATGAATGGCGTGTCGCCCGGCTCGAAGGTCTGTGGCGCCAGTGCACTGTGGATGTGCTGCAGCACCGCGACCGGCGCCACGTCCTGCCACAGTTGCACCATCTGCACGGTCCCCGGGGGTGGTGTGTCTTCGGTGCCAGTGATCAGGCAGGTGAAGTTGGCGGCGTTGCCGTCGCGTGCGGCATCCGCCTTGGCGGTGTCGCAGATGGTGTCGGAGCCCACCACCACGGCGCCGCTACGGCCGGCAATGAAGCCGGCGTCGGCGGCATGATCGAAATGCCCATGTCCGATGAAGATGGCTTCCGGGGCCAGCGCTGCCAGCTCATCTCGGCCGATCGGCACATAGTCCTTCTGCAGGCCGATGGGTTCCCAGGCATCGAACAACCAGAGATGGCCACCGCCGGTGGCGACGAAGCTGGAAACCCCGACCCACCAGAGCTTGACCTTACTGGGCGCGACGGCATCCGGGCCCAGAATCTGCTCGCGGGCCAAGGCCACGGTGGGACTGACGGGTGGCGCAGGCGGCAGCGGCGTCCACTGCGCCAAAGGGACGCGATCCGCTCGCGGTGCGGCCGACGGCATCTCGCCCCCGGGCGCAGTAAGCGCGCCGCTGCCACACGCCGACAACGCCAGTGCCAGCAGCAGGGCGGCCGAACCTCGGCGCAGTGGTTGCAGCACGATCATGCAGGTCTCCCGGAATGGCGCGAATGCGGACGCCAGCCGGTCGATTATGACGGGTGTTGCGGTCTGCGACCTCAGGCCTGCAGCCGCGCCATCGCCTGGGTGTAGCCCGCATCGATGGTGGGCAGGGACAACACCGGGCAATCGGCGGCGATCCCGAGCTTGCCGAGCGCGGGCACTGCCTCAGGATGCTGGCGGGCCGCCAGCATCGCATCTGCGGGATAGGCTTCGAACTGCAGGCGGGCAACGATGACCAGATCGGTGTAGTCGGCCGGACCGCGGACGTCGCGTAGTGGGTCGTCGGAGGCGATCGGCACCTCTTGCAGCTGTGACGAGAATCCCCAGTGACGCAAGACCCGCGCGCCGATCGAGGGATGCAGGCGTTCCATCATCGGGATCCAGCCCTGCCGCGGGCCGGCAGCATCCGGGTTCATCTCCAGTTGGCGGATCAACGGCAGCATCCCAATCCTGTGCATCAACCCCGCGAGCATCGCCACTTCGGGGCGCAGCGGCGTGCGATGGGCCGCCAGCGTTTCCGCCAGTGCCGCAACCTCCAGGCTGCGTGCCCAGGTCTGTCGCATCAGCTCGGCCAGCGCCGGCTGGCGGGTAAAGAACATTTGCTCAACCACCAGTCGGTTGACCAAGGCGCGGGTGTAGTGGAGCCCGAGCCGCGTGATCGCCGCCGGGAGGCTCTGCACTTTCACCCGACTGCCACTGGCGGCACTGTTGGCGGCCTGCACCAAACGCGCCGACAAGGCCGGATCTCGGCTGATGGCGGTGGCGACCTGGGTGGCGGTGCCGCGCTCGCTCTGGGTCAGTTCGTTGACCTTCAGGGCCAGGTCGGGCAGCGATGGCAGCCGCAGGCGCCCGGCCTCGAGCGCATCCGCGACCTCGTGTTCCAGCTGGATGGCGGCGGCGCAACCCATGACGTCCACTCCTGATCTCGGGCGAGATGCCCTGATGCGCAGAATGGCCGAGTGCGCAGCCCACGCGTCGTACCGGCGACCTGAAAGGCAGGCGCCGGCCGACGAATGCGCAGGCTCAGGCGGCCTTGCGGGCCTCTTCCGGCGCCGCCTGACGAATCAGGTGGTCGAAGGCGCTGAGCGCAGCCTTGGACCCCTCGCCCATGGCGATGATGATCTGCTTGTACGGCGCCGTGGTGACGTCCCCGGCGGCGAACACGCCGGGCATCGAGGTCTGGCCGCGGGCATCCACCACCACCTCGCCGCGCGAGCTTAACTCCACCGCACCCTTCAGCCAGTCGCTGTTGGGGAGCAGACCGATCTGCACGAAGATGCCTTCCAGCGCCACATCATGGCTCGCACCCGACTTGCGGTCGGTGTAGCGCAGGCCATTGACGCGCTGGCCGTCGCCGAGCACCTCGGTGGTCTGCGCCGACGTGATGACGGTGACGTTGGGCAGGCTGTGCAGCTTGCGCTGCAGCACCGCATCGGCCCGCAACTGGGCATCAAACTCCAGCAGGGTGACGTGGCTGACGATCCCGGCGAGGTCGATCGCTGCCTCGACTCCGGAGTTGCCGCCACCGATCACCGCCACGCGCTTGCCCTTGAACAAGGGGCCATCACAGTGCGGGCAGTAGGCCACACCCTTGTTGCGGTACTGATCCTCACCGGGCACGTTCATCTGCCGCCAGCGGGCACCAGTGGCAATCACCAGCGACTTCGCCTTGAGCGTGGCGCCACTTTCGAGCGCCACTTCGACGCCGTCGGCGCCTTCGCTGAGCTGAGTCGCGCGCTGCAGTTTGATGACGTCCACATCGTACTGACGCACATGCTCTTCAAGCGCGGCCACCAGCTTCGGCCCTTCGGTTTCCGTCACCGAGATGAAGTTCTCGATACCCAAGGTATCGGCGACCTGGCCGCCGAAGCGCTCGGCCACCACGCCGGTGCGGATGCCCTTGCGCGCCGCATAGATGGCCGCTGCCGCACCCGCCGGCCCACCGCCGACGATGAGCACGTCGTACGGCGCCTTGTCCTTGAGCTTCTCGGCCTCACGCGCACTGGCGCCGGTGTCCAGCTTGGCGACGATCTCTTCCACGCCCATGCGGCCGGAGGCGAACGGCTCGCCGTTGAGGAAGACGCTGGGCACCGCCATCACCTGGCGACGCTCCACCTCGTCCTGGAACAGTGCGCCGTCAATGGCGACGTGTTCGATATCCGGGTTGAGCACCGCCATCAGGTTGAGCGCCTGCACCACGTCCGGGCAGTTCTGGCAGGACAGCGAGAAGAAGGTTTCGAAGCGCAGCGGCCCTTTCAGCCCGCGCACCTGTTCGATCACCTCCTCGCTCACCTTCGGCGGATAGCCCCCGACCTGCAGCAAGGCCAGCACCAGAGAGGTGAACTCATGCCCGAGCGGCAGTCCACCGAAGCGCAGGCTGATCGCCTGACCCGGGCTATTGAGGGCGAAGGATGGCGTGCGCACCGAGGGATCGGACTGCTCGGTCACGGTGATCTGGTTGGAGCAGTCCAGCAGATCGGCCAGCAGCGCGCGCAGGTCGCGACTGCCTTCGGAGTCGTCCACATTGGCAACGATCTCGATCGGGCGCGTGACGCGCTCCAAGTAGGTCTTCAACTGGGCTTTGAGGTCAGCATCCAACATGGTGAACTCCGGTCTTCAGGTCGGCCGTCCCCCTCGCACCCGGGATCGGGCACGGCGGAGCAGCCTGGGATTCGATTCAAAGTGTCGCGGGCCGGGAGGGGATCCGGCCCGCGACGCCCCGGGATCGGGCGACGCGGCAGGGAGGGGACGGACGTCAGAGTCCGCGCCGTTCGATCTCGGTTTCCGCTCGAGGCGCCTTGGCGCCTCAGATCTTGCCGACGAGGTCCAGCGACGGCTTCAAGGTCTTCTCGCCTTCCTTCCACTTGGCCGGGCAGACCTCGTTCGGGTTGTTGGCGACGTACTGGGCGGCCTTCAGCTTGCGCAGGGATTCCTTGACGTCACGCGCGATGGCGTTGTCGTGGATTTCCAGCGTCTTGATCACGCCGTCCGGATTGACGATGAAGGTGCCGCGCAGGGCCAGGCCTTCTTCCTCGATGTGCACGCCAAAGGCGCGGGTGAGCTGGTGCGTGGGATCGCCCACCAGCGGGAAGTTGGCCTTGCCAACCGCCGGGGAGGTCTCGTGCCACACCTTGTGCGAGAAGTGGGTGTCGGTGGTGACGATGTACACCTCGGCACCGGCCTTCTGGAACTCGGCATAGTGATCAGCCGCGTCCTCGACTTCGGTCGGGCAGTTAAAGGTGAAGGCTGCCGGCATGAAAATGATCACGGACCACTTGCCCTTCAGGGTCTGGTCCGACACTTCGACGAACTTACCGGCGTGGAAGGCCTGCGTCTTGAAGGGCTGGACCTGAGTGTTGATCAGCGACATGCGTAAATCCTCATGGATAGATGGGTTTGGGATATTGCGGGCGCCACCTTACGCGCCTGCGATTCATTAATGAAGTGAATTGTTCTTATCGCGGCCATAGGCAAAAACAATAAAAAGGCCCCGGCATGCCGGGGCCTCGCAGACCACATGGCCGCAACGGCCGGCTTACAGCCCGCTGGCGGCCTGCAGCGGGGCGTGACCCGCACCCTGATCCGGCGTGCCGCGCAAGAATTCCAGGCAGTCATCCTCAATCGCCCCAAACCGCAGCACCGGCGCGTCCCGCACATAGTCCTGGCGAACCGCCCAGGGCGCCGAACTGCCCTGCCGCGGCAGCCGGTCAGCCGACCGCCGGATGTAGCCCGACGACAGGGCGCCGAGAATGGTGTCCTCGGTACGGTGGTCGCCGTGGTCCCGCGGAATCACCCGGGTATAGCCCTTGCGGTCCATGTGCTTGATCAGGCGGCAAACGTACTCGGACGCGATATCCGCCTTCAGGGTCCAGGAGATGTTGGTGTAGCCGAACACGATGGCGGCGTTGGGAATGCCCTCCACCAGCACGCCTTTGTACGTCAGGTGCTGGCTCACCTTCACCGGCTCGCCATCCACCGTCATCTGCACACCGCCCAGCATCTGCACGTCGAGGCCGGTGGCGGTGACAATGATGTCGGCGTCCAGATGCGCCCCCGACTTCAGCTGGATGCCGGTCTCGGTGAAGCGCTCGATGTGGTCGGTCGCCATCGACGCCCGCCCACTGCGCAGGGCCTTGAACAGATCGCCGTTGGGCACCACGCACAGGCGCTCATCCCAGGGGTTGTAGCTGGGGGTGAAATGGCGCATGTCGACGGTGCCGCCGACCTGCTTGCGCACCAGGCCCAGCAGCAGTCGGCGCACCACCTTGGGCTTGGAGCGGGACATGCGGTAGAGCAGCCGGTTGATCGCAATGTTGCGCCCACGATTCAGCCGGTAGGCGAGCTTGCTGGGCAGCAGGCGCTGCAGGTTGCGCGCCAGCGGGTCCACCGACGGCACCGACAGGATGTAGGTCGGTGAGCGCTGCAGCATGGTGACGTGCTCGGCCTGGTCGGCCATCGACGGCACCAGGGTGATGGCGGTGGCGCCACTGCCGATCACCACGACACGCTTGCCTGTGTAGTCCAGCCCTTCCGGCCAGTGCTGCGGGTGTACGACCTGGCCCTTGAAGTCCTTTTCGCCGGGGAAATCCGGGCGGTAGCCGGCATCGTAGTTGTAGTACCCAGTACACCCGATGAGGAACCCAGCGGTGTACTTCTCCTTCTTGCCGCTGCCCTCATTGAGGACGTTCACGGTCCACAGGCCCAGGTCGCTGGACCAGGCCGCATCCAGCACCTTGCGGCCGAAACGGATGTGGCGATCCACACCGTATTCCTCGGCGGTTTCCTGGACGTAACGGCGAATCGACGGCCCGTCCGCCAGCACCTTGTCGCCGGTCCAGGGGCGGAAGTTGTAGCCGAAGCTGAACATGTCCGAATCTGAGCGGATACCGGGATAGCGGAACAGGTCCCAGGTCCCCCCGATGGCCTGGCGGCGCTCCAGGACGGCGTAGGTCTTTTTCGGGTTTTCCCGCCGCAGGTGGCAGGCCATGCCGATCCCGGACAAGCCAGCGCCCACGATCAACACATCGAAGTGATTGTTTTTCATCGATACTTCCCTCTCCAGTCCAGGCGCATCGGATCTATATTCGCGCCACCAGCCCCACAATGCCGCAGTGCAACATTGATGGCATTCGCTTTCGTGACATCAATCAATGTCACATCAGTATGGCGTAAAGCGAGGTGCTGAGTGCGGAGTTCCGAGTTCCGAGTGCTGAGTGACGGACGTGATCGTCGCTGTTGCCGTTGCTCAGCACTCAGCACTCACCACTCAGCACTCACCACTCAGCACTCAGCACTCCGCTTCCGGGAAGCGCATGGCGAAGCGGGGGACTTCCACGGTGAGCAGGTCGCGGGCCGTGCCCACGTCCGGGAACACGGCGGGGTCGACCTGCGCCGACCGAAGACGCCCCGGGCGAATCCAGCCGCGGGCTTCGGGCGCGTAGAGAAAGGTCTGGCCCTCATACACCTGCCCCAGCGTGCGCCAGGACCGTGGCACCAGGGCAGTGGTGAACGGCAGCGACAGCGGCAGGCGGCTGTAGGTCAGTTTGGCAAACGATTGCCCGCCCTGAGACAGGCGCACCCGGTCCACCCCGCCATCGCGATACTGCACATCGAACTGGGCCAGTTCCTTGGGAATGCCCCAGTTGCGGCGCCCGTTGATCACGCTGTCCATGCTCGACACGAAGATGCGGGAGATCGTCAGCCTGGGCGCGCCGCCCGCAAACGGAAAGCGGCCGGGAATGAACAATAGTTCGTGATATGGCCCCACCGGAGAATCGGCGTAGTCCACGAACATCATCAGCGCAAACCGCGAAGGATGGCGCCGGCCCGACAGTTCCGGCGGCAGGAAGTCGTCCTGACCGCCATCGCCCGCCGGAAACCGCAGCAGCGAAATATAGCCGCGACCCGTAAGGTCCCAGGGTGCCGGGGCATCGGACACGGGGTGGGGCTGCGGCGCGTTCATCTCGATTCTCCAAGGATTTCAGCGCCATTGTGCCGCGCGCGCCGTGGCGACAACTGCGGCAAGCGGCCAAGCGCTTGATGACATCGGCCAGCGCCCCGGGGCCCATACCGCGGAACGGGGTACCGGCAACGCGGCCTCCGTATACTGCGGCGCGGGCGGGTCTTCGCCCGTAATCATTTTCCGAACAACGCGCTCCGGGATCACCGGCGGCGCATCAGCGAACCGAGGAAACCCGATGAAACTTGCCGATCATGTCTTTATCGTCACCGGCGGCGCGTCCGGCCTGGGCGAAGCCACTGTGCGCCGCTTTGTGGCGGCAGGCGCCAAGGCGATCATTGCCGACTTCAATGCCGAGCGCGGCCAGGAAGTGGCGGCCGAGTTGGGCGCAGCGGCGCGCTTCATCAAGTGTGATGTCGGCGCCGCCGAGGATGCCGAAGCGGTGGTGCAGGGCGCCCTCGACGCCTTTGGCCGAGTCGACGGCGTCATCAATTGCGCGGGCATCGGCACCCCGGCCAAGGCCGTAGGCAAGGACGGCCCGCTGCCCTTGGCGCAGTTCGAGCGCGTGATCCGCGTCAACCTGACCGGCACCTTCAACATGATTCGCGTGGCCGCCGCCGCCATGCAGAAGCAGCAGGCCAACGACGAGGGCGAGCGCGGCGTCATCATCAACACCGCTTCGGTGGCCGCCTTCGACGGCCAGATCGGCCAGCCGGCCTACTCCGCATCGAAGGCGGGCGTGGTGGGCATGACGCTGCCGTTGGCGCGGGAATTCGCGCGCGCGGGGATTCGCGTATTGACCATCGCCCCCGGCCTGTTCATCACCCCGATGATGGAATCACTGCCGAAGGAAGCGCAGGATTCGCTGGGCGGTCAGGTGCCGTTTCCGTCGCGACTTGGGCGTCCGGACGAGTTTGCCCAGTTGGCCCAGTCCATCGTCGAGAACGCCATGCTCAATGGCGAAACCATCCGCCTCGACGGTGCCATCCGGATGGCGCCGAAGTAAGACGGCAGAATGCTCACCCCAGTCGGCGATTCCCTTAGGACGCCGACTGGGTGGCAGCCACCCGCACCGGCCGATAGGCCACCATGTCCGGCGTAGCGGTGCGACGACGATACTCGCGCATCTGCCCCACCCAGTTGTTTGTGTTGCGACCGTCCGCAGTCTTGTACCAGCTCTGACAATTGCCGGTGAAGGTGGTGTCGGCACTGCGGCGCTGCATCTCCTCGCTGAACGCCGCCTGCACTTCCGGACGCACGTCCAGCGCATCCCACTGGCGTCGTTCTGCGGCCTGGATGAGCTGGACGAGGTAGCGCTGCTGGCACTCCAGCATGTAGATGATGGAGCCCGATCCGACGTTGGTGTTCGGCCCGTACAACATGAAGAAGTTGGGGAAGCCCGACACCGCCATACCCAGATAGGCCTCTGCCCCCTGGGCCCAGGTCTGGTGCAGGTCGCGGCCATCAAGGCCCGTCACCGACATCGGCGTCAGAAACTGGGTGGCGGCAAAACCAGTGCCGAATACGATGGCGTCCACCGGACGTTCGCGGCCATCGGCACTGCGCACCCCTGTCGCGGTGATCTCGGCCACGCCATCCGTCACCACTTCCACATTGGGCCGCACCAGCGCGCGCAACCAGTCTGTGCTCAGCAGGATGCGCTTGCAGCCGATCGGATAATCGGGCGTCAGCTTGCGTCGCAGCTGAGGATCGCGCACTTGCAGGCGCAGTTGTAGCTTTGACAGGCCGGTGACGATGCTTTCCGCCCAGCGATGGCCTTGATAGGCATAGGCCAGCGCCTCGGTGATGGCATAGATCCGCGCACGATCGAGGTCGTAGAGCCAGGGGAAGGTCTTCAGCAGCCAATGCTCGAAACCACTGAAGCGCTTGTCGAACTTCGGCGCCACCCAGCCCGGCGTGCGCTGGAACACGTGCAGCTGCGCGGCCCGCTTGGCGATCTCCGGGACAAATTGCACTGCACTGGCCCCGGTGCCGATCACCGCCACCCGCTTGCCCGCGAAGTCGTAGTCGGCATCCCAGGTGGCGGAGTGGAACTGGTGACCGCCAAACTGCGACAGGCCTGGGATATCCGGGATCGCGGGGCGGTGCAGCTGGCCCACTGCACTGATCACATGGCGGCCCTCCAACACCTCGCCGCTGGCCAGGGTCACACTCCACAGCGCGCGGTCGGCATCGAACCGCGCCGCCGTCACCGCCGCGCCGTAGCGGATGTGAGGGTGCAGGTCGTACTTGTCCGCCACAAAGCGCTGGTACTCGAGAATCTCGGCCTGCTTGGCGTAGCGATGCTGCCAGGGGTAACGTCGCTCGAAGGAAAACGAGTAGAGGTGTGACGGCACGTCGCAGGCAGCGCCCGGATAGGTGTTTTCGCGCCAGGTCCCGCCCAAGTCGGTCGCCTTCTCCAACATGACGAAATCGGTGATGCCCGCCTGGCGCAGCGCGTAGGCCATGCCCAGGCCACCGAAGCCGGTTCCGATAATGACCACGGCATAGGGCGGTCGAGCCTTGGCACCTTCCATCGCGCAGCATCCTCCAGAATTTCCGACATGGTGCACTGGAACCCTCGCCGAGGGGATGACGCGCTCGGCCCACTGATTGATACTTGCGGCCACCCCATGAACCCGACCTCAAGCCCCGCCACCCCTCAGACGCTCCCCCGCAGCATCGTCAGCGTGCAGCTGATGGTCCGCCTGGCCGGCGAGCATGGCCTGGCCCCCACCGCAGCGCTGGCGGGCAGCGGCATCACGCTGGACGACCTGATGAATCCGCAGGCCGAGATCCTGCCGCAGCAGGAGCTGCAGGTCATCGACAATCTGGTTAACCGCTTGCCACAGGTCACTGATCTTGGCTTGCAGGCCGGGCGGCGGTACCACCTTTCGCTATACGGCGTCTGGGGTTTCGCACTGGCCACCAGCCCCACCCCGCGTGCCATGGCGCAAGTGGCCACGCGCTATCTCGACCTCAGCTTCGCCTTTGTGCGCTTCGCGCTGGGGCAGCAGGCGCAACGGCCGATGGTGGACATCCAGACCGACCACCTGCCGATCGCCGTGCGCCGCTTCGCGCTGGAACGCGACTTTGCGGCACTGGTGAATGTGATGGAGGAGATCCTGCCCGGGGTGCCCGTATTCGACGCCATTCACTTCCGTGGCGCGCCGCCCGTCCATGCTGGCGCCTTCGCCGCCCTCTGCGGGCTGGCGCCGCGCTTTCATCAGGCACAGGATCGCGTCTACCTGCGGGCGGAAATCTTCGACCTCCCCTTACCACAGGGCAATGCCCTGGTGTCCCGCGCCTGCGAGGACTACTGCCGGCGGCAACTGGCCCGCAAGCGCGGCCACCTGCGGCTGTCGGAGCAGATCCGCGACCGCCTGATGCGCGAGCCGCAGGCGATGCCGGACATCGAGACCGTGGCCCGCGAGCTGCACATGGCCCCACGCAGTCTGCGGCGGCGTCTGGATGCCGAGGGCACCCGCTTCCGCAGCCTGTGCGACGAGGTGCGGCGCAGTCTGGCCGAGGACCTGCTGCGCAGCGCCGACCTCAAGCTGGACGAAGTTGCCCAGCAACTGGGCTATGCCGAGGCGGCCAGCTTCATCCACGCCTTCCGCCGCTGGACGGGGATGACCCCGAGTCAATTTCGCGCCGAGGCGGGGCCGCGTACCGCGGCGTAGACTGCTGCGAATAACAGGCCCAACACAACGGGCGCGGAGGACATCGATGATCAAGACCATCGCAACCACGTTTGCGGCGGTGGGGCTGCTCAGCGCCTGCGGCGGCAGCGACCCGCTGACGCCGGGCACGCTGACCCAGACCGGCACGCCGGAAACCCGCCAACTGGCCGCCAACTGCGCCTGGCTGCTGCGCAGCGACCCAGACCTGCTCAATGTCGCCTTTCCGGACGAGGACGCGACCTACTGGGTGGCTGCGGTTCCGGCCCTGCCAGGCTCCCGCCTGCGGATTGACGCGGCCTTCCCGAACGCCCGCTATTTCTCCTTCAACACCTACGATGTGGCGCTGCGGCCCACCGATGTGCTGACGGACTACCAACTCGATCCGGCGGAAGGCCGCAACCCGTATCGGGCACCGGGGCCCGGCGGGCGATACCGCGCCTACATCGCTCCCGGCGCTGTTCCCGACAGGCGCGAAGCCAACACGCTCTACGCCGGAGAGATCGCTCTGCCGGGTGGCGCAGCGCTGCCGAACCCGGCCTGGGCTGTGCTCTATCGGGTCTACCTCGGTGAGGGTGATGCGGCTGGCAGCGTGGCGTTGCCAAGCCTCACCTTGGAGGCGGCAGGTCGGGAGACGCCGATTGCCCTTCAGGGCTGCAATCCGCTGCCCCCTGACGGCGTGCCCAGCCTGCTCAACGACCTCATCCGCAATGCCAGCGGCCCGGCGCCGCTCGATCTGCTGCCGTTCCCGCTGGCACCGGACACGCCGGAAATGGTGCGCTTCTATGGCCTGCCGGAGACCCTGCGGCTGCTGCTGTCCAACGTCGCGGGTTTCAGTCTGCCGCTGCAGGCCATCACCGCGGCGGACACCGGCGGTGGCTTTCTCAGCAACATCGACAATGCCTATGTCACCACCATTATGAGCCGACAACAGGGCGACCTGTACGTGCTGCGAGGGCGGGCGCCGCGGCAAGCTCAGCACCCCAGTGAAGCACCCCTGGGTTCCGCGCAGTTGCGCTACTGGTCGCTGTGCACCAACGAGTTTCTGACGCAGCGCTATGTCGGCTGCCTGCACGATGACGAGGTGCCGCTGGACCGCGACGGCTTCTTCACAGTGGTGGTGTCCGACCCGGATCAGAGGCCGGACACCGTCGACGATGCGCATGGACTGGCATGGCTACCGTGGGGGGCCGGCTACCCGGACTCCGTATTGATTTACCGGCACATGCTGCCGTCGCCGCATTTCGCCGAGGCGGTCCAGAACGTGCCCTATGGCACGCCGGCCGCTGAGGTGATGGGGGATGTGCTGCCGGAGATCGTCTACTGCGACCGCGCCACCATTGAGGCGGCTGGGGCGGATGCTGCAGCGGCCTTCGCCGCCTGTCGCGATCGCTAGCGGTCGCGTGTCACCGGATGATGGTGCGCCAGAAAATGCAGCACGCCCTCGTTGAAGGCATCGTTGCGATCGCCCGCCACCATGTGGCCGGCGCCGGCGATGTCGAGCACCGTCAGGCCGGGGAGCGTGGCCTGCAATTCGCGGACGCCAGCGTCGTTGACGATGTCGCTTTTCAGCCCGCGCACCAACAGGCTGGGAATGCGCACCTGTGAGGCGGCCTCCAGCAGCCGTTGCGCAAAGTCGGGCGGCTCGATCTGGCGCGGCTGGTTGATGAACCGTGGATCCCAATGCCAGTACAGGCGGCCGTCGTCGCGGCGACGCAAGTTCTTCATCAGCCCGGAAGGATCCTTCGGACGCGGCCGCTCGGGGTAGTAGGTCGCCACCGCGTTGGCGGCGTCTTCCAGCCGCGCAAAGCCGTTCGGATGAGCCCGCATGAATGCCGCGATGCGGGCGCCACCTTCGGGGTCGATTCGCGGCACCACGTCGACCAGGACCAAGGCGGTGGCGGCCAAGCCATCGCCGCCCACAGCCTGCAGCGCGGTGATGCCGCCCATCGAGGCCCCCACCAGCGCTGGCGGCTGCGGTAGCGTCGCCACCACCGCGGCCAGGTCGGCGGCGAAGGCCTCCAGGCGATAGTGGCCGTCCGCTGCCCAGTCGCTCTCGCCATGACCGCGCGCATCCAGGTTGATGACATGGTATCCGCGCGCCAGCAAGGCCTGTTGCGCCGTGCCCCAGGAATGGCGGGTCTGACCACCGCCATGTAACAACACCACCGCAGGTGCTGCGGGATCACCGCCGACATCGGCAGCGAGTTGGAGGCCGTCAAGACCGGTATAGCGGGTTGGCGCCGGCATCAGCGCAGCACCTGCTCGCCAGGATCGGCGCCCAGATAGGTGATCCACGCCTGGTCCCGGCCCTCGCGCTTGGCGGCATAGAGCTGGCGGTCGGCTGCTTCAATGAGATCGGACATAGGTGGCGCTGCCGCAATCGGCACGGCGGCAATTCCGACACTGGTGGTCATCGGTAACGGCGTCGGCGGATCACCCACCTCAATCCGGATCTGTCGTACGGTTTCCAGCAGTCGCCGCGCCATCGGCGCGATGTCTTCCCGCTGCAGATCGCTCCATACGACTACGAACTCTTCGCCGCCATAGCGGGCGCGAAGGTCGACCGCCCCCTCCTGCCCCGGCATCGACAGCAGGGCAGCGCCGGCATGCCGCAGCGCTCGGTCTCCGGCAGCGTGTCCGTAGCGGTCGTTGATCGACTTGAAATGATCAAGGTCGACCAGCGCCAGAGCCACCCAGCGCTCCGGGTAGTGACTCTCCCGTGGTACGCGCGAAAGCAGGAAATCGAACGCGCCACGATTGAACAAGCCGGTGAGGGCATCGGTCTGCGATAGCGCACGCACCCGCAACACGTTGAGGAAGTTGTTGCGATTGAGCAGATCGATGGTGACCAGGCCACCAATGCCGATCAGCCAGAAATACAGGGTCTCGTAGACGAAATGTGCGACCGGGTAATGACCGTGACCGACATAGATCACCGACAACATCGAGAGGAGGATGGCAATGCTGCCGCCGAGCGCAATCAGGCGCACCCGAAAGCCCCCGAAAAAGGCCACCGCCATCACCGCAAAGTTGACTACATGCAGGGGATAGCTGAGGTGGCCGGTCTGATGCAGCCAGTGCAGGCTGAGCACGGCGCCCCACAGGGTAAGGTTGCCGAGCACGTTGATCGGCCCCAGAACGGCATGCCGCCGCCCCATGAGCGCGCCCACAGCCGCGATCGACAAGGCCGGGAAAGCCCAGAGCCATTCGATCGCGAGGACCACGCCGCGGACGTCCGGCGTCACCGCAAACAGCACCGTATTGAAGGCCGGACCGACCAGAAACGACAGAGCGCAAACACTGAAGAAAATAAACCGCGGCCAGCGATAGCGGCGATCGAGATACTCCCGGTACTGCTGCTCCAGCGGGCGTACAAACGACAGCCGCCGGTACATGCGGCGGCGGGCAGCGCGGTGATCCTTGGCAGTAAAGCGACGGGTGTGCAGCATGCAAGGGCGGCAACACGCGCCCGTCAGCGGACGGCGCGGCTGCAGGACTCCGATCGGGGGCACTGGCCGTGCCGGAAGCAAACATCGACCAGTGTCATATTACGCCCGGACTGCCTGCGGGCCAATGCTGCGCTGCCGCCGCGCGTACATCTCATCATTCCAATGGCTAGGCTTCTGATTCGAAAAGGATTTGGGAAACGCTATTTCGGGGTGCGAAAATGTTTGAAACCTAGAACGAACCCGAAACCATGAGCCAGCCCTTCCGCAAGCCCCTTCCCGGTAGCCCCCTTGAGTACTTCGACGCCCGCGAGGCGGTCGATGCCATCCAACCCGGCGCCTACGACAAACTGCCGTACACCGCCCGTGTGCATGCGGAGAACATCGTGCGCAAGGCCGACCCGGCCCGGCGCGATGCCTACCTGTCGCAGTTGATCGAACGCAAGCGCGATCTCGACTTCCCCTGGTTCCCGGCGCGCGTCGTGTGCCATGACATCCTCGGCCAGACCGCGCTGGTGGATCTCGCCGGCCTGCGCGATGCCATCGCCGATGGCGGCGGCGACCCTGCCAAGGTCAATCCGGTGGTGCCGGTGCAGTTGATCGTCGACCACTCACTGGCCGTCGAACACGCCGGCTTCGAGAAGGATGCCTTCGCCAAGAACCGTGCGGTGGAAGACCGCCGCAACGACGACCGTTTCCACTTCATCAACTGGACCAAGAAGGCGTTCCGCAATGTTGATGTGATCCCGCCCGGCAACGGCATCATGCACCAGATCAACCTGGAGCGGATGAGCCCGGTGATCTACGTGCAGGATGGCGTTGCCTTCCCCGACACCTGTGTTGGGACCGACAGTCACACGCCCCACGTGGACGCGCTCGGCGTGATCGCCGTCGGCGTCGGCGGGCTGGAAGCCGAGAACGTGATGCTGGGCCGCGCCTCCTGGATGCGTCTTCCCGACATCGTCGGCGTCGAACTGAACGGCAAGCCGCAGCCGGGTATCACCGCCACCGATATCGTGCTGGCCCTAACCGAGTTCCTGCGCAAGGAACGCGTGGTGGGCGCCTACCTCGAATTCCGTGGCGAGGGTGCGGCGGCGCTCACCCTGGGCGACCGCGCCACCATCTCCAACATGGCGCCCGAGTATGGCGCCACCGCGGCGATGTTCTTCATCGACCAGAACACCCTGGACTACCTCACCCTCACCGGCCGCGATGATCAGCAGGTAAAGCTGGTAGAGCAGTACGCCAAGCACACCGGGCTGTGGGCCGACAGCCTGGTGACGGCCGAGTACGAGCGCACGCTGCACTTCGACCTGTCCACCGTGGTGCGCAACATGGCCGGCCCCTCCAACCCGCACAAGCGCCTGCCCACCAGCGCGCTGGCCGAGCGCGGCATCGCGGCGCCCTGGGAGTTGCCGGCCGACGGCAAGATGCCGGACGGCGCCGTCATCATCGCCGCCATCACCAGTTGCACCAACACTTCCAACCCTCGGAACGTGATCGCTGCCGGCCTGCTGGCGCGTAATGCCAATCGCCTCGGCCTGACCCGCAAGCCCTGGGTGAAGTCATCTCTGGCGCCCGGCTCCAAGGCGGTGCAGCTGTACCTGGAAGACGCCAAACTGCTGCCGGAACTGGAGCAACTGGGCTTTGGCGTGGTGGCCTTCGCCTGCACCACCTGCAACGGCATGAGTGGCGCACTGGATCCAAAGATCCAGCAGGAGATCATCGACCGCGACCTGTACTCGGTGGCCGTGCTCTCCGGCAACCGCAACTTCGACGGCCGTATCCATCCCTATGCCAAGCAGGCCTTCCTGGCCAGCCCGCCGCTGGTGGTGGCCTACGCCATCGCCGGCACCATCCGCTTTGACATCGAAAAGGATGCGTTGGGGCTCGACCCCGACGGCAAGCCGATTACGCTCAAGGACCTCTGGCCCAGCGACGAGGAGATTGATGCCATCGTCAAGGCCAGCGTCAAACCGGAGCATTTCCGCTCGGTCTACGAGCCGATGTTCAACTTCAAGATCGTCGACGACCAGGGCATCAGTCCGCTTTACGCGTGGCGCGAGATGAGCACCTACATCCGCCGTCCGCCGTACTGGGAAGGCGCGCTGGCCGGTGAGCGCTCGCTGAAGGGCTTGCGTCCGCTGGCGGTGCTGCCGGACAACATCACCACCGATCACCTGTCGCCGTCCAACGCCATCCTGGCAAGCTCCGCCGCCGGTGAGTACCTGGCGAAAATGGGCCTGCCGGAAGAGGACTTCAACAGCTACGCCACCCATCGGGGTGATCACCTCACCGCGCAGCGCGCTACCTTCGCCAACCCGCAGTTGATCAACGAAATGGCGGTAGTCGACGGTCAGGTGAAGAAGGGTTCTCTGGCGCGCATCGAACCGGAAGGCAAGGTGGTGCGCATGTGGGAAGCCATCGAAACCTACATGGAACGCAAGCAGCCGCTGATCATCATCGCCGGTGCCGACTATGGCCAGGGCTCCTCACGCGACTGGGCGGCCAAGGGCGTGCGTCTGGCCGGGGTCGAAGCCATCGTCGCCGAGGGCTTCGAGCGCATCCACCGCACCAACCTCATCGGCATGGGCGTGCTGCCGCTGGAGTTCAAGCCGGGCACCACCCGCAAGACGCTGGGCATCGACGGCACCGAAACCTTCGACGTCACCGGCACCCGCAAGCCGCGCGCCGACCTCACGCTGCGGATTCACCGCAAGAATGGTGAAACCGTGGAGGTGCCGGTGACCTGCCGTCTCGACTCCGACGAGGAAGTCTCGATCTACGAAGCCGGCGGCGTGCTGCAGCGCTTCGCCCAGGACTTCCTGGAATCGGAAAAGGCGGCCTGAGATGACGCATCTCCCGCAGATCCGCATTCCTGCCACCTACATGCGGGGTGGCACCTCCAAGGGCGTGTTCTTCAAGCTCACGGACCTGCCCGAGGCCTGTCAGGTGCCGGGTCCGGCACGCGATGCCCTGCTGCTGCGGGTGATCGGCTCGCCCGACCCCTACGGCGCGCAGATTGACGGCATGGGTGGCGCCACCTCGTCGACCTCGAAGACGGTGATCCTGGCCAAGAGCGCACGGCCCGACCACGATGTCGACTACATGTTCGGGCAGGTGTCCATCGACAAGCCTTTCGTCGATTGGTCCGGCAACTGCGGCAACCTGACCGCGGCGGTCGGTTCATTCGCCATCCGCAACGGCTTGGTGGATTCGGCACGGGTGCCGGAGAACGGGATTTGCGTGGTGCGCATCTGGCAGACGCAGATCCAGAAGACCATCATCGCCCACGTGCCGATCACCGGCGGCGAGGTCCAGGAAACCGGTGACTTCGAACTGGATGGCGTGACCTTCCCTGCGGCCGAGGTGCAGATCGAGTTTCTCGACCCTGCAGACGATGGCGACGACGGCGGCGCGATGTTCCCCACCGGCAACCTGGTCGATGACCTGGAGGTGCCGGGCGTTGGCACATTGAAAGCGACCATGATCAACGCCGGCATTCCCACCGTATTCGTCAATGCCGCCGAGGTGGGCTACACCGGCACCGAGTTGCGCGACGCCATCAACGGGGACCCTGCAGCGCTGGCCAAATTTGAAACCATCCGCGCCCACGGCGCCCTGCGCATGGGGCTGATCAGCGACCTCAGCGAGGCCGCCAAACGCCAGCACACCCCCAAGGTCGCCTTCGTGGCGCCGCCGGCCGACTACCAGTCCTCCAGCGGCAGGGACGTGAAGGCCAGCGAGATCGACCTCAACGTCCGCGCGCTGTCGATGGGCAAACTGCACCACGCCATGATGGGCACCGCTGCCGTTGCCATCGGCACGGCCGCTGCCATTCCGGGCACGCTGGTGAACCTGGCGGCCGGGGGCGGCGAACGCGACGCCGTGCGCTTCGGTCACCCCTCCGGCACCTTGCGGGTCGGCGCCAAGGCGGTGCAGGAAAACGGCCAGTGGGTGGTGAAGAAGGCCATCATGTCGCGCTCCGCCCGCGTGCTGATGGAAGGGCAGGTGTGCGTGCCGGGCGCGGTGCTCGGCGACTGACCGCAGCGCCTCCTTGCAGCATCGAATCACCGGGGCTTTTCAGCCCCGGCTTTCGTTGGGTCGGCGGTACACAGCCCGAGTGACGGCACCTGCCGGTACTCCGTTTGGCCGAAGGTAGGGCGGGCCGGCTTATCCACAATCCGAGGGTCACAACCAACAACGAAAGCCGACGGCGGCGGAGGGGTGCGAGATGCGGGGATCTGGATGGCGGTATCGCGGTGGCCTGACGCTGCTCACTGCCGCACTGTGGGTCACCGCGGCGCAGGCCGCCACGCCGCCCGCCGAGCATGCCCGCTTTGCCGACGACAACGATGGCCGTGACTGGGCCGCCTGGGGCCGCAGCTTCAGCGAGCAGCGCTACAGCCCGCTGGAGCAGATCAACCGCGACACCGTGGACCGCCTGGGGCTCGCCTGGACGCTGGACTTCGACGACGTGTGGAACGTCTCCAGCCAGCCGCTGGCCGTGGACGGCGTGATCTACACCGCCGTCGGCTACAGCCGCATCTACGCCATCGACGCCCGCAGCGGCAACGTGTTGTGGCAGTACGACCCGAAGGTGGCGTCGCGCAAGATGCGCATGGCCTGGGGCAGCCGCGGGCTCGCCTACTGGGAGGGCAAGATCTACGCCGGCGTACAGGACGGTCGGCTGTTCGCCCTGGATGCGAAGTCGGGCGAACGGCTGTGGGAAACGCAGACCACCGAGCCCGGCGACAACCGCTACATCACCGGTGCGCCGCGGGTGTTCAACGGCAAGGTCATCATCGGCCACGGCGGCGCCGACTTCGGCCACGTGCGCGGCTATGTCACCACCTACGATGCCAACACTGGCGAGCAGCTCTGGCGCTGGTGGGTGGTGCCCGGCAATCCCGCCGACGGCTTCGAAAACGCCGCCATGGAGATGGCCGCCAAGACCTGGACCGGCAACTGGTGGGAGTTCGGCGGCGGCGGCACGGTGTGGAACGCCATGACCTACGATCCGGAGTACAACCGGATCTATCTGGGCACCGGCAACGGATCGCCGTGGAACCACAAGCTGCGCTCGCCCGAGGGCGGCGACAACCTGTTCCTGTGTTCGGTGGTAGCGCTGGATGCCGACACCGGCGAATACCGCTGGCACTACCAGACCACCCCTGGCGAAACCTGGGACTTCAACTCCACCATGGACATGGTGCTGGCCGACGTGCGCCTCGACGGCGAGGACCGCAAGGTGCTGATGCACGCGCCGAAGAATGGCTTCTTCTACGTGCTGGACCGCGAGGACGGCGCGCTGATCTCCGCCGAGAAGATCGACAAGGTGACCTGGGCCGAACGGGTGGATCTGAAGACCGGCCGCCCGGTGGAAGTGCCCGGCGCCCGCTACGAAAGCGGCGAGGCGCTGATCTGGCCGGGCTCCGGCGGCACCCACAACTGGCACCCCATGGCCTACAGCCCGGACACCGGGCTGGTGTACATCCCGGCGCGCCACATGCCGGGCTACTACAACGACGAAGGCCGCACCCCACAGAACTGGCAGATGAAAACGGGCGACGTGCTTGGCCTGGCGGGCTTCTACGACGACATTCCCGCCAATGCCGGCAGCACCTCGCTGCTGGCCTGGAACCCGCTCACGCAAGCGGAGGCCTGGCGCAACCCGACCCCGGGCGCCACGGCGGGCGGTGTCATCGTCACCCGCGGCGGCCTGGTGTTCCAGGGCCGTGCCGATGGCTATTTCGTGGCGACGGACGCCGCCACCGGTGAAGAAGTGTGGCGTGCGTTCATGGGGGTCGGCACCCAAGCGCCACCGATGACCTTCGAGGTCGACGGCGTGCAGTACCTCTCCATCCTCGCCGGCTGGGGCGGCGCAACCGCGCTGCTTGGCTCCCTCTCGGCACAGCACGGCTGGGTCGGTCGGCACTATCCACGCCGGCTGATCACCTTTGCCCTGGATGGCGATGCCGTGCTGCCGCCCTCGCCGCCGCCGACCGAAACCGTGACGCCACTGGATGACCCCAGCTTCGTGATCGACCCCATCAAGACCGAACAGGGCAAGCACCTCTACAGCACCTGCGTGATCTGCCACGGCACCGCCGCCGTGGCCGGCGGCTACGCGCCCGACCTGCGGGCCTCGCCGGTGGCGCTATCGCCGGAGGCCTTCAAGGCCATCGTGCAGGGCGGCGCGCTGGAATCCCGCGGCATGCCGCGCTTCGACGAATACACCGATGCCGAGCTGGAAGCCCTGCGCCACTACCTCCGCGAGCGCGCCCGCCACGAACCGTCCGTGTGGGATCAGATCAAGCAGGCCTGGGACTTCATCGTGCTGCTGATCAAGATGCAGTGGGCCAAGTATTCATGAATCTATTCATGGGGGTTCTCATGTAATTGTTTTAATAGAGACTTTGTAATAATTTTGTATTCATGTCTCTATCCCACGACATCGTTGGCGCACTGGCAGCGGGCCCCCTTCGCGGCCCCGAGCTGATGCAGCGGCTGTCGATCTCGCAACCGACGCTGTCACGCACGCTGGCCAAGCTGCCCGATGAAGTCGTTGCGATGGGTCGGGGCCGCAGCCGTCGCTACGCCGCCCGGCGTCCCGTGCTGGGCGCCCGTTTCCCGGCCGGCGTCCCGATCTACCGGATCGAAGCCGATGCCACGGTCCGGCTGCTCGGACAGATGCACCCCATCGCCCCGGCCGGCTATTGGTGGGAGGACAGCCGCACGCCCGCCAACAGCCGGCGCTACCTGGAGGAAACGCCCTGGTGGCTCGCGGATCTCTTTCCTGCGGGCTACCTCGGGCGATTGTTCGCCCGCCGCTTCGCCGAGCGCGGACTGCCGGCAGACCCGCGCCTGTGGTCGATGGATCACCTCATTGGCACGCTGGCCACGCATTCCCTGCATGACCAGGTGGGCAACCTGGTGGTGGGCGAAACCGCGCACCAACGATTTCTCGAAGAACGCGCCGGGCACCACCTTCCGCGTATTCCCGAGCGCTCTGCTCAGCGCGCAGACGACTATGAGCGCCTCGCGGAGCAGCTCGCGGCCGGCGACCCGCATGGCAGCTCCGCAGCGGGCGAACAGCCCAAGTTCGCGGCGCGTTACCGCGACGGGCAAGGCCGGCGGGCAAGCTTTCTCGTCAAGTTTTCGCCGCCGCTTGAATCCGACGAGGGCCAGCGCTGGTCCGACTTGCTACTGGCCGAATCGCTGGCGCTGCGCCAGCTTGAGAATCTGGATATAAGCGCCGCTGAAGCAGGCTACCTGCGCGGACCGCGGCGCGCATTCCTGGAATCCGCCCGCTTCGACCGAACCCCGCAAGGGGGGCGCCGCTCCATCATGTCGTTCAGCAGCCTTTCGATGGCTTTTACCGGCGTCGCACAGGGTTGGATACCGGCGACACAGGCGCTGATCAAGGCGGAGCAGTTGCCCCCCAGTGTGCTGGCCGTCGTCAGGCGCCTCACCGCCTACGCCATCCTGGTCGGCAACAACGACCGACACCTGGGTAACCTGTCGACGGTCCACGATGGCGGTCGGCCCCGGCTGGCGCCCATCTACGACATGCTCCCCATGGCATATGCGCCCTCACGAGCGCAGGGCCTGCGACACACGCCACTGGCGGCCGAGGAACTGCAGCAATCATTGGCGGGCATATCCCCCACGCTCGCGCCGGGTGAACTTCATAAGGTGCAGCAGGCCGCCGCTGCGTTCTGGGCGGCGCTGGCCAGACATCCTGAAACCTCGGCGCCATTCCGCGATATCGCACGCGAAAACGGTGCGCGATTGGCACCGCCGCTCCCGCCTTCATAAACCCAAAAGGCCCGGCATGATGCCGGGCCCTTGAACAATCACGACCGCGCGATCAGTCGCCGAACAGGCGCCCGAAGAAGCCCTTTTCCTCGGTCTTCACTTCGGCATCGGCCTTCACCGCAGCGCCGGCCGCAGCATTGTCCTGCGCCTTGGCGTTGGCATTGGCGCTGGCATTGACGTTGACGTCGGC
This sequence comes from uncultured Polycyclovorans sp., assembly GCA_964425915.1. Taxonomy (GTDB): domain Bacteria; phylum Pseudomonadota; class Gammaproteobacteria; order Nevskiales; family Nevskiaceae; genus Polycyclovorans. The sequence continues at coordinate 184,744 of CAYROO010000002.1, forward strand.
CTGCGCGTTGCCGGTGACGGCCTGCGCCGTGCCCTTGACGCCACCGGCCACACCGCCAACCACACCACCCACAGCACCCGCGCCCTTCTTCACGCCAGTCTCGGTCATGTCGGCGGCCTTGCTCGCACCGGCCTTGGTGGCATCCACGGCCTTCTTGCCCGCTTCAACGGTGGCATCGGCCGCCTTCTTGCTGGTGTCGACCACCGCATCCTTGGCCTTGCCGGCGCCTTCGGCCGTCGCCTTGGCGCCGGCCTTCACGCCATCCACCGCCTTGGCGCCCACGGCCTCGCCCTTGGCGGCACCGGCGGCCGCGCCATCCTTCATGCCCTGCATCACCTGCGCACCCGCCGAGGTATCCGCCTCAACGGCCACGTTGGCGTTGGCGCCCACCTGTGCATGGGCCTGGGCCACGAACAGCGCGGCGGCTGCGATCAGCGTCTTGGAAAAGGTTTGCATTGATGTTTCCCCATGGAAGTTGATTGGTGCGTGCAGCCTAGACCCACGGTCTGAACCGGATATGAACCCGAACCAGCTCCGCCAGGGGCGAGCGCCAGGTCGCAACCCAGAGCCGCAACAGCCGATGCCCGCAGGCACCGCGGTACTGGCCTCGATCAAACGAGCAACATTACGCAACCCCTTGTGGACTGACGTTGGCCGGCACGCCCTGATGCCCCAGGTTACGGCCCAGGTAGATATAGGCTGCGGGCACCACATAGAGGGTGAACAGTGTGCCGATGAACATCCCGGCGGCAATCACCAAACCGATGGAGAAGCGCGCGGAGGCGCCAGGCCCGGAGGCGATCAGCAGCGGGAACATCGCCACCACCAGGGCCGCGGTGGTCATCAGAATGGGGCGCATGCGGATACTGGCGGCCTCTTCGATGGCTTCGCGTTTGCCATAGCCCTGCTCCTGCAGTTTGTTGGCGAACTCCACCATCAGAATCCCGTGCTTGGAGATGACGCCGATCAGGGTGATCAATCCGACCTGGGTGTAGATGTTGAGCGTCATGCCCGGGAAGCTGGTGATCTGCATTCCGTTGGTGATGCCGAAGATGTTGATGAACAGCAGTGCACCGCAGATCGACATCGGCACCGTCACCAGCATGATGATCGGGTCGCGGAACGATTCGAACTGGGCGGACAGCACCAGGTAGATGATCAGTAGCGCGAAACCGAAGGTGGCAATCAGGGCCGTGCCCTCCTGCTTGAACTGCCGCGACGCGCCGCCGTAGTCGATGCGGAAGCCTGGGGGCGCCACCTCATTGGTGATGTCCTCGAGGATCTTCAACGCCTCGCTCTGCGGAACGTCCGGACGCGGCACCGCGATGATGGTATCGGCATTGAGCTGCTGCACGTGTTCGATGGACCGCGCCACGGTGCGGTCTTCCAGGCGCACCAGCGTCGATAGCGGCACCAGGTCGCCATTGGCGGCACGGGTATGGTAGTTGGCCAACTGGTCGGGATTGACGCGATCGGCACGCTCCACCTGCTGAATCACCTTGTAGGAACGGCCTTCATAGGCAAAGCGGTTGACCTCGGCGCCGCCCAGCAACGCCGCCAGATCGGCGGACACCTGCTGCATGTCCACACCCAGCAGCGCCGCCTTGTCGCGGTCGATCATCAGCCGGGTTTCGGGCCGGTCGATCCGCAGCTTCGGCGCCACGAAGAAGAACTTCTTGCTGGCCTCCACCTTCTCGATGATGGCGTCGCTGGTGGCGGCAATCTCCTCGGGGGAAGCGGTGGCCTTGATGATGAACTCCACCGGATAGCCCTGTCCGGGCGTCGGCAGTGCCGGCGGCAGGATGGCAACCGAGCGCAGACCGGCAATGTTGGACAGCCCTTGGCCGACGTCATTGACGATGGTCTGGGCACTGCGTTCACGCTCGCTCCAGGGCTTCATGATGAAGCCCATGAAGGCCTGTGAGCTGTTGCCGGGGAAGCCGAAGGTGAAGATGTGCTCCACATCCGGGTCGTCCAGCGCCACCTTTTTGGCCTGATCGAAGTACTGGTTGAGATATTCCTGCGTGGAGTAACCGTCGGTCTCATTCACCGAGAACGCGAATCCCGGATCCTCGGCGGGCGCCAGTTCGGCCGGCGTCGACACGAACAGGAAGTAGCACGACACCAGCACGATGATGCCAAACACGCCGATCACGTGGACGGTGTCGAGTGCCCCGTGCAGGCGCTGCTTGTAGCCGTTGCGCCAGCTTTCGAACTGGCGGTCGAGGAACTCGGCGAGACGATTGCCGCCGTTGTCATGCGAGGACTTGAGGATCTTGGCGCACATCATCGGCGTCAGCGTCAGCGCAATCACCCCGGAGATCAGCACCGCGCCCGCCAGGGTAAAGGCGAATTCGCTGAACAGCTTGCCGGTGATGCCGGTCAGGAATCCGATGGGCGCGTATACCGCCACCAGGGTGATGGTCATGGCAATGACCGGCCCCACCAACTCACGCGAACCCTGGATAGCTGCGTCGAAGGGGGTCATGCCTTCTTCGATGTGCCGGTGAATGTTTTCCATGACGATGATGGCATCGTCCACCACCATGCCGATGGCCAACACCATCGCCAGCAGGGTCAGCAGATTGATGGTGAATCCCATGGCCAGCATGATGAACAGCGCGCCCACCAGGGACAGCGGCACTGTCACCGCCGGGATCAGCGAGTTCCGCAGCGATCCCAGGAACAGGAAGATCACCACGATGACGATCACCATCGCCTCGATCAGGGTGGCGCGAACCTCGCTGATGGCATCGCGGATATAGATGGTGCTGTCATAGCCGATCTCGGCCTTCAGGCCTTCCGGCAACCGTTGCTGGATGTCGGGCCAGACCGCCATCACGTCATCGATGACATCCAGCACGTTGGCATCCGGACGCACCTGAACCCCGATGAACAGCGCCGGCGTGCCATCCCAGCCGGCATCGCCTTCATACACTTCGGCGCCCAGCACGACATCGGCAATGTCGCCGAGGCGGACCACCTCTTCGCCCTGCGCCTTCACCACGATCTGACGGAAAGCGTCCGGGTCGCGCAGATCGGTGTCGGCCGAGAGGCCGATGCGAACGAAGTTACCCTTGGTCTCGCCCACTGCCGACAGCACGTTCTGGCTGCGCAGTCGCGCATAGACCTCACTGGCGGTGATGTTGTGCGCGGCCATGCGGTCGGGCTTCAACCAGACCCGCATGGCATAGGTGCGGGCGCCGATGATCTCGGCACGTTCCATCCCTTCAATCGCCGAGAGCTGGGGTTCGATCACCCGCGTCAGGTAGTCGGTGATCTGGCTCTGGTCCAGCACTTCGGAGTAGAACGAGATGTACATGGCGGCGGTACCGCCGCCTTCGGCGATCTGGATCACCGGGTCCTCGGAGCCTTCCGGGAGCTGGCTGCGCAGCTTGTTCACCTTGGCCGCGATCTCGGTCAGCGCCTCGTTGGGGTCCTTGGTGAGCCGCAGGTTGGCCGTGATGGTGGCGGCGTTCTGCACCGAACTGGAGGTGAGGAAGTCGATGCCGTCCGCGGTGGCGATCTCACGCTCCAGCGGGGTGGTGACGAAGCCCTCCACCAGGGTGGGGTCGGCGCCCGGGTAGGCCACCGTGACGGTGATCTGGGCGTTCTGCAGCTCCGGATACTCGCGCACGGTGAGATCCAGCCCGGCGCGCAGGCCGAGGAAGAAGATGATCAGGCTGATCACCGTCGCCAGAACCGGACGCTTGATGAAGATGTCGGTGAAATGCATGGGAGGCCTTTGCATTCAGGACGGGCTGCGCCCGTCTCAGGTATTCGGGGGCGTCGGCGACAGTTCGGGTTCAAGCCGGATGTCGTTGTTGAGGATCACCGGCTGGTCGTTGCGCAGCTTCAGCAGGCCGCTGGTGGCGACCTCATCGGTGGCGTCGAGGCCATCGACGACGGCGACGAAGTCACCACGTGCCGGCCCCAGGCGCACGAAGCGCTGTGTCACCGTCAGCGGCTCGCCGCCTTCCTCGGCCGCCGCCTGGCGGTCACCCTTCACCACGAACACCGATGCACCATAGGAGCTGTAGTTGATGGCGGTGCGCGGCAGCGCCAACACCTTCTGGCTGCCCGGCAGGCGCAGCGTGACATCGCCGAACTGGCCGGCGCGAAGCTTGAGATCGCTGTTGGGCAGGCGTGCCCGCAGCCGCACATTGCGCGTCGCTGGGTCCACCTTGGGTTCGACCGCCAGCACCGTGCCTTCAAAGGTTTCGCCCGGATAGGCCTCCACCTTCACCGACACCGGCAGCCCGGCACTGATCTGCGGCAGGTACTGCTCCGGCAGGGCGAAGTCGACATCGATCGGGTCGAGTGACTGCAGGGTCACCAGCGGCGTTCCGGCGGCAACGAACTGCCCCACGCTGACCTGACGAATCCCCAGTTGGCCGGCAAACGGCGCGCGCAGGGCCTTCTGTGCCAGCCGCGCCCGCTGGGCCTGTACCGCCGCCTGCGCGGCATCTGCCTCGGCCACCGCTGCGTCGTAGTCGGACTTGGAGATGGCCTCCAGGTCGTAGAGCTTCTTGCGGCGGTCACGGTTGAGACTTGCCAGTTCGGCCTGGGCCTGCAGCCGCTGCAACTCACCGCGTTCGGTGTCGCTGTCCAGCGTGACCAGCGGCGCGCCTTGCGCCACCCGGTCGCCGCTCTCGAAGTGGATGGCGGTGACGATGCCCCCCACTTCGGTGCTGATGTCGGCACCCTGCACCGGCACCAGGGTGCCCACCGCCGACGCCTGGTTGTCCCAGGTCATCTCCTGGCCGGTGGCGGTGGTGATGGTGACCGATGGCAGCGGCATGTTCTCGATGTACTGCACCATCATCTTGTTGCCGAACCACTTCATGCCGAACACCGCACCGAACACGATGCCGGCCAGTACGAGCATGAGGATCATTCGCTTGGTCATGGGATTTCTCTACTGCAAGGTTGAATGGGGATCGGCTTACTCGAAAATGCCGTCCATGCTGGCCACCATCTCGGCGGTCAGGGTGCCGGCATTGGCCAGCAGCACCAGCGTCTTGATGAGCTGGTCCAGCCGCGCCGCGTTGTAGTCGCGCTGTGCCTGCACCAGCCGGCTCTGTGCATCGAGGATGTCAGCGATGGTGCGGGTGCCGGCGTCATATCCGGCCTGCACGGCGGCCAGCGCCGCCGTTGAGGACTCGAGTGCACGGGCATAGGCGCTTTCCGCTGCGGCCGCCGTCTGTACATCACGAACCGATTTGCGGATGGCGCTCTGCACCTGGCGCTCGACCAGGGTCTGATTGAGGCGCGCCGCATCCAGCCGCGCGGTGGCCTCCCGCAGGCGGCTGTTGTTCAGGCCGCCGGCATAGATCGGCACGTTCAGCTCCAGGCCGACGCGGGCATCGTCGACCTGCTGGCCGAGGGCATAGTCGGTGGAGTCGCTGCGGCCGGCCGTGGCAAAGGCATCGACCCGCGGCATGGCTTCGGCCTTGCGGCTCTGCCGGTCAGCTTCGGCTACCAGGGTTTGCAGGCGGGCAGCCACCAGATCGGTGTTGTTTTCCTGGGCCATGCCATACCAGCGGTCCTCGTCCATCGGCCCCAGCGGCGGCATGTCGAAGCGCGGCTTCAGCGTGGGCAGCGGCGAACGGTCGTAGCCGGTGATTTCCTCCAGCGCATCGCGCGCCTCGCCAACACTGGCACGCGCAGCAATCAACTGTGCCTGGACCAGGTCGTCGCGGGCCTGGGCTTCCTTGAGGTCGGTGCCGGGCACGATCTCCACCTCGTAGCGCCTGCGCGTGTTCTCCAGCGACTGGCGTACCGCCTTGGCTTCGGCCTCGGCCAGCCGCAGCGTGTCCTCGGCGAGCAACACGTTCAGATAGCGTTCGGCGACACGGGCGACGAAGGCGATCCGGGCGCCTTGATACTGGACATCGGCGAGGCGGTCGTTGGCCTCGGCACGGTCCAGCCGTGCGCCCCAGTCCAGCCGCAGCAGCGGTTGCCGCAGTTCCAGCCCGGCGCTCCACTGGTAGTAGCTGTCGTCCTGCGAACCGAAGGCAAACTGGGCATCGGTATAGCCGTAGTCGGCACTGCCGCGCAGCGCCACGGTGGGACGAAGCCCGGCCCGTTCCTGTTCGCCGGCTTCCACGCCGGCCCGCTGGTCCGCTGCGGCGGCGAGATAGGCGGCGTCGTAGGTGGACCCTTTCTGCAGCGCCTCCGAGATCCGCATGCCGGCACTGGCGGGCAGCGTTGCCAGGGCCAGCAGCAGACAGGCGATGGCCTTGTCAGCCGGTACAGATCGTTTCATCGAAAACCTCTTTGCAAATACGTTTGATCAGGACATCCAATGTGTCCGGCGCCGCATTGCGGTCCACCGGCTGCCAGCCAATGCCGTCGAGCAGATGCGCGATGTGCCGACACATCGCGCGGTAGGGCGTGCACACCGAGAACTCTTCCAGCACGCCCTCGGTATGCACCAGTTGGTGAAAGCCGGCGCACAGTGCCCAGAGGCCGGTGGCCAGCTCCTGTGCGTTCTGGCCGCGCAACTGCAGGTCGCCCCGGGCCACCGCGTCCTCGACGATGCCGACCACCACTTCGCCGATGGGCTTGGTGACATCCAGGAAGGCCTGACGCCGTGCCGGCGAGGCCGCCTTCCAGACCACCTCGCAGAGGGAATACTGGGAAAGCCGGAAGAAGTCCGGATGACGGTTGACGAAGATCATGTCGGCCACACCGATGGCGAACATGCGGTCGCGGCTGGGGGCTTGCCACTCGGCCACACGCTGGAACAGCGCGGAATGTTCGGCCACATCGAGGGTCACCAGACCCAGCAGCAGATCTTCCTTGGAGCTGAAGTGCTGGTAGAGGGTGCCCACCGCGTATTCACAGCGCTCGGCCACCCGCGACATTTGCAGGCTGAGCAGGCCGTTTTCGGCAATCAGCTCGCGCGCGCAGGCCAGGAACTGCTGTTCGCGTTCCTCGAAGTCGCGCTGCCGTCGCTCACGCGTGCCCATGAGAAGGGAATGCCCCCGATTGACTGAGGGCGCGAATATTGAACCTGATTCACAAAGGAAGCAAGGTTCATATTTTGGTCATATGTCAAGCATTTGTTGCAGCGCAAAAAAATGCCCCGCCGAGGCGGGGCACCGTTACCGGAAAAGGCCGGTCAGAACTGGTACTTGAAGAAAAAGCCCAGGTTGTCGCGGTCGCGGTACAGATTGTTGCTGCCGGCGCCGAAGAAGGTGTTGTACGACACGGTGAACGCGTAGGAGGAGCCGTACCGGGTCTCCAGCAGCAGGTTCAGTGCCTTGCGGCCTTCGACGAAGTTGCCCGCCGGCCCCGGCGAGTTGCCGTTGATGTCGTGGGCCCAGATGAACAGCGGCTGGATGCTGATGCCCGGCAGTACCGACTCGTACGCGATACGACCGACAATGCGATAACCCCAGGAGAAGGCATCGGCATAGGCGCTGCGCGGTGTCTGGTAGGGGTTGAAGCGCAGTCCGTCGGGGCCCACGGTGCAGGTGGGGTTGGACGAACAGGCCAGTCGCGAGCCGTCGGCACCGCTGCCGTCGGCCCCGGCGCTGGCGTGGGTGTAGGCGGTCAAGGGGCCTTCGATCTGCAGCTCGTCGAAGTCCGGCATGTTCAGCACATGGGTGGCGGCCACTTCGTACAGCAGGATGACCTGGTCGGCGCCGATCCAGTTCTCCGAGGCCCCGAGGACGCGGGTGGCGCCCAGGTTGTACTGGGCGACACGCCCCGGAATCCAACCCTGGATGTAGCTGTTTGGCGCGTTATTGCCGATGGCGTCGTCGCCATACAGATAGGGAATCAGGAAGCTCGGAAAAGACCGTGCAGAACCCGGGACCGCACCGACGATCAGATTGACGGTGTCAGGGCGAGGGTTGTTGCCGCTTGCGTCGGTGTAGTCGTTTCCGTCGTAGAGGACGTAGTCGCCACTCTCATTGAACCCCAGTCCGGCGCTCGAACCGGCGCAATCAAGCGCCTGGCCGTTGACCTCGGTGTTGTGGCAGCTCGCCAAGGTCGGCCCAAAGGCGGAGAACGCAACATCAACCAGGGCCACCTGTAATGGCACGTCCGGCCGGTACGAGACCTCCCCCTGGAACGAATAGTCCCCGAATGTGGTGGTGAAGTCCGCCCCAAACATCTGCAGATCTTCAGGATATTCGATCAGCAGCTGGGCAGAGTCGAATGGGACCACGCTGGATTCCGGCAGCCCAGGCCGCGGCAACAGCAGGTTGGCAAGGCTCAAGGGGTTGCCATCCAGCAAGCCGAGTTCGGTCAGCGCAATGCCAGGACGCTGCGCGCTAAGGTTGACGGCATCCAGCAGCAGGTTGGTCTGCCCCCTCAGCGAACTGCCAGCGATGGGCATGTTGGGACAGCGATTGAGCAGCTCGGTGGTATTGCGTGCCGGCAGCCCATTGGCCCCCAGCTGTCGCGCACAGCTCAGGTCCGTGGAGAAGAAGCTGACGTAGGGCAGCTTCGAGTGGTAGTTCATGAAGTAGGCACCAAATTCGGTACCGTTGTTGATGTTGTCGGCGTAGTACTTGAAGGAGACGCCGTACTGCCCTGAGTCACGCGCATCGCGATCCGGCAGGCGCTGCGCACTCAGCGTGGTGTGGGTGATCGCGGTGAGCGGGTTGTCCAGCGGGGCCCCAACGAAGTCCGGGTCATCCGCGGCGCCGCCGAAGGCGAGGTTCACCACATTGCGCTGGTTGTCGGTGCCAATGTCGACAAAGGACATGAAGCTGCCGGCGGTGGGGATCTCGATCGGCTGCCACTCCAGCTGGTAGTAGGCCTCCATGGTGATCCCGGCAAATACCTCGGTGCTGGCGCGGATCATATTAACCGGCACGAACAGCTCTTCCAGCAAGCCGAAGCCGAGGCGGTACAGCGCGTTGGCATTCACCGGCTGTGCTTGGTTGACGCTGTTGACCACCGCCACCGTGCTCTGGCCCCAGTTCACCGTCTGACGGCCGATACGCAGGGTCAGCGTACGAATATCGTCCAGCGGAATGTTGGCAAAGAAGTTGGCGTCCAGCAGGTCGTAGCGCAGGCCGATCTCGCGCGCTTCCTGGCCACTGCGGACGTCGCGCACCACACCACCCGACTGGTAGACCCCATCGAAGTAGCGATTCGATATCCGGCTATCACCTGTGATCAACACATCGCCGGCATTCTCGGCGGTGATCTTATTGGGACTGAAGGTCTCGAAATCATCGTAGTTGTGGTGATCGTAGATACCGATCCCACGGACGAAGATGCCGTAGTTGTCCCAGGTGAAGCGGAAGTCGTGGGTGAACTTCAGCGGCATCTGGGTGATGTCACCCTTGTCGTAGTTGAGGTTGCCGTCGTCGAAGTTGATCGACCCCTGCCCCGGTGCGTTGGCAAGCCGCTCGGCCGGGAAGTTCTGCAGGCGGTGCAGGCCCTGGCAGCTCTGGAACACGCCACGGCACAGATCGGGATCGAGATTGCTCTTGCCGATCAGGTCAGATGCCTGGTCCTGCAGACGCCAGGAAGCACCGAAGGTGAAGGTGTTGTTGAAGATGGCGTTGACGTTCTTTCCGAACATATCAAAGCTGGTTTCGAAGGCGATTGCCGACGGCATGGCCATCGCCAGCGCCATCCCCAACGCCACCCGTGCACGCTGATGACGTGCCCGCTTGCCCACGTTCATGTTGCTCTCCTTTCCAGTTTCGCACCTGCGGTGGGCCGGCCTCTGTGGGCCGTGCCTTCACCGAAAAACACTCTTACGGAGTGTCAATCAAACCTGCTGTCCCCGCAATCCGTTTCTCTCATAGGCCGCCATCGAAGCTCAGTTGAGTGACCAGCGGCGAATGCCAAAATCACCCACCGTGACCAGCCCGCCCGCTACCAGCTCGGCATCGGCATAGGCGCCGGCTTCGACATCATTGACCCCGTTGGCCTTGAGCGCGACATGGGGCAGCTCCGGCACCACACCGTCGGCTTCCACCAACTGCGGCGACAACTCGCTGACGCGGCCATCCGGCGCCAGTCGCAGCAGTGAGGCATTGAGGCCCACCAACACGTAGCCCCCATCGGCCTGCGGCACGATGTTGAAGATGGACTGCACGGAATCGGTCTCGATCGCGGTCCACTCTCCGGCGCTCACATCCTCGGTCACGAACACGTTGCCGCGCAGACCGGCGATCACTGCACCCTTGTCGCCGCGAGCCGCCACCGCAAACAGCGAGCTGTCATACGGGGCCGGCAGACGCGCCCAGGTCTCACCGTTGTCTTCGGAACGGGCCAGCATGCCCATCTCGCCCACCAGCAGCAGGCTGTTGTCACCGAGACGGGTGACCGCGTTGAGATGGAAGCCTTCATCGGCAATCTCGGAGGCCTTAGGGGCCCAGTTGGCGCCGCCGTCGGTGCTTTCCAGCAGCAGGCCGTAGGCACCGAAGGCATAGATGTGCTCGGCCGATACCGGAACGATCGTGAGCAGCGGCTCGGCGGTGGCATCGAAATGCTGCAGCGCCCAGGTTTCCCCCGCATCCGTCGTTTTCAGGATCACCGCGTCGTGGCCCACTACCCAACCGGTCCGCTCGTCGATGAAGCGAACGTCGGTGAGCAGCCCGCGAACCGGGATCGGCACCTGCTTCCAGCGTGTTTGATCGGCCGTCGACACCAGCACGTGCCCGCGAGACCCCACGGCGACCAGATGATCACCCGCCGACGTGATGGCGGTGAGCAGGGCCTGTGCCGACTTCGGCGCGATCTCCGCGGGCCGGGGCTGGGCCGTCTCAGCGTCCTGCGCCAGAACCGCCGGAGTCACGAATCCCAAGGCCAAAAGCGGCAGCAATGCCGGACGGAAAGGACGAAGCATCGAGGACAGGATCATGGTTATCTCTCGCTGGGGTGACCGTCAGAACTGGTACTTGAAGAAGAAGCCGAGGTTGTCGCGGTCACGGTAAAGATTGTTGCTGCCGGCACCAAAGAAGGTGTTGTAGGCAATGGTGAAGGCGTAGGACGGGCCGTAGCGCGTTTCCAGCAACAGGTTGAGGGCTTTGCGGCCCTCCACGAAGTTGCCGGCGGGTCCCGGTGAGTTTCCGTTGATGTCGTGCGCCCAGATGAACAGCGGCTGCACGCTGATCCCCGGCAGCACCGACTCATAGGCAATGCGGCCGACAATCCGATAGCCCCAGGAGAAGGCATCGGCATAGGCATTGCGCGGCGCCTGGGTGGGGTTGAAGCGCAAACCATCGGCACCGAGTGAGCAGGTCGGATTGGTGGAACAGGCCAGACGCGAGCCGTCCGCGCCGGTGCCATCGGCGCCGGCACTGGCGTGGGTGTAGGCGGTCAGGGGGCCTTCGATCTGCAGCTCATCGAAGTCCGGCATGTTGAGCACGTGGGTGCCGGCGAATTCGTAGATGAGAATCACCTGGTCGGCGCCGATCCAGTTCTCGTTGGGGCCGAGCACGCGGGTGGCCCCGAGGTTGTACTGCGCGACCTTGCCGGGGATCCAGCCCTGAATGTAGCTGTTAGGCGCATTGTTGCCGATCGCATCGGCGCCATAGCGCCAGGGGATCAGGAAGCTGGGGAAGGAGCGCGCCGAACCGGGCACGGCACCGACCGCCAGATTGATGGTGTCCGGGAACGGGTTGGTGCCCTGATTGTCGACGACGAAGTCATTGCCTTCGTAGATGACGGAATCACCATTTTCGTTGAACCCGAGACCGGCTGACGTGCCGAAGCAACCCACTGATTCATTGTGACAGCTGGACAGCACGGGACCGAACGCCGAGAACGCCACGTCGATCAGCGCCACCTGCAGCGGCACGTTGGGGCGGTAGCTGACTTCGCCCTGGAACGAATACTCGCCATAGGTCGTCGTAAAGTCGGCCCCGAACATACGGATGTCCTCGGGGTATTCCAGCTGCAGCTTGGCCGTGTCGAAGGGCACCGCGCTGGACGTCGGCAGACCGGGGCGCGGCAGCAGCAGGTTGGCCAGGCCCAGCACGTTGCCGTCAATCAACCCGAGCTCGGTGCCGATCCCCGGGCGCTGCGCGGTCAACGACAGCACATCGCCCAGCAGCGCCGCCTGCCCGGCCAGGGTCAGCTCCGAGGTCGGCAGGTTTGGGCAAACCGTGAAGAACTCGCTGGTGTTCCGCGCATCAATGCCCTGCGCGTTACCGGCGGCACGGGCACAACTGGCATCGGTAGAGAAGAAGCTGACGTAGGGCAGCTTCGAGTGGTAATTCATGAAATAGACACCGAACTCGGTGCCATTGTTGATGTTGTCGGCGTAGTACTTGAACGACACGCCGTACTGGCCGGAGTCGCGCGCATCGCGATCGGGCAGACGCTCGGCGGTGAGCGCGGTGCCGGTGATCAGGGTGAGCGGGTTGTCCAGCGGGTTGCCGAGAAACTCGGGGTCGTCCGGCGCCTGACCGAAAGCCAGGTTGACGGTGTTGCGCTGGTTGTCGGTGCCGATGTCGACGAAGGACATGAAGCTGCCGGCCGTGGGGATCTCGATCGGCTCCCACTCCAGTTGGTAGTAGGCCTCCATGGTGATGCCACCGAAGATCTCGGTGCTGGCACGCACCATGTTCACCGGCACGAACAGCTCCTCCAGCAGGCCGAAGCCGAGGCGGTACAACGAGTTGGTGTTGACCGGCTGTGCCTGGTTGACGCTGTTCACCACCGCCACCGTGCTCTGGCCCCAGTTCACGGTCTGACGGCCGATGCGCAGGTTCAGGGTACGGATGTCGTCAAGCGGAATGTTGGCAAAGAAGTTGGCATCCAGCAGGTCGTAGCGCAGACCGATCTCCTCGGCCTCATTGCGCGCACGCTGTTCGCGCACCACCCCACCCGGTCCGAACACTTGGTCGAAGTAGCGGTTGGAGGTGCGATTGCCGGACTGCACGCCGACGTCGTTGACGTTGGCGGATGTGATCTTGTTGGGACTGAAGGTTTCGAAGTCATCATAGTTGTGGTGGTCGTAGATGCCGATCCCACGGATGAAGATGCCGTAGTTGTCCCAGGTGAAGCGGAAATCGTGGCTGTACTTCAGCGGCATCTGCACGAGATCGCCACGGTCGTAGTTAAGGTTGCCGTCGTCGAAGTTGATCGACGCCTGCCCTGGGGCAGCGGCGAGACGGGCGGCAGGGAAGGTCTGCTCGCGGAACAGGCCCTGACAGGTCTGGAACTGGCCGGAGCACAGGTCCGGATCAATGGCGCCCTTGCTGATGAGGTCGCTGGCCTGGTCCTGCAGGCGCCACGAGGCGCCAAAGGTGACCGTGTTGTTGAGCACCACACCGACATCCTTGTCGAACAGGCGTACCGAGGTCTGGTAGGCACCCGCCGGACCGGCGAGGGGAATCAGCAACAGGGGAAGACACCGGATCAGCAGGGACCGAATCATGTTGTTCAGGCTTTGTGGTTGGGTGAATCAAGGACCCGCCGCCGGCCAACATGGCCGGCGGCGGGCATCGGCTGGCTTACTTCGAGGCGCGGGTCTGAATGGTGTTCGCTTCGAAGAAGTTGGAGGGGTAGGTCACCGTGTTGTCGTACGGCTGGTCTTCGTTACCCATGGCGGTGACGAAGTAGCGGCCCGAGTTGAAGTGATAGATGGTTTCAGGCTGGGTGGTGGTGGCCAGTACGTTGTAGTAGGTCACCAGGTTGCCTTCCTGGAACTGCATCAGCTTGCCCTGCTGGTCGTAGTTGTCGATGGCGACCACGTTCCAGCTGTCCTCATCCACATAGATGCGACGCAGCTTGAAGGTGTGGCGCATGTCGGGCTTGTTCTCGGACTCGACCACCCACACGCGGTGCAGCTCGTAGCGCGGCAGATCCGGGTTGACGTGGTTCGGCGAAGCGATGTCGTCGTACTTGGTCTGCGGGCCGGCCATCTTGTTGGAGTTGTACGGAATGTACATTTCCTTCTTGCCGACCAGCTTCCAGGTGAAGCGCTCCAGCACCCCGTTGTACATGTCCACCTGGTCATAGAACTGGTGACCGTCGGTGCCTTCATACGGGTTGTCGCAGCAGACCGCCGGCGCGCGACGGATGCGCTTCAGCGCCGGGGCATAGAGCCACGCCGCGCGACCGTCGGTCCCGGCACCGGCCTTCTCGTGCACCAGGATGTAGGTGCCGGCGATACGGGGCGGTGAAATGGTTTCCGACAGATAACGCAGGAAGTCGGTGCCCGGCTTCAGTGCCGGCGGGTTGTCGTTGGCCGAGTTGGCGTAGAAGAAGGTGACGTCCTCGACGATCTTGGTCAGCGAGAAGCTGCCGTCCTGCTGCACGATCATCTGGTTGTTGTAGCGGCGCACGTCATTGCCGCGCCACTTCACACGGTGGTTCCAGACCACTTCGGCACCGCTCTTCGGAATGGGGAACGGGAAGCCGAGCTGGCCGCCGACCGGGTTGTCCACCCCTTCCAGCTTGGCCGTGGTGGCGTTCTTGATGGTGGCGTCAAGCACTTCCTTCGGGAAGTTCACATCCCGATGGCTCTTGTACACGTTCATCTTGTAGGTCTGCGGATAGCGCTTGAGCAGCTCCTTGTGACCCTCGGTCAGCTTGTCGGCGTACTGGCCGACATTCTGCGCGGTGATGGTGAAGATCGGCTTTTCAGCGTCGAACTCGGGGTTGTTCGGATACACCGCCTTGAGTTCGCCGCGACGCTCGGCCGGGGTCCACTCGGGAATGGTGCCGTCGGCATTGCCGGCGCGCTCGGCGCCAATCGGGGTGAGGTCCTTGCCCAGGCGGGCGGCTTCTTCAGCGGACACCGCTGCCCAGGTGGTGCCGGAAGCCATCACCATGGCCGCCAGCGCGGTCAGTTTCATCATTGATCGTTTCATGACACCTATCCTCCTTGTGGAAGCGGGACCTGCCGTGTCCTGCAGGCTCCACCGTAAAACCGGAACCGACACCCCCGAAAAGGGGGCGCCGTCACATCGTCAGCTTACGCCGATGCCGCCGCCTTGGAACCGCCGTCTTTCGGCGCTTTCAGTAGGAAAGCGGCGAATGCCGGCAGCAGGATGGCCGCAGCGATGGCGTTGGCAAAGAACATGAGCGTCAACAGGATGCCCATGTCGACCTGGAACTGCAGGTTGGAGAACAACCAGGTGCACACCGTGGCGCCCAGCGTCAACGCGGTGAAGATCACCGCCTTGCCGGTCTGGTGCAGGGTGTTCTGGTAGGCCTCGCGCAGCTTCATGCCCTTCTGCAGCACATTCTCTTCCAGCACGCTGTAGATGTAGATGCCGTAGTCCACGCCGATGCCGGCCGCGAACGCCGCCACCGCAATGTTGGAGAACTTCACGCCGATCTCCAGGTACACCATCACGGCGTAGCTCACCACGTGGACCAGCGCCAGCGGCACCAGCACGCAGACCAGGCCGGCAAAGCTGCGGAACGACAACGCCACGCAGACGCCGATGCCGAGGAACAGCCACAGCAGCACGGTGTACTCGGTTTCCTTGATGACATCGTTGACCGCCGCCATCACCCCGACGTTGCCGGTGGCGAGCTGGAACGTGACCGGGGCGTCCTCGGGCAACTCGTCGCGGAATTCGTTGATGGCCGCGATGATGACGTCGATGGTCTCGGCCTTGTGGTCCTGCGTGAAGATGAACACCGGCATGGCGCTGCAGTCTTCGTTGAGCAGGCCGGTGGAGCTGGGGAACGGCTGCACCGTCACCACCAGCGCCCCACTTTCACGCGGCAGCGCGTTGAACTTGGGATTGCTCTCGGTGTAGCTGTTGAACACCAGCTTCTGCATCTTCGGCAGTGACAGGGTCGACTGCACGCCCGGGGTGTTCTCCATGCGCCAGGCGAAGCGGTCCATCAGCGAGACAATGCTGTGGTCGATACAGCCGTCAGGCTTGCCTTCGGCCACCACCTTGAGCACGTCCACCCCGATGGCGAAGTCCTTGACGATCTTCGCGGAGTCCAGGTTGTAGCGGGCATCGGGGCGCAGTTCCGGCACGCCGTCATGCAGTTCGCCGATCTTCAGGTCCTGGGCAATCCAGTGCCCGGTGGCCCACAGCCCGGCGCCCATCAGCAGCACCACGGCGGCCACCGGCTTCAGCGTGATCAGCGACAGGCCGCGCCATACCGGCTCCAGCTTGGCATCGCGCGCGTGCTGGTGCTCGCGGAACTTCTTGGGGTCCTTGAGGTTGGCGTACGTGAGCAGGCAGGGCAGCAGCACCTTCTTGCACAACACAATCGCCACCAGACCGAACATGGCGTTGGCGGCCATCTCGCGGATGATGTCGATGGGGATGAGGAAGATGGTGCCGAAACCGACGAAGTTGGTCGCCAGTGCGGAGATCCCGGGAATCACCAGTCGACGATAGGTGGCCACCGCAGCGTCGAAGGCGCCCAGGCCGTGATCCGCCGTCTCGTTGAGCCAGAAGTTGGTGATCTGGATGCCGTGACTGGTACTGATGGCCAGGACGATGAAGGGCATCAGCACGGCAAACGGATCGAGTCCGAAACCAAACAGGTGCAGCATGCCCAGTTCCCACACCACGGCGAGAATGCCGCAGGCGGTGGGCAGGAAGGCCACCTTGAACGAGCCGCAGTACCAGGCGAGCAGCATCCACACCAGGAACACCGTCAGGCCGAAGTAGCTGAACACTTCCAGCGCGCTGTCGGCGATATCGCCGACCGCCTTGGTGAACCCGATGATGTGGATATCGATGTTGGGGTTGTAGTCGGGATTGCTTTCCTCGACCACCTCCAGCATCGACCCCGGGACCTCGCGCTCGACCTCGAGGCCCTCTTCGTTGGGCATGATCACCTTGACGTCGAGGAAGTCGAACAGCGGGCCGCGCTCGTCGGTGTAGCCGGTCTTGACGATGTCGCCGGCCTTGAGCGGTGGCAGGTCCTCTTTCAGCGTGTACTGATAGCGAGTCTCGGTGGTGAAGCGCCGGCGGATGTCTTCAAGCCGGTGGGCCGTGGCGATGTAGTCCAGCTTCTCGCCGCTGACCGGATTGCGTTCCAGCAGCTCGGAAAACACCATGGCGCCGCCATGGTCGTTGGCGATGAGGCGGCCGACGATGCCGGCCTTTTCCACGTTGGAGCGCACGCGGGCCAGCATTTCCGGTGTGGGGGTAAAGTCGGCCGGTACCACGTTGCCGCCCTGGAAACCGCCCTCCACCACCTCCAGATAGCGCACGTCCGGGGTGAAGATGGAGCTGACGCGCGAGCGGTCCATGCCGGGCGTGAAGTAAACCGCATCGGTCAGCGCCCGCAGGGTCTTCATGAACTCGGCGTTGTAGATGTCGCCATCGTTCTGGCTCAGCGCCACCAGGGTGGTGTTGGCGCCCCCGAACTCCTTTTCGTACTGCTTGTAGATCTGGATGTAGGGGTGCTGCAGGGGGATCTGCTTCTCGAAGCCGGCATCGATGCGCAGCCCGGTGGCCTGCCAGCCCAGCAACACGGTGAGAATGCCCATCACCGTCAGGGTGATCCAGCGCCGGCTGAAGATCAGCGGTTCCGTGATGCGGACAAAAGCCTGCGCAAACGCGCCGCGCGAATCATGCATTGATGAACTCTCCTCGTGACTGCCTAGCCCGGGCGCGCCTCAACCTAGGCCTTCCCCTGCGCTATCGAAAGTATAGTGCGTTGTTAAGGTACTCAGAATAACCCACACCGCCAATGAAGCGTCAAGTATCCCGTGATACGGGCGGCATCGGGCAGCAGATGCGGCGCCCGGCTCAATGGATGGCGGGTCCATGGGGTCCGGCGCCCCGCTGGGCCTGCTGTGACGCCGGTGCTTGCACGCTGCGCTCGAGCAGGTCGTCGATGAACTGGTAGACCGCGCGCTCGTGCATGGTGACGAACAGCTTGCTGATGGCCGGAATGGCGGTGTCGATAATGGCGATCAGCTCCTGGATATCGAGCCCGCGCATGCGGTCGCGGAAGATTTCCAGCTCGTTGTCGAGCACATGGCGGGCGGCCTCCAGCACATGGCCGATGTCCTTCGGGCTGAAGCCGCGATCCAGGGTCAGCCCGGCATCACGCAGACTGATCCAGAGCTTGACGATCTCGACGTCGCTGATCGTGGCGACGCCGGACGCCGCCACGCCGAGGTCCCTCAGTTCCTTGCGTTCCAGCCGTGACAGGCCGAAATCCAGCGCCAGCTTTTCCGGCGGTTCCGACATCGACAGGCGCCCCTGGGTGGCGCTGAGCCGCTGCCGAATCCGTTGCAGCGAAGCCAACTGGGTGGGCGTGAACTCGGGGTCTCCGGCACCACCCAGCACCATGCGAATCGCCTTCAGTGACAGGAAATGATCCCGTTGCAGACGCTTGATCTGCTGAAGCTGGTCGAGGTGGACCTGTCCATACCAGGCCATGTTGCGCGCGCTCTTCTCCGGGGGCGGCAACAGGCCCTCGTTGATGTAGAAACGGATCGCCTCGCGCGAGACCCCAGTCTGTTCGACCAGGTCCTTGATGCGGTAGGGCGGCTCCGTGCGCGGTTTCAATGGCTTGCGCGGCATGCGCAGGGCTCCTCGGATCAGGCAGCGCTCTATGGCGCCGTCGGCCCGCCACTCTACTCCGCGCCCAAAAAAAAGGAAGCCGCCCGCAGGCGGCTTCCCCGGGTGCATCGGCTCAGCTTCGCTGTGCGATCGGCACAAACTTCTGGTCTTCCGGCCCCACGTAGTTGGCGGACGGGCGGATGATCTTGCCGTCAATCCGCTGCTCGATGACGTGCGCGCTCCAGCCGGCGGTGCGGGCGATCACGAACAGCGGGGTGAACATGTCGGTCGGCACGCCCATCATGTGATAGCTCACGGCGCTGAACCAGTCGAGGTTGGGGAACATCTTCTTGATTTCCCACATGGTCGATTCCAGGCGCTCGGCGATGTCGTACATCTTCATGCTCTTCTGCTCTTCTGAGAGCTGGCGCGCAACTTCCTTGATCACCTTGTTGCGGGGGTCGGACACCGTGTACACCGGGTGGCCGAAGCCGATCACCACTTCCTTCTTATCGACGCGGGCACGGATGTCGGCTTCCGCTTCATCCGGGTTGTCGTAGCGCTTCTGGATCTCGAAGGCCACCTCGTTGGCACCGCCGTGCTTGGGTCCGCGCAGGGCGCCGATGCCACCGCAAATGGCGGAATACATGTCGGAGCCGGTGCCGGCCACCACCCGCGAGGTGAAGGTGGAGGCGTTGAACTCATGCTCGGCATAGAGGATCAGCGAGGTGTGCATGGCACGCACCCAGGTGTCACGCGGCTTCTCGCCGTGCAGCAGGTGCAGGAAGTGGCCACCGATCGAGTCGTCGTCGGTTTCCACTTCGATGCGCTTGCCGTTGTAGGCAAAGTGGTACCAGTACAGCAGCATCGAGCCCAGCGAGGCCATCAGCTTGTCGGCGATGTCGCGGGCGCCCGGGTGGTTGTGGTCGTCCTTCTCGGGCTTGACGCAGCCGAGCACCGACACGCCGGTGCGCATCACATCCATCGGATGCGAGGACGGCGGCAACTGCTCCAGCGCGACCTTTACCGCCGCCGGCAGCCCGCGCAGGGCCTTCAGCTTGGCCTTGTACCCGGCCAATTCAGCGGTGGTCGGCAACTTGCCGTGCACCAGCAGGTAGGCGATCTCTTCGAACTCGCAGGTTGTGGCGACATCGAGGATGTCGTAGCCGCGATAGTGCAGGTCATTGCCGCTGCGGCCCACCGTGCAGAGGGCGGTGTTGCCGGCTGCGGTGCCGCTGAGGGCCACGGACTTCTTGGGCTTGAAACCGGGGGTGGGGGTTGCGTCGCTCATGTTGTCTCCTGAAAGGTCAATTTGCGGCTGTCGCTCACTGCTTCTTGGCGGCGAAGAGGGCGTCCAGCTTGTTCTCGAAAGCGTGGTAGCCGATCCGGTCATACAGCTCGGCGCGGGTCTGCATCAGGTCGATCACATCTTTCTGATGCCCCTGGGCACGGATGGAAGTGTAGACCGCCTCGGCCGCCTTGTTGGCCGCGCGGAAGGCCGACAGCGGATACAACTGAATGCTGACCCCCACCGACGCCAGCTCCTCACGGGTGAACAGCGGGGTGGCCCCGAACTCGGTGATGTTGGCCAGCACCGGCACCTTCACCGCGTCGACAAACTTCTGGTAGGTCGGCAGGTCGTAGGCCGCTTCGGCAAAGATGCCGTCGGCGCCGGCTTCAACACAGGCAATGGCGCGTTCGATGGCGGCATCCACACCCTCGGCCTGGATGGCGTCGGTGCGGGCGATGAGGAAGAAGTCCGGGTCGGTCTTGGCATCGGCCGCGGCCTTCACCCGGTCCACCATCTCGCCCTGCGTGACGATCTCCTTGCCGGGGCGATGGCCGCAGCGCTTGGCGCCCACCTGGTCCTCGATGTGACAGGCGGCGGCGCCCGCCTTGATCAGGCTCTTGATGGTGCGCTCGATGTTGAACGCCGAGGGGCCGAAGCCGGTGTCGATGTCCACCAGCAGCGGCAGGTCACAGACATCGGTGATGCGCCGTGTGTCCACCAGCACGTCATCCAGCGTGTTGATGCCGAGATCCGGCAGGCCCAGCGATCCGGCCGCGACGCCGCCGCCGGACAGGTAGATCGCCTTGAAGCCGGCGCGCTGCGCCAGCAGCGCATGGTTGGCATTGATGGCGCCGATCACCTGCAGCGGTTTTTCGGCAGCGAGCGCGGCGCGGAAGCGGGCGCCAGCAGAAAGGGGTTGGGACATGGCAGGTCTCGCGGGATGGGGGCATCGTGGATAACAAAGCCCATGCCAAACGAGGGCCACTCATCAGACACAATAAAATCAATGACTTGAAGCACCCATCTTGCTCTTGTGTTTCGTTTCATCGCATTGCGGTTTCATAATGTTTCATGACGAATGAAACACGACCTGTCGATTCCCGCCCGCGCATCGGTGTGGTGGCGGTGACCCGCCTGTCGGCCCTGCTCGGCGATGTCATCCCGCAATTTGATGCTCGTGCCGACATCGAACTGGTCCCGCTCGGCTTTGAAGAGGCGGTGCGGCACCTGCGTCGCCAGCATCAGCAACACCCCTATGACGTGCTGATCGCCGCCGGCTCCAATGGCGCCTACCTGCGCAGCCGCATGCCGGTGCCGGTGGTGATGATCCGCCCCTCGGGCTTCGACCTGATGCAAGCGCTGGCCCGCGCGCGCGCGGTCTCGCCACGGCTGGGGGTGATCACCCACGCCGCCGACATGCCCGCCTTCGCCGACTTCTGCCGCGCCTTTGCCCTGCCCATCGAACAGCGCGCCTTTGTCACCGCCGAGGAAGCCCGACTGCGGGTGTCGGAGCTGCGCAACCTGGGCATTGGCGCCGTGGTCGGCACCGGGCTCACCATCGAACTGGCCGAGCAACAGGGGCTGGCCGGCGTCCTGCTCTACTCCGAGGAATCGACGCGTGCCGCCTTTGACCAAGCCCTGGACCTGTGCGCGCTGATGGCGCCCGGGAGCCCGCGCAGCGCACGCCGACGGCGCGAGGCGCGGCCGGCGGCACCGTTCGTGGGCGACAGTATCGTCGCCGAGTCGGTTCGCACCGCGCTGCCGCGACTGGCCGCGAGCGATGCCACGCTGTTGCTGCTGGGCGAAAGCGGGACGGGCAAGGAGCGGGTGGCCCGTGCGGTCCATGCGCTCGGTCCCCGCGCAGGCCGGCCCTTCGTGGCCGTCAACTGCGGCGCACTCAGCGAAAGCCTGCTGGAAGCCGAGCTGTTCGGCCACGACGAAGGTGCGTTCACCGGCGCTCGCCGCGGCGGCCGCGCCGGTCTCATCGAAGCCGCCCATGGCGGCACTTTGCTGCTGGACGAAATCGGTGAGATGCCGACGCCGCTACAAACCCGTCTGCTGCGGGTGCTGGAGCAGCGCGAAGTGGTCAGGGTGGGAGGCACCCGGCCGCAGCCGGTGGACCTGCGGGTGATCGCCGCCACCCATCGAAACGTCGAGGCGGCGGTGGCTGATGGGCGGCTGCGTGCGGATCTCTACTACCGCCTCAACGTGTTGCGGCTGTCACTGCCGCCGCTGCGTGAACGCCCGGACGACCTGCTGCCCCTGATCGCACATCTTCGGCAGATACTGGGCGCGCCACCACTTCCCGTGGACGCGGCGGCGCTGGCGCAGTTGCAGGCCTATTCCTGGCCCGGCAACGTGCGGGAACTGCGGAATCTTCTGGAGCGCTGCCAGGTCGCGGGCGTCGTGCGGCTCGATCTGCCCACCCTGCGCAGCTTGACGCCGGAGCTGGCGGCGCCAACGGCGACGCCGGCCGCCCGAGGTCGTCCCGGGTTGGGCGCCTTGCAGCAACGACTGGCCGCTCTTGATGGGGACCGCCAGGCTCTGGCGGCTGAGCTGGGGATCTCCCGCACCACGCTCTGGCGTTGGCTCAAGACCTGACGCTGCCATCAGGCTGCAGCACGGCCGGTCTATGATCGGGTGCCACATTCCCGAGCGTAATATCCATGGGTCGTTTCCGTGAACCGAAGCGCGGCTGGTCGCGCCGTACCTTCCTGCGCCGCGCCGGCGCCGCCGGTCTCGCCGCCGGCGCCCTGCCGCTGGCCGGCTGCGGCGGCAGCGATGGGTTGAGCCTGTCGCCACAGGCTCGCGTGTTTCAGCACGGCGTGGCCTCAGGCGATCCGCTGCCCGACCGGGTGATTCTGTGGACGCGGGTGACCCCTCCGGAGGGCATGGTCGGCGACATCCCCGGGACCGTCACCGTGGCCGACGATCCGGCCCTGAAGGTCAACGCACGCACGCTGGCGGTGACGGCGGAGGCCGCGCGCGACTGGACCGTGAAGCTGGATGCCAGCGGCCTGCAACCCGGCCAGACCTATTACTACCGGTTTTCTGCGCTGGGCGCGGACTCCCCGATCGGACGCACCCGCAGTGCGCCGCTGAGCACGGAGCGCCTGCGTATCGCGGTGGTGAGCTGTTCCAACTACCCCGCAGGTTTCTTCAACGCCTACCGCTTCATCGGCGCGCGGGCCGATCTCGACGCGGTCTTGCACTTGGGCGACTACCTCTATGAGAGCGGCGGCCAGGGATCCGTGGGCCGCGGCCACGAACCGCCGGCGGAGATTCTGACACTGGCCGACTACCGGGTACGCCACGCCCAGTACAAGGCCGACCCGGACCTGCAGTTGGCGCACCGACAGCACCCCTGGATCGCGGTCTGGGACGATCACGAGTCCACCAACAACTCCCGCCGCGACAGCGCGCAGAACCACACCGAAGGTGAGGAGGGGGTATGGGCGATCCGCAAGGCCTGGGCGCAGCAGGCCTATGACGAGTGGATGCCGATCCGACTGCCGGAGCCGGGCAATCCCAATCGCATCTGGCGCCACTTCCAGTTTGGCCAGCTGATGGACCTGTGGATGCTGGACACGCGTCTGTTCGACCGTGACGACGAACTCGGCATCAACGACCCCAACAGCTTCGCCGCGGACCGCCGCCTGATCGGTCCGCAGCAGCGCGACTGGCTGTTGTCGGGACTGACAGCCTCCACCGCCACCTGGAAACTGGTGGGGCAGCAGGTGATGTTCGGCCAGCTCAAGGCCACGCCGCTGCCGGACTTGGGGATTCCCGTGGCGGCGTTGGCGGAGCTGCCGATTCCGCTATTCGCCAGCGGCGAGGGGCTCACCGACATCTACGCCAACCCCGACCAGTGGGATGGCTATCCGGCCGAACGGGCCGCCATCTTTGATCATCTTGCTGCCCAGGACGTCGACAACTTCGTGGTGCTCACCGGTGACATCCACAGCTCCTGGGTGATGGACCTGACCCGCGACCCCGAGAATCTGTTGCAGTACAACCCGCTTACCGGCGCCGGCAGCCTGGGGGTGGAGTACGTGGCCACTTCGGTGACCTCCAGCGGCTTTGATCAGCTCGCCAGTGCACCGCAGCTGGCCAACGCGCTGCGCCTGCTCAATCCGCACATGCAATACGTCGAGGTCACCCGTCGCGGCTACCTGCTGCTGGACATCACCGCGGCCGAAACCGTCGGCGAGTACTGGTACGTCTCCACCATCACCGAGCCCGGCGGCATGGAGACCTTCGCCACCGGCTATGCCACCGCCGCGGGGTCTCGACACATCACCCGCCTGCCACGCAACAGCCCGCAAACACCGCGGGACGATGCCCCGGCGCTGGCTCCCTGAGCCCGTTGCCATCAAACTGTCGCCATCGCGCGCTAGTGTGGTGCGTTTTCGGAATGGGTTGGGGAGTGGGACATGGGGCGGATTCGCATCAAGCGTCGTGGCTGGTCGCGGCGGGACTTTCTCAAGCGCGCCAGCGGCGCCGGTGCGCTCGCCGCCGCCGCGCCGTTCCTGCCGGGCTGTGGCAGCAGCGGCGCCCTCAGCCTCGGCAGTGACCAGAACCCCTTCCTTCACGGCGTGGCCTCTGGCGACCCGCTGAGTGACCGCGTCATCCTGTGGACGCGGGTGACGCCACCGGCCGGCATCGAGGGAGATATTCCGGGCATGGTGGTCATCGCCGAAGACCCCGAACTCACGGTCGATGCCCGCAGCTTCGCCACCCTGGCGGCCGCCAGCCGCGACTGGACCGTAAAGCTCGATGCCACCGGGCTTGCCCCCGGCAAGACCTACTACTACCGCTTCCGCGCCTTGGGCTTCGAGTCCCCCTTGGGCCGCACCCGCACGGCGCCCCAGGGCAATGTTGAGCATCTGCGCCTGGGCGTGGTGAGCTGCTCGAACTTCGCCTACGGTTACTTCAATGCCTATCGCTTCATTGCTCAACGTCCGGATCTGGATGCGGTGCTGCACCTGGGTGACTACATCTATGAATATGGCGACGGCGAGTACGGCGATGTCCGCCCCTGCGATCCGCCGACCGAGATCCTGACGCTATCGGACTACCGTCGCCGCCACGCCCAGTACAAGACCGATCCCGACCTGCAGGAAGCGCATCGTCAGCATCCCTGGATCTGCGTCTGGGACGACCACGAAACCACCAACAACTCGCGGCGCGACAGCGCCGAGAACCATACCGAAGGGGTCGAAGGGGTGTGGCAGGTCCGCAAGGCCTGGGGCCAGCAGGCCTACGACGAATGGATGCCGATCCGGCTGCCGGAGCCCGGCAACCCGAACCGGATCTGGCGCCGCCTGGCGTTCGGCAATCTGGTGGACCTGTGGATGCTGGACACCCGACTCTACGACCGTGACGACGAGGTCAATGCCATCACCAGTCCGGTGATCTTTGACGAGGAGCGCCGCCTGATCGGGCCGGAGCAGCGCGACTGGCTGCTGGCCGGGATGGGCAGTTCCGTCGCCACCTGGAAGCTGATCGGCCAGCAGGTGATGTTCGGCCAGCTCAAGGCCACCCCGTTGCCTGACATCAACCTGCCGCTGGAAGTGCTCGATGCCCTGCCCTTGCCGCTGGTCGGTGGCGAAGGCGTTAGCGACCTCTACGTCAATGGCGATCAGTGGGATGGCTACCAGGCCGAGCGCCGCAACATCCTCGACTTCATCGCCACCCAGGGCGTGCAGAACACCGTGGTCCTCACCGGCGACATCCACAGCTCCTGGGCGATGGATCTGGCGCGCGACCCGGACAACCTGGCGCAGTACAACCCCTTCACCGGCGCTGGCGCGCTGGGGGTTGAGTTCGTGGCCACCTCAGTCTCCTCGCCCGGCCTCGATATCGTGCCGGGGCTGACCCAGCTGCCGCAGCTGCTCAATGCCATCCGGCTGGCCAATCCGCACATGAAGTACATCGAGGGCACCCGGCGCGGCTATCTGCTGCTGGACATCACACCGGCGCAGACTATCGGCGAGTTCTGGTACGTGTCGACCGTCGACACCCCAGGCGGCAGCGAGGCTTTCGCCACCGCCTACGCGGTCAATGCCGGCGACAACCACCTGCGCGCCGGCGCGGTTGCCGAGCCCACCGCAACCCTGCCGGCTGCGCCATTGGCGCCTTGATCGAAGGCAGCGTCGGCGTCATCGGATGGTAACGCCGCATCCTTAGCGTTCCCCGGCTCATCAACCGGGGAATCACAGGATGAAAGGGAATCGCATGCTGCAGCGCGTCGCCATCGCGACCGCTGCCGCCGCTTTTTGCGGCACCGCCATGGCACAAGCCGACCGCGCCTCGCTGCAGGGTCGGGTCACCGACGCCAGCGGCGCCGTTGCGTTCGAGGGCGCGCGCGTGCGCATCGAAGGGCTGGCGGTTGAAGCCGTCACCCAGCGCGATGGTCGATTCAACTTTCCAGCGCTGCCGCCCGGTGAATACCGTCTGGTGATCACCTATCTCGGCGCCCCCGAGCAAACCGCGCAGGTCCGCCTCGAAGCGGGCGAGCAGGAACAGCTGCGCATCACGCTGGGCGAAAGCGACAACCGCACCGAGAACGTGCTGGTGGTCGGCCAGCTGGCCGGGCAGGCAGCGGCCCTCAATCGCGCCCTCAACGCCGACGGCATCGAAGAGGTGATCTCGGCCGACGCGATCGGCCAGTTCCCGGACCAGAACGTGGCGGAAGCGTTGGCGCGGGCGCCGGGGCTGTCGCTGTTCCGCGACCAGGGCGAAGGGCGCTTTCTAGTGGTGCGCGGCATCGACCCGGCCTTCACCGCCACCACGGTCAACGGCCTGCGCGTGCCGGGCCCGGAAGGCGGTTCCCGTCAGGTTAACCTCGATGTGATTTCCGCCGACTTGCTGGAAACTGCGGAAATCCAGAAGACCAACCTGCCCGACATGGATGGCGATACCGTCGGCGGCACCGTGGAGCTGCAGACCGCCACCGCCTTTGATCGCGGCAACACGCTCACCCTGCGCGCTGAAGGCAGCTACAACGAGCAGAACGAGGAGACCAGCCCCAAGCTGGCCGCCAGTCTGACCCGCCTGATGTCGGTGGGCGGCCAGCGCGACAGCCTCGGCATTGCGGCGGCGGTGAGCTGGTTCGAGCGCAAGTTCGGCTCGGAAGGGGTGGAGACCCCGGGGTTCGACGACATCGACGGCCCCAACGGCACGTTCCTCGGGCTGGAGGAAGCCGAGCAACGCGACTACCGCATTACCCGCGAACGCCTCAGCGCCGCCCTCAACTTCGACTGGCGGCCCACCCCGAATCTCGATCTCTACTGGCGCAATCTCTACAGCGACTTCAGCGACGACGAAGTGCAGCTGAGCAATGTGTTCGGTTTTGGCGCCGATGATGCCGAAGTGCTGGCATTGGACGGCAACCGTGCCCAGTTCCGAGGCGTGGAAGTGGAGAAGCTGGACGAGGCCCGCAAGGAGACCCAGACCATCCAGAGCAGCCTGATCGGCGCCCAGCAGCGTATCGACCGCTGGACGCTGGATTACCGGCTCGGCTACTCGGTGGCCGAGGAGGACAACCCCGGCGAACTCAACGTCGCCTTTGTCGGCGAGGGCATCGATGCCGGCTACGATCTTGCGCAGCGTCGGATTCCGCTGCTGGCCGGGACCAGCCCGCGCTATTTCGACCCTGCCACCTATGAACTCGACGAGATCGAGCGCGGCAACAGCTTCACCCAGGACGACGAGCGGCAATTGGCCTTCGACGTGCAACGCGATGTGCTCTGGGGCGACGCGCCGGGCTTCTGGAAGGTGGGCCTGAAGAACCGTGAGCGGGTGAAGACCAGCAATATCGACGTCGAAATCTACGACGGCTTCGGCGATGACGTCACCCTTGCAGACTTCCCGCTGCAGACGGTGGACTACGACCTCGGCCAGTGGGGCCCGATCACCCGCAACGGCGCGCTGCGTGACTTCGTTCGTGCCAACCTGGCGGCCTTTGAACTGGACGCCAACGACAGCGCGGTGGACTCCCAGCTGGAGGATTACCGGATTGAGGAGGACGTGCTGGCCGGCTATGTCATGGCGCAGGGCAGCTGGGGCCCATTGCGGGTGACCGGCGGGGTGCGCGTTGAACGAACCGACTTCGACGCAGTCGGCGTGCAGTCGGTGATCGACGAGATCGGCGGCAGTGGGGATCCGGTGTTCGGCCTGCAGCGCTTCAGCCGCAGCGAAACCGACGTCCTGCCCAGCATCGCGGCGCGCTATGCGTGGCGCGAAGACCTGCTGCTGCGCGGCGGCTACGCCCGCACCCTGGCGCGTCCCACCTTCGAGGCGGTGGCGCCGTTCGCGGCCATTGAGGTCACCGAGGACGATGGCGACATCGAACGCGAAGCCGAGCTGGGCAACCCGCTGTTGGAAACCGTGACGGCCGACAACATTGACCTGGCCATCGCCTGGTATCCGGGCGATGTGTCGGTCCTGTCCGCCGGGCTGTTCTACAAGCGGCTGGAAGACTTCTTCGTGGTCTCCGACATCGCCGGTGAGCCGGGGCCGTATGTCGACTTTGACGAAGCCATCACCACCCTCAACGGCGACACCGCCGAGATCTACGGCCTGGAACTGAACGCGGTGCGTCAGCTCGACATGCTGCCGGCACCTTGGAATGGCCTCAGCCTCAGCGCCAACGTCACCTTCACCGATGGCGAAGCCACGCTGCCGTTCCGCGACGGCAAGCTACACTTGCCGCGGCAGTCGGAGACCCTGGGCAACATCGCGCTCGGCTACGAGGACGCAAGCTGGTCGCTACGCCTTGCCGCCAACTACCGTAGCGAGTTCCTCGATGAGGTCAACGAGCTGGATGACCCGGCATTTGACCGCTATGCCGACAGCCATCTGCAGTACGACTTCACCGGCCGCTATCGGGTAGATCAGCGCTACCAGGTCTACCTGAACGCCATCAACCTCAACAACGAGCCCTTCTATGCCTACTTTGCTGACCCGGCCTTCAATTCGCAGTACGAAGAATACGGACGGACCTTCGAGCTCGGCGTGAAGGCCAGCTTCTGAGCGCTCGCCTACACTGGCACTTTCGACCACGACCGGAGACCGACATGACGTCCCCCCGCCTCCTTGGCATTGCTTTTCTGGCCGCGGGCCTGGCCGGCTGCGGCGCCATGCCGCAGCTACCGGCCCTGATGTCGCCCGCCTCCGACGAGCCGCCGCTGCCCGCGTATCCCGGGCTGGCGACCTTGCAGGAGCGCTATCTCACGGTACGCGTGCCGGAAGACAACACCGACTCGGTGGCGACCTGGCATGGCGCCGGCGGGCAGCACTGGCTGCTGGCCACGGCCAAGGAAACCGACCATCTGCTGGTCTTCGACGCCACCGCGGGCACCCTGCTGCGCAAGGTCGGTGAGAGCGGCGGTGACATCGGTCAGCTGGAACGGCCCAACGGCGTCGCGGTGATCGACGATCTTGCCTTCGTGGTGGAACGCGACAACGCCCGCGTGCAGGTGTTTTCGCTGCCCGACTTCCAGCCGCTGCTGGTGTTTGGTAACGGTGAGGAGCAGCCGCTGGTGAAGCCCTACGGCCTGTGGATTCAGCCCATGGCCGGCGGCAGCTACCACGTCTATGTCACCGACAACTACGAGACCGAAGACGAGCGCATCCCCGCCGACAGCGAACTCGGCCGGCGGGTGAAGCAGTACGCCGTCAGCCAGAGCGCCGTGGGCTGGGCGGCCCGTCCGATCCGCGCCTTCGGCGAAACCACTGGCCCGGGGCGACTCAAAGTGGTGGAATCGATCTGGGGCGATCCCGACACCGGCCGCTTGATGGTGGCCGACGAAGAGGAATACACCGAGCGTCGTATCAAGGTTTACGGCTTCAATGGTCGCTATGCCGGGCGCACCCTGGGCGCCGGTGTGTTTCGCGCCCAGCCCGAGGGACTGGCCCTGTACCGCTGCGGCGGCGACCGGGGCTATTGGATCGCCACTGACCAAAGCCACAACGGCAACTATTTCCACTTCTTCGACCGCCAGACGCTGGACTACCAGGGCAGTTTCCAGGGCGCCGTCACCTCCAACACCGACGGCATCTGGTTGACGCAGACGACGTTCCCCGGCTTTCCCGGCGGCGCGTTCTTCGCGGTACATGACGACGGCAACGTAGCGGCCTTCGATCTCAACGACATCATCAGCCGCCTCGGCTTGCAATCCTGCGCGCGCTGATCGCGGGGCTCAGCCCGCGATCACCCGCTGCGCCACGGTGGCGTACAGCGGGATGCCCACCAGCAGGTTGAGCGGAAACGTCACCCCGAGGCTGAGCCCGAAGTACAGTGCCGGGCTGGCCTCGGGGATGGCGTGGCGCAGGACCGCCGGGACCACGATGTAGGACGCGCTGGCCGCCAGCACCATTAGCAGCGTGGCGTCGCCGGCCGCCACGCCCAGCGGTGCCGCCAGCGCCAGGGCGATCGCAGCATGAACCGGCGGCGCGACCAGGGCGTAGGCCAGCAGCGGCGCCCCCGCCTTGCGCGCAGCGCCGAGGTTGCGTGCCACCTGCAGGCCCATGTCCAGCAGGAAAAAGGCCAGCATCCCCTTGAACAGATCACCGGCGAATGGCTGCATCATCGCCCGTCCCGCCTCGCCGCTGATGAACCCGATGGCGAGCGCGCCCAACAGCAACAGGTGGGCACCGTCGGTCATCGACTCGTGCAGGACGTGGCGAATGCGCACGGTCGCCACCGGCTGGTCGGCGCTCGTGGCGCTCCGCGCGCGGATCAGGTTGGCCATCAGCACCGCAAAGATGATGGCCGGCGATTCCATCAGCACCATCGCCACCGCCATGTGCCCGCCATAGGCGACCCCCAGATGGTCGAGATACTGCATGGCAGTGACGAAGGTGACGGCACTCACCGAGCCGTAGGCCGCGGCAACGGCAGCCGCATCGAACGCGCCCAGGCGATGCCGCAGCAGGGCATAGCCGATGGCGGGAACCAGCATGGCCATCACCAGCGCCACCCCGATGCCGGCCGCCATCTCGGCCGACCAGCCGCTTTCCGCCATGGAGAAGCCCCCCTTCAGTCCCAGCGCCATGAGCAGGTATAGCGACAGGAACTTGGCCACCGCCGGCGGAATCTCGAGATTCGAACGCAGCACCCCGGCCATCAGACCGAGGACGAAGAACAGGATGGCGGGATCCAGCAGGTTGTGCATCGCAAGACTCCGAAAGGACGCCGCGATCCTAGGGGAGTCGTGTCATCATGGATAATCGATTTTCATGCCTGGATACATAACAATTTATCTATGAACATCAGCTTTCGACAACTGCGGCTGTTCAAGTCGCTGGCGGACACCGGCAGCGTCAGCGCCGCCGCGCGGCGGCAGCATGTGACCCAGCCCACCGCTTCTATGCAGTTGCGCGAACTCACGGCATCAGTAGGAACGCCGCTGTACGAGGTGATCTCGCGGCGTATCCACCTGACCCCGGAGGGCCAGGCACTGGCCGCTACGGCGAGACGGATGCTGACCGAATGGGAAGCCTTTCAGCAGCATATTGCCGCCTCGCGCGGCGTCATCGCCGGGCCGCTGCGGGTGGCCGTGGTCAGTACTGCCGCCTACTTCATGCCGCGACTGATCGGCGCCTTCTGTCAGCAGCATCCGGCCGTGGAGGTTTCCCTGGAAGTACTCAACCGCGACGGTGTGGTGCAGCGGCTACGGGAGAATCGCGACGACCTGTACATCATGTCGATGCCGCCCGCCGATCTGCGGCTGGACGACACCGTGTTCATGTCCAATCCGCTGGTGGTGATCGCCGCCGCTGACGCCGGGCCAGCCGGCACCCGAGCACTGAGCCTGGATCGCCTTCGACATCAGCCCTTCATCCTCCGCGAAGCCGGCTCAGGCACCCGCATGGCGGTGGACCGGCACTTCCGCACGCGACGGTTCAGCCCCAATGTCCGCCTGCAACTGGGCAGCAATGAAGCCATCCGCGAGGCCGTGGCAGGCGGCCTCGGTCTGGGTATCGTGTCGCGGCATGCGCTGCGTGATGGCGCCGACAACCGCGATGTGCGCATCCTCGACGTGCGCGGATTTCCCATCGAATCGCAGTGGCATGTCGTGCACCTACGCGGCAAACCGCTTCCGCCAACAGCCGAGGCGTTCCGGCAGGCGCTGGTCTCACTGAGCGGTGATGAACGGGCGCCTCGCGCCACGCCGGCTACACCGCGAAATGCGCCACAAACGTCCGTGCGAAAACCTCGAGCTGCGCCGAAGGCAAATCGTTGATGCCCGCTGCCGCCGCCCGTCCGCCACCGCTCGGAAACTGGCGGCACAGCACATCGGCACCGGACTTGCGGTTGCGTGGCGCACGGACACTCACGAGGTAGCTACCGTCTGCCTTCTCGGTGAGCACGGCGTGGGCGCGATCCGGGAATTGGTGGACCAGATCGTTGCTCCAGACGCCGCTCACCCGCCGCGCCCAGGCGGCGTTGGGCAGGATGAACAGCGCCGCATGCGGGGTTGATCCAGCCAGTGGCACGGCGTCCGCCGCCTTCTGCATGTCATCGCGGTAGCCGGACGCCAACTGCTCGAACACCTCGCGGTCCGCGACCACAAACTCGAGCGGATCGGCGTAGCAGCTGACCCGGGCAAACAGGGCGTCGGGTGCGAAATGAAGATCTTCGATCTTCTCGCCGTAGCCGTTGTAGTTGAGGTAAGTGCCGAGGTCTTCCAGCTGCTGTCTCTGGCTGTCGTCCAGCCCCAGCGGACGGGCGATGGCCTCGGCGCTCTGGCGCAGGTTGTCGCCATAGGCGCCCACCACGGCCCAGCCGGCGTAACGGTTCTGCAGCGCGCCGTTCACCAGCAGGCTGGTGCAGACATCGGCAGCCTCGTTGATGTGCGTATGCAGCGCGGGGTGCGCCGGGATCTCACCGGCAAAATGGTGGTCGACGTAGTGAACCGATGCCCCGGCCGTGAGCAGGCGCTCGACATCCGCCCGGTTCTTGTCGAGCGAAACATCGAGCACCGTCACCACATCGCCTGTAGTGGCGCTGACCCGCTTCAGCAACGCGATGTCGCGTTTGACGCCGGTGACCAGTTGCGCCTGCCGCGGCTGCGCCAGATGCAGCTGGGTCAGCGCACAGATGCCGTCGGCGTCTCCGTTGAAGACGTCGATGAATGCCACGCTCAGCCTCCGCTGGCGCGGTAGTAGTCCATCAGGATCTGGGCCACCTCCGGCCGCGAGAACTCCGGCGGCGGGGCGATGCCCTGACCGAGCATCTCACGCACCTTGGTGCCGGACAGGTTGATGAAGTCCTCCGGCACATGGTCCGGGGCTTCGCGCATCATCACCACCTGATTGAGCTTCTTGCTCCAGGCCGTGTTGTCGGCACCGAAGATCTGGATCTTCAGGGCGCCGTCGGGCACTTCCTCGTCGAAGATGGTCTGGGCGTCGAACGGGCCGTAGTAGCTGCCAACGCCGGCGTGGTCACGACCAACGATCAGGTGGGTAGCGCCCATGTTCTGACGGAACACCGCATGCAGCACCGCTTCACGCGGGCCGGCGTAGAGCATGTCGAAGCCGTAGCCGGTGACCATCACGGTATTCGGCTCGAAGTACACATCGACCATCTTGCGGATGCAGGCATCGCGAACATCGGCTGGGATATCACCGGGTTTGAGCTTGCCCAGCAGCATGTGAATGACAATCCCGTCTGCATTGAGGCGCTCCTTGGCCATCCGGCACAGTTCTTCGTGCGCACGGTGCATCGGGTTACGGGTCTGGAACGCCACCACTGTTTCCCAACCACGCGCCGCGATTTCCTGGCGGATCTCCACCGCGGTGCGGAAGGTGTCGGGAAACTCGGCCGGGAAGTAACTGAAATTGAGGACCTGGATGGGACCGGACAGCACCGTGTTGCCGAGGCCGGTGAAGGTGGCCACGCCGGGATGCTTGGGATCCAGCGTGCGAAAGATCTTCTCCGCCATGTGCGCAATCTGGGCGTCACTGACGCTTTCCACCTTGACGACATCCATCACCGCCAACACCGGGTGACCCTCGACATTGGGGTCACGCAGGGCAATCCGGCTGCCCGCCTGCACCCAGGTTTCGCGGGTGAGGTTCAGCACCGGCACCGGCCAGAACAAGCCGGAAGCGGTGCGCAGTTTTTCGGCCACCGACAGCGCGTCGGCGAGGTCCATATAGCCGGTCAACGGATTGAAATAGCCGGCGCCCAGCATCACCGCGTTGGCGGCCGCTGCCGAGTTCAGCAGCAAGGACGGCAGGCCTTCGGCTTCGGCGAGCAAGGCGGCGCGCGCGGTGTCGTCCGCCACGTAGAGCGGATTGAGAACGTCGGAACCGTGTGGGGTCATCATGTCGGGAACCTCTGGGACAAGGAGTGGGCGCGGCGACTCAGGCCGGCAGAATCTGTTGCTGGCGCAGCAGTGCGAGCAGGGCGTCAACTTCCTCGGCCAGGCTCATTTCGTGGCTGGGCAGGACCAGTTCGGGCTGCTGTGGTGCCTCATAGGGATCATCGATACCGGTGAAGTTCTTGATTTCGCCGGCACGGGCCTTCTTGTAGAGGCCTTTGGGGTCACGCTTTTCAGCCTCGGCGAGGGGCACGTCGACGAACACCTCCAGGAACGGCATACCGGCCGCCTCGTGCAACGCACGCACCAGGTCACGGTCGGCGCGATACGGCGAGACGAAACTGGACAGCACGATCACACCCGCATCAACAAACAGCTTGGCAATCTCGCCGATGCGACGGATGTTTTCGGCGCGATCCTCGGCGGAAAAGCCAAGGTTCTTGTTGATGCCCAGCCGCACGTTGTCACCATCCAGGCGATAGACCAGCCGCCCCTGTTGGTGCAGCGCCTTTTCCAGCGCCACCGCGACCGTGCTCTTGCCCGAGCCGGACAGACCGGTGAACCACAGGGTGGCGCCCTGCTGCCCCAGCAGCTTGGCGCGATCGGCGCGGGTCACTTCCCCCTCGTGCCAGTAGACATTGGTTGCTTTCTGTTCGGCCATGGTCGCCATCCTCATTGCAAGACCTGGCAGTGTACGGAGCTGTCAGGTATTAATAAAACAGATAATTTAC
Source organism: uncultured Polycyclovorans sp. (assembly GCA_964425915.1). Lineage (GTDB taxonomy): Bacteria > Pseudomonadota > Gammaproteobacteria > Nevskiales > Nevskiaceae > Polycyclovorans. The sequence goes on from CAYROO010000002.1 coordinate 219,527, forward strand.
ATACGATGCATTTATATAATTTATGTTAAGAGTCGGGCGGTGAACCTCAACCACCTCGCCATCTTTCACGCCATTGCCAGCCGCGGCAGCGTGAGCGCCGGCGCCGAACAGCTCAGCATCAGCCAATCGGCCGCCTCCAAGCAGCTGATCGAGTTCGAGCAGGCGCTGTCGGTCCGGCTGTTCGACCGGCTCCCCCGTGGCGTGCGCCTGACCGAGGCCGGCCAGCTGCTGCAGGGCTATGCCAATCGACTGTTCGCCATCGAAGCCGAGGCCGAGCGGGCCATCAGCGACTTGCGCGACCACGTGCGCGGACAGATCCGCATCGGCGCCAGCCGCACCACCGGCAGCTACTTGCTGCCGGCATTGCTGGCCCGCTTCCAGCGCCGCTACCCCGGTGTGGAAATCGCCTTGCAGGTGGCCAACACCCGTGCGGTGGAAAGTGGCCTGATCGCCGGCGAGATCGATATCGGTTTCACCGAAGGCATCGTCGCCAACCCGCAGCTGGCCTATGAGGAGTTCGCGCGGGACGAGCTGGTTCTGGTGGCGGCACCCGACCATCCGGCCGTAACCGCTGCGCCGCTGGCGGTCGCCGATCTGCAGCGCTGGCCGCTGTTGATGCATGAAGTCGGATCGGGCACCCGCGCTGTCACCGAGCTGGCGCTGTCCCGCGAGCGACAGAGCATCCGCCCCGCCATGACGCTGGCCAGCGGCTCGGCGATCAAGCAGGTGGTGGCGGCGGGCGGTGGCCTGGCGTTCCTGTCCTCCCTGACGGTGCGCATGGAAGTCCAGTCGGGGCTACTGGTGATCCTGCCCATCCGCAAGCTGCGACTGGAACGCACGCTATATCGGGTCGGACTGCAGAACGCGACACCCAGTCCGTCGCTCGAGGCCTTCGTCGCCGAGCTGACAGCCCGGCAGCCACCTCCCGCCACGGGATCGCATTGATCGGCTGACGGCCCTGAACGGTGGCGATATTTACTATCGGCTTGCCCTCCCCCTGTGCGTACACTCCGTCTGCGGCAGCGACGAACGTTCCAACCTAGAGAACACGCGACTGCCGGAGGAGGAAGGTCGTATGTCGATATCGATGCGCGCCGCGCTGGCGCTGCTGCCGTTGTTCCTGGCCGGCTGCGGCGGTGGCAACAACACCAGCCTCAGCCCAACACCGGTCACCCCGACTCCGCGTCCCACGCCGGTGGTCACGCCGGTTCCGACGCCCACGGTGATACCGACCACAGTGCCAAGCGGCACACCCACACCCGACCCTTCGGCCTCACCGACACCGACACCCGGGAATCAGCCACCGCTTGCAGTGGCACGTGCACCGATGAGGGTGATCTCGGCCGCTGAGGTTGTGCTCGACGGTCGCGACAGCGGCGATCCCGATGGCGACCTGCTGACCTTCAGCTGGACGCAGACTGCCGGCCCCACGGTGAGCCTGCGCGATGCCGACACCGCCACCGCCCGCTTCAATGCCCCGGTGGTGAGCGGCACCGATCTTCAGCTTGCTTTCGAGCTGACCGTCCGTGATCCCGACGGTGCCCGTGATCGCGCGTCGGTGGCGATCACGGTCACGCGGCCACCGCTGAGTGGCGCCTGCGTTGCCGGCGCCTTCTGTGTAGGCGCGGCGAAGCGCGCCATCACGCCGACACAGGCGCATATCGACGGCATCGAGGAGCCGCGTTTCTTCGGCGCGGCAAGTCATCTCCAGCGCTTCAATCTCGGCGGCTTCGGCATTGACCCGCTGCAGAATTTCCCGGATCCGGTGGCGGGCTTCGGTGATCAGCTCACCCAGCCGGCCGAGCTGCCCGCTTACCGCAATGCAGCGGGTCGTGACGAGGACACCGGCTTGCGCGTGCTGCTGGTCGCGGTGCCGGGCGGCGAGACCGTGGTCTTCATCGGCATCGATGCAGTGGGCGCCGGCAATGTGATCCAGGCGCGTCTTCGCGGCCGCGTGGCAGCCGCCACCGGGATCCCGGCGGCCAATATCCTGTTCGGCCAGACCCACAGCCATGCGGGTGCCGACCTGCAGGGGCTTTGGGGTGGGGTGCCCCAGGACTGGATCGAGAACACGCTCTATCCCGCCGCCGTTTCCGCCGTGCTCGACGCCCTCGTCGCAGCGCGCCCCGCGCGGCTCACATCGGCACAGGGCAGCGCGCCGCAATTCAATAATTATCGACGGCCCCGCGTGGACGAGGCGGCGGAGGCCGACCCGACGGTCACCCTGCTGCAGGCGCGAGATCTCGACACCGGTCTCGTGCTCGGCAACCTGCTGCAGTACAACGCCCATCCCACCAGCATCAATGAAGACCCGAGGGTTCCGCACCCGGACTATGTGTTGGGCGCGACCGACTGGCTGGAGTCCATGGGCGGCGTGGCGCTCTATTTCAACGGGCCGATCGCCGACGCTTCACCGAGTGGCAGTCGTCCCGACTGCAGCTTCCCGGACGATGGTCGCTATGGGCTGGTGCGCTGCCGTGGCGAAGGCATTGCCAACGTGGCGACGGGCTTCCTCGAGGACGCCCGGGCGCTGGCGCCGACGCTGAGCATCGCGCACGCCGAAGCGGTGCTGCCGGTCACCAATCCGCTCTTCCTCGCAGCGGGCACCCTGGGTTCGTTCAACCGCTACTACGACTTTCTGCAGCTGCCACTGGCCGGGATTCCCTTCATCGGCGAAACCCTGGCGGCGCAGCTGACCAGTCTGCCGCAGCTGACACCGACGGCCGCCACCGACGTGGTCCGCGTGACCCTCGGCGGTGCCGAGGCGGGCTTGGAGATTGTCACGATTCCTGGCGAGACCACCCACACATTCGGCCAATACATCCGCAGTCTCGCGGCACCCGGCGCTCAGGTGATGCTGCTCGGGCTCACCCAGAATTCCTTCGGCTACATCTTGCCGGAGGACGAATTCGACTACCTCGACCGACCGGATCGCGCGGGGCTTTTTGTGCCCGGCACCAATTACGAGGAGTTTGTCTCACTGGGGCCATTGACCGCCCCGTTGCTGCGCCTGCAGGCCTACAACCCCCTGTTTGGTGTCAGTGCCCAGGACCCCCGCAACCTGCCGCCCCTGGTGACAGCCTGTTTCAACAGCCCGGCCGATCCGGCCTGTGGGCTGTCGGTCGTCGGCAGGCGGCTGGATTACTACCAGAGAAGCTTCGCCGAGATCTGCCGCAGCAACGGGGGACCCGAGAACTTCTGCGCCCTGCTCGACCCTGACACGCCGCTGGCTGAGCCCTGTCGCGAGGCCGGCCTGCCCGAGGGGGTTTGCAGCCTCCTCGGCGACGCCGGGGGTGATGATGGGTCTACGGCCGACCCGGTCACCTTCGCGGTGGCGGCCATCGACAGCCTGGTGCGCGGTTGTGATCCACTGGACGGCAGCGCCTGTCTCTACCCCTTCCCTTCGGATCACTACACGGTGCCCGCGGCGCCCAGTGCCACCGTTCGTACCGGTCGGCGGCTCAACTTCAATCCCTTGGCGATGCCGCGCAACATCGTCGGCAAGCCCATCGATCCGGTGGAGTGGAACCGTAACGACGGGTTCTCGCCCGGCCCGATGATCATGACGGTGGTGCCCGGCCTGGACAGGCTGGACGCGCTCAAGCGCAGTTACGGCTTTTCACCGGTGGAACGCGACAACCTGGTGGGGATCACCCATCCGGCCCTCTCGCTGAAGCCTGACAGCCCGATCCAGCTGCTGGAGATCGGCACCGATGGCACGGTCACACCGGTGATCCACTGGGCCGAGCTGGACGTACAGGCCAACAATTACCTGCTGTCCGCCAACCCCTTTGGCTTGATTCCCGATCCCTTCCCCAGTGGTCCCATCGACCGCCCACAGGGCGTGCCCGTGCAGACCGCGCTGATCATCCGCCCCGCGCGCAATCTCACCCCCGGGGCACGCTACGTGGTCTCGCTGCGGGGCCTGCGCACGGCGGATGACCAGCCCATTCCGGCGCAGCCCATCTTTGCCGCCTGCCGAGACGGGCAGAGTACCGGCCTGCCACCGCTGGATGCCCGATGTGCGGCGCTGGAGGAACGCGTATTTCCCGCGCTGGCCCAGGTTGGCGTCACCCGCGACGAGCAGCTTTATCTCGCCTGGGATTTCACCGTCGCCAGCACTGAGAACACCACGGCGCGCCTGGTGCACATGCGCGACCAGGGCTTTGCCGACCTTGCCGTCGGTGATGCCGATTGCAGCCGACATGATGAGGCGCTCGCTACAGAATGCGCCTCGCCGACGTTCAGGGTCGATGCCGAGCGTGCCGAGGGCGCCTTCCGGGTGGTCGAGGGGACCCTCACCGTGCCCAGCTTCATGGTGCTCCCCGATGCGAGCCCGCTGGAAGATCCGCAGCTCACTGACGCCATCAACGCGATCACCGGTCTGGCCGCGATGATCCCCGGCATCGGCGACGCCTTCGGTGAGGTCTTCCCGCTGCTGGCCTCGGGCAGCCTGCCGCCGAACCGCCTCCACTACAGCCCCCTGGACGGTGGCGTCCCGACCGATCCTGTGCTCGGTCTGTTCGGTGATGGTCTGCCGGATCGCCTCGGCGGCGTCGGCGTGCAGAGTACCCGCTTCACCTGCCGCGTTCCCGAAGCGGCCTATACGCCCACGGCACCGGCGTACCGACCCGCCCTCTACGGGCACGGTTTGCTCGGCGGCCGCGGCGAAGTCGGCGCGGGCAATGTGGGACAGTTTGCCCAAGAGCACGGCATGGTCTTCTGCGCGATCGACTGGTATGGCTTTGCCACCGGGGATGTCCCCAACGTTGCGACCGCGCTGGTGGATATGAGCCTGTTCCCGGTGATCCCCGATGCCTCGCAGCAGGGCTTCTTGAACAAGATGTTCATGGCGCGGCTGATGCAGCACCCAGATGGCCTGGTGAGCCATCCAGCGTTCCAGAAGACCGACGCCGAGGGACGCCGCGTCGGCATCATCGACCGCCGCGAGGTGTTCTACGACGGCAATTCCCAGGGCGGGATCCTTTCGGGCCCCGTGCTGGCGGTATCCAAGGACCTCAACCGCGGCGTTTTCGGCGTGCCCGGGATGAACTATTCCACCTTGCTGCGTCGAAGCGTGGATTTCACGCCGTACTCGACGCCGGTCTATCTCAGCTACCCCGGCGAGCTGGATCGCAACCTCATTTTCGGCCTGATCCAGATGCTTTGGGATCGCTCCGAGAACAACGGCTATGCCGCCTACCTCACCGAAAACGGCGCGCTCGACGGCCAGGATAATGCCGTCCTGTTGCACCCTGCCTATGGGGACCATCAGGTCAGCACCTGGACCTCGGACGTGATCGCGCGGACGATCAGCGCCCCCACGGATCGCCAGCGCGTACTGGCCGACCGTGTCTTCCCAGACGTCGATCACCGATTCGCGCTGCCCGAGGCGGTCTATTCGGCAAATCGATTCGAGGGGTCTGCACAGGTGTACTTCCTGCAGCCAGGCGTGATCGATCCGCCAATCAACGAAACCCCACCCGTCGAAGGCAGCGACCCACACGGGTACCCCCGTGCACAGCGGGACGGCCAGTGTCAGAAGAGTCACTTCCTGCGCTTGGATGGCTTCGTTGCCGACACCGTCGGCCTGAATACGGTCGACGCCTGCATCGCGCGTTTTGGTTCGGTACCCACCCAGGCGCAGTTGGTCAGCACCGATCCCGGCGGTGAGCCGCCACCCGGGGATGCCGCGAGTGACTATGGGGTCGGCGTGCTCGGCGCAGTGGCGCGCTTTTTCTCCAATCTCAATGGTGTGGTCGCCGCCGCCACCGAAGCCAATCCGACGCGTGCGAGTTCGGCACTGAGTACGGCCTTGAGCACCCTGGGAGCCGATCTGTCCGGCATCGCGGCCGATCCCGGCAACGCACTCGGCGATGATCCTGGCGCAATGCTGGCCCGGGAAACGGCGGTTGAGCGTCGGGTTGAGGCGGTCGTACTGACCGGGTCCCAATTACCGGGCTGGTCGGTGCCTGCCGCCTTCGGCGTGCCGTACCCCTACCCCTCGGGCACCGGCATCGTCGGTCAGTGCAGTGCCCTGTTTCCGATGGCACTGTGTGACCGGCTGGATCCACTGGGGGGACCGTCCGGCAGCAACAATGCGCACAACGGGGTGATGCTGTATCCGGCAGCCGACCTTCCGGCGCCGATGGGGCTCGACCCTGCCCGCCTTGCGGCCTTCGCCTGGAAGGACGACCGCTTTGTCGAGATTCCGCTCCAGGTGGACCAGCGGTTCCCGCACTTCCTGGCCAACGCGGCATCGGATTTCGCGCTGTATTCCGGAACCGACGAGGAGCTCAACTACGAGTGGGATCTTGAACGTTGGGACAACAGCAACCCCGACGCCTGCGAAGCCCTGTACGTGAAGGGCCGACGTGACCCCATTACGGGCCTGGATGACGACGACGAGTTGGTCTTCATGGCCTCGGACGCGGGGACCATGGCCCCGCTCGGCGTGCGCCCCGAGGGGGAAGGTCTTGCCTCCGATGCCCCCGTGCGGATGGTGCGACTGATCGATCCCCTCGACCCCTTGATCGAGCGCGTGGTCTATCTTGTGATGAAGCAAGAGGGCGCCACCGGCGCATTCCATGGCCGTCCGCACTACGTCAGCTATCAGCGTGATTTGAACGCCGACCAGTGGATCGACCGAGGCTTCTTCGCCGAGGACAACCCCGAGAAACTGGGCACCAGCAACACCGGCTATGGCGCCAACCGTACCGGCATCGTCTGCGATGCCGACGGGCAGCGCCTGTCGAGCGACCGCTTCCCGCGCGATGGCGTCACGGTCAGCACGGACACCTATCAGTGGTATGCCAGCGGCCGCTGGATGGTGCGGGATATCAAAATCCGCGATGCGGACAACCCGATGTTACTGGGGGACGATCTGATCGACCGCTGGAAAGGCCGTGCCTTTCAGCAGTCTCCGGACTCGACCATTTCGGTGGTCGGCTTTGAGGACGAGCAGGTCAACTGGGAGGCCAACTCCACCCTGATTGGCGAGCGCATCGGGCCGGTACGTGCGATTCGCGCGGTATGGGGCGCGGACTCGGGAACCAATGTCACCAAGACCGAGAGCTTTTACCGCGACGGAATTGGCTATCGCTACCGCGTACGTGTCCACCCGATCCCCGCGGACGGGCTATACACCAGCTGGGATTACAACCGCGGCGTCATGGTACCGGCGGACGGCGAAAACGTGCCGGGTGGACGCTTCTATACCGTGCTGCGGCCACAGGGTGTTCCCATCGATGGCCGCAACGACGACATCGGCCAGATCGACACCCTGATCCCAATCGGCAACCAGTGCCTGACCCTGGAAGGCCCGGCTGCACCCGACCTCACCGGGCGCTGCCCGGCGTTCTTTGACGCCGCCGATCCGAGCTTCAATTTGCCCATCGCTTTTGCCAACTGGGAACAGGTCTCGGCCAAGGGCCGCAATGGCGCGCTGGTGTATACCTTTGAACTCAAGGGTGCCACCAGCCTGGCCAACCCGGCCGTCGTGCCCTACTACCGAGACGATGCCTGCCTTGATGACGGCACCGGCGATGACCCGGTGCCCCGGCCCTTCCCTGGCGAAAGCTACAGCTGGCAGGGCGGACGCGTCCCGCAGGCCTACGATGCTGCCGCTGGCAGAGCGCTTGATCATACCGGCGCGGTATTCGCGGATTGCATTGAGCGGCAGGGTGCGCACGGTTCCAACGGCGTGCACTACTTCGTCACCCATGACACGGATAACGCCTTCCTGCTCGGAAAGCCTTTGACCGAGATCGATGCCGAACAATGGCAGTTCATGGTGCCGCAACGCACACCGACCAACGTCGGCGCCGCCTATGCCAACGTGATCCGCGCGCGTCTGCTCCCGATCGTGATCCCGCTGCCATGAGGCCCGATAAACGACCGACCGCACCGAGACGCAGCATGCTCCGGTGATGCGGTACAACCGGTTGGCGGCGGATCACCTCGGGACAGCAGCGTGCCGAGTCGATGGCACGCTCTCGTCACAGTCAGCCAAGATCCGCCGTCTTCGCGCCGCGTAGGCTCGACGTACGTTCTAGATTTACCGCGGGAAGTATGGTGGCCAAGGACGGAATCGAACCGCCGACACGGGGATTTTCAATCCCCTGCTCTACCGACTGAGCTACTTGGCCGGATGTTGCAAGAAGTGCTACTGATCAGGCGTTGCACCTGAGGGCCGCGTATTAGAACCGCGGGACGTCAGGGCGTCAAGCCTTTGGCGGCGGTGTGTAGCCGGTTTGCGCCAGCTCACCGCCGCTAAAGAAATACTTCTCCAGCTCTTCCATCAGGAAGCGCCGCGACTTGGCATCCGACAGGACCAGACGGTACTCATTGATGAGGCGGGTCTGGTGCTCCACCCAGCCCCGCCAGGCTTCCTGGGAGACCTGCTCGTAGAGTTTGTGGCCGAGTTCTCCCGGCAGCGGGGGACGGGGCAGGCCTTCGGCATCGCGGCCCAGCTTGATGCAATGAACGGTGCGGCTCATGAGACTCTCGGTAATTCGGGCGTCAGTGTCTGCAGCACGCGCCGGACCGGCGCCGGCAATCCGCGCTGCAAGGCGTCCTCGATTGTAGACCATGCCCCATCGACGCCCGGCGCGGCACCCGTGGCTTGCCCTTCCCGCACTGTGAGGGCGAGTTCAAAGTGGGTGAAGGCATGGTGGACGGTGGTGCCATCGCCTGCCGCCATCTGCAGGCCGGGCCAGGTCGAGCGCCATTCTTCGTAGGCTGCCGCGCCTTCCAGCACCGGCGGGCACCACAGACCACCCCAGATCCCCCGCGGTGGGCGTCGCTCCAGCCAGAGCTGCCCCGATTCATTGCGTACCACGGCCAGCCAGGCGGCACGCCTGGGGCGTGAACGCCGGGGTCGTGCAGCGGGCAGACGGCCCTGGGCATCATGATGCAGCGCGTAGCAGTCCTCACGCAGCGGGCAGGGTCCACAGGCCGGACGCCGCGCAGTACAGACCCGGTGGCCGAGATCCATCATCGCCTGCGCGTAATCGGCATGCCGCGCCGTCGGCAAACGGGCCTCCGCCACCTGCCAGAGGCGGGTCAGCACTGCCGGCTGACCAGGCCAGCCCTCGATGCCCGCATGGCGGGCCAGCACCCGCCGCACGTTGCCATCGAGTACGGCCGCGGGCCGGTCGAAGGCCTGCGCCACGATCGCCCCGGCGGTGGAGCGGCCGATCCCCGGCAGCGCCATCCAGGCGCCGATGGTCTGCGGAAAGACGCCGCCATGGCACTGCATCAGGGCCTGTGCGCAGGCATGCAGGTTGCGTCCGCGCGCGTAGTAGCCGAGCCCGGACCACTGGGCCAGTACGTCATCCACTGCAGCCGCGGCCAAGCTGCCGACATCGGGGAAGCGCGCCATGAACCGTTCAAAGTACGGTATGACCGTTGCCACCTGCGTTTGCTGCAGCATGATCTCCGACACCCAGACCCGATAGGGCGTGCGCGGGTGCTGCCACGGCAGGTCGTGCCGGCCGTGGCGATCAAACCAGTGCAGCGCGCGGTGGGCGAAGCCCTCCGCGCTCACGTGCCTCCGGCGTCTGGAGTGGCCTCGGCGGCCGATGCCGGTTCGGGCGTCACCTCGGGCGCCGGCGCCGGGGTCGCGCTGGGCACAGGCGTCGCGGCACGACGACCACCGCCGAGCAAGCCCCGCAGCGCCTCGCCGGCATCGGGTCCAAGCTTTTCTTGGAGCTTGTCCTGAAGCTTTTCGCGGGCGCGATCCTTCTCGGCATCAATCTTTTCCTGGACCCTTTCCTTCTCGGCATCGAGCTTTTCGCGTGCGCCGTCGAAGGCCTTCTGCTGCAGGGCTTCCTTGATGTCGAGCTTCACCTTGGGCGCGAACAGGCTGCCGGTGAGCTGAATCGGGATGGTCAGCCCCTTGAGGCTTTCCAATGCTTTACCGTCCTGACCGGTCGCGGTTTCCACCACGGTGGGCTTGGCGAGGAAGTTAATGGTTTCCTTCGCCAGATCAACCTCGCCGCTGCCGGCGAGTCGGAACAGGGGGCTGGCAGCCGCCAGGCTGTCGGTCTTGAGCACCCCGTTGACGATCTGCGCGGCGGCGGAAAAGCTGGCGAAGTCGGTTTCCTCGGCGGTGTTGGCTGCCTCACGCGCAGCCACCATGTTGCCGGCCAGCATGGCCTCACCCCGCCGTAGTACCTGCGCCAGGTTGAATCCCTTGACCGCGCCATCACGCAGCTCGAACGACAGCTGACCATTCAGCGCCTGCCGCAACGCACCGACGGTCTCGCCGGCGCTGGTGAGATCGACGCGGATACGGCCCAGCCCGGAGACATAGTCCTTGCCAAGCAAATCGGCGAGGAAGGGGGCGATCTTGAGCGCGTCAAGTTCGGTCTTCAGGGCGTAGCGGGGCGTATCCCCCGGGGTGTAGCGGTTATCCAGGTTGACCTGGCCGCCGTAGAGCTTGGCGCTGATCTGCTGCCGCTTGGGCTGCCCCGCCGGGCCGCTGAGGCTGACGCTGGCGTCGGTTAGGGTGACGCCACTGACCTTGAGGGTGCCCACCCGCAGGGTGCCGTCGGCATTGAGGTTGTCGAGCACTTCGGTGGGCAGCCGGATGTCGTTGATGTTGCCGTTGTCTCCGGCTGGCTTGCCGCCGGTGTGTGCGGCCTCATCGGCCGGCGGCAGGTAGCGGTCGACGTCGATGCCGTCCACATCGAGCTTGAAGGCCAGTGCCTGGGTCGCGAAGTCGCGCACCGTGACCTCGCCGGTCGCCGTGGTGTCGTCCAGCGTCAGCTTGAGGTTCTTCAGGGCGGCGCGGGTGGGCCCGGCTTCCAGGGCGGCAGAGAACTGCGCGGACGACAGCACCTCACCATCCCGCGTGGCGTAGGCAATCCCGAGCTGGTCCATCACCTGCCGCGGGGAAAACGGGGCGACCGCGACGGTGCCGGCCACCTGGGGCGCCTCGCCGTTGAGCTGTCGGGCATCCAGTGCCGCTTGCAACGACACACCCACCACTTCGGCCACCAGCTTCTGCAGGCTGGCGGTCCCCTGGGCACCGTTGTAGCGCAGGGCCGAGGTCAGCCTGAGGGCTGCAGGGCGCTTGATCGCGCCACCTTCCGCTTCGCCGCGCAGCGCAAGGTCCGGCCAATCCAGCACCATGTCCTGCAATTGCAGCGTGGGGTTGCCCGTAAGCGAGGCCTGGGCAATCAGCCCCATCGGATTCGGCGTTTCCTGGCCGCCAGTCTGCACCGACAATGCCAGGTTGCGGGCGGCGATCTGACCCTGCTTGAGGTTGGCCTCCACATCCCCATTGAGGGTCAACGCCGCGCCCAGCGGCTGACCATCCATGAGGGTGGCGCCGGTGCCGGTGACTGCCAGCCGCAGCCCGCTGGCGGAGAACACCTGCTCGGAAAGCCGCGCCACCGCATCGCCGTCGAGCGTCAATACACCCGCCATATCGCTCTTGGAGACCAGTTGGCGAGCATCCGCTGCCACCTTCAGACGAATGCCCTCAAAGGCGATGCGATCAAAGGCATCATCGGGCACCACTGTGGCCGCAAGTTCGATCTCGGCCTTCAGCGACGGGTCATCGAGGCTGACCCGGAGTGCCGTCTCGATATCCACCGCTTCGCCAGGGGCCAGGGCGCCCGTGTCCAGGTTGAGCTGGTCCACTACCAGGGACATCGGCGCCTGCGCATCCGAATAGCGCAGCGTGGCGTTCTCGATGCGTACGCCAGCGATGTCCAGTTTCTTCGGGTCGAAGCCGCCGCCTGCCTCCGTCGGCGTCTCGGCCGCCGCTTGCTCCTGCTCGTCAGACCCGGCCAGATCCGACCAATTGTCGCTGCCGTCGGCGCGTCGCTCCAGATTGAGGACCAGGCCGCTGAGGGTCACGGCACTCACCTCCAGGCGGCGGTCCAGCAACAAGGGCATCAGGCGAGCCCCCACGTCAACCGTGCCGACCCGCGCGAAAGGCCGCTCCTCGAACCCGGCCGCATTGCCCAGCTCGGCCTCACTGACTCGCAGCTTGATCCAGGGAAACACTTTCAGTTCGATCTGCCCCAACGAGAGGCTGCGACCGGTGTTCTTTTCCACCGCCTTGGCGATGGTGTCGCGGTAATCGTTGGGGTCGATCAGCATCGGCAGGGCGACCGCTGCACCGATCAGCAGCGCCAGCAGGATGCCGAAAACGGACAGGGCAATCTTCAGTTTCTTGACCATGATGTTCGCCTTGGAAGCGGATGCGTAAGGCTACGAGGGAGCGCCCGAGTCTACGGGGGCCACCCCGACCACGCCAAACCGCTGAGATGTGAACCGCAGCTTAGTAAATTCATCCTGAACGTCGCCCGAATCACCCGCCGCATGACAGATATGTGACCATGGCGACTGACGAGGCCGTCATCTAGACCTCGACGAGGAGCCATTGCTATGCCGATCCCCCGCCGCCGCGCCCCGCGGCATCTGTTGCTGTCCTGTGCCACAGCCTGGTTGCTCGCCGCCTGCGGCAGCAGTGACCCGCTCGGCGAGACCCGTGTCCCGATCACCGAGTCGCGTGCCGGCGAGCAGGCCCATGTGGTGCTGGAATCGCCGGTCGACGGCGTCGACATCTCCTTTGAGCTGTTCGAACCGGACCAACTGGTGGCTGGCGAAACCTACCCGCTGGTACTCCAGGGCCACGGCTATGGCGGTGCCCGCCAGACCGAGCGCAGCGGATTCATCGCGCGGCTCACCGAGGCCGGCTACTACGTGATCTCCATCGATCAGCGCGGCTTTGGCGCCTCCGGCGGCAGCGTGCGGGTCATGGGGCCGGATACCGAGGGTCAGGACCTCGTCACCATCCTCGACTGGGCCGAACAGCTGCCCGGTCTGCGACGCCGGCCCAATGGCGCGATGATGGTGGGCAGCTACGGCGGCTCCTACGGTGGCATGTACCAGTTTTTGCTGGCCGGCACCGACCCCAAGCAGCGCCTGCGGGTGATCGCGCCGGACATTACGCCGCACGACCTGGTGTACGCGCTGAACCCCAACGATGTGATCAAGTCAGGCTGGGCGCTGGTGCTGGTGGCCGGCGGTGAGGCCAGTGGCGTCACCTCGCTGGTGGACGCGCTCGGCAGCCTGCCCTCGGGTGATGTCGGGGCGCTGCTCAATGCGCTGTCGCCGACCCTCACCAACCAGGACACGGCCATCGTTGAGACCCTGGTCCAGGGCACACTGACCAACGTCTTTCCGGAAGCCGGGCGCAACTTCTTCGGCTATCACAGCGTCCGCTATTTCTGCGACGGCGAAGCCGCCGGCCCTCAGAACTTCATCTTCGGGCAGCCGGACCCCCTCAACGTGCCACCGCGGCCCTTCGCGCGCATCGATGCCCTGATCACCCAGGGCTTCCGCGACACCCTGTTCAATTTCAACGACGGCGCCCTCAATTACGCCTGCCTGAAGGCCCGCGGCGGAGATGTGCGGCTGCTCACCCACCAGACCGGGCATCTGCTGCCGGTAGCCCTGCCCGAGGGCGTGCAGACTGCGCTGGATCCGTTCTATGCGGCGCTCACAGTCCCGGCGTTCCAGGACGCTGGCGGCTCACGTAGCTGCGGCAGCGTCAATCTAGACGACGCCATGTTCGCCTGGTTCGAGGAGAAGCTGCAGGGCAAGCCGGGGGCTGTTGATGCCGCCCTGCCCACCGGCGATGCGGTGTGCATGAGTCTGGCCGAGGGCGATGCGATCACCACCCGCTCCGTCAAGCGCGGCGGAACACCCTTCACCATCGATGACAGCACACCGCAATTCAACAGCGTGCTTGGGGTGGTCGGCAGCCTGCTGGGCAGCGGCCTGCGCGACCTGCTACTGGCCGACCAGGTGCTGATGACGGTGCCCGAGGAAGGGGCCGTGCTGGCCGGCATTCCGACCGCTGAGATCACGCTGAGCCCGGTCGGTGGCCTGGGCTTGGAAACCTGCCCCACACCGTTGGCGCTGGGGGCCTGCGACCCCATTCTGTTCCTCGGCTTGGGACAGCGCCTTCCGGGCGAGGCCCGCTGGGATCTGATCGATGACCAGCTGACACCGGTCCGGGGTTTTGGCAGCCACAGCCTGGACATGACCGGCGTGGGCGAGCGCCTGGTGCCGGGCGCCGAGTTGGGGCTGCTGGTGTATGGCTTCCACGCCCAGTTTCCGGTGACCTGGTCACGCGACGTGGTCCTGCCGGCGCTGACGCTCGGCGGAAGCCTGGCGCTGCCCTTGCTGACCGACCAGGAGATCGTTCAGGACGGCGTCTGAGTCTTCGGGGTTTACCCCCCACCGACCGCGTGGATGATCTCCACGCGGTCGCCCTCGACCAGGGTGCGGTCAGGCCAGCGCGAACGCGGCACGATCTCGCCGTTCACCTCAACCGCGACACGGCGTCCGCTCGATACCGATTCGGCCAGGAGCGCGGGCAGGCTTGTCGCTGCAGCCAGTTCGCGCGGCTCCCCGTTCAACACAATCTGCATTACACTCTCTCGTCACGCATGCGGGTGTAGTTCAATGGTAGAACTTCAGCTTCCCAAGCTGATAGCGTGGGTTCGATTCCCATCACCCGCTCCAGTTTTTTCCACACGGTCGCCGCGAGCGGCCGTTTTTCTCAGCGATGATGACAGCACCCACTGACATGGCGCCGCTGGTGATCGCTGGCCGCGCCTTCCACTCCCGCCTGCTGGTGGGCACCGGTAAGTACCGGGATCTTGAGCAGACCCGCGCAGCGATCGTTGCCAGCGGTGCTGAGATTGTGACCGTGGCCATCCGCCGCACCAATATCGGCCAGAGCCCGGGCGAGCCCAATCTGCTCGACGTGATCCCGCCCGAGCAGTTCACCATTCTCCCCAACACCGCCGGCTGCTACACCGCGGCCGATGCCGTTCGGACCTGCCAGCTGGCGCGCGAGCTGCTCGATGGCCATCCCTTGGTGAAGCTCGAAGTGCTCGGCGACCCCAAGACGCTGTATCCGGACATGCCGGCGACACTGTCGGCCGCCGAAACCCTGGTGAAGGACGGCTTCGAGGTGATGGTGTACTGCGCCGACGATCCCATCGCCTGCAAGCGGCTGGAGGATCTCGGCTGCGTTGCCGTGATGCCGTTGGCTGCGCCGATCGGCTCCGGGCTGGGCATCCAGAACCGCTACAACATTCTCACCATTGTCGAGCATGCGACCGTCCCGATCATCGTCGATGCCGGTGTCGGCACCGCCAGCGATGCCACCATTGCCATGGAACTGGGCTGCGACGGCGTGCTGATGAACACCGCCATTGCCGAAGCCCGCGACCCGGTGCTGATGGCCAGCGCCATGCGCAAGGGCATTGAAGCCGGGCGAGAAGCCTACTGCGCGGGGCGCATGCCGCGTCGTCGCTACGCGTCGGCCTCGTCGCCCCTCGATGGCCTCAGCGGATGAATGCGGTCAGCCCCGTGATGCGCCCTATCCGGTCCTATGTGCGCCGCGAAGGGCGCATGACGGTCGGGCAGCAGCAGGCCTTGGATACGCTGCTGCCGCAATGGGGCCTCGACCCGGGCCAGCCGCTGCAAGCCGACCGCGTGTTCGGTCGACGGGCCCCGCTGACCTTCGAGATCGGCTTCGGCGTCGGTGACTATCTGCTGGCGCGGCTGCTGGCGGAGCCCGAGCGCGACTTCATCGGAGCCGAGGTGCATCGCCCGGGTGTCGGGCACCTGCTGTCGCGGGCGTATGCCGGGGGGGCGCGCAACTTGCGGGTCTACACCCACGATGCCGTCGAGGTGCTGCGCGACTGTGTCGCTGAAGGCGCACTGGATGAACTGGTCATCCAGTTTCCCGACCCCTGGCACAAGAAGCGCCACAACAAGCGACGGCTGGTGCAGTCCGCCTTTGCGGAGCTGGCGGTCTCACGGTTGGCGCCCGGTGGCCGACTGTTGCTGGCCACCGACTGGGCGCCGTATGCCGAGCAGATGGTCGAGGTGCTTAACGCCACATCGGGCCTGCGCAACCTCAGTACCGATGGCCGCTATGTTCCCCGGCCCGCCAACCGGGCCCTGACCCGCTTCGAAAAGCGCGGCGAGCGGCTCGGCCACGCCGTCTTCGACCTCGCCTATCAGCGGGTCTGAATCGGATGTCCCTGCAACATCCCATCATCGGCATTACCGGCGCCAGCGGCGCCGGCACCAGCACCGCGATGAAGGTGCTGCAGCACCTTGCCGAGGTGCTTCAACTGAAGGCGGCCGTCATCGAGGGCGATGCCTTCCACGCCTATGACCGCGAGCAGCTGCGTGCAGCGCTCGAGCGCGCCCGCATCCGCGGCGAGAACTTCTCCCTGTTTGGACCGGCCGGCAACCTGCTGGAGCGCCTGGACGCCACCCTGGAAGCCTATGCCCGCGATGGCAGCGGCAAGATCCGCCGGTACCTGCATACCGAGGCTGAAGGCGAGGCCGCCGGTCAGGCGGCGGGCACCTTCACTGGCTGGGAGCCTCTGCCCGCCGGCACCGACCTGCTGCTCTACGAAGGGCTGCACGGCGGCTATGTCGGAGATGACGTCAACATTGCCCGGCACATGGACCTGCTGATCGGGGTCACCCCGGTGATCAACCTCGAATGGATTCAGAAGATTCGTCGTGACACCGACGAGCGTGGTCACCGGCCGGAAGATGTGATGGCCACCATTCTGCGCCGCATGCCGGACTATGTGACCCACATCACGCCGCAATTTTCGCGTACCGATATCAACTTCCAGCGGGTGCCGCTGGTCGACACCTCCAACCCCTTCATGGTGCGCGACATCCCGGCGCCGGAGGAAAGCCTGGTGGTGGCGCATTTCAATCCGCAGGGCCGTTTCAAGCCGGATTTTCCCGGCCTGCAGCAGGTGCTGCCAGGCGCCTTCCTGTCGCAACCCCAGACCCTGGTGATTCCCGGTGGCCTCATTGGCGAGGCCATGGAGCGCATCCTCAAGCCCGTGGTCGAGGCTCTGATCGCCCGCCGCGGCCGTCCCGCAGCATAAGGAGCCCCGCATGGAAACCCGCCCGCTAGGCGATACCGACCTCCGCGTCAGTCTGATCACCCTCGGCACCATGACCTGGGGCGAACAAAACACGGAAGCTGAAGCGCACCAGCAGATGGACCGGGCGCTGGCCGCCGGGGTCAACCTGTTCGATGCCGCCGAGATGTATCCGGTGCCGCCACGGGCCGAGACATACGGGCTCACCGAGACCTTCATTGGCACTTGGCTGAAGAAGCGTGGGCGCCCGGACGGCCTGTTGCTGGCCAGCAAGGTGATCGGCCCAGGGCCCTTCCCCTACATCCGCGGCGGCCCGCTGCTGAAGCGAGAGCAGGTGATCGCCGCCTGCGACGCCAGCCTCAAGCGCCTGCAGACCGATGTCATTGACCTCTACCAGGTGCACTGGCCGGAGCGCGGCACCAACTACTTCGGCAAGCTCGGATATGTGCCGGACGAGCGCGGCAGCACACCCATCGAGGAAACCCTGCGCGCGCTTGCTGAGCTGCGGGCCGCCGGCAAGATTCGCCACATCGGCATTTCCAACGAAACGCCCTGGGGCCTCAGCGAGTACCTGCGGCTGGCCCGGGAAGCCGGCCTGCCGCGTGTGGTCAGCGTGCAGAACCCCTATTCGCTGCTCAACCGCAGCTACGAGATCGGCCTTGCCGAGTTCGCCCACCGTGAGCGGATCGGACTGCTGGCCTACTCGCCCCTGGCCTTCGGCATGCTCAGCGGCAAGTACCTGGGCGACACCTGGCCTGCCGACGGTCGGCTCTCGCTGTTCAAGCGATTCAGTCGCTACAACGGCCCCCAAGGTATTGCTGCCACCCGCGCGTACGTGGCTTTGGCGCAGGAGCACGGCCTGGACCCGGCGCAGATGGCCCTGGCATTCGTCAACGCCCAGCCCTTCGTCACCAGCAATATCATTGGTGCCACCACGATGGCGCAGCTGGAGGCCAATCTGGCATCGGCCGAGCTGACCCTCGACAACACGGTGCTGAAGGCCATCGAGACGATCCACGCGCAGTACACCATCCCCTGTCCCTGAGCCGGCACCGCTGACCGTACCGTTCGTCCGCGCTTGTCGGCACGGCCAACCGCTGCGGGTTGAAAGCCCCTGTCGACCGGCGTAGAACGGAACTCAGGTTCCACTCGGGAATCTGCGGAGGAGGACACGCAATGGCGGAATGGCTAAGCGACGTCTCCGTCGGCCGCTGGTACCGTGCCGACGGAGCGCCCTTCGAGATCGTCGGCATCGATCTCCATCAGGAGATCGTGCTGGTCCAGCACTTTGACGGCACGTTGGAGGAGTACGACTTCGACAGCTGGCTGGAGCTGGCAGCGCGTCCATGCGCTCCCCCGGAAGACCCTGCCGGCGCCTTCGACACCCCCCGGGACGACTTCGGTCTGGAGGATGAGCTTGGCGGCGTCGGCGATGAGGTCCGAGACCCGCTGCAGCGCCTCGATCAGCTCGGCCTCTGAACCGCCGGCAATTGCCGCGACAGCGCGATCAGCAAGATCAGACTGGGCACCCCCAGCATCGAGGTGTAGGCGAAGAACACGGGGTAGCCCCAGGCATCCACGACCGCCCCCGAGGCGCCCATCAGCAACTTGCCGGGTAGCGAGAACAGCGACGAGAACAAAGCGTACTGGGTGGCGGTGTAGGCAATATTGGTCAGCCCGGACAGATAAGCAATGAAGGCGGTCCCCGCAAAGTTGTAGGCGAAGTTGTCGATGCTGACCACCGCGCCCAGCGCCAGCAGATCCGGTGCCGGCTGCAATGCCAACGTCAGGAAAGCCAGATTGGATCCGATTACCAGCACGCCGCCCACCACCAGCGCCCGCAGTGTGCCCAGCCGCAGCACGCCCCAGCCGCCAACGATCACGCCGATGATCGACGCCACCACGCCATAGCCCTTCGCCACCACGGCAATCTGCTGCAGGGTGTACCCCACATCCAGATAAAAGGGGTTGGCCATCACCCCCATGGTGTAGTCGGTCAGCCGAAAGGTGCCGACGAATGCGAGTATCAGCAGCGCCGAACGGACGCCATTGCGCTGGAAGAACTCTGCCAGTGGTAGCCAGACCGCTTCCCGCAGGACTGCGGTCGGTCGCCGTCGCGCCCCCCCCGACGGAGGCGCAGGCGCGGCCCGCGACACCGGCTCACCGATCAACAGGGTGGTCAACAGGCCGACCCCGACCGCCGCCGCCATCGCCAGATAGGCGATACGCCAATCGTAGGTGCCCGCCAACCACAGCGCGCCCGCCGTGGCCATCATCAGACCGAGGCGATAGCCCAGCTGGTAGGTGGCGGCCATGGTGCCCTGCATCGACTGCGGGGCGGCCTCGATGCGCCAGGCGTCGATCACGATGTCCTGGGTGGCGCTGGCAAACGCGACCGCCACCGCCAGGGTCGCCAGCCACGGCAGGGCCTTGACCGGGTCGCCGTGCGCCATGGCTGCCAGGCCAGCGATCAGGGCCAGCTGCGACAACAGCATCCAGGCACGACGACGCCCGAGCCAGCGGGTCAGCAGCGGCAGGTCGAGCCGATCCACCAGCGGCGCCCACAGCAGCTTGAAAGAATAGGCGAGGCCCACCCAAGACAACAGCCCGATGGTGGTGCGATCGATGCCGGCTTCGCGCAACCAGGCCGACAGGGTCGAGAACACCAACAGGAAGGGCAGCCCGGCCGAGAACCCCAACATCAGCATGGCGAAGGGGCGCGGCTGCAGGTAGGCGCGCCAAGCACGCCAGCCGGCGGCCTCAGTCGTCATAGTCGAGGATCAGCGGTGCGTGGTCGGAGAACCTCTGGGCCTTGTAGACGTGGCCCTGACGCAGCCGGCCTGCCATGCCCGGCGTGACGATCTGATAGTCGATGCGCCACCCCACGTTGTTGGCGTAGGCGTTGCCGCGGTTGGACCACCAGGTATAGGCCTCGCCCTCCATGTCCGGATACAGGTGGCGGAAGCCATCGACCCAGCCCATCGCCAGCACCTGATCCATCCAGGCGCGCTCGTGCGGCAAGAAGCCGGAGTTCTTCTGGTTGGACTTCCAGTTCTTGAGGTCGATCTCGCGATGGGCGATGTTCCAGTCACCACAAAGCACGTACTCGCGCCCGCTATCTCGCATGACCTGCATCTTCGGCAGGAATGCGTCGAGAAAGCGGTCCTTGGAGGCCTGACGCTCGGGTCCGGAAGAGCCCGATGGCAGGTAGAGCGAGGCCACCGACAGCGCGCCAAAACGAAATTCGAGATAGCGCCCTTCGTCGTCGAACTCCGGTAACGCCAGGGTATTGATCACGGCATCGGGGCGTTTCCGGGCATAGACCGCGGTGCCGGCATAGCCCTTCTTCTGGGCCGACTGAAAGGCCACATGCCAGCCTGCCGGGCGAAAGCTGTCATCGAGGTCAGCTTCCTGCGCCTTGGTTTCCTGAACGCAGACGACATCGGCACCGCTGTCGGCAAGCCATTCGAAGAACCCCTTGCGGGCCGCCGACCGGAGGCCGTTGGTATTGATGCTGACGATGCGCACGGATGGGCAAGCCCCGGGGGATTCGTAGAATAGGGTAGCGGCCCCAGCCATGGGCTGCCCATTTTTCTTCGGAACCCGCCCATGCAGCCGCATCAACGTGACTTTCTCGACCTGGCGATTCAGCACTCGGTGCTCACCTTCGGCACCTTCACCCTGAAATCCGGCCGTCAGTCGCCGTATTTCTTCAACCTTGGGCGCATCAGTGGTGGTGCGGCGATGCGCCGACTCGCCATGGGCTACGCCACCGCGCTGCGACAGAGCGGCCTGCAGTTCGACCTTCTTTTTGGCCCCGCCTACAAGGGGATCCCGTTGGTCACGGCCGTCGCGATGGCGCTCTCGGAACAAGGCCTGGATGTCCCGTTCGCCTATAACCGCAAGGAGGCCAAGGACCACGGCGAAGGCGGCACCCTGGTGGGCGCCGACCCGCGCGGACGCCGGGTGGTGATCGTCGACGATGTGCTCACTGCGGGCACCGCCCTGCGCGAGGCGGTGGCCATACTGCGCGCGGCTGGCGCGGAGCCGGTGGCGGCGATGATTGCCTTGGACCGGCAGGAGCAGGGCCCGCGGGCCGGGGAATCGGCCGTTCAAGCGATGGCCGCCGATACCGGCGTCCAGGTGATGGCACTGGTCAATGTCCGTGATGTGCTGGAATATCTGACTCATGGCGACGGGCTGGCGGCCACCGCCGATGCCATTCGCGCCTACCAGGCAGCCTATGGAGTGACCTGATGCGCTCGATTCTCCCCATCCTTGGCCTCATGCTCTGCGGCGTGGCCCATGCGCAATCCTTGCCGCGCATCGTCTGCTGGACTGACGATCAGGGTCAGCGCGCCTGCGGCAACACGGTTCCGCCGCAGTACGCGGCGAAAGAGATCAAGCAGTACAACGATCAGGGGGTGGTAGTTGGTTCGCGGGCGCGCGAGGCCACCGCCGAGGAACGCCGAAACGCCGAGGCGGCGCAGGCACGCGCCGAGGCTGAGGCGGCGGAAGCGGCCAAGCGGGAAGCCTATGATCGCTTCCTGCTGCAAACCTATCCCGACGCCGCGGCGCTCGAAGCGCAGCGGGATCGCCGGCTGGGGGACCTCGAAGGGCGACGCACGCTCGCCGAGCAGGCCGTGGCCGAAACCCGCAAGTCGCTGGCCGACCTGCGTGACCGTGCCGCCAAGCTGATGGAGGCCGAGCGCCCAGTGCCGGAAAAGCTGCAGGGTCAGATCGACAGCTTCAGCCAGGCACAGACGGAACACGAGGCGGCGCTGGCCGCCCTGGAACAGAAGCAGACGGAATTGAAGAACCGCTACCAGCGCGACATCGATCGCTATCGCGAACTCAGCGCGGCCGAGTAGCCACGGCCCCTCAGCCGCGGATCAGGGTGCCAATGCCCTGGTCGGTGAACAGTTCCAGCAGCACGGAGTGCTCGATCCGCCCATCAATGATGTGCGCCGATTTCACCCCGGTGTTGACGGCATCGAGCGCGCAGCCGATCTTCGGCAACATGCCGCCGTAGATAGTGCCATCCGCGATCAGGGCTTCCACCTGTGCCACCTTGAGGCCCGTCAGCACCTGGCCGCTCTTGTCGAGCAGTCCCTGGATATTGGTCAGGAGCATCAGCTTCTCGGCCTTGAGCACACTGGCCAACTTGCCGGCGGCAATGTCGGCGTTGATGTTGTAGGCCTCGCCCACGGCACCCACGCCGACCGGCGCGATCACCGGGATGAAGCCACCGGCCTCGAGATGGCTGATCACTCGCGGGTCGATCTGCTCGACCTCACCGACCTGGCCAACGTCCTGACCGCCCGGCAGCGTCATCTTGCGCGCCCGGATCAACCCGCCGTCCTTGCCGGTCAGCCCCACCGCGCGCCCGCCCTGGCGGTTGATGGCCGCCACCACCGCCTTGTTGACCAGCCCCCCGAGCATCATCTCCACCACGTCCATGGTCTCGGCATCAGTCACACGCATACCGTCGATGAACTCGCTCTTCTTGCCCAGGCGTTCGAGGTGGGCCCCGATCTGTGGTCCGCCGCCGTGGACCACCACGGGGTTCATGCCAACCGCCTTCATCAACACGATGTCGCGCGCGAAGGAGTCGATCATGGTGTCGTCCTTCATGGCGTTGCCGCCGTACTTCACCACCATGGTCTTGCCGTGAAACCGCTGGATGTACGGCAGTGCCTCGGTGAGCACCCGCGCAATGTTCTGGGCTGTGGAAAGGTCGATGGTCATGGGATTCCGTACTGAGTGCCGAGTGGGGAACTAGCTGCGACCAGTGGAGCCAAATCCGCCGGCGCCGCGGGCAGAGTCACTGCCGAAAGCGTCAACCACCTGCAGCGCAGCCCGAACCACCGGCACGAACACCAGCTGGGCGATGCGCTCCTCCGGGGTGATGGTGAAGACGCTGTGGCCGCGGTTCCAGCAACTCACCATCAGCTCACCCTGATAGTCAGAGTCGATCAGGCCCACCAGGTTGCCCAGCACGATGCCGTGCTTGTGACCCAAGCCCGAGCGGGGCAGGATCACAGCAGCCAGGCCCGGGTCGGCGATGTAGATGGCCAGCCCGGTCTTGATCAGTTCGGTCTGGCCCGGCGCGAGCGCCAGCGGCGCATCAAGCATCGCGCGCAGGTCGAGACCGGCGCTGCCTTCGGTGGCGTAGGCGGGAACACTGGCGCGCGGGTCCAGCACCTTGAGTTGAATCGGCGTCATGACCATGGGGATCGTCGGTTGAAGGGCGTGTGGTCGGGCGACTAAGTGGTGGCTGCGCGGAAGCGCTCGGCGATCAGCGCGACGAGGCGCCGGGCCACGTTGGCCTTGCTAGCCTCGGGGATGGCCTCGCCGCCATCGGCCCAGAACACCTGGAGCGCGTTGTGGTCGACCTCGAAAGCCCGGCCATCACCGACCCAGTTGGCCGCGATCATCTGCAAACCCTTGCGCTGCAACTTGCCGCGGGCATGGGTCTCAAGATCGTCGGTCTCGGCGGCAAAGCCCACCATGAACAACCCTGGGTATTCCGTCCGCACGGTGGCCAGGATGTCGGGGTTCCGCACCAACGCCAGCGCCATCGTCTCGTCCTGCTTCTTGATCTTGTGCGCTGGCGCCTCGACCACACGGTAGTCCGCCACCGCGGCAGCGGACACAAACAAGTGGGCGCCGACCACCGCGTCGCGGACTGCGGCCAGCATCTGTTCGGCGGTCTCCACATCGACCCGTCGCACACCGGCGGGCGTGACAAGTCCCACCGGCCCGGCAATCAGCGTCACCTCGGCACCTAACGCCCGCAGCGCCTCGGCCACCGCAAAGCCCTGCTTGCCCGACGAGCGATTGCTGATGAAGCGCACCGGGTCCACCGGCTCTCGGGTAGGGCCGGCCGTCACCACCGCTCGACAGCCCTGCAGAGCGCCGCCCGCGTTCAGCAGGGCAGTCACGGCATCACGAATGGCGGTCGGTTCGATCATGCGGCCGTCGCCGGTCTCGCCGCAGGCCTGGTCGCCGCTTCCCGGCCCCAGGATCTGGACGCCCCGCGCGCGCAATACGCTCAGGTTGAGCTGAGTGGCAGGGTGCCCCCACATCAGGCGGTTCATCGCCGGTGCCAGCGCCACCGGGCGATCCGTGGCCAGCAGCAGCGTGGTGAGCAGATCATCGGACAGCCCCTGCGCGTACTTCGCCATCAGGTTGGCGGTGGCCGGCGCCACCAGCACCAGGTCCGGCCAGCGGGCCAGCTCGATGTGTCCCATCGCCGCCTCATGCGCCGGATCAAACAGGGCCTGCCGAACCGGCTGACCGGACAGCGCCTGGAAGGTCAGCGGCGCCACGAAGGCTTCCGCATGGGCCGTCATCACCACCCGCACCTCGGCGCCGGCCTCCCGCAGGCGACGAACCAGATCGGCCGCCTTGTATGCGGCAATGCCGCCGCACACCCCAAGCAGGATGCGGCGCCCGGCTAGCGCTGTGCCAAGTTCGTTCATTGCGGCATTCTATCTGTCGTTGCCTGGGATGCACGACAGGAGGTCCTCATGCCCACCATCCGCGACTGGCCGGAAGCCGAACGTCCCCGTGAACGTTTGCTCGGCGCGGGCCCCGGCGCGTTGTCCGACGCCGAGCTGCTGGCCATCTTCCTGCGTACCGGCATGGCCGGCGAGAGCGCCGTGGACCTGGCGCGACGACTGCTGCGCGAGTTCGGCGGCCTGCGCGCCCTGCTGCAGGCGGATCGCAGCCGCTTCTGCGCCCAGCCCGGTCTGGGGCCGGCCAAGTTCGCCCAGTTGCAGGCGGTCCTGGAGATGGCGCGCCGTCATCTTGCCGAAGCCTTGCAGCGCGGGCCGGCGCTACAGGATCCGGACGCAGTTGCCGCCTATCTGGTCCACCAACTGCGCGAGCTGCGCCACGAGGTGTTCGCCGTTCTGCTGTTGGACACCCAGCATCGGGTGCTGGCCTTCGAGCGCCTCAGTGAGGGCACCCTCGACAGTGCCCATGTCTATGCACGCGAGGTGGTACGGCGCGCCCTTCAGCACCACGCGGCGGCCGTCATCTTTGCGCACAACCACCCCAGCGGGGTTGCCGAACCCAGCCAGGCCGACCGCCAGCTGACGGTGCGCCTGCGCGATGCCCTGGCCCTGGTGGATGTCCGTGTGTTGGACCATCTGGTGGTGGGTGACGGCCCACCGGTCAGCTTCGCCCGGCGGGGCTGGCTGTGAAGCCCCGGCGGGCGCGTTTCCGGCTTGCGGGCTGACGGACAAAGCTGGTATAAAGCGCGCCCTTTGTGTGCTGGCCCCCCGGCTGGCAGGGTTCAGGTCCGACGAGACCGGCCAAACGTTTTTTTGAGGGCTGTATTCATGTCCAAAGTCTGTCAGGTCACCGGCAAGCGCCCGATCGTCGGGAACACGGTGAGCCACGCCAACAACAAGCGCCGTCGTCGCTTCGAACCTAATCTGCACACGCATCGCTTCTGGCTGGAGCCGGAAAAGCGCTTTGTGTCGCTGCGCGTGTCCGCCAAGGGCATGCGCATCATCGACAAGAAGGGCGTTGAAGTGATCGTCAAAGAACTCCGCGCCCGCGGCGAGAAGGTGTAACCATGGCTGGCAAGACCAAGAAGGACCGCGAGAAGATCCGCCTGATCTCCACTGAGGGAACCGGCTACTTCTACACCACCACCAAGAACAAGAAGAACACCCCGGACAAGTTCGAATTCAAGAAGTACGATCCGGTGGTGCGCAAGCACGTTGTCTTCAAGGAAGGCAAGATCAAGTAGTACGGCGCGCGGCTTCCGGGCCCGCACAGGGTTTCGGGACGCCGATCAGGCTGCTCGAGAAGCCCGCCCTTCGGCGGGCTTTTTGGTTCTCCAGGCTGCAGGAGTGGGACATGGCTCAGGTCGGGTCTGACAATCCTGAAAGCACCCAGGGCGGCGCGCACCATCGCCACCTGGAGCAGGCGCGCGCCCAGGTGATCGATCTGCTGTCGCGTCAGGCACTGGAACGCGATCTGCTGTCACGCGACAGCGGCCCCCGCCACGATGTGATGTCCCAGCTGCTGGCGCGCCAGCAACAGGCACGGCTGGCGCAACGTCTCGGCAGCTTCCACCCGGCTGACATCGCCTTTGTTCTGGAAAGCCTGGCGCCCGAGGCCCGCGAGATCGCTTGGCAGCTGGTGAAACCGGCCCAGCGGGGCGCCGTGCTGCTGGAAATGGGCGAAGCGGTCCTGCGCACCCTGCTGATGGACATGCCAGCGGAGTCGATTGCCGCCGCCATCCGGCACCTCGAATCCGACGATATCGCCGACCTGCTGGAGCAACTTCCCAGCGAGCTGGGTCAGTCGGTGCTGGCCCACCTGGACCGCGACGATCAGGCTGAAGTGCGGTCGGTACTGTCGTTCCCCGAAGGCACCGTCGGCGCGATGATGGATCTGGATTTCATCACGGTCCGCGACGACGCCACGCTGGAGGCCGTGCAACGACTGTTGCGCCGTCGCCGTCACGACCTGCCGGCAGACTGCAACCAGATCATCGTGGTGGATCGCGCCAGCCAACTGAAAGGGGTGCTTCGCTTCGAACAGCTGCTGTTCAACGAGCCGGACGTACAGGTCTCGGAGGTGATGAACCCCCAGCCGCACTACTTCTATACGGACGACGCGGCGCGCGAGGCGCTCGACGCCTTCGAGAAGTACGACCTCATCGAAACACCGGTGCTCAACCTGCATCGCATGGTGGTCGGTCGTCTCACCGTCGATGCGGTGGTCGACGAGATCAATGAGAAGGCCCAGGCCGACAGCCTGCGCCAACGCGGTCTCAGCCATGAGGAGGACCTGTTCGCGCCGGTCGCCAGCAGTGCGCGCAACCGCGGCCCGTGGCTGGCGCTCAATCTGTTCACCGCCTTCATTGCCTCGCGCGTGATCGATGCCTTCGAGGGGATCATCGTACAGCTGGTGGCGCTGGCCGCGCTGATGCCGATCGTCGCCAGCATTGGCGGCAACACCGGCAACCAGACCGTGGCGCTGGTGATCCGCGGGCTGGCGCTGGACCAGCTGGGACCTTCCCAGCTGCGGCAAATGTTTGCCAAGGAGTTCAGCGTCGCCACCCTCAATGGCGCCCTTTGGGGCAGTGTGCTGGCCGGGCTCACGCTCATGCTGTACCACGACTGGGCGCTGGCCGGCGTGATTGCGCTGGCGGTGGTGCTGAACCTGTGGGTCGCCGCCGGTGCCGGCGTCGCCATCCCACTCACGCTGCATCGTTTCGGACGCGATCCAGTGATGGGCTCCAGCGTCATGCTGACGGCCATTACCGACAGCATGGGCTTCTTCATCTTCCTCGGGCTGGCCGCGCTACTGCTGGTCTGATTGGGCATTCTGTCCACTTGCGGTATACGCCCCCGCGTATCAGGATGTCAGGGTTCCTGGTTGATGAGGTGATGCCCCATGGAATTCGATGCCACGACCCTGGCACGCATCCAGTTTGCCGCCAACATCACGTTTCACATCCTGTTCCCGACCATCACCATCGCCCTGGGATGGCTACTGCTGTTCTTCAAATTGCGGCACAACGCCACTGGGAATGACGCCTGGGCGGGGCTCTACCGCTTCTGGGTCAAGATCTTTGCGCTGAGCTTCGCGCTCGGGGTGGTCTCCGGGGTCACCATGAGCTTCCAGTTCGGTACCAACTGGCCCGGCTTCATGGAGACCGTGGGCAACATTGCCGGGCCATTGCTGGCGTACGAAGTGCTCACCGCCTTCTTCCTCGAAGCCACCTTCCTGGCGGTGATGCTGTTCGGCCAGCAACGGGTGTCCAACCGTATGCACACCCTGGCCACGGCGCTGGTCTGCATCGGCACCACGCTGTCGGCGTTCTGGATTCTTTCGCTGAACTCCTGGATGCAGACCCCCACCGGCTTCGAGATGCGTGACGGGGTGGCCTACGCCACGGACTGGTGGGCGGTGATCTTCAACCCCTCGCTACCGTATCGGCTCACCCACATGCTGATCGGCTGCGGCCTCACCGGCGCCTTCCTGGTCGCGGGGCTGTCGGCCTATCGCCTGTGGCGCGGTGACGACAGTGCCGAGGCGCAGCTGGGCCTCAAGGTGGGGACGGTGCTGGCGGCACTGCTGATTCCGCTGCAGATCGTGGTCGGTGACCTGCATGGCCTCAACACCCTGCAGCATCAACCGGCCAAGGTGGCGGCCATGGAGGGCATCTGGGAAACCCAGGCAGGCGCTCCGGCGGTGCTGTTCGCGTTGCCCAATGAGGCGGAGCGGCGCAATGACTTCGAGATCGCGATTCCCAAACTGGCCTCCTTCTACCTCACCCATGACTGGGATGGCGTGGTCCAGGGTCTCAACGACTTTGAGGGCGAGCATCCACGGGTGGCGCCGGTGTTCTGGGCCTTCCGCATCATGGTCGGCGTGGGCTTGCTGATGCTGGCGCTGTCCTGGCTGGGTACCGTCCTGCTGTGGCGCCGCGGTACCCTGCCGCGTTGGCTGCTGCCACCCATGATTGCGATGACCTTCTCAGGCTGGCTGGGCGTGCTGGCCGGCTGGTACACCACCGAGATCGGCAGACAACCCTGGCTGGTGCAGGGTGTGCTCAAGACCGCCGATGCCGCCGCACCCAACATCGGCGCCGGCATGATCGCCAGCTCGCTGGCGATGTATTTGTCGCTCTACGCGGTGTTGACGGTGGCCTACGTCTCGGTGGTGTTTTACCTGGCGCGTAAAGCCGACCCCC
The DNA here is from genome assembly GCA_964425915.1 of uncultured Polycyclovorans sp. Lineage (GTDB taxonomy): Bacteria > Pseudomonadota > Gammaproteobacteria > Nevskiales > Nevskiaceae > Polycyclovorans. The sequence goes on from CAYROO010000002.1 coordinate 248,210, forward strand.
GCACCCCCACCCCGGCTGCACCGTACATCGCAGGAGCCTCCGCATGATCCCCGCCGACCTGGCCGGAGAAGCCCTCTGGCTGCCGCTGATCTTCATGGTACTGATGGGCGTGGCGATGTTCGCCTACGTCGTCCTCGATGGCTATGACCTCGGGGTCGGCATGCTGCTGCCGTGGGCGAAGTCGGAGGCGGAACGCGATCTGATGATTGCCTCCATCGGACCGTTCTGGGATGCCAATGAGACCTGGCTGGTCCTGGGGGTGGGTATCCTGCTGGTGGCCTTCCCGCTGGCACACGGCGTCATCCTGACCAGCCTCTATTTGCCGGTGGCGGTGATGCTGGCTGGCCTGATCCTGCGCGGCGTGGCCTTCGATTTCCGGGTGAAGGCGCGCGCCGCCCACAAGCCCGCCTGGGATCGCGCCTTCTTCGTCGGCAGCCTGCTGGCGTCGGTGTCGCAGGGGGTGATGCTGGGGCTGCTGGTCACCGCCTTTGACCACAGCCTGCTCAACGGGCTGTTCGCGCTGGGCATCGGCTTCGGTCTGGCGGGCGGGTATGTGCTGCTGGGCGCTGGCTGGCTGATCATGAAGACCGAGGGCGACCTGCAGACCCGCGCTGGCGGCTGGGCCCGCTACGGCCTGGTCATGGCGGCGCTGGGCATTGCTGGCGTGTCGCTGGCGACGCCGCTGGTCAGTCCGCAGATCTTTGCCAAGTGGTTCAGCTTTCCCAATCTGCTGCTGCTGTCCCCGATTCCGCTGCTGACCCTGGGGCTGGTGGGTCTGCTGTTCCGGTTCACGGGCCGCCTGCAACAGGATTTGCAGCAGGGCAATGCGCCCGGCGTGGCGCGCTGGGTCTGGACCCCTTTTGCCGGCGCGGTGGGCTTGTTCACGCTGGCCTTCTCAGGTCTGGCCTACAGCCTGTTTCCCTGGCTGGTGCTCGACCGCATCACCATCTGGGATGCCGCGAGCGCCCCCGAGTCGCTGAAATTCATTCTGGTCGGGGTGGTGATCGTGCTGCCGGCCATCCTGCTATACACGGCCTATGCCTACCGGGTTTTCTGGGGCAAGACATCGGGGCTCAGCTACGACTGAGCCCCCCAGGATCAGCTTTCGGTGTGGTAGCGCACCACCCGTTCGACTTCGTTGCGGGAGCCCATGATCACCGGCACGCGCTGATGCAGCTTTTCGGGCTGCACCGACATGATGCGGGCCTTTCCGGTGCTGGCGGCGCCGCCCGCCTGCTCAATGATGAAGCTCATCGGATTGGCTTCGTACATGAGTCGCAGCTTGCCGCCCTTGCTCTGGGTCTTGGCATCCAGCGGATACATGAAGACGCCCCCGCGGGTGAGGATGCGATGCACATCGGCCACCATCGAGGCGACCCAGCGCATGTTGAAGTCCTTGCCGCGCGGACCGCTCTTGCCAGCCAGACACTCGTCGATATAGCGCTGCACCGGGGCCTCCCAATGCCGGCTGTTGGAGGCATTGATGGAGAACTCGTTGGTGTCCTCCGGGATACGGACATCGCGCTGGGTCAGCGTGAAGCTGCCGAGCTCTCGGTCCAGGGTGAACACATGGACGCCGGTGCCGAGTGTCAGCACCAGCAGCGTGCTCGGCCCATAGACGGCGTAGCCTGCCGCGACCTGTTCGGTCCCCGCCTGCAGGAAGGATTGCTCACAGGTGGGCTCCACCCCCTCCTTCACCCGCAGCACCGAAAAGATGGTCCCGACGCTGATATTGACGTCGATATTGGAGGAACCATCCAGCGGATCGAACAGCAGCAGGTAGCCGCCGGTGGGGTACTCGCCCGGGATCAGGCTGGGGTGGTCCATCTCCTCAGACGCCATCGCAGCGAGATGGCCGCCCCAGGCATTGGCCTGCAACAAAATCTCGTTGGACAGCACATCGAGCTTCTTCTGCGCCTCACCCTGGACGTTGCCGGTACCGGCCTCGCCCAGCACGCCGCCCAGCGCCCCCTTGCCAACGGCGATCGAGATGCGCTTGCAGGCGCGCGCCACCACTTCCAGCAGCAGCCGTAGGTCCGCGTTGAGAGAGCCGTGGGCGCGTTGTTCCTCGATCAGGAACTGGGTGAGGGAAACCGGGTTCATCAAGGGATCAGTCCTTCTTCAGCAGATCACGGATTTCGGTCAGCAGCTTGGCTTCGGCGCTGGGCTCAGGGGCCGGCGGCGGTGACGCGGGCGCAGCCGCTTCCTTCTTTTTGAGGTTGTTGAACAACTTCACGAACAGAAACACTGCCCAGGCGACGATGACAAAGTCGATCACGGTCTGGATGAACTTGCCGTAGCCCAGGGTCACCGCCGGGATATCGCCCTCAGCCGCCTTGAGCACTACCACCATGTCGCCGAAATCGACGCCGCCCACCAACAGCCCGATGACCGGCATCAGCAGGTCGCCCACCAGCGATGACACGATCTTGCCGAACGCGGCCCCAATGATGACGCCGACCGCGAGGTCGACGACGTTGCCGCGCATGGCAAACTTCCGGAATTCTTCCAGCATGACGTCCCCCGCCCCATTGAATGTGGGCGGAGTGTAATCAGCCCTCGTCGCCGGGGAAACCAGGGCGGCGGGCCTGCAGTCCGGCCTGCAGATTCGGATAGCTCGGTTCGAAGCCGAGTTCGGCCCGTGCACGTGCCACCGAAAGGCGCTTGGCGCCCTCGATGAACGACCATTGCATCGGTGTGAATTGGCTTCTCGCCGTCTCGTAGTCGATCTCCGGCGGCGGCGGCAGGCCAAAGTGGGCGGCCACCTGCTGGAAGTAGTCCGTCATTGAGCTGGGCTGCCCATCGCCGACGTGATAGACCCGCCCCGTCACGCCACGTTCGGCCGCCAACACCGCCACCGCGGCCAGATCATCGGCGTGAATGCGGTTGGACGGTGGCGACTGATCAGCGCGAATCACCGGGGTGCCCGCGCGCAATCTTTCCAGCGGCCAGCGGCCCGGGCCGTAGATCCCCGGAATGCGCAGGATCACCGCGTCCACCGACGCTTCGCGCAAGGCCTGCTCGGCGTCGAGTCGCCGCCGGCCACGGTCATGCAAAGGCGCCGGCGGCTCGGTTTCATCGATCCAGCGGCCACCACAGTCGCCATAGACACCGGTGGTGGAACCGTAGATCACACGCCGCCCGGCCAAGGCGGGCAGCCAGCGCCGCAGGCGGGTGTCCTGGCCACCCTGTGGCGGTGGCGGCGCGCACCAGAACACCCAGCTGGCATCCGGCAGGGCCTCGGCCGGGGCCGTGTCCAAGTCCAGGCACATCGCCGCGATACCTTGTGCCTGCAGGGCCTCGGCAACCCCCGATCGTCGAACGATCCCGGTAACCTTCACCCCCTGACGCCGCAACCGCTGGGCGATGCGTGTGCCGACGTCGCCGCAACCGACGATCAACGCCCTTCGGGCATCCGTTTTCTGCTGAGACTGCATGTTCACCATCACCCTGTCCGACGGCCGTACATTCTCCGCCAAGCCAGAGCACACCGTATTGGCGTCCGCCCGGGCGGCACAGGTGGTGCTGCCCTATGGCTGCGAATCGGGCACCTGTGGCGCCTGTCGGCTGCAGGGCGATGGCGCGGTGACCTACCCCGGCGGGGCCCCAGCCCTCAGCGAGGCCGAGCGCGCCGCCGGGCAGATCCTGACCTGTCGTGCGCAGCCACTAGGGGACCTGCAGCTGGCGATTCCGCCGCGGCTGGCCGGATTGGCGCCGCGGCAGGTCACGGTCAGGCTGCAGAGCCGCCGATGGCTCAGCGCCGATGTCCTGGGCATCACCCTGGTACTGCCGCGCGGTGCGCCGTTTCGCTATCTGCCGGGTCAATACGTGGATGTCCTGCTGCCGGAAGGTGGCCGCCGCAGTTTCTCGGTGGCCAATCCGCCCAACGGCGTCAGCCTCGACTGGCATGTGCGCGTCACGCCGGAAGGCCGCTTCGCACGCTGGCTGGTGGAGGCGCCGGAACGCAGCCTGCTGCGCCTCGAAGGCCCGCTGGGCAGCTTCTTCGTCCGCGATGATCCGCGTCCCCTGCTGATGATGGCCGGCGGTACCGGGCTGGCGCCGGTGCTGGCGCAGATCGAAGCCCTGCTGGCGGCGGCCGACCCCCGCCCGATCTCACTTTGGTGGGGCATGCGGCAGGCGGCGGACCTGTACCACCACGACACCCTGGTACGCATGGCGGCGGCCAGCCCCAGCCTGACCTACCACCCGGTACTACAGTCACCACCGCCCGACTGGACTGGTGCGCGCGGCTTCGTTCATGAGGCGCTGCTGGCGGCACATCCGGACCTCCGCGAGCACGCCGTGTACATGGCGGGTCCGCCCGCGATGATCGACGCCGCCAAGGCGGCGCTACCGGCCGCCGGGCTGCCTCCCGAGCATCTCCACTACGACCGCTTCGAAGACGCCTTCAAGACCTGGCCGGGGCGCTAACGCCTGGCCTTCGCGCATGAAAAAGGCCCGGACCGCCACGCGGTCCGGGCCCGATTTCACCGGGCTCCGATCAGAACAGGGTGATGGTCAAGCTGTCGCTGGCACGACCGCCGCGGCCATCCGATACCGTGACCCGGGCGCGCATCTGCGTTGCCGCACAGTCCGCGGTGATCAGCAGCTTGGCGGTGGCCTGGTCGGCATCGTTGAGCTGGGCCACACAGCTGCCGCCTTCAATGACCTCCCAGCTGTAACCGAGCGCATCGCGGTCGGGGTCGGACGCCAGCGCAATCAGCGGCATCTCACCACCCGCGCGCGATTGGGCCGGTCCGGGCGCATGCACGAAGGGCGACAGGTTCCCGAGCGCCTGGTCGGCGACATCCTGCGACACGTAGTCCCGGGCAAAGCAGGGACGGTTGCCACAGACATTGAGGTAGCGATCCTGCAGCAGGAAGGCCTGCCGCTGGATGCCACCGGCCGGCTCAGCACGGGGGTCGCTGTGCGGGTCACGGCCGATCCGCGGCGGCACATTGGCGGTGGGCGAAGTGGCCGTTCCGGGATTGAAGGCATTGTCGAGCGGGCCGATGTCCCAGACCACCATCACCGAGCCGGACTCGCCATCCGCTGCGCTGCGCAGGCCCCAGTAGGGATTGACGTTGGAATGCCGGCCGGGTTCAGTGCCAGGCCGATGCACCGCGCCCACAAAGCTGCGCGCCATGATTTCCGCGGTCACGTCCGCCACCTGGTGATCGCCGAACGCGACATTGAGCATCACCTCATGGTCCGGCGTCGGGTGACCCAGCGCGGTGAAGGCATCCGGCTGCCGCAGATGGTTGGCATAGCCATTGGTCTCGCCGCGATCCCAGAGCATCTGGATCAGCGACAGGATGAAGCTCTGGTCGAAGCTGTTGGGGTAGGCCAGATATAACAGCGACCCATAGGCATCGAAGTCGACACTGCGCCGCAGCAGGGTGGAATAGTTCATACCGGGCACGCCGAGCGACGCCCGGGTGAGGTCGGTGCTGGTGGCGACCACGACGCCCCCGATGATGCCGCCCTGGCTGTTGCCGTCATAGACCAGGCGATCGCGGTTGATCACCGAACGTCCGTCTGCCGTCTGGAACGCTGGGTGCGATGCGAATCCGTCCGGATGTTTCAGCAGCTTGCCGAGGAAATGGAAGTTCACCACGCTCTGCTGCACGCGGTCGGGCAAGGTCGGGAAGTTGCTCATGTCGAGCAGGAAGGTGACCACCGAAGGCACATCGCGGGTGGCCATGCCGATCCAGTCCACAGCACAGTGCAGGATGTTCTGCTCGCGCAACCGCGCAGTACTGCCACCACCGACTTCCCGCAGGCTGCCAAGCAGGCCATGGCCATACAGCGTCGGCGTCGCGGGGCGCAGCCAGGTGTTGGCATCGTCGAAGCTGCCCAGCGCCGTGCGCGGGATTTCGCATTGGAACACGAACTGCTGTGTTGGCATCTGCGGGTTGACCTGCGGCACGTCACTGGCACTGTTGCCGTAGTACAACCGTGAGAACGGCAGCTGTCCGAGATCCTGCAGCAGGCCGAGCGCATCGGTCACCGGACCCAGCACATCGGACAGCACCGGCACCTCACTGCCGCCAACGGCATCGCCGATGCGGTTGAGGGCGGCGCAGTAGTCCACCAGATTCTGGCTGACCGGCGGTATCAGGTTGTCGCAGATGCCGTCCGGTAGCGTGAGGAAGTTGGGTACCGTCATCCGGCCGGTAATGCGGCGGATGGACGCGCCGTCGGCAAAATCCTGGACCTCGGTGATTTCAAAGGCGGGCGCCGACGTGCCCTGGGCGAAACGCGCGGTGTCGCGCATCGCCAGCACACGGCCGGCCGTGTTGCGGACACTGGCGACGGTGAAGTCCCAGGCCATGTACAGCTCGTCTCGCCGCACGCCGTTGCGAGCCAGCGTGGCGAACAGCGACTCCATGTGCTCGCGGCGGGCGTTGACCGGCGCGAGATCACTGGCGTGACGGTCGCGGTAGACGCGGAAGCCAGCGGGCGCCTCCAGCAGCGCGCCTTCGCTGTCGCGCAGATTGCGCATGACCACGATGTAGCGGTGCCCGTCACGGAAGTTCACGCCGGGGCGCATCAGCAGCGCCGGCGGATCCACCTTGAAGGCACTGTTGGGTGCGATGCCACTGGCCTGCAGCGCTTCACCGATCGCTGCCAGGATCGGCTGCAAGGTCAGCGTGCACCCCTGATCCAGCCCGCCGGTCACCTGCGACACGATCCCGTCGAGATTGCCCAGCGCATCGTCCAGCCCAGCTTCTCCGGCCACGAGGTTGACCAGATCAGCGGCGGTGCCCGGCGCGTCGCACAGGCTGCCAGCCGTCTCGCTGGCGTCGATTTCGGCCCAGATCGGGTGCCGCTCGCCGGTGTCGGCATCGATGACGAAGATGGGCGCGTCCGCTTGCAGCGAGGCCTCGATATCGGTGACGTCATTGGCGCCGGTTGCGGCGAGGTCCAGGCCGGCAACGTGGGTCACGATCAGCTGTCCCGGGGAGAAGCCATCGTTGCGATTCCACTCGTCGGGCCGTAACGGCAGGCCCACCAGATTCATCGGCATGCCCAAGGGATTGAGATTCACTCGCCGGCCGGTAGGACTGCTGTCGTCCGACGCGGTGAAGAAGTCGTTGGGCCAGGGAAACTGGCAGTAATCGGGGTTGAGGAAGTCGCAACCCCGCAGCGTGGTCTGCAGCATCAGCGGTTGCAGCTCCGCGTCGAGGCTCTCGGACTGCAGCGGCGGCAGATCACCGCCGAGACCATCCAGCGGATCGCTGCTGCCGCAGGCCACCAGCAGACAGCTGGACAGCAGCAAGGGCCACAGATGGCGTGGCAGGGCGGGGTTCAGTGCCATGGTGCTCCTCCTCGAACGTCTATCTGCCGCAGTGGCCGTTTCGGCTTCCGCAGTCGTTGATGTTTCAGGAGTATGACACGCAGCCTGCAAGGCCCGGCCACAAAGGATATTTTTACCCGCCACCCATCCGGAGCCGCCGGTGCCCACCCTGGTTCTGAGCCTGGTTCTCATGCTCGCCGCTCCCGCGGTCGCCGCGGTGGACTTGGTGCGCGTGGTTAAATCCGAGCGCCAGCTGTATCTGTTGGAAGACGGCAAGGTGGTGGGCCGCTACCCGGTGGCCCTCGGCCGCAACGGCCGGGACGGCCACAAACAGCGCGAGGGCGATCTGCGAACACCGGAAGGGCGCTATCGCCTCGACAAGCGCAATGCTGACAGTGCGTTCTACAAGTCGATCCGGATCTCCTATCCCAACGCCGATGACATCGCCCGTGCCGAAGCCGCGGGGGTGCCGCCGGGCGGCGGCATCATGCTGCACGGTCAGAAGAACGGCTATGGCGAGTACTGGCACATCACCCAGCGCTACGACTGGACCGAAGGCTGCATCGCGCTGTCGGACGTCGACATGGAGGCGCTGTGGCAGCGCGTACCGCTGGGTGTCGCGATCGAGATCCTGCCCTGATCGACTAAGCCGCGGCCGATACCGCCGCGGTCACTGTCACCGGCAACCCGTTGAGGGCGGCATTGCCGGACAGTGTGTCGAGATACTGATCATCCGTGAGGTCGTTGACGCTCTGACCCTGCAGACCACTGGCCACCCGCAACGCCACCCCCTGGCGCGCATGGCCCCAGCCGTGCGGCAGGGACACCACGCCCGGCATGACGGTATCGGTGGCCATCACCTCGACGTCGACAGCGCCCACCCGCGAGCGGACCTGCACCAACGCCCCGCTGATCAAACCGCGGGCAGCGAGATCCTCGGGATGCATGAACAGCTGATGGCGGGGCTTGCCCTTCACCAGGCGCTGACTGTTGTGCATCCACGAATTATTGCTGCGCACATGCCGGCGCCCGATCAGCCAGAGGGTATTGGGAGCGGTTGGGGTCTGTTCGGACAGCTGGCGGTCGTAGCGCGCCAGCGCCGCCTGCACCTCGGCATTGAGGCAGGTGATGGTTTTGTCGCGGGTGAACAACCGCTTCGGCAAGGTCGGGCGCAGCGGCCCGAGGTCGACACCGTGGGGGGCCGCCTTCAGCTTGGCCAGCGACAAGCGCTGCGGGTGGCGCTGGCCATAGCGGCCGTTGCGTAGCGCCAGATCAAGCAGCCGGCGCGGCGACAGCCGCTGCATCACCGCATCCTTCACCCTCAGCATCAGCGGCTTTCCGGCATCCCGCCCCAGGTGCTTGCGCAGCCGTTGGCCCAGGGCCTGAAACACCACCCAGTCGTCCATCGCATCCTTGGGTCGCGCAAAGATGGGGGGGTTGTAACGGGCGGTGTTCCGCATCGCAAAGTGGTGAAAGATGATGTCGTAATGGTCCCGCTCCAAGGGACTGGGCGGGGGCAGGATGTAGTCGGCGAAACGTGTGGTCTCGTTGCGGTAGCAGTCGAACGACACCATGAAATCAAGTTGACCGAGGGCCTGTTCCAGCTGCCGCCCATTGGGCGTCGACAGCACCGGATTGCCTGCAATGGTGATCAGGCTCCGCACCTGACCTTCGCCAGGCGTCAGGATCTCTTCGGCCAGGGCCGACACCGGCAGCTCACCGCCAAACTCCGGCAGGCCGCGCACCCGGCTTTGCCAGGCATTGAAATGTCCAGGCTTGGAGCCCGGCCCACTGACCAGATCCATTGCGGGCTCGGGGAAGCACATGCCGCCCTCCCGGTCGAGATTGCCGGTGACGATGTTGAGCACGGCGATGGCCCACTGGCACAAGGTCCCGTGCGCCTGAGTGGACACGCCCATGCGCCCGTAGACGGCAGCTGTTGGTGCGGCCGCCAGATCGCGTGCGATCTGGCGAATCACGTCGGCGTCGATGCCCGTCACCGCAGCGGCACGCGCCGGTGTGAATGGCGCCACGGCGGCGGCCACCGCATCGATATCCGTGGTGAATTCGGCCAGCCGTCCCGGCTGCGCCAATTGCTCGGCAAACAGCACATTGAGCAGGGCCAGCAGCAGGGCCGCGTCGGTACCCGGGCGGACAAAATGATGCTGGTCCGCCACCTCGGCCGTTTCGGTGCGACGCGGGTCCACCACCACCAGACGACCGCCGCGTGATTGCAGGTCACGAACACGCTTCTTCACATCCGGCACCGTCCACAGGCTGCCATTAGACGCCAGCGGGTTGGCACCCAGCATCAGCAGATACTGGCAGCGGTCGATATCCGGCACCGCCACCAGCAACTGGTGACCGTACAGCCAATAGGACACCAGCTGATGTGGCAGCTGATCGACCGAGGTGGCCGAGTAGCGGCTGCGGGTTTTCAGCGGCCCCAGCAGCGCGCTGCTGTGGGTGAGGTTGCCCCAGTTGTGCACGCTGGGGTTGCCGAGATAGGCCGCAATGCTGTTGCCGCCATGGGTCTCGACCGCGACCGCGAGCCGTGCCGCCACCTCGTCGAGGGCCTGCTTCCAGGGGATCGCTTGCCAGGTGTCGCCCACCCGTTTCATCGGCTGCCGCAGCCGATCGGGGTCCTCATGGAGATCCTGCAGCGCCACAGCTTTCGGACAGATATGCCCACGCGAAAGCGGGTCCTTGGCGTCGCCCCGAATCGACAGGATCTGGTCGCCCCGGGTGCGGATCTCCAGGCCACAAATGGCTTCGCACAAATGACAGGCCCGGTAGTGTGTCTGCTCGCGCATGGCTGGCGTCTCCTCTTTGCACCGGACTATACGCCGCCTTGAGTGCCCCGGCCGCGGAGGGCATCATCGCATCAGGATCAGGCCAGGGAGGCCGCTAGGGATGGCATCACAAACGCGTGCGCAAACCCCCACGCTCCGGTGGATCGACCGCTTCATTGATATCGCCGACTGGCCCACCAGTCGCAAGACGCTGCTGATGATCGCGGTGCTGCTACCCGTGCAGATCATCGGCTCGGTGGGCGCCGCCGGGGCATTCCACCTTTATGCGCTCTGGGGATTGGATTCGCCGCTGATCGATACCCGCCTCAATGACCGCTTCCTGGCGTTATGGCTCGGCGCCACCGTGGTCGCCGGACTGGCTGCCTGGAGACCCGCCCGGCGCGGCATCGACGCCCCCTGGACCGCCTATGTGTTCAGTCTTCCGTTCACCCTCGGGTTGTGCGCGCTGACGTATCTGTTCGGCACCATGAGCACGCCCTTCATCGCCGTGTATCCGGTGGCGATGTTTCTGCTGGCGCTGTACTTCGAAGGGCGGGTCGGACTTCGGCTGTTTCTGTTCGTCACTGCTGTCTACCTGACGCTCGGTGCGCTGGAGACGCAAGGGCTCATCCCCCACGCACCGATCCTGCGGATCGACACCATCGCCGCCCAGAACCAACCGGCCTGGTTTCTTATCCATCTGTTCATCGTCACCCTGGCCCTGGCCTTCTGCACCGCGCTGGGCATGGCCATCGTGTTTGCCCGCCGCGTACAGCAGGCCCGGCTGCAGCGGGCGCACTCTGAACTTCAGCGTGCCGAGCGGCAACTGGCGCGCGGCAATCGCCTGATTCGCCGCTACGTGCCGGCACAGCTTGCCGAGCGCCTGCTGTCGGACCGCTACGAGGATATGGAGCGCACGCGACGCCGCAAGCTGGCCCTGTTCTTTTCCGATATCGAGGGCTTTACTGCCACCGCAGACCGGCTCGACCCCGAAGAGCTCGCCACCTTGCTCAATGAATACCTCACCGAAATGACCGCGATCGCCACCGCCCATCACGGCATCATTGACCAGCTGGTCGGCGACGGCATCATGATTTTCTTTGGCGCGCCAGACGCCACCGATGATCAGGACCACGCGCTGCGTGCGGTGCGCATGGCGCAGCAGATGCAGCAGCGTCTGCGGGTGTTGCGCCAGCGCTGGTTCGACCGCGGCGTCGAGCAGCCCTTTCGGGTGCGGATCGGCATTCATGTCGGCTATGCCAGCGTGGGCAACTTCGGCTCGCCCGGGCGCATGGTGTACTCGGCCATTGGTCACCATGTGAATCTGGCCGCGCGTCTGCAGGCAGCCTGTACGCCGGACGGCATCCTCATCAGCCATGCCGCCTGGGCGCTGGTCCGGGACGTCATCCCCTGTGACGCGCGCGGCGAGATTCGCGTGAAAGGCGTGCAGCATCCGCTACGGGTCTATGCGGTTGCGGTGGACTGAGCGGCTTGCGGCGCGGCTTCACCCGACTGCAAAGTGCCGGTGTCATGCTGAGGATTGCCTTCGATTTCAGAGTTCGTCATGTCCGATCCTGCCACCGTTGACTACGACCGCCGTCGCCTGTTGCGCCAGATGTTTCTCACCGCTGGCGCGGTCAGCACCCCGGCCTGGCTGCAAGCCTGCGGTGGTGATTCGGCCCTCGCCGGCGAACAGCCGACGCCGCCGCTGACGGCGGACAGCCGACTCGGCCTGCAACCCGGCCCACTCTCCAATATTGGCCCACTGGTGGATGCCGGCGTCGACAATATGCTGATCCCAGAAGGCTTCAGCGCCCGCGTGGTGGCCCGTCACCGCAGCAACCCGGTAACCGGGAACTTCGATCCGCTCGGGGCCAGCGGCTATGTCTGGCATGAAGCCCCCGACGGCGGCGCCGTGTTCCCGGCACCGGATGGCGGCTGGGTCTACGTCTCCAACAGCGAGGTCAACCCCGGGGCCAGCAGCGGGTCGTCCCGTGACGGCGGGGTCGGCGCACTGCGCTTCAACGCCGAGGGAGAGATCATCGATGCCTACCGCATCCTCGACGGCACCCGCCGCAACTGTGCCGGCGGCGCCACGCCATGGCACACCTGGATCTCCTGCGAAGAGACGGGTGACGGCTACGCCTGGGAGTGCAATCCGCTCGGCACGGTGGACGATGCGCGCCGGCTAGATGCGCTCGGCCGCTTCAACAAGGAAGCAGCGGCGGTGGATCTCGCCACACGCACGGTCTACCAGACCGAGGACAGCGGCAGCGGTCGCTTCTACCGCTTCGTCTGCGAAGCCCGTGACCGGGTCAGCGCGCCGGGCGGCGACCGCCTGCGCATGGAAGCCGGTCGCCTGCAGGTCCTCAACATCGAGGGCTTCGATAATGACGGCTACATCGACGACGACAACGAAGCGCGCCGTCTGCGCCGGGTCAGCTGGGTGGATGTGGTGCAGCCCGACCAACCCCAGGGCACGGTCCGTGCGCAACTGGCCGCGGCCGGCGCCACCATACCCGGGACACAGTTCCGCGGGGGCGAAGGGCTGTGGATCTACGACCTGCCGCCGGCCCTGCAGACCGTCCCTCCGGGCGGCCGAGTGCCGACGCGGGCGGTGGCCTTCTTCGCCTGCAAGGGCGACAACCGGGTCTATGCTTACGACATCGACAACGATCTGATCCAGACCGTGTTCGACAACACCGCCATCGACCCCGCCTTCGACGATGTCGACAACGTGGTGGTGAGCCCGATGGGCGATGTGCTGGTGGCCGAAGACGGCGATGCCATGCGGCTCATCGTCATCGTCCCGGGCGGCGAGGCCAAGGTGCTGATGCAGATCACCAGCGGCGGCTCCGAGATCACCGGCCCGGCATTTACCGCCGACGGTTCGCGGCTGTACTTCAGCTCTCAGCGCGGCCCCACCGTGCCGCTGCTGCGCAATGGCACCGGTGCCACCTACGAGATCACCATCCCGGAAGCGTTTCGGGCCTAGGGGCGCCTGCACGCCGGGAATGGGGAATCGGGAGTCGGGAATCGTAACGGCAACGAGCAACGCCGTGGCGGTTGCTTTTGCTGTTCGCTTCTAACGATTCCCCATTCCCGATTCCCGATTCCCGTTCACCCCAACACCGGCCAGTGATCCTCAATGCGCCCGCCGCGTACCACCAGTAGGTCGCCGAACTGCAGCATCAGCGCTTCACTCTGGGTCGGCCGCAGAAAGACGTGATCGCCCACCTTCAGATCGGTCGCGGCTGACCCGTTCAATAGCTCCTGGTTGGAACTGCGGCCGAAAAGGGCATTGAGCTGAAGCCCCGGCGGAGACACCGGCCGCGCCTTCCAGTGGCCGCCATAGATGAAGTGGCTGCTGGCCTGGTTGGGGTCCCAGGCGGCGAAGGCCGATGACAGCGGCTCGACACCGGGCAGGCGCGTGCCTTCCAGCACTTTCAGCACCGGGGTGGCGATGAAAAGCGCCGGCACGTGCGCCGCCAGGGTCGGCAGGTCGAAGTCGGTGGGCTGCACCAGTGCCGAGCCCACGCCCACTTCATTGAGCGGGCTTTCGGCCCCCTGCAGCACGTAGTTGGGGCTGCCGGCGCCGTTGAGCGTGAGCGCATCGTTCAGCCACTCCGGCCGCTGTGCGGCGAGCAGCTTGAGCGCATCGCGGTAGCGCGCCCACGACTGCGCCTGCAGGTCGGCGGGCGATCCCAGCAGGCGGGGCAGCTTCACCACATGCGGGTCGTAGCCCATGAACCCGCTGAAGCGCAGGTGCTGCGGGTCTTCGGCGATCTGCTCGAGCATCGTCACCAGGGTGAGGTCATCGGCGACACCGCCGCGGTGCAGGCCGACGTCCAGTTCGATGTTGAGGTTGAGGCGCGTGCCCAGTCCACGCGCCAGCGCGCGGTACTCGGCCAGCCGCGCCGGCGTGTCCACCAGCCACTGCAACTGGCGCGCCGGGTCGAACGGTCCGCGATGCGTCTCGTAGAAGGCGGCAGCAGCACGCACCGGCATCGGCTTGCCCAGCAGCAGATCGGCCTCGGGGAATGCCTGCGCCTGCAGGTTCAGGAAGGGTTGGTGAAACACCATCAGCCGCTCGGTGCCGTGAGCACGCATCACGTAGTCCAGGAGCTTAACGCTGGGCAGGGACTTGGCCACCACCCGCCACTGCTTGCTCGGGTGCAGGTCGCGCTTGAACACCGCCAGGTTGTGATCGAGCCGGTCCAGATCCAACACCAGACAGGGCCGCGCCGGGCCTTGGTCCTTCAGCAGGGCATCGAGGCCAGCGAAGTAGGGATCATGCGTGGCGCCATGATCGGCCGGGCGCAGCTTGATGGCCGCTGCGCCCCCAACGGCGGCGAGCACGATCAAGACGTCACGCCGTTTCATGCGGCACCTCCCCGAACCACTGCCGCAGTGCCGGGCTGAGCATCTTGCCGCGCGGGTCCAGCGCCCGCCGCACCCGCTGGAAATCCTGCCAGCGCGGATAACGCGCCGCCAGACCGACTGCATCCAGCGTGTGCAGCTTGCCCCAGTGCGGCCGCCCGCCGTGGCGCTGCAGGATCGGCTCAACCAAGGCGAACAGCGGGCGGTGGTCCACCTGCCAGTACTGGTGAATCGAGATCGACGCACAGGCCTGTTGATGGAACGGACTGAGCCAGGCCGACTCCGCCGCCACATGGCGGTATTCGATGGGAAACAGGGTGCGCAGCTCACTGGCGCGCACGGTGTCGATGATCTCCATCAGGCAGGCTGGGCCGTGGTCCACCGGCACCTCGTACTCCATCTCGTTGAACGCCACCTCGCGCGGCGACGGGAAGATGCGGTACGACGGCCCCACCCGCTCGGCACTGGCCTCCGACAGGCTCACCAGCAGCCGCTGCAGCACGGCATCGGCATTCGGTAGCCCGTGTGCCAGTTCCGAGGCTAGCCAGAGCGCCGCGTCCACCGGCAAGCTCAGCAGCGGCGCCGGGGTGTCGTTGGCCTCGGTTTCGTCCAGCGTCTTCACCAGCACGTCGTCGGCATGGAAGAAGGCGAAGAACTCGAAGTGCCGGTGCTGTTCACGCAGGCTATCGATCTCTGCCAGTACCGCTTTCAGCGGCCGGGTGAATTCGCGCCGCCGCAGGCGGAACGGCGCCCGGTTCTGCAACCGCACCTGGCTGACCACACCCAGCGCGCCAACGTTGGTGCGGGCCGCATCGAACACGTCGGCATCGTGATCGGCATCACAGTCGATCACCTCGCCCTCGGGCGTCACCAGCCGCAGCCCGGCCACCATCGACGAGAACGAGCCCAGGGCCATGCCGGTACCGTGGGTGGCGGTACCGATGGCGCCGCCCAGGGTCTGCGGATCGACATCACCCTGGTTGGGCAGTGCCTGACCCACTGCATCGAGCAGCGGCCCGGCGTCGCGGATGGAAGTGCCCGCCCACAACGTGGCCTGTTGGCGGGCGGCATCGTGGGTGACCAGGCCGCTGAGCGCGTCCACTGAAATCAAAGTGCCGTCGGTGGTCACCACCGGCGAAAACGAATGACTGGCCCCCACCGGCCGCACCGGACCCCGCGCCGCCCGCAGCAGATCGCGCAGGGCATCTTCGTCCGCGGGCCGGGCGAACACCCGCGGCCGCGACGACTGCGAACCCGACCAGTTGCGCCATTCCCCGGCGCGCTGTCCGTGGCCGTAGCCCACCGGCGCCGACGGCGTACAGGCACTCAGGAACGGCAGCGCCGCGCCGGTGGCAGCAGTGGCCAGCAAGCCCTGCAGGGCGCGACGGCGATCGATCCGGACGGCGGGCAAACGCAATGACATGGGCACTCCCTGTGCGAATGTGGCGGAATCTGAACCGTATCCAAAAATGGCGGATGGCGGGACGGGAAATCGACCTCAGGGGCAGGCGCCCTCGACGTAGCAGCGCAACGGTGGTTCCTCGAAGCTGCGCTCCGCGGTGACCAAGGTGTTGGCGACCACTAGGCCCAGTGCCGCGAAATCGGTGGCGAAGGTGGCGGGGTTCACCCCCGGCATCAACAGTTGCAGGCACACCGCGGGATCGATGCGGGACGGATCGGCCGGCCCCGCGTGGGTGAGCGCGTCGATCGCCAGCGCGTACGCCACCGGGTCGGAGGTGCCGATGGTGAGATGCTCCGCGGTGTTCAGCGGGCACACCTGCTGGGTGGCCACGTTGGTGAGCTGCGCGGCATCGCCACTGAGCGCCGAGGAGGCGCCCAGCAGGGTGACATTGGGGACCACCACCTCATCGAGGTTGGTATAGATCACCGTGTAGTCAACGCCGGGTACGGTTTCGAAATCGCGGTTGAGGGCGGCCATGAAGGCCGAACCCATGCCCTGCTGGCGAATCGCCGGCGCGCAGCCCGGCACACAGATACCGCCGGACAGCACGGTGCCATGATTGGACGGCGACAGCCCCACCAGATCGTCCACCTTGTCGCGGACATCCGGCCAGAAGCGCAGCGCCCAGCGCGGCACCATGCCGCCCTGGCTGTGGCCGATGATCTGCACCTGGCGTCCGCTGACATCGGCCATTTCGCGCACGGCGTGCACCACATACTCGGCGGCGATCTGGATGTCGCCCATGGCGTTCATCGGCAGTTCGATGGTGCAGTAGGGCCGTCCCAGTTGGGTCAGTGCCGGCAACCAGTTCCAGTCGAAATTGACCTGCGGCTCCAGCGTGGTGCCCGGCACCATCAGCACCGGCGCATGCGTGGCGGCGGCGAGGTCACCGCTGCACTGCAGGGCGGCATCGAGATCCGCCTTCGCCACGGTCAGCGGCGGCCCAGCCTGATTGTCGAGTGATAGCGGGTCAGCCCCTCCGCAAGCAGCAACCAAACACGACAACGCCACCGCACTCCACCGAAAACCCGCTCTCCTCATCGTATCGTTCTCCGTCGATCGTGACGGTTACTGTACGCGGGAAGCGGCGCGATGGAGGCGGTGGCGTTCCGCTGTCGCGGTCAACCTTTGACGGGCAGGAAATCCGGCTTTTCGCGCACCGCGCAGTCCGGGCACTGCCAGTCCATCGGCAGCGCCGACCACGCCGTCCCGGCCGCATAGCCTTCGTGCGGGCAGCCTACCTTGGGGTCGTAGACGTACTGGCAGTTGGGGCACTGGAACTGCGCGGCCGTCTCCGTCGTGATCTGCGGGGCGTCGGCCTCGGCCACCACGGTGTCGACGGCGTCGTCCGGCGCCGCATGCGCCCAGCGCGCCAGCAGCGCTTCACGCCGCGGCGCATGCAGATGCGCCTTGCGCAGATCACCACCGTGATGCGCCACCACCTTCGGGTCCATCAGCCTGAACCACAGCGGCGGGAAGTAGGCGATCAGAATCATCGCGGCATAGCCGGAGGGCAGCTGCGGGCTGTCCTCGAAGTGACGCAACGCCTGGTAGCGACGCGTGGGGTTGGCGTGGTGGTCGGAGTGGCGCTGCAGCTGGTAGAGCAGCAGGTTGGTGACCACGTGGTTGCTGTTCCAGGAATGCCGCGGCTGGCAGCGTTCGTAGCGGCCGTTGGGCAGCTTCTGGCGGATCAGCCCGTAGTGCTCCAGGTAGTTCACCACCTCCAACAGCGAGAAGCCGAAGGCGGCCTGCACCACCAGAAACACCAGCGCCCAGGGGCCCAGCCACAGGGTCAGGGCGCCGAACAGCAGCACCGTTATTGCCCAGGACTGCAGGACCTCATTGTCCAGTGACAGCACCGCCTTGTTCTGACGCTTGAGACGCTCGGCCTCGATGTGCCAGGCCGACTTCAGGCTGCCCACCACGGTGCGCGGCAGGAACGCCCAGAAGCTCTCGCCCATGCGCGAGCTGGCGGGATCTTCCGGCGTCGCCACATGCTTGTGGTGGCCCTTGTTGTGCTCGATGAAGAAGTGTCCGTAGGCCACCGGCGCCAGCGTGATCTTGGCCAGCCAGCGCTCCAGGGTGTTGGTCTTGTGGCCCAGCTCATGCGCGGTGTTGATGCCGACCCCATTGACCACGCCGGTGCTGATCACCAGCGCCAGCAGATCGAGAGCGCCCAGGTTGCCGGTGACAGCGAACCACGCGCCGACGCCGGTGATGAGGTACTGGGTAGGGATATAGGCAAACACGATATGGCGGTAGTAGCGGTCGGCATCGAGATCCGGCACCGCCGACTCCGGCGCGTTGACACGATCCTCGCCCACCAGCCAGTCCAGTGCCGGCACGATGACGTAGAAGAAGAAGGGCAGCGCCCACATCACCCATGCGGGTGCGCCCATGATCGCCGCCACCACCGACGCCAGCGCGATCACCGGGATGGCCGGGCTCAGCATCCAGAACCACTTCTTGCCGTCGACCCAGCGCAGCGCTTCGCGATCCGCTTGATTCAGTCCGATTGCACTCATGATGTTGTCTCCTCAGCAATGGCCCACAGTGTGCCCAGCGCTTGCGGGCGAGAACTGTCATTTTCCGCCACTGTATTGTCATAATGCGCCATGCCCACTGCCAGCAACGCCGATGCCGACCCCCGCGTACCCGCCCGGTACTACGCGCGGCTGGGCGAGATCCTGATCCAGCAAGGGGTGGACTTCACCGCCCTGCTGCGGGCGCAGAAGCTGTCGACCCGCCTGTTGAGCGACCCCGAAGCGACCCTGCGCTTCTCGCAGGTGGACCAGCTGGTGCAGTACGTGTTCATGCACACCGGCCGTGGCGACCTCGGGATGGAAGTGGGACGCCTGCTCACCGCCAGCGCCCATAGTTTCGTCGGCTTCGTGATGTTCAACAGTGACACCCTGGACCAGGCGCTGCGCTTTGAGGCGCAGTACTTTCGCCTGATCATGCCCAGCTTTCGGATGCGCTACAGCCGCGCGGCCGACCGCGGCGAGATGGCGTTCACCGCCCGCACCGCCATGAGCCCGCTGTGCCTGCACTTTCATCTGGAAGCCATTGCGATGGCGGCGGTGCGAGAAATCAGCGACCTCACCGGTGACCATCGCCCGCCCTGCATTCTGGAGCTGTCAATTCCGGAGCCACCCCATGCCGATCGCTACCCGCGCACATTGCTGAGCAACGTCGACGTGCGCTTCGGCGTCGGCAGTACGCCGGGCGTGCGGCTCCGGCTACTGGCCGACCCTCGGACGCTGCGACTGACCATGGCCGATCCGCACGCAAGACGTATCGCCGAGGACCGCTGCCGCGCGCTGGTCCGACAGGCGGCGGGCGGCGGCCGCTTCGCCGACTGGGTGGCGATGACGCTGCGCGAAGTGGCCGAGGGCCTCCCGTCGCTGTCGGAGCTGGCCGCCCAGCTCAATATCTCGCCGCGTACGCTCAATCGTTATCTGCAGCGCGAAGGCACCACCTATCGCGCGCTGGCCGGCCGCATTCAGCACGAGATCG
Source organism: uncultured Polycyclovorans sp. (assembly GCA_964425915.1). GTDB lineage: Bacteria > Pseudomonadota > Gammaproteobacteria > Nevskiales > Nevskiaceae > Polycyclovorans. The sequence continues at coordinate 267,660 of CAYROO010000002.1, forward strand.
CCTGCGAGCGCCTGGCTGCCGGCGGCATGAGCGTGACCGAAGTGGCGTATTCGCTCGGATTCACCGACGCCGCCAATTTCACCCGCGCGTTCCGGCAACGCGCCGGCCACGTTCCGAGTGTTCACCGTGTCGTCACGCAGCGATTTCACCTATAAGCGCGTCAGCGCACGGACGCACGGCCGAGTTGCGACTAGTGTCGTCCCATCAGGTGTCATCGCATCTCGCGGTGTACCGACATGGAGACGACAATGTTCACCCATCTCAAGCCAGTAGAAACGGCACAAGAAGCCGTGCACCAGGTGATGACCAAGAAGGCCGCCCGGACACTTTCCATCCCTGCCACGCACACCCGCAAGCCCAGCACACCTGAGGGCGCGGCCAAGGGCGATGACGACCTCATGAGTCAACCGGTGAAACGGTCATGAGCCTTCCCAGCGCTGATGAGATCCAAGGTCTGTGGAAGCAGAAGCTTGGCGCCGCGAAAGTGGCCTGGAGCAAGCTCACCAACGATGAGCTTCTGCGATCAGAAGGTCATGCCCAGAAGCTAGCGGGCCTGGTGCAGGAGCGCTACGCGATCACCCGAGACGAGGCCGAGCAACAGGTCAAGCAGTTTCTCGATAAGGATCACCACTGAAGGCCTGTCGGTTCCGATAAACGCTACCCACGATAACGAGGAACTGCATCATGAAGGACACACCACAGCCCCCCACGACCGTCGACCACGCCCCCCGAGGGCGCAGATTGGCGATTCCGCTTGTCTCCGTGATCGGCCTCGGCATGGCCGGCTGCGCCACCACGATGACACCCCCCAGCCGCGCGCTGCAGGCCGCTGAAACCGCCATCACCCAGGCTGAGCAGGCACGCGTTGCCGACTATGCTTCGCCGGAACTCGGGGAGGCCCGCAAACAGCTCGCCGCTGCCCGCTCTGCGGTGCAGGAAGAACGCATGGTCCTCGCACAGCAACTGGCCGAGCAGTCCCGCGTCAGTGCCGAACTGGCTGCGGCCCGCGCCGAAGTGCTGAAAGCCCAGGCCGTCAATAACGAAATGCGCAACAGCACCGAAACCCTCAAGCAGGAAATGCTGCGCAACACCGGAACCCAACCATGAAACGCTCACGTCCGCTTCCCAGTTATCTGATCGGCACCGCCGTCGTTGCCCTGAGCATGACCGCCTGCGCGGCCGCACTGACCACGCCCGAAGGCGCCGCGCTGGCGCGCGACAAACTCACCCGGCTACAGGCGGACTCAGAACTGGCCAGCCGCGCGCCGGTGGCCATCAAGGACGCCGAGCGCGCCGTTGTAGCCGCCGAAGTCCCCCGCGAGGACGACGATGTCGCCCGCCATTTGGTCATCATGGCCGACCGCAAGGTGGATATCGCGGTGGCTCGTGCACAGGCGCGCATGGCCGAAGACGAACGCAACGCCTTGCGCACGCAGCGCGAGCGTGTTCGGCTGGATGCACGCACTCGCGAAGCCAACGCCGCCCGCGACGACGCCGCCACAGCCCGCAGTCTGGCCGACACCGCAAGCAGCGACGCCAAAGCAGCGCGCATCGATACCGCCATTGCGCAGGGCGAAACGGCGGCCCTGCAGGCGCAGTTGGCCGCGCTCAACGCCAAGGAAACCGACCGCGGCATGGTGGTCACGCTGGGCGATGTGCTGTTCGCCACGGGACAGCATCATCTGAAGGGCGGCGCAACGCACAATCTGAATAAGCTCTCGATCTTCCTCAATACCTGTGGCGACCGTACCGTGCTGATCGAGGGCCATACCGACAGTGTCGGCGCCGAAACCCATAACCAGGGGCTTTCGCAACGCCGCGCCGATTCCGTGAAATCGTTTCTGATGGGCCAGGGGATCGGCGCCGACCGTATGCTGGCCGCCGGCATGGGAGAGGGGCGTCCCGTTGCCAGTAACGACAACGCCACCGGACGACAGCAGAATCGCCGTGTCGAGGTGATCATCTCGAATACGGTGGCTTCCGCGCCGTGACCCGGCCGCATAGCCGATGTCCTGTCGGTAGGCAGCCAGGTGGCAGGGGGGGTGTGTACCCCTGTCGCCACTCAGGCAGCTGGAAGATAGGGCATCAGGCGATCGGTTTCCCGCTTTACCACGGCATAGCATTCGCAACAGATCTGCTCGACCATTTTGCGATCCAGCACGGTGATCTTGCCGCGGGCATATCGGATCGCGCCCAGGCGTTGTAGCTTGCCGGCAGCCTCGGTGACACCTTCGCGACGCACCCCGAGCATGTTGGCGATCAGCTCCTGCGTCATCACCAGCCGATTGCCGGACAAGCGGTCCAGAGACAGAAGAAGCCACCGACACAACTGCTGATCAATCGAATGGTGGCGGTTGCACACCGCGGTCTGTGCCATCTGCGTGATCAAGGCCTGGGTATAGCGCAGCAGCAGCTGCTGAAACTCGCCGTGGCGAGCAAACTCATCCTTGAGCTGCTGCCCCGGCAGTCGGTAAGCAGCCCCCGCACTCTGAACGATGGCCCGACTCGGCGTGCTCTCCCCGCCCATGAACAGTGCAAGGCCGATCATCCCCTCGTTACCGACAACAGCAACCTCAGCCGAGGCGCCGCTCTCCATCACGTACAACAAGGATGCGATGGAATCGATCGGAAAGTAGACATGCGTCATTGCATCACCAGGCTCATACAGAACCTCGCCCAGCGACAGATCCACCCGCTTCAGCTGGGGAAGGAGACGACGCCGGACGTCTTCCGGAAGCGCCGCAAGAAGGTGGTTTTGCTGTGGGGATGGGACCTTCGCCACGCTTACCTCCGGCGACCTTGAACGAAGGGGCGTCCTCCCCGGTAGACCACTGTAGCAAACGGCCATAATCGAGCCTGTCGCCAAAACCGGTACGCGCGACGCTGAGCCGACATGCCGCCTCGTCGATACGCTGGCACCATAACAGCTGGCGCGCTCAGCGTCCTGATCACCCTCGACTGGAACCGCGGACCATGTATGCGACTGCAATCACCGACTACTGCGTGATCGGCGCCGGCGTATCTGGCCTGCGCGCCGCACAACGACTAAGCGCGCAGGGCCACCGCGTGCGTCTGCTGGAAGCCCGCGACCGCGTTGGTGGCCGCACCGAGGGCGGCGAACTCTGCGGCGAAGCGGTCGATGTCGGCGGCCAGTGGATCGGCCCCACCCAGCACACCGCGATGGCCCTGTGTGAGGAACTCGGGCTGTCGCTGTACCCGCAATTCGCCGACGGCCGACGACTGATGGAGATGCAGGGCCGCCTGCGACCGTATCGGGGCACCGTGCCGCGCATGTCCCTGCTGGGACTGCTGGACGCCGACCGCGCCATCCGCCGCGTCGACCGCATGGCCGCCACCCTCGACCCCGAGCGGCCCTGGCAATCGCCACAGGCCGCCGAGTGGGACCGCACCACCGTTGCCCAGTGGCTGCAGCAGGCCATGTACACGCGCGGCGGCCGCACCCTGGTGGACATCCTCACCCGCGCCATCCTCACCTGCGAAGCGCACGAGGTCTCGATGCTGGGTTTCCTCCACTACATCGCCTGTGCGGGCAAAGTCGAATCTCTGGCGGAAGTGCACGGCGACGGCGCGCAGAAGTACAAGGTGAAGGGCGGCGCCTTCCAGATTGCGCAACGTCTGGCCGACCGGCTGCCGCCTGACACCCTGCAATTGAACACCCCGGTGCACGCCCTCACCCAGTCTGATCGCGGCGTCACCGTTCGGCATGTCCAGGGCGAACTGCAGGCGCGTCGGGTGATCGTGGCGCTACCCCCGGCCCTGGCCGCCCGCATCCACTTCGATGCCAGCCTGCCCGCCGCCCGCCTGCAACTGCACAGCCGCATGCCCATGGGATCGGTGATCAAGGCCCTGATCGCCTATGAACGCCCCTTCTGGAAAGACCGCGGACTGTCCGGCGAAGTGATCAGCGACCAGGGCCCGTTCGGCCCGGTGCTGGACGCCACCCCGCCCGGCAGCCGGCACGGCTTCCTCGTGGGCTTCTTCGATGGCGCCCACAGCCGCCGCCTCGCCGGCCAGCCCACCGAGGTACGGCGCGACGCCTGCATCGCCTCGCTGACCCGCTACTTCGGTGATGCCGCCGCCCAGCCCATCGGCTACCTCGACAAGGACTGGATCTCCGACCCCTGGAGCCAGGGCTGCTATGTCGGCGTGCCCACCCCCGGCACCCTCAGCACCTGCGGCCAGGCCCTGCGCGAACCCTGCGGCCGCGTCCACTGGGCCGGCACCGAAACCGCCACCCGCTGGCTGGGCTACATCGATGGTGCGATCAGCTCGGGAGAACGGGCGGCGGACGAGGTGATGGGCGCGGCGTGATGGGCCGTACTGCGATGCGTCGCATCTCGACAAGACCATGACCGAGAGGTCCGTGTCACCAGCAGTCGGCGGGCGTTGACCACGCCATTTATTGGGTGCACGTTAAATGTCATGGATGTGGAGTTCAACGCTGCCAAGGACAAGGCAAATCGCGCTAAACATGGCGTCGGGCTTGCGGCTGCCGAACGGCTGGAGTGCGATACGGCCATTACCTGGCCGGACACCCGCAATGACTACGGCGAGAACCCTGAATGCGGCATCGGCTACATCGGCCTGACGCTCTACTTCTTGGCATTCGTCGACCGGCGCCGTATCCGCCGCGTCATCAGTCTGCGCAGAGCCAACCGTAAAGAGGTGAAACGCTATGCCGAAACTTAAGTCTGGAACACGCATCCCCACTGTGGCGGAGGACAAAGCCATTACCGCCGCTGCCCGCCGTGACCCCGATGCGAAGCCACTGACCGATGTGCAATGGAGGGCCGCAGCACCCACCATCCGCAGAGGGCGTCCGCCCAAGCCAACGGCGAAGCAGGCCGTCAAATTACGCCTCGACCCCGACGTGCTCGCCGTACTGCGCCCCACCGGTCCTGGCTGGCAGACGCGTGTCAACCAGATGCTGCGAGAGCGCTTTGCGCTGTGACGCCGGCGCCCCTCGCACATGAAAGCCAAAATATTTGATCGCACCTTTGACGACGACAACCGCGTCGCCGAAGCGCTGGACCTCAAGGGCGCCCGACGCCTTCACCGCGACCAACGCCGCGTCAACGTCGACTTCCCCGCCTGGATGATCGAATCACTCGACAACCAGGCGGTGCGCTTGGGGGTTACCCGGCAATCGGTGATCAAGGTATGGCTGCCCGAGCGGCTGCAGTCGCAGGGCTATCACGAGACGCCGTGATGCTGCGCTAACCACCGCTGCATCGCGGGCACATCGGTGACGCACACGCGCCCGTAGCCGGTGGTGACCCAACCGTTTCGCTTGAACGACTTCAGCGCGAGACCCAAGGCCACCCGGGAAACCCCCAACTGCTCGGCCAGGGCATCCTGTGTGATGTCGATGCCGGTTGCCCCGGACGCTCGCGCCGCGGCGGCGGCATGGTGCCGCAGCAGCCATTTCGCGAGCCGTGCAGGCAGCGGCAGCGTACGGATGTCATCGAGCATCTCGACCGCCATCAGCAGGCGTTGCGCAAGCATCCGCATCAGACCTTCCCGCAAGGGGGCCGATTCGCCCATCAATCGGGTAAACAGCGCCGCGTTGATCACACGGATGCGGGTATCCCCGATGGCATGGAAGTCGTAGAACCTCGGCGCATCGGCCAGCAGGGTGAACTCGCCGAAGCTGTCGCCGGGTTCCAGGATCGCGGTCACCGTACGGCGGCCATCGGGACTGCAATTGCTGACGCTGACCTGCCCGGCCTCCACCACGCAGAGCGAGCGCTCACGGTTGCCGCGCGCGTAGATCAGCGCGCCATCGCAGTGCCGCCGCACCTGGCCACAGCTTTGCAGCAACTGCCGCGGGCCCGCCGGGAGCAGGTGGATGAAGGTCTCGGCGGCCTGTCCGCGCATGCGTCACCTCGCAATCAAGAGAGAGTGCACAAAAGTTAGCATTCTCCCAATCACGGGCGGCGTAGATTGCCTGATCGCTTCGCTTGGAGGAGAACCTGATGAAGCCCGAGATCCTGATCATTTTTGGCATCTTCGTTGCGTTTGCCATCGTCGAAGCCGTTCACACCGGCTTCTTCCGCAAACCCGGTCAGCGCCGAAAGGACGTCATCGTCGAGGTGATCGGTGCCGGCGTCCTGCTCGCGCTGACCCAGCCGCTGATCCTGCTGAGCAGCGCAACGCTGACCGGCCTGCTGTGGCCGACGGCGGAGGGGGCCTTGGCCCACTGGCCGATCCTGGCGCAAGTCGCCCTGCTGCTGATCTTTGACGACATGACCCAGTACGGATGGCACCGGCTGACCCACAGCGTGCCTTGGCTATATGCCCTGCACCGGCCCCACCACGATGCGCCCTACATGAGCGTGCGTATCGTCTACCGCAACAACATTTTCTACTACGCCCTGATGCCGAGTCTTTGGTTCTCGGGCGCGCTGATCTACCTGGGGCTGGGCAGCGTTTACGCCGTCTACCTGGTGGTCAAGCTGGCGGTCATTACCGGCGCCCATTCGGACGTTCGCTGGGACCAAAAGCTCTACGCCATCCCGGCACTGTCGCCGCTGATGTGGGTGCTGGAGCGCACCATCTCCACCCCCGCTACCCACGCCGCCCACCATGGCCGCCACCTCAGCGACGCCGCCACGCATTACAAGGGTAACTTCGGCAATCTGCTGTTCTTCTGGGATGTCCTGTTCGGCACCGCCAAGATCACGCGCGGCTATCCCTCGGCGTTTGGGGTCGAAAACCTCGCCGAGGCCAGCGCTGCCGAACAATTGCTGTGGCCGCTGGTGCGAAGCAGCCCAGCGGCCGCCATGTCCGACGCCGTCGATCAACCCGATCCGACAGCACCATCCAGCACGTGCGCTGGGACCCAGCGGTCTTGAGTGCAGAATCGGTCCAACATCGCCGAAAGCCTTGATGGACCCCGGTATGGCGATCTCTGATCTCATCTCGCTGCCGTCGGCAGAGCGCCTACAAGCGATGCAAGCGCTTTGGGACTCGCTCTGAGGCAGACTTCGATCTCAGCCTCGCTTGGCACGCCGAAGTCCACGAGAAGCGACGTGCAGCTAATCCCTGCAAAAGCTGACCGAATCGATCCGGCGCCATACCTCCGGTCACCAGAACTGGCGCTATACCAGGGAGTGCGACTGAGATGGGACATCCGCAACGCTCATCAAGCCCGCGCGTCCACCGTCCTCATCGCCGGTACGAGGGCACAGTCGCATTGTTGTAAACAATACTTTATAGTCCGGCGATCGGAGGATCGCCACCAGCACAAAATAAGGTTTTCTTTATAGTCTGCTTGCAAAGGGCGCTCGAGAACTGCTATATAAAGCATTCTTTATATCGCGACAGAGCGCGTCGATGGCCATCCAGATCCAGTCGCCCCAAGACCTTGGCGCCTTCATCCGGCAGGTTCGGCGGCAGTCCGGCACCCGCCAGGATGACCTGGCCGCCATGATCGGCGTCAGTCATGTCACCTTGGGGCAGATTGAACGTGGCCATGTCGGCGCGGCCATCGGTACTGTACTGGCCGCCCTGGCTGAGTTGGGCATCCGCGTGCATCTCGACATCCCACCGCAGGAGGCCTCGAAAGCCGCCGGGGCGCCAAACCCGCGCAAGCCGCCCACCGTCCTGCCATGACCGAGGTTTCCCGCCGCAGCCTTGCCGTCTTCATCGAGGACCGGCGCGTGGGCACCCTGACCGACACCAACGGCGTGTGGACCCTGCACTACCAGGAGGGCTGGGTCGACGACCCAGCGGCATACGACCTCGCCCCCACGCTCCCGCGCGGGTCAGCGCCCATCACCGATGGTGGCAGCCGCCGGCCGGTGCAATGGTTTTTCGACAACCTACTGCCGGAAGAAGCCCTGCGCCGTCTGCTGGCAACGGATGCCCGGGTGGATGAAGCCGATGCTTTCGGCCTGCTCGCCCACTTCGGCGCCGAATCCGCCGGTGCCATCACCCTGCTCAAGGAAGATACACCACAACCGCCACGGGGGCTTCAGCCCCTGAGCAAAGAAACCCTCCACCAGCGCATCGCATCCCTGCCGACAGCCCCGCTGAGCAAGGCCTCGCCGAAGCGCATGTCGCTGGCCGGCGCCCAGCACAAGCTGGCGGTGGTGATCCGTAACGGCGAACTGTTCGAGCCCGTCGGTGCGGAGGCCTCGACGCACATACTCAAGCCCCAGCATCCGGACGAGGACTACCCCAACACGGTCATCAACGAACACTTCCTGATGCGCCTGGCGGACAAGGTCGGGATCAATGTCCCGCCGACCGAGGTGCGCTATGTCCCCGATGCCATCTACCTGACCGAACGATTTGATCGTCTCCGTACCGATAACGAGATCCAGCGCACCCATGTTCTGGATGCCTGCCAACTGCTGGGACTCAGCCGCAGCTTCAAATACGAACAGGCCCATGCAAAAACCCTGCTGAAATGCATCACGCTCTGCCGCTCCAAAGCCCGAGCGCGCCAGCAGATCTTTCGTTGGGTCGTGTTCAACGCCATCACCGGCAACGGCGATGCGCACCTCAAGAACCTGTCCTTCCACATGCGGGCAGACGGCATCGATCTGGCCCCCTTCTACGACCTGATTTCGACGGCGATCTACCACGCCCCAAGCAACGACGTGATTCAGGGTGCGCCGTGGAAAACGGCTGAACTCTCGATGCCCATCGGCAATGCCGCCACCTTTGGCAGTCTCACCCGTGCCGATGTCATCGTCTTCGGCAACGCTATCGGCTTGCCGGAGAAAACCGCCAGCCGCCTGTTGGACCAGCTGCTCAAGGAAATCCCCAAGCAAGCTGATGCCCTATATCAAACCTGGGAACCCGCCACTGCCCACCCGGATGTCCCGCAATGCGAAGACGTTGCCATGAAAAGGGCTGCCGACCTGCGAATGGTGAGACAGATCCGGCATACCGTGATCCGCGAAATGTGTGAAGCGTTGGCCGTCAGGTAGCGGGCACGATGGATGTCGTAGCGCATTGGCGTCGCCCGACACGCCGTGATCACGGTATGTCGGGCTGAGCGCTCATATCGTGGTCTGACCCTGATTGCTTCTCGCCGAGACGATCAACGGCCTCCACAAAGCTGAGCTGATACACCGGCGAGCGCCTTGCAGAACCAGGGAATCCGTCGAGATGGCGACGATGGAATGGGTGTCGTGGTTTAACACCCGGCGACTGCTCGGACCCATCGGATACATCCCGCCAGCGGAGGCTGAGGCAAACTACTACCGGCGACTCGCAACACCCGTTGCGATGCCAGCCTGACTTAACCCAACGGGCCTCCACGAAACCCGGGGTGTTCAATGCCGGTGGAATTTCTGAGCTGCCTATGCGGCAGCGAACCTTTCCATGACCTCCGCGGCGTGCTGCCGGGTTTTCTGAGCTGCCTATGCGGCAGCGAACTCGGCGTGGGGGCCAGCGTTGGAGTGGGTGAATTTCTGAGCTGCCTATGCGGCAGCGAACATCAGGGGAAGCTCAGTCTGTTTGGAGGTCATTTTCTGAGCTGCCTATGCGGCAGCGAACTTCGGCCTTAGCCTCTTTAGCGATCTCCTCCTTTTCTGAGCTGCCTATGCGGCAGCGAACGCCTACGCGCATCTGCCGGACGAACGCTACCCTTTCTGAGCTGCCTACGCGGCAGCGAGCGCCCTGGACGTCCCACATCGGCGGCTTTTTGTTTTCTGAGCTGCCTACGCGGCAGCGAGCGCGTGGCGCGACGCTGGCGGGTGGCAATGCCATTTCTGAGCTGCCTACGCGGCAGCGAGCCGCTTGAGCTCATCAAGCTCGGCCAGCGTCTTTTTCTGAGCTGCCTACGCGGCAGCGAGCGACCTCGGCGCACGCCTACGCCAAGCGCGCACTTTCTGAGCTGCCTACGCGGCAGCGAGCACCCGCAGCAGATCGACCTGGAAACCGTCGAGTTTCTGAGCTGCCTACGCGGCAGCGAGCATTGACGTAGCCGCATTCCTCGACCTCAGAAATTTCTGAGCTGCCTACGCGGCAGCGAGCGTCGGTCGAGCACTGGTGGGCCTCCAGAGTTTTTTCTGAGCTGCCTACGCGGCAGCGAGCGCCGCCAGCGTGGGCTTACCCGTGATCTTGATTTTCTGAGCTGCCTACGCGGCAGCGAGCGGCCAGGGCGATGCCCTGTCGGGTCAGATCCATTTCTGAGCTGCCTACGCGGCAGCGAGCCCGGTGCTCCAGTCGTAGCGCCATGGCTCTTCTTTCTGAGCTGCCTACGCGGCAGCGAGCGCGCCCGCTGAACTTGGCCCGCGCATCTGTGCTTTCTGAGCTGCCTACGCGGCAGCGAGCCGGGCGCAGGCGTTTGTGCTGCGGCGCGATGATTTCTGAGCTGCCTACGCGGCAGCGAGCAGAGCCCGGCGGCGAAAGACCTCCACCATATCTTTCTGAGCTGCCTACGCGGCAGCGAGCGGCCAATTACGAATCTGAGCTTTCACACGGCATTTCTGAGCTGCCTACGCGGCAGCGAGCCGCTTCAGGTTGTGCATGTGGGCCTGCAGCGATTTCTGAGCTGCCTACGCGGCAGCGAGCGGTGGGGGGTAGGGGGGGCGTGATTGGGTACATTTCTGAGCTGCCTACGCGGCAGCGAGCAAGGCGCCCGCGCCGGCCATCAACGCCAACATTTTCTGAGCTGCCTACGCGGCAGCGAGCGCCAGCGGCGCGGTCTGCGGCACCTGGGCGATTTTCTGAGCTGCCTACGCGGCAGCGAGCTGCCTGTACGCGCAATGCCGGCAGCGCCGGCATTTCTGAGCTGCCTACGCGGCAGCGAGCTCGACTCGAACGCGCGCTGTAGATGCTCTGCATTTCTGAGCTGCCTACGCGGCAGCGAGCAGTGGCAATGAGCGATGGGCCGGGCAGCAATTTTTCTGAGCTGCCTACGCGGCAGCGAGCCAGCAGACGCTGCCACCGGCCGACTACCAGGTTTTCTGAGCTGCCTACGCGGCAGCGAGCATGACGGACGCCTACCACGACAAGAAGGGCGATTTCTGAGCTGCCTACGCGGCAGCGAGCACGGTGGTGGTGGTGGTGACGACACCCTGTCTTTTCTGAGCTGCCTACGCGGCAGCGAGCAAGTCGGTCATCAGCGACTGGTGCGTGGTGTTTTTCTGAGCTGCCTACGCGGCAGCGAGCTCCACCGGGCCGCCGATGCGCTGGTAGACGATTTTCTGAGCTGCCTACGCGGCAGCGAGCGCGCCGTTTCACAGCCGCAGCCTGGGCCGCGCGTTTCTGAGCTGCCTACGCGGCAGCGAGCGCCGTAGCTGCGCAGGACTGCTGCCTCGTCGATTTCTGAGCTGCCTACGCGGCAGCGAGCTAGACGTCCGGCGCGTCAAACGCCCTAACAATATAGGTATAGCAACAACAGAAGCACCGGGCCCCAATTCTCGGGGCCCGGCGCAAGTTTCTGATTTTTAATGAGCTAGACGGACCCTTCCGAAAAAGGGTCAAAACCAGGGCACGGTCGCGCCTTGTTCGCCAAGGCCGTAGGTGTTGAACAAGCCGAGCTCCGGAACCGGCTGCAGCGCCCCTAACGCAATGAACATGCAGAACGGCTGGCCAGTGCTGAGGCTACGCAACTGGATATAGGGCAGGTCGGGCGCCTGCGCCGCTGTGTTCGGAATAGCGAGGGCAGCCTGCTCGGCGGTCTCACCCTTGCGCTTCATGCGACGACGGCGCAATCGCTCGACGTTTGTCTTGAACTGCTTACGCCGCACATTGCGATGCTGTGCCCCGGCTGGGACGGAGGCCAAATCGAACGGCCGAACATGATCGCGCATGCCGCCCAGCCAGCTGCTAGCTACAATGCTTCGAAGTGTGGCCTCGCTTCCATGCAACCGCAGCGTGTCTCCCAGGTTACGAGGGGTTGCGCTGTACTGCGGAAAGCTCACGCCCAGATTGTCGATCCTTTGTTGCACCAGCGTGCGATGCACCCTGTCGTACAGCGCCCCCAGCAGTGTCGGCAAGGCGGTCTCCGCGTCGGGCAGCACGGTGAGGTTGATGTAGTGACTGCTCATGATGCTCAGCCCGCTTCACCGAAGACGCCGCCGCGAATCAGCGTGGCGATGACAAAATGTTGTTGCTCCGTCTCCGGCTTCTGATCCTTCAGAACCCAATTATCCAGAAGGCTGTAGAAGTCGACCTTGGCTTTGGGCTGGCGGTAGGCCTTGCCTTGTGTGGTCACCGAGCCGTAGGGCTCGACCGCGATGGGGCCTAGATCGCCAGCGTCCGGGTACCAAGTGTCCACGGTGCGAAGTGCGTTCCCAAGCTTCTGTGAGTGGATGCCAGCCACGCCATCAACGTCATACAGCGTCTTGCTCTTGGTTCCGCTCGATCGATCAAGGATCAATTCCTGAGAGGGGAAGACCTCCTGCCCTGCGCCGATGCGTGCAAATGCTGTGATCTGAAGCAGGACATGACGTTTCCCCGAGAGTCCTTCGGCGATCAAAGACGATAGCGCCTCGATGTCCTTCTGCGCGCTATCAGGTGCTGTGAAGCTCCGCAGCGATAGCGCCAGCGCATCGAAGACCCATGTTTCGCGGGCATTGCCGTTTTCGATATGCGCCACTTGCACTTCTACTTGCTCAGCGCCAATACGGTTTCGCCACAGGAAGCGGCCATTGGCAAGATTGTGCGCATAACGTCGCGCCAGTTCGCCAAATCCGTGTTCATCAACGTAGCCATGCACGGTGGCAAGCAGCTTCGCCAGGTAATCCGCATCGTTGCAGGCTGACGGTTTCCCCGTATCGGCCAACACCCGCAGGGTAAAGCTCACGCGCAGCGTATCTGATGCCGCTGGCAGCGTAGCGACATCAACCGTCTGAAGGTTCGGGTTCTCGATGGCCGCATCGAGCTTGGCGGGGTCTTGGTCCTTCGTTTTCAGTCGATTGGAGATGGTGCCGCGAACGGATTTCTCGCGAAGGTTGACAGGGGTCCAGACGCTGCTGTCCTGGCGTACCGTCCAGTTGCCAGAGTGGAACAGCGCATCGGAAGGGTCGAGTTTGCGTTCGAACGCAAGTACGGAAGCGGTTTTGAGTGTCATATGTTGATCCTCGTAAAAATTGGAGTGATTCAGTCAAACTCAAATGAAAAGCGGGTCGGGACCTGGAAGTCGTTGCGACATCGGTATAGCCCCTGGTCGGGCTCACTGTCGGCGTACCAAAGCATCTGCCTCGGCGTCTGAAGGCGGTGTGGGCTGATCCATTGGCCAACCGAGTACAGGCTCTCTACAAAGCAGAAAGGCGTGCGCGCATCACGCGCTTTGACGACTACTCCTGGCGGGTGCACCGGCCCGAGCGCGCCATAACCCACGGGGATTGGCACCACCCAGCCCAGCCCTTGTCGGTCGTGACCCCACTTCTCGGCAGGCTCGGGTTGCTCCTCCGATGAGGCTTTGAAGCGCCAGTTGATACGCGCCAACGACAGCCAGGCATCCAAGCGGGTGGTCAGAGCATCGTCAGCCTGACGTTCGGCATGTCGCTTCTCCAGCAGATCATCACGGCTCACCAGCGTGAAGCCCGGAAGTAGCCGCACTTTGGCGCGCCGAAAGGTCTCTTCCTGGTCGGACTCGTTGCCTTTCAGCGGAATCACATAGGGTGTGCGCCGTCTCTCCGGCACGCTGGCGGGAATGACGCTACCGCCAGCAATACGCATCGAGGCCAGCATGGCCGCAACCCGCGCGCAGTCTTCGTTGATATCGGCAGCTTGCGTGGTCCAGCCTTTACTCTGCACCGCAAACACCAGGCTGATATCCAGATGGATGCGGCCTTCTTCGACAATGGCCGATGTGCTGCCGTCCCGACCGACCGGATTGCGCGTGAGACGAAAGGCTTTGACGAAGCCACTTTGCGTCACTTGCTCCTGATGGCTATGGCATACAACCCCAACCGCGTTGAAGCTGAGGTCCATGCCCGCAGCGCGGGTCTTGCGCTCCAGCGCCCACATCAGGCCGAGAAAGGCCGTGATGGAGGGGAAGCCGTGCGTGAGCGGGCTGGAAATGGCATTGGCGTTCTGCACCCTGAGGCGGGGCATCACCAGCAAATGGTCATACTTTGGAGGCTCAGCCATGGACCACCGCCGTACCGCTTACGTGTTTCGCAGCACGCCGTTGCATGGGGGCCGGCCATTCGACATCGATGATCGCCTGCCGTGCCCAATGCGCGTGCTCGGCATCACCGACTGGCAAGCCGCGCGCCAGCAGCAACGCATTCAGCCAATTGCCGAAGCGACTGGCAACCTCGTCGGGCCAATCTTTCAATTCAAAGGCGGCTGCAAACTCGGTATCGATCCCAGGATGATCTGCCCTGATTGGCAGTTCGGCGCGTTCCGGGTCCAGCCAGAGCTGTTCACAAAGGGGCAAATTGCAGTTCTTGTCCCTTGTCCATCCAGGGGACCAAAGTTGTCGCGTAGCCAGCTCGAATGCAGCCAGTGACGCCCCTAGTGCTTGCTCAAGCCGTTTGCGCTTATCCCGAGTCTCCATGGTGGGATCGGGATTGCCTCTCAATAGATCCATCAGCGCTTTGAGCTGGCTTCGTACGCCATCGAAGTACCGAAAGCGTTGCAGCGCCGTTTCGATATTCAGGAAGTTGCGAGGTTTGTCCTGGTTCCATTGCGGCGGGAGCGAGCTCAGCAGGTAGTTCACGCCGCCACGCTCGCTGTTGAGCTGACTGATGTTCTGGGGCTTCGTACCACCCAACTTGCGGATCACCAGATCTCGGTAGTCTTTCAGCGTACCGTCGTAAGGCTTGTTGTCCCGTCTGGCTTGACGGGCAGCCTTGCTCTCGTCACCAAACCGGGCCTCCGAGATATCCGCGTGTACCGTATGCGCAAGACTGCTGGAGAACAGCGGCTGCAACAGGTGGTAGCCGCTGTCGTCCGCTGGCTCGTCGGCAATGCACCAGTAGAGCTGTTTGGCGTTCACGTGAGAGGCCGGCGCTTCGCCCTCACGAACCAACCCTTTGAACGATGCCAGCCACTCGCTGGCAAGGCCCTCATCCTCACTCAGCGCTGTCAGTAGATCAGTGTCGTCCTCCTGTGCCCAGTCGAGCAATCGCTTGCCTTCGACCTCGATCTTCAACAGCTTGTAGACATCGAGGGCGGCCGCGTTTCCGACAATGTCGTCAGCGAACTGCTCCCCCAAGCTGTGGGTTCCGATTTCAGCGTGCTGAGGCAGAGAAGCAGGCGGCGCGCGAAGGTTGCTGCCACGTGCATCGGGGTGAGTGGCCTTAAGTACGTGGGTGACGGCCTGAATCTGGTTGACGCGACGGGCGGCGTCGCCCAGCCACGTCGAATAGTCATACTTCGAGGCATCCGCACCGTCCTCACCACCTTTCAGCTTCGATGCTCGCCGCTCTTCTATGAAGGCAGCGATGGCTTGTCGGAATAACTGTGATCGCTTACTTTCGATTTTCATGTTTCGCTCCCTCTAAGAGTTACAGTTGGATTGATTCCGCCGCTGTTCCCTCCTACTTTCGATGGGCTCGCTCTGGTTTCGGGTAGATACTTCGCAACCCCTAGTGCGGGGTCATACCGCCACCCCTGTGTGCTGGGGAGAACACTGACGGTGGTAAAGCGCATCGCGCAGTCGCGTAGCGAAAGACCCTGCGCCTCGGCCTGATCAGTGAGGAGGGTCATAAGGTCGTTGTCGCCCCAGAGGGCGATACGGGGCCCCATTGTTCGTTGCAGGTCGACGGTGTGCTTCTGACTCTTGTCGATCTCGACATAAAGCTTGGCGCCGGGCCTTCCGGCATCGGCATCCACACGATGCAGCCTCAGCGATGTCTCATCGTCGTCAGGGAGGAATACCAGTTCCACCTCCTTCACCGAGCTATCGCGGAAGGGTTGCTGCTGGGGTAACGCCCAAGTGAGGGCCGCTTCAGGAAATTGCCACGTGCAGGCGGCATTCAGTTCCGGGCCGCCTGGCGGCCCTCGGCGGCCCGAGGCAGCACCTGCAGCGTAGTCCCTTGGCGACATGCAGTCGTGGAGGCGCGCATGCTCAAGGTCCACGAGGCTCCGCTTGGGCTCCCACTCGACTGACGGGCGTGTCGCGATACGCGGCACTGCGGTCAACGGGTTGTACTCCTCCGGGCGCAGCAGCTTGTCGAGGCGGTGGGTCAGTAGCCGAAACTCGTGATCGAGATTGCCGCGTTTGTGTTCAAAGCCAGGCCAGAGGAAGGCAGGTGCGGGGTTGTTGCGGTCGCGCGTTGCCTTGAAATGCCGCAGGTTAGTATCGAACACGAATACGTTCGGGACGGTGCAGGTCTTGCCACGGTGACGCTGCACACGGCCGGCAAGCTGGATGAGCGAACGCATGGATGAGGGCTCGACCACGGCCCAGTCGTAGTCATGGTCACGGCCGACTTCGGTAACCGGGGAGCCCAGGACAATGAACAGGTGACTGGGCTCAGGGTGGGCATCTATCGCCTGGCGGATTTCAGGCAATGCGTAGACGGCATCCTTGTTGCGACGATTCAGCGCTTGATCGAGCCGATACTCAATGGCGGAGCGCAGCAACAGCGGGAAGCGGGAAGCGGGAAGCGGGCGTGATAAACGCAAAGATGAATGCGATATTGCTCCGGCGACCCAAGCTGAAACAGGGCCTCCGCCACATCGAACAGAGGTTCGATATTGGCCATGCGCACCAATCCAAAGCTGACGCGCTTGCCGCTGTTCTGGCAGATTTCGGCATGGGCCTCATGGGCTTGTATAGCGGCCTCCACGACGCGCTTTGCGAACTCGTATCGCATGGCCTCGTCCTTGGTGGCGCCAATCTTCAGCGGGATGAGTGCAGCACGGCGGCGAGGTTCGGCCTTCGCCAATGCCGAAACGCGGTTCGCAACAAACCGGCCGTGCTGCGCGGAGAAGGCTTTGATGTCAGCGCAATCAGCACCCTGAATGCTGAACTCGTCGATCCACAGGCAGGCGATCTCCGGTTGGCTTTTCGCGTGCCCTCCATGTGGGCCGCGATTGCGTTGATACTCCATACGGCCCGCGCGATAGGCCAGGTACATGCCTTCCACCAGCGCCGGGGGCAGCGTGGCGGAAGACAGCATGACCCGCGTGCCGAGCATGCCGGCCCAGTGCATCAATCGGGTCAGGGCAGGCAGATCATCCAAGTCGAAGTCGTCCAGCTCATCGAGCACCAGATCGCTGCTCATCATGCGCAGCATCGGCGCGATCTGCCGCCCGGCTCGCTGCGCCTCGGTAGCAGGCATCAGATGGTCGATGGTGCATACCAGCATCGGTGCGGATAACAGCGAGCGAATCTTCTGATCGCGCAAGGCCTTGCCCAGCAACGGATGACTGGACGTTGCGCCTTCATAGAACACGTGTCCGTCTTCTTCGATCAGTTCCTGTTCAGATGCCGACCCGCTTTGTTCCGCCTTCTGCTCGTAATACTCAAACAGCGCCCGGCTCGCCGACCCACCGACGCGGATGGCCAATTCGTCATCGCCAAGCTGAAGGTCCTTGCGGTAGCTGCGCCCGGTTTGCAGCGTCAGTGTGCGCAGGCCCAGCGCGAAAGTCGCACGCATGCCCAGCTGCGGGTCGGAAAGTGCATACATGACGCGGGCATTGGCCAGCGTTTTGCCACACCCCGTGGAGGCCATATTGACGATGAAGGCACCGTGTTGGCGTGCCTTCTCACGAAGGTTTCCTGCGGCATCAGCGGCTTTGTCCTGCCATGCAAAGCGGGCGTCCACGCTGCGCTTTCGCAGCCCCTTATGGCGGGCAAGGCGGGGCAGGTGTAGCTCAAAATGCGGCAGCGCGTGAACGATATTCCCGGTGTCACGAGCAACACCCAACAAATGCTCATCAAGAGGCTGCTTGAGTCTGCCCTCATGGGTGTTGGCGAATAGGGAGCACCCCGCGTCGCCGCGCATGCGCTCGCCCGCTTCGGGCGCGAGGCTGGAGTAGTGATGGTCGGCCAACATCAGACTGAGCCGAGCAAGATGCATCACGAAGGGATTGCCGAGCCAGCCGTTCAGATCCGGTGATGGCGCGGCTGCAGACAGCTTCTGGGCGAGCTTAGAAGCCTGGGCGCGCCACTTCGGTAGCGTCACGGGTAAGCTTCCAGCGAGCGCCCAGTAGGCCTCGACACGCGCGGTATCCGCAGGCTGTCGGATCTCGTTCCAGTCATGACCCACCAAAGCCAGTAGATTGGGGATCTGCGTCGGGTTGAACGAAAGTGATCGCTTGCCCAGCCAAGCTTGACTCCCGTCTTGGTTCTGGACGGGCAGCGTCGGTAGTCGATGATGGGTGACCACCAACCAAGCGATAGCCGCAGCCAAGGGCGGCAGTTTGGCAAAGGGTGGTGGCGCGTCGGGATCGAGCCCATCTCGGAAGTAACGGTCCAGGTCGCGTCCTCTGTGGCGTCTGGAGATGCCAGTCGCCGCAGCCAATTTGCGTCGTCATCATCGCCGACGAAGGCGAGAAAAAGACGCAGTGAAATCCATTCATGGCGGAACAGGTTCCGCTCACGAGTCTGCTGCCTGAGCTTTGCTTGGAAGGCGACACTGGCTTTGCCAAGGTCGTGCAGCAATGCCGCCATCTGTGCGAGTAGAAGGATGATCTGGCCGGTATGCCAATCGTTCTCGTCCGCCTTCCTCAGAATATTCCGACGCGTGGTGTTGGTGGGCACCGCCCCATCCAAGTTAAAGCGGCCGGCATTTCCCACAACCCACAGCACCTCACTGTGATCCCTCCCGCGTATCCAATGACAGGCCACGGCCGTGTTCTTGCGAGCCGTCTTACGCAGCAGCTTGCGCAAAGTATCTAGGCCAGCCTGAGTGATCGGCGTTTGCCAAGTTCTGTCCCCCCGCCTTTCGGCAAACTGGTCCAGGATGCGCCGTGTCTCGGTGAGCGCGCGCTTATCGCACTGGGAGACAAGCAGCACGTTCATGTCGCCGCCCCCGCTGTGTCGACTGCCACCGCCTTGAGCGTGTCGATCATGAAGTCGAGCGACTCGGCCTGCGTCAGGCTTTCGATGCAGGCCCGACGAAAGGTTTGTTCGTCGTCGCCCCGCATCGCGGAGATAAAGGCCTGCGGAAGAATGGCGGCATCCTTGACCAGGTCCGCTACGTCAAACACCAGGCCACCCCTTCGCGTCTTGCCGTGCAGCACTGCCAAACCATGCGGCAAGCCGAGCACCCAGGTCGCGGTTGCGCCGAGTCCATATGCGAGGTAGTTGCCGTGATCGAGATAGCGATTGGCCGGATCGGCTCCGGTACCACCCTTGGCACGGGTGAAATCACCATATCCCACGGCATCCACAGCCAAACGGAACAGGGCTTTGGTCAGCCGCGCTTCCTCGGTCAGCAGCGCATTGGTATCAGCCGCCGTCTGTACGGCGATGGCCGAACGTTCAAGCAGCCCGATCAGCCGTTCCTTGCCGACCTCGAAGCCTTGCTCCCGCACGCCACGAGGGGCGAGCCACTGCGCCTGAATGCGCTTAAGGCGTGCATGCTGAAGCGCCTTGGCCGCAGCCAGTCGCCCCGCCTCATCGAACCAGAACCGCACCCAAGCCTGAAGGTATTCAGTTGGCCGATACTCGCTTTGCGGCGAGAACCAGGCGACTTCGATATCGACTTCGTTGGCGCTGAAGAGCGGCGTCCCACCGCCACCACAAAAGCCCACCAGCACCCCCGCCTTGGAAAGCTCCCGAATCGCGGCCTGGGTGATCGACGTGCCGGTGCCCAACAATACCGTCGTGGTATTGGCGATCGGGATGTTCCAGTAGAGCGATTCCCGCCCCTGGTCGGTGACGTACTCGACACGCCCCCCGTTGACCAGCACGCGACAATGCTGCAGGTAATAGAGGTTAGCCCGCTTCGAATGCAGGATGGACTTGAGATCAGTCGGGGAAAACGTATCCACGCAGCCTCCTTGGCCAAGCACGCCGAGAACACCGGCGGCTTTACGGTCCCAGACTAGCGTCTCATTCCATGAGACGAAAGCGCATGATCATCACAACACCCCCACCTCCACCTCCAACACCGTCCGATCCATCCGCTGCAACAGCTTTGCCGCGGGCTCGATCGCGGGCAGTTCGTAGACGAAGAAATAACGGCAGGCGGCGAGTTTGCCGCGGTAGAAGTCGCGGTCGGCTTCGGGGGCGGTGGCCAGTGCGTCGTCGGCGATTTCGGCCTGTTGCAGCCACAGCCAGGCGACCGTCAGATGGCCCAGCATCAGCAGATACTGTGGGGCGTTGGCGAGAGCGGCCTTGACCTCGCCCTGGACCATGGCGGTGGCGAGCTTGTGGGTGGTTTCGCCCACCAGGCGCACACCATTGGCGAGTTGGGCGGCCAGCGGGGCGAGTTCGTCATGGCCGCTGTTGCGCTCGGCGCAGGCCTGCATGTCGGCCAGCAGTGACCGCAGTGCTTCGCCGTTATGCATCATCACTTTACGGCCCAGCAGGTCCAGCGCCTGGATGCCGTTGGTGCCTTCGTGGATGGGGTTGAGGCGGTTGTCGCGCCAGTACTGCTCCACCGGGTATTCACGGGTGTAGCCGTAGCCGCCGAGGATTTGGATGGCCTGGTCGTTGGCGCGCAGGGTGTGGTCGGCGGTCCAGGCTTTGACGATGGGGGTGAGCAGGTCCAATCGGGCATGCAGTGACTTGGCATCTTCGTCCGGACCGTGGGTCTTGCGGTCAATCAGGCTGGCGGCATAGAGGGTGAGGGCATAGGCGCCTTCCACCAGGCTCTTTTGCATGAGCAGCATGCGACGCACATCGGCGTGTTCGATGATGGGAATCGGTGGCGACAGCGGGTCCTTATTGTCGGCGGGGCGGCCCTGTTTGCGTTCCTGGGCGTATTGCAGCGAGTACAGGTAGCCGGCCAGCCCGCACATGACGCCGCCCATGCCCACGCCTAGCCGCGCCTCATTCATCATGTGGAACATGCAGGCCAGGCCCTGATGCAGCTCGCCCACCAGTTCACCGTGGCAATCGCCGCGCTCGCCAAACTTGAGGAAGGTGTTGACCAGCCCGCGCTGACCCATCTTGTGGTTGATGCCAGCCAGGGTGACGTCGTTGCGTGGACCGCGGCTGCCATCGGCACTGAGGCGATAGCGCGGCACGATGAACAAGGAGATGCCCTTCACGCCCGGCGGTGCGTCCGGGGTCTTGGCGAGCACCATGTGGATGATGTTGTCGCTGAGGTCGTGGTCGCCGCCGCTGATCCACATCTTGGCGCCTTCGAGGCGCCACGTGCCGTCCGGCTGCGGATGGGCGATGGTCTTGATGTCGCCCAGCGAGGAGCCGGCTTGCGGTTCGGACAGGCACATGGTGCCGGTGAAAAGCCCTTCGAGGATGGGCGTGCGATAACGCGCCTGCTGCTCGGGTGTGCCGTGCGCCTGCAGCAGGTTGGCCACGCCACGGGAAAGCAGGGTGAACCCGCTGGTGGCCAGGTTGGCGCACATGAACAGGCTGTCGCAGGCCAGTGACAAGGTGTAGGGCAGCTGCATGCCGCCATCGGCCTCGTCGGCATTCATCGCCATGAAGCCGGAATCGGCGAAGGCGCGCAGGGCCTCGGCCACTTCGGGGATGATCTTGACGCTGCCGTCGGACTGCATCGCCGGCTCCTGGCGATCACTGAGCGCGTTGTGGTTGCGGAACTGTTCCAGCGCCAGTTTGTGCGACAGATCCACCACCTGCTCGAAGGTGTCGCGGCTGTGGGCGGCGAAGTGCGGCCAGCGCTGCCAGTCCTGCACCTTGAGGAGCTCGTACAACAGGAAATCGAGGTTGCGGAGGTCGGCGATGGCGGTCTTGCGCATGGGGGCTCTCGACGAAGGGATAGTCAATATCCGATTGTAGGCTGCTCACAACCGTCTAGACTTGTTCTATGAGCCTCCGCACCCACGTTTTCCACGGAACGGTCGCCGCCATGGCGCTGGCGTTTGCCGGCGTGCTGGTGGCGGCGTGGTTGCCTTGGTGGTCGGATCGTCCCAAGCATCCGGATACCGCGGCGTTCCAGGCCCAGGCGCGCGGGGTGGAACTGACGGCCGGCCTACGCAGCTACATGCGGGAGGCGGCGGTCACCGAGCGTTATCCCGAGGTCGTTGAAGTGACGCGGATCCAGCGTCCAGCCACTGCGGACCATCCGGCACGCGACCTCGTCACCCTTGAGCTACAGCCCTTCAACCACCTCGGCGTGACCGGCCGGATGCAGCTGGATCTGTTCAATGATCGGCTGATGGAGCTGACCTTCACGCCGGACGATGTGGTCGCCTACAGTGCGGCTCTGGCCGCTGCCGAGCCGGGACTGAAGCGGTCCGCCACCGGCCGCCGCGAACAGGTCTCCGGCCACCGCCGTGTGGCCAGTAACGTGGCGCAGCTGGCGACGCCGGCGGGGGCACAACTGGGCGCCCGCCCGTTTACGCTATGGCAGGATCGCCGCCTGCGTGCGCAGCTGGACGACTGGGACGCGCGCTTCGGGCACTTCGCTCCTGCCGCCAACGAATAAGGCCCGCCCTCGCGGGAACGGGCCCTGGGCACCGCCTTGCTTCAGTGCTGGTGGCCGCCGGGGCCGTGCACGTGGCCGTGCGCCAGTTCTTCCTCGCTGGCGGCGCGCACTTCGGCGATCTCCACCGCAAAGTGCAGGGTTTCGCCAGCCAGTGGGTGATTGCCGTCGACGGTGACGTTGTCGCCTTCCACGGCCGTCACCACCACGCGCATCGGGCCCTGGTTGGACTGGGCGGTGAATGCCATGCCGGGCTGGATTTCGGCCACGCCCTGGAAGGCGGCCTTCGGCACTTGCTGCACCAGTTCTGGACGGTGCTCGCCATAGCCTTCGCCCGGCGCCACCGACACTTTCAGCTTGTCGCCGGCCTTCTTGCCCAGCAGCGCCTTCTCCAGGCCGCCGATGATGTTGCCCTGTCCGTGCAGGTAAGCCATCGGGTCACCGCCTGTCGAGCTGTCGAGCACCTCGCCTTTGTCATTGGTGAGCGTGTAGTGAAAGCTGGCGACGCAGCGGTCTGCGATTTCCATCAAATCATCTCAGTCGTCGAATGAGCAGCCATGCTAACGCGTTAGGCCGCGGACAGGGGGTGATGTGGCTGCAATTGCAGGGGCAAACCATCGCGCGGCTTGGCAATGGGTGCCAACTGATAGGGCATGGTGTAGCCCGGCGGCACCGCCAGCTGGAAGCGCTGCAACAGCTGATGCAGCACCGCCTTCACCTGCATCTCGGCAAAGTGCAGGCCCAGACACATGTGCGCACCGCCGCCAAACGGCGCCCAGGCGAAGGGATGGCGCCGATGCTCCTGGCGTGCCGGACTGAAGCGCTCGGGATCGAACCGGTCCGGGTCGGTCCACCATTGCGGATCGCGCTGGGTCCAGACCGGGAATACCGCCACCGAGGCGCCGGCGGGGATCTCCACGCCCTGAAAGACCAGCGGCTTGACCGCACGTCGCACGATGGAGGTCAGGGGCGGATACAGGCGCAAGGCTTCGCGCAAGGCCCACTCACTTTGCTCCGCGTCGGCGACCTTGTCCGCCGCCAGCTCGACCCCGCCTAGCTGTTCGGCCTGCCCCCGCAGGCGGGCCTGCCAATCGGGATGGCGGGCCAGTACGAAGGCCAGCGTGGTGAGCGCGCTGGTGGTGGTGTCGTGCGCGGCCATCATCAGGAAAATCAGATGGTCGATCACTTCATCATCGGCATAGCGTTGGCCATGCTCGTCCTCGGCCTGCGCCAGCTGGCTGAACAGATCGGCGCCGGGGGCGCGACGCCGTGCCGGCAAACGCTCGGCGAGAAACGCCACCAGGTTGCGACGCGCCCGTAGCCCGCGGCCATACAAGCACAGTGGCGAGGACCATCGCAGCACGGCGGTGGAAGCCTCCACCAGGTCGGTGAAATCGCGGTTGACCTGGTCGATCTCCGCCTGCAGCTCCAAGCCCAGGAACACCTCGGCGGCAATGTCCAGGGTGAGCCGTTTGATGGCGGGGTAGAAACGCAGCTGCGGTTGCGCCCCCCAGCGGTCCAGATGCCGCGCGATGCGCGGGTTCATCCGCTCCAGGTAGCCGGCCAGCGCGGCGGACCGAAAGGCCGGCTGCATCAACCGGCGGTGCAGGCGATGGTCCTCGCCATCCCGCAGCATCAGCCCGCGCGGAAACAGGTCGCCGAGTATGGGGTGCCAGCCGCCATGGGCCGAGAGCACGTGGCCGCGGTCGGTCAGCACCGCCTCGTTGCCGTCTGCAGAGGTCAGGAACACCCGAGGCTCAAACAGGAAATGACCCCTCGATACCGGCCCGAAGCGCTGGTGTTGATCCCGCGCAAAAACCAGCGGATCGCGCAGAAAATCAAAGGTTTGACCAATGATGGGCCAGCCGTTTCGGCCCGGGAGCGCGCGCAGGTCGGGCACCGGCAGCGCCGCATCAGGGCGGGTGACAGCGGCCATGAACATCCTCCGGAAGCGTTATGTCCGGAGTATTGAACAGTCGGTCATTTATTGGAAGCGCTGTCGCCGCGCAGGCGACCGATGCGCTCGTCCTTGTTGCTCCAGTGCGACGACACCCACTGCTGAAAGCCGGCGCGAAAGTCGGCGTCGTCCTCGTAATCGCCCTCCAGCAGGGCGCGCGACACGGGCTCCACCCGCACGTGGATCTGCAAGTCGCCCTGCTCCCCCATCAACCAGCTGCCGAGCAAGGTCTTGGCCCGCAGTGTGGGCGCGTACACCAGCGTGACATCGACGATACCGGCGAACTGCTCGCCCATGGCGCGCAGGGTGAAGGCGGCGCCCGCACTCTTGGGCTTGAGCAAATATCGGAACGGCGACTGCTGCCGTTCGTGCTTTTCGGGCGTGAAGCGGGTGCCTTCGAGAAAGTTCACCA
This sequence comes from uncultured Polycyclovorans sp., assembly GCA_964425915.1. Lineage (GTDB taxonomy): Bacteria > Pseudomonadota > Gammaproteobacteria > Nevskiales > Nevskiaceae > Polycyclovorans. The sequence goes on from CAYROO010000002.1 coordinate 292,498, forward strand.
CCGTCACCGGCTGTCGCTTGTAGACCTCGCACTTGGCACGGGTGGTTTCCAGGTCCTGGTTGCGCAGCGCCGGATTGGCGGCAATCTGCTCGCGGCTATAGCGCTTCATGAACGGGAATTCCATCGCCCAGCACACCTGCCCGATGATGGGGATGTACTTGAGCTGATCCTTGAGGAAAAAGCGCAGGAACGGCACACGGCCATGGAAGGCCACGAACAGCACCAAAATGTCGGCCCAGCTCTGGTGGTTGCTGATCAGCAAATAGTTGCGGCGGGGATCGAGCGTACCATCCACCGTGATGCGCCAGCGCATCGGATGCACCAGGTGGTAGATCACCCGGTTGGTTGCCACCCAGCGGCGAGCAATCCATACGCAGTAGCGACTGGTGATATCCCGCAGTGCCCGTCCCGGCAGGATGTGCAGCAGCACGCCCGGCAGCATCAGGACGAACCAGAAGATCAGCGCCACGAACTTGATCGCCACCGTCAGCACCGCGACGACGGGACCGGGCAGGAATGACGCCAGCATGGGAGCCTCCGAAACGACTCAGGCGCTGTGATAGGCGGGGCTGAACTCACGCACCGCCGCCACCATGGCGGCCGCGTGGTCGGGGTTCACCCCCGGGGTGATGCCGTGCCCGAGGTTGAACACGTGTCCACTTCCGTTGCCATAGTCCTGCAGCACACGCGCCACTTCGAGGCGGATGCGCTCGGGGCTGGCGTAGAGCACGGACGGATCGAGGTTGCCTTGCAGGGCCACCCGATCCCCGACCCGACGACGCGCCTGTCCGATGTCGGTGGTCCAGTCCAGCCCGAGGCCATCGCAGCCGGTCTCGGCCATGGCTTCCAGATGCTGGCCACCGCCCTTGGTGAACAGGATCACCGGCACCTGGGGGGCCACCCGTTTCAAGTGCGCCACGATCTTGGCCATCGGCTCCAGCGAGTACTCGGTGTAAGTCGCCGGGGTCAGCGCGCCGCCCCAGGTGTCGAACACCATCACGGCGTCGGCGCCGCGAGCGATCTGCGCCTGCAGGTACAGGCTCACCGCTGCGGCCAACTTCGACAGCAGCGCTTCCATCGCGTCAGGGGCGTCGTAGAGCAGGGCCTTGACGCGGCTGAAGTCCTTGGAGCTGCCACCCTCCACCATGTAGGTGGCCAAGGTCCAGGGGCTGCCGGCAAAGCCGATCAGCGGAATACGCCCGTTGAGCGCCCCCTTGATGGTCGACACCGCATCCATCACATAGCGCAACTCGCCTTCCGGGTCGGGCACCGGCAGGTTGGCGATGGCGCGGGCATCGCGCACCGGGTTGGCAAAGCGCGGGCCCTCGCCTTCCGCAAAACTCAGCTCCAGACCCATGGCGTCAGGCACGGTGAGGATGTCGGAAAACAGGATTGCGGCATCGAGGTCGTAACGCACAATCGGCTGCATCGTCACCTCGCAGCACAGTTCCGGATTGCGGCACAGGCTCATGAAATCGCCGGCCTTGGCGCGGCTGGCGCGGTACTCCGGCAGGTAACGGCCGGCCTGGCGCATGAACCACACCGGGGTGCGGTCCAGCGGCTCGCGCTTCAGCGCGCGCAGAAAGCGGTCGTTGTCGAGGACGGTCATGGACGGGCCTCCAGGGCGGCAGCGATCTCGGCCTGAAGGGCCACGACCGCCGCATGGGGATCTTGGGCATCACGGATGGGGCGGCCCACCACGAGGTAGTCGCTGCCGGCGGCCATGGCGCGGGCCGGGGTCATGATGCGCTTCTGGTCGGCTTCTACGCGGTTTTCTACCGGGCGGATGCCTGGGGTCACACAAATGAGATGACTCGGCGCCTCGGTGCGCAGGCGCTCAACTTCAAGGCCGGAGGACACCACGCCGTCGCAGCCCGCCGACAGCGCACGCCGTGCCCGCGACAACACCAGCTCGCCGACATCGCAGGCAAAGCCGAGGTCATCAAGATCGCCGCGGTCGAGGCTGGTCAGCGCGGTGACCGCCAGAATCTTGAGGTTGCCGGATTTGGCCGCTGCCGCCGCCTCCATCATCGCCTGGTTGCCGTGCAGAGTGGCAAAGTCGGCGCCACGCTCAGAAAGATTGCGAATAGCACGCGCCACGGTCTCGGGGATGTCGAAGAACTTGAGGTCCACGAACACCCGCTTGTCGCGCTGCTTGAGTGCCTCCAGCAGGTCGAAGAAGCCAGGTGCCATCAGCAGTTCCAGGCCGATCTTGTAGAAGCGGCCAGGGGCGCCGATCCGCTCGACCAAGCCCAGGGCCTCCGTCGCGGTGGGCACATCCAGCGCGATGATCAGGCGTTCGGCGGCGGGAATCTCGGCACGGGTCATGGGGCGGGCAGGGCGCTCGGACTGGGGCCCACATTATGAGACCTTTGGCCGCCCCCCTGTCGGCCGCGACCAAAATGCTGCACCGTGTCAGGGGTCGGCATGAACCTTGCGGATGGAGCCAAAAGGACATCTGGCTTGTCCACAATAACCGTGTGCGTCGGAGACCCTCATGAAACAACTGTCCGCCATTGACACACTGTTCCTGCTGATGGAGCAGCGCCAGCAACCCTTGCATGTCGGCGCGCTGTGTCTATACCAGCCCCCGGCAGACGCACCGCCAGACTTCGCACTACAACTGGCCGAGCGGCTGCGTCAATCGACTGCGGCGGCGCGACCCTTCAACCGCCGGCTGGTCAGCCGCGCCGGCCTGAAATTCTGGGACGAAGATGCCAACTTCGATCTGGCCCATCATTTTGTGCACCTCGCGCTGCCCAAGCCGGGCCGTATCCGCGAACTGTTGGCGATGGTGTCGCGGGTGCACTCGGCCCACCTCGACCGCGCCTACCCACTCTGGCGCACCTACCTCATCGAGGGGCTGGAAGACGGCCGGATCGCCACCTATTCCAAGATTCACCACTCACTGGTGGATGGCGTCGCCGGGATCCGCCTGATGCTCAAGTCGATGTCGCCGGATGTGGCGGCATCGATGGAGATGCCGGCGCCCTGGGAAGTGCAGACCCGCAAGACCCGCGAGCGCACGCTGCCGGTGCCGACCGGCGCCCTGCGGGGCCTTTCGGCCTTGCGCGCCTTTGGCCGCGAGGGCGCTACCGTAGTGCCACCGGTGTTGCGACAGCTCAAACAGTCCTGGCAGGACTTGCGCCAGGGCAACCCCGATTTTGTCGGCAGCCTGCAGGCGCCGCACTGCATCCTCAATGAGCCCATCACCGGCTCGCGCCGGTTTGCCGCACAGTCCTACTCGATGCCGCGCATCAAGGCGATTGCGCAGAAGTTCGAGGCCACCAGCAACGACGTGATCCTTGCCCTGTGTGGCGCCGCCCTACGGCAATACCTGATGGACCTCGATGCGCTGCCGGAAAAGCCCTTGGTGGCAGCCGTGCCGGTCTCTACCCGTCGCGACGACGGCGACTCCGGCAACGAGATCGCCTTCGCCCTGACCCATCTCGCCACGCACCTGGAAGACCCGGTGGAGCGCCTGCTCGCCATCAAACGATGCATGGACTACAACAAGGCCTTCATGCGCCGCCTCAGCCCGGCCCAGCTGCTGGCCTACGAGGCGGTGATGCTGGCCCCCGGCGCGCTCAACCTTTTGGCCGGCTTCGACCGCAAACGCACGCTGCTCAACCTGGTGATTTCACACGTGCCCGGTCCACGCCAGGACATGTACTGGCAGGGCTGCAAGCTCGACGGGGTCTATCCGGTGTCGCTGATCATCGACAAGATGGCCTGCAACATCACCTTGATCAGCCGTCACGACAAGGTGGACGTCGGCATCATCGCCTGCCGCAAGACCCTGCCCAGCGTGCAGCGACTGCTCGATCACATTGAGGAAGCGCTGGACGATCTGGAGAGCGCCTGCGGCTAGGTCGCCAGTGCCGCCACAATCTTTTCCGGTGTCGGCGAGCCCTGCGCCCGCAGGGCCTGGGCGAAGGCGGCGATGCGCCACTCCTCGATGATCCATTGGGCGGGATGGAAAGGGGCGGGCAGGCGTGCGACCAGAGGTCGGAGCTGGGCCGTCAGTTCGATGTCGCGCGCGGGCTTCAGCGGCAGCCGTTCCAGCCGCACCTGGATGGCCTTGAGATAGACCGGGATGCGCAGCCAGGTGTCTTCCGGCAGGCGTTCGATGAAGCCGGGGGCAAACAGCTGGTCGAGCTGCGCCTGGATATCCGCCACCGCGTGGGCGTGGGCCAAGAGCGGACCGCGCAGCTGTCGCCGCAGTTGCGCGGCCTCGGCCATCCAGCTGACGACGTCGCCCAGCAGATCGAGTGCGTAGCGGCTGAACTGCCCGCGCTTCTCCAGAGCCGTCTGCCAACTCGCGCGATCACGCGGGACCGGGTCCAGCAGGATGTCGTTGGCGGCGCGGCGGGCCAGGCTGTCGGCCAGCGCCTCGGCGTCGTAGGGACGGCCTACCAGATGGGTGCCTAAGCGGGACTTGGCGGTCTTGCGGAGGTCGCGCAGGCGGTCACTCATGTGCGCCAGCAGCAGGGCGCGGACACCGTCGCGGTGGGCGCGGTGGGCGCTCACCACGTCTTCAAACAGCCGCAGCCGAATGCCACCATCGTGCGCCTGCAGGGCGGGGTGGGCGATGGCGCCGCTGGCCAGCCGGATGGCGTCGGGCAGGGCCTCGAAATCCCAGGTCTGGAGGTCGTCACGGGTCCAGGCGCGGGTCGCATCCTCGGTGACGGCCGCCTGTTGCAGGGCAGCGCGGGCCGGCGCTCGATGTTGCTGCTGCAGCCCAGCCAGGCTGTCGGCATCGCCGAGGGTACGGCCACGCGCGTCCACCAGCACCAGCCGCGGCCGCAGGTGGGCGGGCAGCCGCTCGCGATCGAAGTCATCGGGCGTCAGCGCCAGCCCGGTCATGCGCTGCAGTTCGCGACACAGCACCGCGCGCACCGGTCCGTCAGCAGGACCTGCCGACTCCAACACCGCACGCGCATATTCGGCGGCCGGGGTGCAGTAGCGTCGCTGCTTCTGCGGCAGGCTGCGAATCAGTCCTTCCATCAGTGCGGCGTGCAGGCCGGGCACCAGCCAGTCGAAGGCGTCCGCCGGCAGGCTGAACAGATGGGCCTGGGGGATCAGGAAGCTGACCCCGTCGGCGTCCTCGCTGGGATCATGCGTGTAGCGCAGTTGCAGCCGCACGCCGCCGACTTCGAGGTGATCCGGAAACTGGTCGCCGACATCGGTGGAGGCCCCGGGACGCAGCAGGTCATCCTCGCCGAGGGCGAGCTTGGCGGCACCGCCCATCTGCAGCCAGCGACGCAAGCCGGCGTCGGTGCAGACATCCTCCGGCAAGCGTTCGTCATAGCGGGCGAACATCTGGGCATCGGTCACCAGCAAGTCAGGACGCCGCAGACGCGCTTCTTTCTCGCGGATGGTCTCGATCCGTGCCATGTTCTGCAGCAGTACTTTCGGCTTCTTCAGCAGCTTGCCGCCAACCAGGGCTTCTTCAATGAAGATGGCCCGCGCCTCGCGCGGATGCGCTGAGCCATAGTGGCGCTGGCGGCGCGCCAGCGGCAGACCGAACAAACTGATGTGCTCGGTGCTGGTCACCTCACCGCGCTCAGCATTCCACTCAGGGTGCTGCAGGCTGCGCTTGAGCAGATGGGTACCGACGCGCTCCAGCCAGGCGGGGTCCACCGCCGCATTGGTCCTTGCGAACAGACGGCTGGTTTGGACCAGCTGCGCACTCATCACCCAGGGTGGCGGCTTCTTGGCCAGCACCGAGCCCGGGAAGATGTGGAACTTGCGACCGCGGGGCCCCTGATACTCCGGCGCCTCCGGGCGCTTCAGGCCGATGTGGTCGATCAGTCCCGCCAGCAGGGCCTGGTGCAACATGGGACTGAGGCGTTCGATGTCCTCAGCTGCCAGCGGCGTCCACGCCGGGCGTCGGCCGCGATCCTCGCGGCTGAGAAAGTCCGCCACCTGCTGGTACACCTGCGACCACTCCGTGATGCGCAGATAGTTGACGTAATGCGCCTTGCACCACTTGCGCTGTTGCCGCTGGTTGAGCTCGGCAGCTTCATCCTGCCAGCGCTGCCACAGCTGCAACAAAGTGAGAAAGTCCGAGCGCGGATGTCGCCAACGCGCATGCTGCTGGCGCGCCTGAGTGGTTTGCTCCGGCGGCACCTCGTGCGGGTCCTGCACCGACAGCGCTGCCGCCAGCACCCACACCGCCTGTGGATGAGAGGTGTCGCGGCCAGCCAGCGCGATGCGGGCAATGCGCGGGTCCAGCGGCAGCCGCGCAATCTCCCGGCCCTGGGGGGTCAACCGACGCGCATCGTCGAGTGCCCCCAAGGTCTGCAGCAATCGGTAGGCATCGGTGATTAATCGATGATCGGGCGCATCCACCCAGGGAAAGCGCTCGACATCGCCCAGCCCCAGGGCGGTCATCTGCAGGATCACGCCGGCCAGGTTGGCGCGCAGGATTTCGGGGTCGGTGAACGTCGGGCGGGCAAGGAAGTCGGCTTCCTCATACAGCCGGATACACACGCCCGGCCCAACACGGCCACAGCGGCCGGCACGCTGGTTGGCGGCGGACTGTGCCACCGGCTCGACATGGAGCTGCTGCACACCCAGCCGGGCCGAGAAGCGGCTGATGCGGGCAGTCCCCACGTCCACCACGTAACGGATGCCCGGGACGGTGATGGAGGTCTCGGCAACGTTGGTGGCCAGCACCACCCGTGGCGCACGGCCCACACTGAACACACGGTCCTGCTGCGCCGCCGGCAGGCGTGAGTACAAGGGCAGCACCTCGGCCTTGGGGAACCGCCCGGGCAGGCTGCGCGCCAGATCATTGATCTCCCGCTCGCCCGGCAGGAACACCAGCACATCCCCCGCGGGACCCCCGCGCCAGCACTCCGCGACGGCATCGGCGACGGCGACCTCGAGATCGCCATCGGGCTCGGGCGGACGGTAGCGGGTATCCACCGGGTAGGTGCGGCCCTCCACCTTGAGGATGGGGCAATCGCCAAAGTGACGGGACAGCCGCTCCGGGTCGAGGGTGGCCGAGGTGATGATCAGCTTGAGATCGGGCCGACGCGGCAGCAACTGCCTGAGCCAGCCCAGCAGAAAGTCGATGTTGAGGCTGCGCTCGTGGGCCTCGTCGATGATGATGGTGTCGTAGGCCAGCAGCTCACGGTCGCGCTGCAGTTCCGCCAGCAGGATGCCATCGGTCATCAGCTTGATCAGGCTGTGCTCGCCCACCCGCCGGTCAAACCGCGTTTCGAAGCCCACCAGCTGGCCCACCGGACTGTGCAGCTCCTGGGCGATGCGGTTGGCGACGCTGCGCGCCGCCAGTCGCCGCGGCTGGGTGTGGCCAATCAGGCCTCGGCGGCCGCGGCCCAGCGCCAGGCACAGCTTCGGCAGCTGGGTGGTCTTGCCAGAGCCGGTCTCGCCGCACAGCACCACCACGTGATGGGCCGCCAGCGCCGCAAGGATGTCATCGCGCGCCTGCACCACCGGCAGGTCATCGGGATACGTGATGGTCTCGGGACGCAGCCTCTGCCGGTTCTCGGCCGCGATCAGCGCCGCCGCAACATCGCGCTCGAATCGTGCGGCATCAAGCTGACGCCCGCCCAGCTGGCGCGCCAGGCGTCGCTCATCGCGAAGCAGCAGCTGCGCGCGAACGGCCTCAAAGCCGTGGCGCAAGGCCGCGGGTGTCGCTTGCGCAGGGGAACGGGCGCGGCTCAAGGCTCAGTCGAATCGATAACTGACACCCAGCGTGGCCTCCCACTGGCGCATATTGAGTCGCAGCATCTGGTCATCATCGTCAACGCCAAAGGCGGTGGCGTTGCCCGGCGAACCCAGCACCAGATCGAGCGCACTGGCATCGGTGTTGCTGAGAGCGTTGGCCCCCGATACGGGCCGCGACTTGGCGTACATGAAGGCGAAATCAAAACCGAGACGGGCCGAGCGCTGGTAGCCAAATCCGGCCGTGAAGTGCTCTTCGGGGACGCCGGGCGCCAAAATGTTGAACAGGGTTTCGCTGTCGGGAATGGGCTGGTCGCCCTTGCTGTAGCCGGCGCGCAGCTTCCACGCCGACCGTCGGTACTGCAGGCCGAACTTCAGCACCCGCACATCGCGCCAGCCGAAGCCTGGGCCGCTGGCCGAGCCCAGACAGGCCGGGCTGGGTTCGAGGCTGCCGCCAAATCCCAGCCCGGCCAGCAAGCGCGGTCGCGCACAGTTGTTGACGAAGTCATTGGTGTCGAAGCGATTGCCGACCCCTTTGACCTCGCTGAAATTGATGCGCTGAAAGTCGATGGCAAATTGCAGGTCATCACTGGGATGCACCGACACGCCCACATTCCAGGTCGACGGGATATCGAAATCGCCGTCATCGGCAAACAGACCGGCGTACTTATCGAACTCGGTCATATAGATTCGGGTTTGGTAGGAAGCTCCAAAGCCGAACCCCGGTACTACCCCGGTGAGCAGCCCGACCCGGCCACCGAATCCGTATGACAGATCATGGCCGTTGTCGGTGACGCGGCCCGGTTGGTTCGAAAACTGGCGGAATGCCCCGAGACCGTCCGCCCGGAAGCGCTGGCCGGCGATGATCGGCGCCACGCCGATGGACGTGTGGTCGCCAATCCGCCGCGCGTAGTGCGGCACGATGAACAGCTGGATCAGATCCACCCCGGGATTGGGATTGCCGTTACCACAGAAATTGCCGGTATCGGTTTCGCCGGACACCGGCGCACCGCCGCCGAAGACACCCTGACACTGGGTCTCCAGCGAGATCAGATCGATGCCGATGGCGCCGACGGCAAAGCCCTCGCCGAAGTGGGCCGTACTGCCCTGGTACTCGGTGTTGAGGCCACCGTTGCCGTACATGGCGATACCCCAGCTGGAGATATCGTCGATGCGGCGGGTATAGGCGAAGCCCGGGATGTAGAACATTTCGTTCTCGCTGCGAAGCCCCCCCTCGCTCAGCCGCAGGATACTGTTGTCGGCATCGGGCCCCACCGGACCGGCGCGGAAGTCGCGGACCGGCGAGAAGAAACTGATGTTGGCATCCACCCGGTCCTTCACCCAATAGGCGCCGGCCGGATTGATGGTGACAATCAGCGCATCCTCGGACAGGGCCGTTCCGGCGCCACCCATGGCGCGCTGCGAAGCGCTGTAGCCATGGGCGAAATAGCCGTTGGTGGCGGCCGCGGCAGTGCTCAGCAGCGACAAAGTCAGCGCAAGTAGGCGTGTGGTCATGACCGCGGATGCCGGTTTGGAAAGGTGCGCATCCTACCCGGTCGTACCGGGCATCTCATCCAAGTGCAGGTATCGGCTCCAGACCCAAGCCGGCAGGCTCTCACGCCTGTCACATCCTGGACCCCTGGCCACCATGTCTACACGCGCCTGTTCGATGAACGACCTGATCGACCTGCTCAAGCCGGGGATGACGGTCTATATCCCGGGCACATCCGGCGAGAGTCTGGCGTTCTACGCCGCGCTGCAGGCGCGCCCGGAAGCGGCCGCTGGCGTGCGTTTCGTCGGCATGCACTTCCCGGGCATCAACCGCAATGACTATCTCGGCCTGCACCCTGAGGCACGGCAGCGCAACTATGTGATGAGCCAGGGGCTGCGCGCCGGTCTGCTGGATGGCCGCGCCGAGCTGCTGCCGCTGGACCATCCCGCCAGTTTCCGAGACCTGCGTGACAACGTCCGGGTGGACCTGGCCATCGCTCAGCTCACGCCCCCCGATGCCGAGGGTCTATGCAGCCCAGGCCTGGCCTACGACTTCCTGCCCGCGGTATGGGCGACAGCCGGTATGCGTGTTGCCCATCTCAACCCGCGTCTACCCCGCACGCGCGGCAGTTTCGCTGTGCGCATGACCGACCTTGATGCGGTCTGCGAGCTGGATGCCGACCTGCTCAACTATGACGCCGGCCGTGCCGATGACAGCGTTCGCCCGCATGCACGCCGGGTGGCCGAGCTGGTGCGCGACGGCGATACCCTGGAGTTTGGCATCGGCAAGCTGCAGAGCGGCATCCTCGAAGCCCTCTGCGACCACCAGCGTCTGCGCGTGTGGTCGGGCATGGTCAGCCCGGCACTGATGGGCCTGCTGGATGGCGGTGTGGTCAGCGGCCGCGGCAGTGTCGACTGCGGCGTGGCGCTGGGCGATGACGCCTTCTATGCGCGGCTGGACGGCGACGATCGCTTCTTCTTCCGGCCGGTGTCGGAAACCCACGATGCACGGCGTATGGCGGCCATTCCAGGATTCTGCGCAATCAACTCCGCAGTCGAAGTCGACCTGTTCGGCCAGGTCAATGGCGACAGCCTCAAAGGCCGTCTGCTGGCCGGTGTCGGCGGCCTGCCGCCGTTCGTGGCCGGGGCCCGCGATTCGGAGGGCGGGCGATCCATCATCGCGCTATCCGCCGCCACCGAGGACGGCCGCTTCAGCCGCATCGTACCCACCCTGGGCGGCCCTGGACTGACCGCCCTGCCACGCCATATGGCCGACTATGTGGTGACCGAACACGGCACCGCGCAGCTGCGCGGGCTCGATGTCATGGCCCGCGCCAAGGCGCTGATCGCCATCGCGGCTCCGGCCCATCAGGCGGCACTCGAACAGGCCTGGGCGGAACTGGCGGCGCGCTTGTGAGTCTGCCTCACCCGCTACAATCGCCGGCGGCCGCGACGGGCGGCGAACGACATGGAGTGCCGCCGATGGCCGGCTTGTATCTGGAACAGTTCTTCCCGCAACAGACCTTCGACCACCCGATCCGCCGCACCGTGACCGAGTCGGACAATGTCTGGTTCTGCGGCGCCACCTACAACCCGGCGCCGATCCACATCGATCACGAATATTGCCGTGAGACCGAGTTCGGGCAGCCGCTGATCAACTCCATCTTCACGCTCGGCCTGATCATCGGCCTGAGCATTCAAGACACCACACTGGGCACCACCATCGCCAACCTCGGCATGACCGAGGTGCGTTTTCCCAAGCCCGTGTTTGCCGGCGACACCCTGCGGGCGCGCACCGTGGTCGAAGCGGTTCGCGACAGCCAGTCGCGTCCCAACGCCGGCATCGTCACCTTTCGCCACCAGGGCTACAACCAGCGTGATGTGCTGGTCTGCACCCTGCAGCGCCAGGCGCTGATGCTGCGCCAACCCCAGGAGTCTCTCGCATGACCGCCACCGCCCCGGCCCGCTCCTTCCTGTTCGTCCCGGCCGACAGCGACCGCAAACTCAACAAGGCGCTGACACTCGGCGCCGACGTGCTGATCTTCGATCTCGAAGATGCCGTGCTGCCGGCGCAGAAGCCCGAGGCGCGCACCACCTTGGCGGCGTTTCTCGATGCCTACGCCGCCACGGCCCAGGCCTGGGTGCGGGTCAACGACCTAAGCTCCGGTGAAACCCTGCGCGACCTGCTGGTCGCAGTGCATCCCAAGGTGCGTGGCGTGGTGCTGCCGAAGATTCTCGGCCCCGAGTGCATTCAGCAGCTGTCGCACTATCTGGACATGGCAGAGACCGCCCGCGGACTGCCACTGGGCCATACGCGGATCATCGCCGTGTGTACCGAAACCCCGGCCGCGGTGTTGCGGATGGGCGAGCTGTCGCGCCTGCAGCAGCCGCGCTTGAGCGGCCTGATGTGGGGCGGCGAGGACCTCAGCGCCGCCATGGGAGCCGGTGATCCGCGCCTGCCCGACGGCCGCTGGCGCGCCACCATGGTCCACGCGCGCCATCAGTGCCTGATGCTGGCCCACACCCTGGGCGTGGAAGCGATCGATACCGTCTTTGTCGACTTCCGGGACCCCGAAGGCTGCGCCGCCAGCGCCGCCGAGGCCCGCCATGACGGCTTCACCGGCAAGGTGGCCATTCACCCTTCGCAGGTCGACATCATCAACCGCGGGTTCTCGGTCACCGAAGCAGAACGTGCCTACGCGCAACGGGTGATCGAGGCGATGAGCCAGGGAGCCGGCGCGGTTGCCCTCGACGGCAAGATGATCGATGTGCCGCACCTCAAGCAGGCGCAGCGCGTGCTGGCGCGCCATGCCGCCCAAGCCTCTTCCCCTTCGGAGTCTTCCCCATGAGCAACAAGGTCTACGCCGATGCCAATGCGGCACTGGCCGGACTCACCTTTGACGGCATGACCGTGATGGCCGGCGGCTTCGGCCTGTGCGGCATCCCCGAGCACCTGATCGTCGCCCTGCGCGACACCGGCGCCAAGGACCTCACCGTCATCGGCAACAACGTCGGCTGTGACAACCACGGCATGTGGCTGGTGCTGGCCAACGACCAGATCCGTAAGGTGCTGGCCAGCTATGTCGGCGAGAACAAGATTCTCGAGTCACGCTTCATGAACGGCGAGATCGAGATCGAGTTCAACCCGCAGGGCACCCTGGCCGAGCGCATCCGCGCTGGCGGCGCCGGCATCCCCGCCTTCTACACCCGCACCGGCTACGGCACTCAGGTTGCGGAAGGCAAGGAGACCCGCCAGTTCAACGGCGAGTGGTACGTGATGGAAACCGGACTGGTGGCCGACCTGTCGCTGGTGAAGGCCTGGAAAGCCGATACCGAAGGTAACTTGGTGTATCGCAAGACCGCGCGCAACTTCAATCCGATGATCGCCACCGCCGGCAAGGTGACGGTGGTGGAGGTGGAGGAGATCGTGCCAGTGGGCAGCCTCGATCCCGACCAGATCCACACCCCAGGCATCTACGTCGACCGCATTGTCCAGGGTACCCAGTACGTCAAGCACATCGAACGTCTCACCACCCGGCCGCGGCCGGCTGCACAGGAGTAAGCCATGGCCTGGACCCGTGACGAAATGGCGGCCCGCGCTGCCCAGGAACTGCGCGACGGCTACTACGTGAACCTCGGTATCGGCATTCCCACCCTGGTCGCCAACATGATTCCCGACGGCATGACCGTCACCCTGCAGAGCGAGAACGGCCTGCTGGGCATGGGGCCGTTTCCCATCGAGGGCGAACAGGATGCCGACCTCATCAACGCCGGCAAGCAGACCATCACCGATCTGCCCCAATCCAGCTATTTCTCCAGCGCCGACAGCTTCGCGATGATTCGTGGCGGCCATATCAACCTGTCGATTCTCGGCGGCATGCAGGTGGCGCAGAACGGCGACCTCGCCAACTGGATGGTGCCCGGCAAAATGATCAAGGGCATGGGCGGTGCCATGGACCTGGTAGCCGGGGTGAAGCGGGTGGTGGTGGTGATGGACCACTGCGAAAAAAGCGGCGCCTCTAAGTTCAAGCGCGAATGCAGCCTGCCGCTGACCGGCAAAGGCGTCGTCGACCTGCTGATCACCGACCTTGGCGTGTTCGAGATTGACCGCAAGGGCGGCGGCGCCCGACTGATCGAATTGGCCAGCGGCGTCAGCCTCGACGAGATTCGGGCGAAGACGGAAGCCCAGTTCGACGTGGGGATTTGAGGGGGAATCGGGAATCGGGGTAGCGCCGCAGGTCGCGCGCGAGCGGCGCGCCGACCAAGCGGCGTTCTATGTGCACCAACTGTTCGGGCGACGCCACGGTGCACCGCTTCGGCACCGTTGGAGGGCCATGGACGGCCCGACGCGAGCGATCCAGGGATGGGCCCGGCCACAGACCGGGAGTGCGCCGCCCTTTGCGCCGTCGCCCCCGGCTTGATCGGGGGGTCCAGTTGCAACGGTCAGCGCCTGGATGCCCGATCAAGTCGGGCATGACGGTCGCGGGCCTGCACCGACCGTTCGGGCGTCGCCGTGCGCAACCGCTCGGTCGCTGCCTAACCGAACTCCGCTGATCCTCATCGCGTAGCAGGTCGCGCACGCGGCGCGCATACCGCTGTCATTTCACGTCCAGGCGTTCGGATATTCAGCGTCTGTGGCGCGCGATGGCGACAATCCCCAGCTCGGCGGCAACAGCGCGCGCACCTTGTCACTGCCGAAACGACGATCGATCAGGTACACCTCACCGTGGTCGGTATGGGATCGCACCACCCGCCCCACCGCCTGCACCACCTTCTGCACGGCCGGATACAGGTAGATGAAGTCGTCGCCGGTGCCCGGCCCGAACCAACGGTCCACCTGTTCGGCCATGCGGGCATTGAGATCGGTGAAGGGCGTCAATCCGAGATTGCAGATGAAGGCACCGATCAGTCGGCGGCCTGGCAGGTCGATCCCCTCGCCGAAACTGCCCCCTAGCACCGCAAAGCCGATCTGACGACTCTGCGGCGTAAACCCCGCCAGAAAGGCTTCGCGGGACAGCCCGTCCATCTGTGGCCGTTGGCGCAAGATCGGGATCTCCGGGGCGCGGTACTTCAGGGCGCGCGCCACCTGGTCGAGGTAGGCAAAGCTGCTGAAGAAGGCGAGGTAGTTGCCCGGTGCCCGCTCGTACACCGACTGCATCAAGGCCGCAATGGGCATGGCGGCCTGGGCGCGTCGTCGATACTCGGTGGCGATGCCAGTGATGGCACGCACCTGCAATTGCTGCGGCAGAAAGGCGCTGTCCACCTCGCAGACATCACAGTCTGCCGGCAGCCCCAGCAGGTCGCGGTGATAGTGCGGCGGCTGCAAGGTGGCCGAGAACAGGATGGTGCTGTGCGTTGCCCTTAGCCGCGGCAACAGATGCGGCGCCGGTACCACGTTGTGGATGGCGAACACCGTCTGTGGCTGATGAAACAGGTCGTCAGCGGCAGGCGGCCCCAGCGTCACCTCACACAGCGCGTGGTCGCCAAAGCGCTCAATCAGGCGCTGCAGCGCCAGCAGCTCAAAGTAGCCTTCCAGAAACGGCGCCTCGCCACGCCCCGGGTCCTCGCCCAGCCAACGGCCGATGCGGCTGATGGCCTGGGTGAGGGCCTCGCGCAGCTCCCGCGGTGGCTGCGTCGGTTGCATGTCCTGGTGCTCCAAGTGCAGCCCCGCGGCTTCCACCGCGCGGTCGACTGCGGCCAGTGTCGGCTGCAGACTGCGGTCCGCGTGCTGGGCCATCTCACGCAGGCGCGCCTGCGACAGTGTTGCCGAATACATCTCGCGCGCCCGGCTGACCAGGTTGTGCGCCTCGTCGACCAACACCGCCACCCGCCAACCCGCCTCCTCGGTGAGCGCATGTAGCAAGGCATGGGTGTCAAAGTAGTAGTTGACGTCGCCGAGTACCAGATCGGCCCAGCGGGCCATTTCCTGGCCCAGAAAGTAGGGGCAGACCCGGTGCTCGGCGGCCACCTCGGCCAGTGCGATCGGCCCCAACTTCAGCCGTTGCCAGGCGGCCTGCCGCGCTGCCGGAAGGCGATCAAAAAAGCCCCGTGCAAGCGGGCAGGCGGCGCCGTGGCAGGCCTTGTCGGGATGCACACAGGCCCGCGCCTTCGCCGACAGCACCAGCACGCGCAGTGGCAGCGGGCGGTCGGCGTCCGACAGGCTCGCCAGCGCCTTGCCCACCTCCCCCTGCACCGCATTGCGGGCCGTGAGGTAACAGATGCGGTCGATCACGCCAGCACCCAGGGCCTTCAGTGCCGGGAACAACACACCGAGGGTCTTTCCAACACCGGTGGGGGCTTGTGCCATCAGCGGGCGTCCCTGCAGCAGCGCCCGCTCCACCGCGGTCATCAGTCGGGCCTGGCCGGCGCGGATCGGCGCATGGGGGAAGGGCAGACGGTCCAGCGCGGTATCGCGCCGCTGGGCATGCGCACGTTGCTGCGCCATCCAGGCCTTGTAGGTCTGAACCTGCATCCGCAGGCCTTCAATCAGGTCGTGCACCTGCGTCGTCTCGACCTGTTGGGTTTCTTCACGACGGTCGATGTCGTAGTAGCACAGGCGCAGGGTGATCTCGGTCAGGCCCTCAGCCATGCCGAGCAGCGCGCCGTAGGTCCGCAGTTGTGCCCAGTGCAGGGCGCGATGGTGTGCCGGAATCCGTTCCACCGGGCCACGGTGGGTCTTGATCTCGTCGATGATGTCGCCGCTGGCCTCGACGCCGTCGATGCGGCCGCGCAGCCGCAGGCCTTCAATCTCGCCCTCCACCAAGACCTCGGCGCGATAGTCGCCACCGCGGCTGAAGGTCACCGCCCGGTGCCCCGCCATGCCCTCCTCAGCACTGGGCGCGGGAGTGAAGCGCAGATCCAGGTCGCCACTGCGGGCAGCGAAGTCGCAAAAGGCCCGGACCGGGACACTGTGGTGGCTGCTGGACACGGCGGCTGTCGAAGGTTGGGGGCGGGGGATCCCGGCGGCCTTACTCTACCTGTGCCTTCCCGATTCCACCGAGGAGTTCCCCATGCGTTTTGACGGCAAGACCGTATTCGTCGCCGGCGGCAGCACCGGCATCAATTTCGGCATCGCCCGCGCCTTTGGTGTTGCGGGCGCCAAGGTCGCGGTGCTCAGCCGCAACCCCGAGCGGGTGGCCGCCGCCGTGACGCAGTTGCAGGCCGAAGGCGTGACGGCGCTGGGTCAGGCCGCCGATGTTCGCGACTATCCGGCCCTGGAGCAGGCGTTTGCCATGGTGGCGGCGGAGTGGGGGCCGTTGGATGTGCTGATTTCCGGCGCCGCAGGCAACTTCATGGCGCCGGCCGAAGCCTTGTCCGCCAATGGCTTCAAGACGGTGGTGGATATCGACCTGCTGGGCACCTTCAACGCCATGCGCGCCGCGTTTCCACACCTGCGCGCGCCCGGTGCGGCCATCGTCAACATCACGGCGCCGCAGTCGTGGCTGCCGACGCCGCTGCAGATTCACGTCTGCGCAGCCAAGGCCGGGATTGACCAGGTCACCCGTACCGCCGCCATGGAGTGGGGACCGCGCGGGATACGCGTCAACGCGATCGCGCCAGGGCCCATCGCCGACACCGAGGGCATGCGCCGACTGGCACCGACGGCTGCCGCCGAACAGGCCTGGACCGAGGGGGTCCCGCTGCGCCGCTGGGGGCAGAAGGCCGATATCGCACAGGCCGCGATGTGGCTGTGCTCGGAGGCCGCCAGCTACGTGACCGGGGCGATCCTGCCGGTGGACGGCGGCTTTTCGCTGGGCGGCTCGGCCGCCATGTCGCGCGCCGTCACCGCCTGACGCGATGAGGCCTCAGCCGACACCGGCCAGGCAGAGAATGGCGACGGCAAAGACACTGGCGATGAACAGGGTGGCTTCGACCAGATCCTGACGTTCCTGGGTCATGACGACTCTCCGGCAAAAGGCCCGTGACGGGCGATGCGAGCAGACTAGTCGCACCCACGGCCCCGTCACGCCTTCAACGGATGATCGGCCCGGTTTCGCCGCACCGACGGCGGCGTCAGTCGCAACTGTCTGCCAGCAGCGGCCGGATCGCCGGAATGGTGCACAGCAGTTGCGCCAGGATGGCCGTGGGAATGTCGATCAGCGGGTTATCCCGCGCTGCCACACAGAACGGGAAGGCCGTGCCCCCGGCCCCACACAGGCTGGCAAAGCGGGCTTCCACACAGTCGCTGTTCCCGCCGGGTGGGCAGTAGGTCTGGAACGATTCGCCGATGGGCTTCAGCAGGGCCATCCGGGCTTCTGCCGGCATCGCGGCGGTGACACTGCCACCGGCACAGGCGGCCAGACGGTCGCTGCCGGGGACGCTGCAGAACACGCTGAATTGCGCCGTCAGGCACTCGGTGAGGGGCCGGGTGTGCAGCACCGCTTCCAAGCCGCCGCAACCCCAGGCGAAGCCACTGCGAACGCAATCAACGGCCTCCGGCAGAATGCCGTTGACGGCCGTATCGACCATGCAGAACTGGCTGATCAACTGTGTCACGGGTGGCGCCATCTCGCTGGCGTCGTTGCAGGCGGCACCCGCGTCCGTGCACTGCGCCACCAGCGATTCCGACAGGCACTGGCTGAAGTCGCTGCTGTCGTCCCCGGTCTGGGTCTGCGCGGCGCAGTGTTCGCCGGCTGATGCGACTGCGGCCTTGGCCGTCACCGGCTCGGCGCCGTTGCCGCCGCTGCAAGCCGACAGACCCATCGCCAACAGCCCGGCTCCGAGCAACCCCAAAATCCGTTTGTCCATCACCCCACCCCTTGCCCTGACGCCGCGTGCCCGGCGCTTTTGCGACCGCTGCAGCGACGATAGCAATTTTCCTACAGGGTCATCATCCCCGCGCCCCATGCTGCCGCGCCAAGGCCACCAACTGCGGCTGCCGCAGCAGGCCGGCTTGCTGGAAGCGCACAGCGCCATCAACGAAGACGGCAAAGGTGGGAATGCTGCGGATCTGGAAGCGGGCGGCCAGGGCTGGCTGGGCTTCAGTGTCCACCTTCAGGACCAGGGCCTGGCCCGCCAGATCACGGGCCGCCTTCTCCACCTCGGGCGCCGCCATCCGGCAGGGCCCGCACCAGGGCGCCCAGAAGTCGACCAGCACCGGCACGGTCGCGTCGGAGATGACGGCATCGAAGGTGGCGGCATCGACGGCCAGCGGCTGATCCATGGGCGGCAGCGGCTGGTGACAGGCGCCACAGCGTCCCACGCGGTGTAAGTGCCGCGGCGGGATGCGGTTGCGGGCCTGGCAATGGGGGCAGGGTCGAATCATGGCGGGCTCCTGGATACACCCCTGTGTATGGGGGCGGCCCCGGCGCACTCAACCTGGAACGAGCTTCATGCGCGGCTGGCGTCGCGCGGCTGCCATTGCTTGAGCAACTTGAACACCTTATCGGGCCGCGGCGACATCATTGCGGCCGCCGTCATCACACCGCCCATCAGCGCGCCCCCCACCCCGGCGGTCACCACATCCTGCCCGGTGGTATAGAGCCCCTTCACCGGCGTCACCGGGTGTAGCCAACGCTGGTTGAAGCGTTCGGGCGGGTGATCCAGCCCGTAAATCTCGCCGCGCTCGTAAGCGTTGAACCACACGGTCGACAGCGGCGTCGACAGCTCGCAGTAGTCGAGCCGGTCGCGCAGTTGCGGCATTTGCTGGTAAAGCCCTTCCAGCATGCGCTCGGTGAAGCGCTGCTTGAGCGCCTCGTAGTCCGTGCCGCGCTGGTTCCAGGTCTTGTCCGCCCAGGGTGCGAACCACTCATACTTGCCGAGGGTGATGACCTCTACCGTGCTGCGGTCCGGGTAGTGCTGTTCCCATTCCGGATCCTTGGCCGACGGAAACGAGATGTAGAGCATCGGCAGAGTGTTGAGCGGGTCGGCCAGAAACTGCTGCACGTTCCCTTCGTGATCGGCGTTGGGATACACCCAGAGGTTGGTTTTCGGCAGCCCCAGTTCGGCAGCCGTGCCCTTGAACCCGGCGTACAGACACAGGTGCCCGGACGAGGGTTTGACCTGCAACAGCTTTTCCGGGAAGCCGTGCCGCTGGCGCAGGTCGGCGTCCAGCAACTGTCCGAAGGTGAGGCGCGCACCGGCACCGCTGACCACGGCGTCGGCGCTGATCTCGCTGCCATCCGCCATCACCACGCCGGTGGCACGGTTGCCATCGGTGCGGATCCGGGCCACCCGTGCATAGGTGAATACCTCACCGCCGCCGGCCCGAATCACCGGGATGATGGTGTCGGCGATCTTCCAGGAGCCGCCGACCGGATAGTTGCCGCCGGCAAAGTAGTGTTTGGTGACCGCGGCGTGCATGAGGAATGAGGCCTCGGCCGGCGGTAGCCCATAGTCACCCCACTGGCCGGTGAGCACGGCAATGAGCTGCTGGTTGTCGGTGAGCGATTCCAGCACCGCCCGTGTCGTCATGAAGCATTGCTTGGGCACGCGATAGGGCCGCAACAGCTCGTAGGCACGCGCCAGGGTCGGCGGCATTGCCTGGCCGGCGAAGAAGGTCTGCATGCTGCGGCTGACCTCGGTGACGATGCGGAAGTAGGCATCGATGGCCTCGGCCTCGTTGGGGAAATGGCGCTTCAGTTCGGCCGCGAGGTTTTCGCGCCCGGCGACAAAGTCGTAGTGTCGGTCGCCGATGATGATGCGGTCGTAGACCGTGTCCATTGGCGCCCACTGCAGTTGTCCGTCGCTGATGACGTCGAAGATGCGCCGCAGCGGTGCGTGCGGCTTGTGCACCTCGCCAATGTAGTGGACGCCGACATCCCACTCGTAGCCTTCGCGCTCATAGCTGTGGGTGAAGCCGCCCGCCGTATAGTGCTGTTCCAGCACGCAGACGCGCTTGCCCAGCCGTGACAACAGCGCAGCGCAGCACAGGCCGCCTATGCCGGAGCCGATCACCACCACGTCGTAGTGCGCCGCCGCACGCCCCGGCCGATAGCGCTTGCCCGTTCGTTTCATCCCGTTCTCCCCTGATGGTGTCGTGGCTGACCTCAGTCACAGCCCTCGACAAAGAATACGCCGGGCGGCACCCCAACCCGCCAGCGGGTGACGTAGCCGCCGCTGCCGATCTCGAACACCAGACGCGCCGCGTTCGCAGACGGCGTCACGGTCCACAGGGCGCCGCCTTCAATGCGGGGATGGGGCTGGACGTCGACCCCGTCGGGGTACAGCGCCTGCAGCGTGTCGGCGCTGTCACCGACCTGGCCCCCGCCCGGCGCCAGGTAGCGGGTGCTGCTGACCTCGTAGCGGGCGAAGCGGCCGTCCACCAGCAGGAAGCGGATGCCGTAGTTTGCCGATGCCGGCTCGGGTGTCAGGACCTGGCAGCGCGCCGGCTCGGCGCCACTTTCGGCCAGCGGCCGGCCCCAGGACATCCGTACCGATTCCTCGTCATCCCCAAACATCGCGGGCCCGAAGCCGTGGTAGCCGATCACCGGCGGCGGTGTCGGGGCCGGCGCGGCCATCAGGGCCGGCGGGGCGGCATAACCTGCCGCCGAGTCCGCCGAAAGCGGCGCTGAGCTCTGCGCCTCGGCGCGCTCCCGCTTCGCCTGCGGCGGTGGCGACGATGCTGCCACGCGCGCCGACTTCGACGGCGCCGGTTCGGCGGTCGAGGCCTCATCTTCAACCGGCTGCGGCGCGTCCGGCTCGGCGTGTTCGGCGACGGCGCGGACAGGCGGCGCCTGCGCCATCTCCGTCCGCGCATCGGGGGTGCGCCACAGCTGCCAGCCCAGCGGCAAGCCGAGCACCAGGGTGGCCGCCAGCCCCAGTGGCAGCGCCCAGCGGCGACGGCGACGATGGCTGGCGCGTGCGGTGGCAGCCTTCGCCTGCGCCAGGATGGCGGCATCGAGCGAGGCCGGCGGTTCCGCGTCACGGGTGTCGCGATAGCGCGACCGCAGCGGGTGGTCGCCGCTCAGGTAGCCTTGCAGTTCGCGGTCCTCCGGCTCAGTCATCGAGCACCTCCCGCAGTTTCGCCAATGCGTAGCGCAGCCGGCTCTTCACCGTTTCCCGCCCCACGCCCTGAATCGCGGCAATCTGTTCCAGGGTCAAATCTTCCTCCTCGCGCAGCACGATGATCTCGCGCTGTTCGGCGGGCAGGCGGGCCAGCGCCTGCAGCAGACGTGCCGCCTGCTGGCGGCGCCCGGCATCGGCTTCCGGCTGTTGTGAGGCCGG
This sequence comes from uncultured Polycyclovorans sp., assembly GCA_964425915.1. Classification (GTDB taxonomy): domain Bacteria; phylum Pseudomonadota; class Gammaproteobacteria; order Nevskiales; family Nevskiaceae; genus Polycyclovorans. The sequence goes on from CAYROO010000002.1 coordinate 313,849, forward strand.
TGCTTCCAGGGTGTCGGGCAGGGGCTCGCCCGATCGTTGGCTGCGGTAGTGGTCCATCAGCCGATGATGCGCCAGGGTGAACAGCCAGGCCGCAAACGGGGCATCGGCACGATACCGGTCGCGGGCCTGGATGACCTTCTGCCACACGTCCTGAAACGCTTCGTCGGCCAGGGCCGGTGGCGTGATGTGGCGCTGAAAATACCGGTACAACGGCCCCTTGTGGCGGTGGTACAGACGCTCGAAAGCGCCGGCATCCCCCGCCACCCAGGCCTGCATCAAGGCGCTATCCGCATCGCTCGTCAGAACCGCACTCCCGGTCATGGTCGGTCGAGATCGCCACCGGCCCTAGGCTGTCGGCCAGCTGCACCAACTGCAAGAACTCACCGCGCCAGCCCTCGGTATCGGCGCCGCGTGCCGACCGTGCCAGGGCCAGCACCGCGTCGGCATCGAAAGCGCCAGTGTAGCGTCCGCCCCGCAGTTGCTGGCCGAAGGCGGCCACCGCGGCGGCAAAGCGGAAGGACGCGCTGGCCTGCGACAGTTGTGACGTCACCTGTTGCCGCGAAATCGGGGTTTCGATCAGGCGGCTGTCGGCGGCGCCCGGTTGCTTGTAGCGCAGTCGCAGATGGGCCAGCTCGGTGGCGGTGTTGGCGGCCACGGCCTTCGCGTAGCGCAGCGGTGCGATGCGCTCACCGCCCGATCCGACCAGTGCGATCTCGTAGAGCGCGGTGACGTTGTGACCGGCGCCGATGTCGCCGGCGTCGACGCGGTCGTTGGCAAAGTCTTCACGGTTGAGGGCGCGGTTCTCGTAGCCGATGAGGCGGTACTCGGCCACCACCGCGGGGTTGAATTCCACCTGGATCTTCACGTCTTGGGCGATGGTCAGCAGGGTGCCGGCACGGGCCGCCACCAGCGCGCGCCGCGCTTCGGCGAGATCATCGATGTAGTGGTAGCTGCCATTGCCCCGGTTGGCGAGCTGCTCCATCAGGTGGTCGTTGTAGTTACCGGTGCCGAAGCCCAGGGTGGACAGGCCGATGCCGTCGCCCCGTTCGCGTTCGACCAGGTCCATCAGTTGTTCGAAGTTGACCGTGCCCACGTTGAAGTCACCGTCCGTGGCGATCAGCACCCGGTTGATGCCGTGCTTTACGAAGCCCTGGCGCGCCATGGCGTAGGCCAGCGAAATACCGGCGGCGCCATGGGTGCTGCCGCCGGCCTGAAGGCGGTCGAGCGCGGCGCTGATGGTGGCGCGCTGGTCGCCGGCGGTGGGTTCCAGCACCACGCCGGCGTTGCCGGCGTAGGTGACGATGCTGATGCGGTCGCGGGCCTCGAGCTGCCCGGCCAGCAGCTTCAGCGACGACGCCACCAGCGGCAGCTTGTCCGCGCTGTGCATCGAGCCGGACACATCCACCAGAAACACCAGGTTGGCCGGTGGCAGCGCACCGCTCGGCTTCCAGCCCTGCAGGCCGATGCGCAACAGGTGGGTCTTCGCATTCCAGGGTGTTGGCGCCACCTCGGTGTGGAGCCGGAACGGCGTGGACCGATTCGTCGGTGGCGCATAACCGTAATCGAAGTAGTTGATCAGCTCCTCCACTCGCACCGCGTCCTGAGGCGGTAGCCGGCCCCGGCGGAGAAAGCGGCGCAGGTTGGCATAGGCGCCGGTATCGACATCGATGCTGAAGGTGGAGGCTGGCGTCTCCGCCGCCCGTAACACCCCGCCATCCTCGAACGTGGCATAGCGCTCGCGGTCCTGTGCCACCGGCGGCGCCAGTATCGGGCGCATCGTGTAGGCGTCCGCCGAGGGGTGCAGCTCGGCGCGCTGCAGGGCCCGCTTGGCCGCTTGTGTCGGGGCCTCGGCCTGCACGGCCGGCAGCGGCTCCGGGCCGGCCGGTGTGGGCGTCGGCGTCCGTTGTGCCGGTTGCGCACAGGCGGCGATCAGCAGCAGCGCGGCGCTGGCGCCGATGGGCAGTATGGGGTTCATGGTGCGGCTCCGTTGCGGGTTCTCTCCCTACAACGGGTCCGGACGCCGAATGGGGTTAATCCGGCTTACTCACCGCTGATCAACCGCGACAAGGACGTGGGTCAGCCGCGCCCCCAGACCAGCACCGCGGCGACCACCAGGGCAACCGCCAGCATATTCACCCAGCCCACCCAGAACAGCAGGCGGGCGACGGCGCGCTTGCGCGCGGGCGGTAGGGGGCTCATGGCCGGAGGTCTGGCGCTAGCCGCCGGTGAATCGCAGGGTCAGCGACACCGGCACCCCGCTGCCAATGGATTGCAGACCGGCCACCTGGCGCAGCGCGTCGATGCCGTTGATCAGGCCGAAACGGGTGGCATCCACCACCAGCGGCTGTTCGCTGGTGACCAGCCAGGCGCGGTCGTCCAGGCGGGTGATCCGCAGCTCGGCAGGCAGCCGGTTGGTGAGGCCGTGCAGGTCCAGCGCCACATCGGTCCGCAACAGCCGATGTTCGCCGGGCGCGAGGGCTTTCACCGCTGCGGGATCGACGGAAAGCTGTGCGGTGGCCAGTGCGAAGCGGCCGGTCTCGAACAGCATTTCGCGCATCCGCTGATCGCGAATGTCGATCCCGGTGCGGACCGAGTCGAGCACAATCTGTACGGTGGCGTTGCCGTCGCTATCGACGGTGCCGGAGACCTCCTCGAAGTGGTGGACCTCGGTGACGGTGTTGTTCTTGATCGAGGTGAAGCTGAGCCGGGATGCCGCGCCATCGAGTCGCCACGCACCGGGCGCAACCGGTTCGGCGGCCTGCGCGACGGGGGCGGTGGAAGCGTCAGCCGTGGGCGACTGGCCGCCGCCGGGTGAGCAGCCGACCAGCAGGGCGGCCATCAACAGGGCAGTGAAACCGTGGGCGTGGGATGTCATGGGTTCGATCTCAGTGGGCGCCGCTCAGGGCGACGTCAGGGTGGCGCAGTTTTCGTGCATGGGAATCCGACCAAAGGGATCGGAAAAACGTTCATCACAAATGAAGCCCCAGTCGGTGAGACTGTCGAAGAACGCGAGCAAGTCGGACAGCTCGGCTTCGGTCAGGGTGAAGCCCACCATCAAGACATCGCGATAGGGACTGGCGGCGCCGTTGCCGGCCAGGGGCCCGGCCGCGATCGTGCGTCCGCCCTTGGCGTAATGATCGACGATCACCTCGCGCAGCGTGGCGATGCTGCCGTCGTGCATGTACGGGGCCGTCAGTGCAATGTTGCGCAGGGTGGGCGCGCGGAAGCGGCCCATGTCTGAGGGCACGCCGGTGAATTCGTATAGCCCCTGGTTGTTGGGCGGGTAGTTGCCCGCTTCCAGAGGGTAGCCGTTGCCGGGCCCGGGAATGTTGTAGAGCCCGGTGTTGCGGTACTCGATGCTGTCGATCACGGCGCCCTCGTGTGTGACCGACTGCGCAAAGTTGAAGCCCCCGTGGCAGTGGAAGCATTCCAGGCGTTCGGAGAAGAACAGCGTTTCACCACGACGGGCACTGGCCGACATGGCCTCACGGTCCGGATTGACCAGATGGTAGTAGCGATCGCGCGGCGCATTGCCCGACAACAGGGTGGCGACGAAGGCCGCGAGCGCATCGGCGACATTGGCCACACTGACCGGATCGGCATCGTTCGGGAACGCCGCCTCGAAGGCCGCCCGGGTGTCGGCATGGTTGCGCAGGCCCGCCAGAATCTCGGCCTCGCGCCCGGCCCAGCCCAGCTCCACCGGGGTTTCGGCAAACAGCACCGCCAGAGCCTGCTGGCGCAAGTCACGCAGCAGCGGGTTCGCCCAGTTCTGTCGCGCGTTGTACACCGCGTTGGCCAGACTCATCGCATTGCGCGGATGCGCCTCGCCGGTGGCGCCGATCGACGTCGTGCGACCGTCGGTAAAGGCCTTGCGCTGCTCGTGACACGTCCCGCAGGAGGCTTGGCCGTTGACCGACATCCGTGTGTCGTAGAACAACTGGCGGCCGAGGGCGACGGTTTCCGGCGTCACCGTCACACCACCGGCGACCCGCGGTTCCGGAAAGCCCTGCGGCGTCTGGAAGTCGAAAGCCATCGGCGCCGGTGTCGGGGTGACGGCATCGCCGCCACCCCCACCGCCACAGGCCGTCAGCATCAGCAGGACCGCCCCGCACAGGACGGCCTTGGGGGCAGCGACTCCGATCATGATGGTCAGTGCCCCACGCGGAACAGCGCCTGCGGCTGAGCCGGAAGGATGCTGCCGTTGTAGGAGAAGTCCAGCCCCAGCTTCGGCATGATGGTCTGGCACTCGGGATCGGAGTTGCCGGACATGCAGCCGGGCGCCGTCATCGGCGTGTTGCTGGCGACGTCAACATCGGCGAGCACCGCCGCCGGGTCCACCACGATGGCGTGGCCGCTAGCGATGTCGGCGAGATCCAGGCAGATCTCGGCAACGTGTGGCTGACCGCAGGTCTGGGTGGGTGCCACCCCTCCGCCCAGGCCGCCGTTGTCGCACTGTGTGCTGCCAACGTGAAGGTTGAAGGGATTGCGGACGCCGTCCGCATCGCCAAAGCCATCCATCTTCACGAACTTGCGTCCGCCCAGCCACGACCAGTTCATCGCCGTCACATTCAGCGGCGAGGGCGCGTTGCCGATATCCATATGGTTCAGGGCAAACGGCAGCCCCAGGCTGAAGCACATCTGGTCGTAGGTGCCGGCGACCGCAACGCCGTGCAGCACCCGCGACACGCGGCGCGTCTCCACGGTGGCTTCGCAGCCGTTGAGCTGGCCGAGCAGCGCCACCGTGTGGTCATCGTCCTGATAGACGCTGCCGCTGCCGGTGTCGGCCAGATGCAGGCGCGCGCTGCCGCTGGGGCCCACCAGACGCGGGTCCGCCAGGTAGAAGCGATAGTCGCGCAGCTCGTAGTCCTGCTGGCTGCCGTTGCCCACGCCCTGATACACCGCGCCACACAGGGCCGGTTCACCATTGACGCGGTAGTCAAAGACCATCGACAGCATCTGCTCGGCATCGGTGTGCACCCGCAGCGAGGCCAGCATGTTGTCCAGCAAGCGACCCTGCTGCAGGGTGTCGCCGGCCAGCGTGGCCATATTGAGCTCGTCGAACCAGCGCTCGTACTGCGCGGTGATGGTCAGCTCGGTGAGGTCGTCCGGGCTGTCAATCACCACGGGTGCGCTGAACGGCAGGGTCACCGTGCGCAGCGCGCCCCGGGCTTCCGCTTCGACGCAACTGTGTTCGGAGGCGGCCAGCGCGGCGCTGTCATCGAGGCCGACGGTGGTGGGGTAGTAACACGGTGCGACGCCACCGAGGGCGCCGTCCACCGACTGCACGGCCACCTGCAGGCCGCAGTAGCGCCCTGGGCTCACGCGCAGGCTGCCCAGCGAAATCGCTTCACCACCCAGCACGTCGAGCGCACCGTCCGGCGCTTCACCGCCATGGCCACCGTGTGCAAGGGCGCTGCCCAGCGGATTGAAGGGTGCCAGACGCGCCGTCACCGGCAGGTCGCAGGCCTCCAGTGCCAGCGGCAGCAGGTTGAGGTAAGCCAACTCCAGGTCGATGCGCATGCCGTCAGAGCGGCGGAACTGCACGAAGCGGGCGCCGGTGGGCGAGGACTTGGCCGCCGTATCGTGCTGATGCGGTGCCGGCGTGCGCAGCGGCAGCGCCTTGATGCCCACTTCGATACCGCCGGTGCTGGAGCCGGTCTGGCCGCAGGCGGCGAGGCCGGTCATCAACAGGGCGGCGGTGGCTACTGCCACAGGGTGCTTGAAAAAGGTCATGTCATTCATCTCGAAATTCAGAGGTCATAGGCGAGGCCGAAGCGGACCACCGGGTCCTCCTCCTGCACGCCGTTGAGCCGGTCCAGCAGCGGTAGCTGCACGCCGGCGTTGAGGATCAGCTCATCGAACACGCGCACCGCGGCGCCGGCAAAGACCATGGCGAGGGTGCCGCCGGAGTCGGGGTCGAGCACGCCGGAAAAGCGGTTGCGCTCCGCGAAACGCGCATCGAGTCCGGCCTGCAAGGCCACCGTTGGCGTCACGCCGTATTGCGCATGGAGGCTCGCCACGGCGGCGTTGCCCGGCGCGAAGCCTTGGCGGCCCTCATCGAAATGCAACCAGGTGAGCGTGGCGTTGAGGTTCCAGGGGAAGCGGAAGTAGCCGTACCAGATGCCGACATTGGGGGCCCAGGCGCCGGCGTCCGGCTGCACGTCGATATCGAGCCGCGCACCGGCGCTATCGCGCACCTGCTCACCGGTGGGTGCCCGCACCCCCAGCCGCAGGCCTGCCAGATGACGGCCGCTGACCGCACCTTGACGGTAGAGCACCCAGCGCGCCACCAGGTCGGCATCGCCGACGCCCTCCGCTTCTTGCCGGGCCAGGGTGCTGTCCTTGAGGGTCTTGCGCACCAGTGGCAACTGCAGCGCCACCGTGAGGTCTTCGCTGAGGCTGTAGGCCAGGCCCAGCAGCAACCGGGTTTCGTCGGTCTCGCGGGCATTGACCGCGGGGTCGCCCTGCGACTCGGCGCGGTGCAGCAGATCCGCCGCCAGCCGCAACCGCTGGTCAAATGGCTTTTCGGCCCCGAACAGGGTGATGGTGTAGTCCCCGCATTTGCAGGTGGAACAGGCCTGTGCGGTGGGGCTGGCGGCCAACACCACCAGTGCAGCGGCGCCAGCCACGCGGGCACGACGCGAAAACAGCTTCAACATGGAGTCTCCCGGACGGCATCGGCCGTCGTCGACGAATCGGGTGCCCGCCAGGCGGGCGCGGATTCAGCGGTGGGAGGCGAGGGGCGGACCGCGGGCGTCGAAGGGCCGCGGTGTGTGGCCTTGCGGAGACGCCGGCTGCGCCGGAAGAACGGGAGCCGCGAGGCGGTTGAGTGCCACCGCGAGCCCGGCGTGGCTGTCCGCCAGCGCGGGGGCGCCGTGGACCGCGGCACAGAGGTCGCAGGCCAGACTGGCCGCGGTCTGCGCCGAATCCGCCCGCAGCTTCTTCAGCAGCTCCGGGGGGGCGCTGGCCTGAAGTTGTCGGGCCAGGCTGGGGGCGCCGGTGCCGCAATAGGCAAACAGCAGGGGGTCGCCACCCTGCGCCGCCCAGCGCGCCGCATGCGCGGTCGGCATCCATAACTGGGCCACCAGCGCGAGCACGCTGATCCAGGACCACAGCGGAGAGTGGGGACGACGGAGCACCAGGACGGCCAGCCGATAACGGGGCCAAAATCTTATCAGCGCGGGGGGCGCCCGCGCGACCGTCGCCGCGCTGTCCCGGTCGGACTGGCACGTCCGGCAGGCGGCGGGTCGCGCCACGCGGCCAGCCGCGCCGCCGCGACCCGTCCACGGACGGCGCATCCCGGCTCGGCCTCGTGGCGACAGTCACGGAAGCGGCAGTCGGCCGCCAGCGTGAGGATGTCCTGGTAGCGGTCCGCCGGCGCCGTCTCCGGCATCCGGTGGGTGGCGCGCAAGCCCGGGGTATCGATCACGCTGGCGCCGCTCGGCAGCCGGTGCAGGCAACGCGCCGTGGTGGTGTGTCGTCCAAGGTCGGCCTGCGCCTGGGTGGCGCCAGTACGCTGCACCGCGTCACCCACCAGCGTGTTGGTAAGCGACGACTTACCGACCCCCGAGGAGCCAAACAAGGCCAGCGTCTGGCCGGGCTGCAGCCACGGCGCAAGCGCGGTTGCCGCCGCCGGCTGGCGCGGGTCGAGGCACAGCAATGGGACCGACGGTCCCAGGCCGTTGGCGACGGCGGCGGTCTGCGCAGCGGCATCGGCGGCGCGGTCCGGCTTGGTCAACACCGCCAGCACCGGGACACCGGCCGCTTCGGCCATTTGCTTGTAGGGCAACAGGCCGTCTTCGCTGAAATCACCGTCCAGCCCCATCACCATCGCCACCCGGTCGATGTTGGCGGCGAGGCGCTGCAGGCGGCCGTCATCCCGATGGCGGCTGAGCAGATTGCGTCGCGGCAGCAAGGCCGTGAGCCAGCCTTCATCGGGATCGCGCAGCAGCCAGTCGCCCACCACCAGCGACTCGCCGTCATCACGGAGTTGGCGCAGCAGGCTGGGATGGAGCTGCGCCACCCCCACCCGCTCGCCATCATCGACGCGAAAGCCGCTGCGCTGAGGTTCCACCACCCGCACCGGTTGGCCGGGCTGGCCGGCCGCCGCTTCAGCCAGTGCCGCAGTCCAGCCCAGCGGCCGCAAGCCCGACGAGTTCATGCGCTCAGCGCTGTGCGACCGGCGGTCGCGTCGACCACCACACCAGCCACAGCAGACCGACCTGCAGCACCAGCCGCAGGGTCAGCGCCCATTCCGGCACTTCTGGAAACAACTCGGGGTGCTGCCACATGTGGATGTTGGCGAGCGATACCACGGCGATCAGCGCCATCAGCAGGACGCCCGCGGTGGCGCGCCAGCGCGGCACCCAGATGGCGGCGGCCAGTGCCAGCTCGATGACGCCACTCAGCCACACCATCTCCCGGGGATAGGGAATGTAGGGCGGCATGATGTGCACGAAAAAGTCGGTGACCACAAAGTGACCCACCCCGCCGATGACGAAGAACAGGGTGATGAAGATGAGACCGGCGGTCTTGGCGCGGGACATGGACGGGGCCTTTCGGAAAGCCCGATTGTAGACAGACCCGCAGCGGCGCCATGACTGGCACAATCCGGGCTTCGCCCGAATGCGCCATGACCATGCCAACCGCTCCCCGCAAGCCCGCCGCCAAGAAAGCGGCCCCCGCCCGCAAAAAGCCGACGGCTGCGGCGCCGCCCAAGCCGGCGGCCAAACCCCGCAAGGCGGCCGCGAAGCCGAAGGCCGCGCCGTCGACGCCGCCGATGACGCCGGACCAGTTGCCGGAACCGGTGGTGTTCTTCGACAAGCCCACCCGCTACCGCGAGCCCAAGCCGCCCAAGATTGATGTCGAGGCCTTCCGCCAGACCGTGATCACCCGCCGCTCGGTCCGCAAGTTCACCGACAAGCCTATCCCCAAGGCCGTGCTCGACGACTGCCTGGACATGGCGATGCTGGCGCCGAACTCGTCCAACCTGCAGCCCTGGTCGTTCTATGTGGTGAAGAGCCCGGCCATCAAAAAGCAGATGGTCACCGCCTGCATGGGCCAGAACGCCGCCCGCACTGCCCAGGAACTGATTGCGGTGGTGGCACGCACCGGCACCTATCTGGAGCACGCCCGCATGAACGTGCAGCAGTGGCCCGGTGAGAAGACCGCGCCGAAGGTGTGGAAGGACTACTACGAAAAGCTGGTGCCGGTGCTTTACACCCAGGGCCCGTTGAACAGTCTCGGCTTACTGAAGAAGGGCGTCGCCTCGGTGTACGGCCGCTTCCGGCCGGCGCCGCGCGGGCCGTTCAGCCACGCGGACATGAAGGTGTGGGCGGTGAAGAGTGCCGCGCTGGCCGCCGAAAATCTGATGCTGGCCTTCCGTGCCCACGGCTTCGACACCTGCCCGATGGAGGGCTTCGATGAGGCCCGCGTCAACAAGCTGCTGAAGCTGCCGTCCGATGGCACCGTGATCATGATTGTCGGCGCCGGTGAGCGTGCCGAAGACGGCGTGTACTACCCGCAGATGCGCTTCGACCGGCGCCGCTTCATCCACGAGGTGTGAGCGCGCGCACGGACTCTCTCGCCGCCGGCGCGACGGTCGACGCCGATCACCCGGCGGTGGTCGACTTCGCCCGACGCAGTGCCGGCACCGGAGATGTGCGGCAGCAGGCCGTCGCGCTCTACTACGCCGTGCGCGACGGCTTTCGCTACGACCCCTACGCCATCGATCTCAGCGTGGAGGGCCTGCGTGCCAGCACCGTGCTGGAAAAGCAGCATGGCTGGTGCGTCACCAAGGCCGCCCTGCTGGCGGCCGCCTGCCGCGCGCTGGGTATCCCGGCGCGACTGGGCTTTGCCGATGTGCGCAATCACCTGTCCACCGCACGGCTGCGGGAAACCCTGAAGACCGACGTCTTCTACTGGCACGGCTACACCGCCATCCTCATCGACGGCCAGTGGGTGAAGGCCACCCCTGCCTTCAACATCGAACTCACCGAACGCTTCCGCCTGAAGCCCCTGGATTTCGACGGCCGCGAAGATTCGATCTACCACCCCTTCGACCTCGATGGCCGCGCACACATGGAATACCTGCGCTTCCGGGGTGAGTTCGCCGAGATTCCGGTCAGAGAGATGCGCGAGGACTTTGCGCGCCTGTATCCGGCCATGGCCTTGGTCGGCACTGCGGACTTCGATGCCGATGTAGCGGCGGAGTCGGCCCACTCAGCGTGAAGCGAGATTGCATGGATTGTAAGTCAGACTTACAATCCATGCATGTCGACGCTCTTTCCAAGAATTCTGCTCGGTGCGCTGCGCGACAGCGCCCGGCACTACCCTGTCGTCACCGTCACCGGGCCGCGTCAGTCGGGGAAGACAACGCTGTGTCAGGCGGCATTCCCCGACAAGCCCTATGTATCGTTGGAGCCGCTGGACACACGGGAATTTGCCCGCGCTGACCCGCGTGGCTTCCTCGCCCAGTATCCCGACGGTGTCATTCTCGATGAGGCACAACGGGTCCCGGACCTGTTCAGCTATCTGCAGGATGTGGTGGATCGCGACCCTCGCCACGGACGTTTTATCGTGTCCGGCTCAGAGAATCTGGCGCTCTCGCAGGCGATCAGTCAGTCCCTGGCGGGACGGACCGCCATGCTGGTCCTGATGCCCTTCTCGCTCGAAGAGCTGTGGACCCTGCCGGCGAAGGATCGCCCCGAGTCGCTGGATGCCACGCTCTGGCGGGGCGGGTACCCGCGGCCCTGGGCCACCGGCATACCCGTTGATCGGTGGCTGTCGGACTACTTCACCACCTACATCCAGCGCGATGTACGACAGTTGTCGCAGATCGGCGATCTCGAAAGCTTCAGCCGATTCGTCCGACTCTGTGCGGGACGCACGGGTCAGGAGCTCAACCTCAGCCAACTGGGCAGCGATGCAGGGGTGACGCACAACACCGCGAGGGCTTGGCTGGGCGTGTTGCAGGCGAGCTATCTGGTGTTCCTGGCGCCGGCGGCCTTTCGCAACGTCACCAAGCAGATCATCAAAGCCCCAAAGCTGCATTTCTGCGACAGCGGCCTTGCCTGCTCACTGCTGGGCATTCGTAGCGCGGAGCAGTTGGTGACCCACCCGCTACGCGGTGCCGTTTTTGAGAGCTGGGTGGCCTCTGAAATTCAAAAATGGCATCTGCACCGCGGACGCCTGGCCCCGATTCAGCACTACCGAGAGACGCGCGGCGTGGAAATCGACATCCTGGTAGCACAGGGCTCAGGTGGGTTCGCGGTCGAGTGCAAATCCGGACAGACGCTGCAACCGGCCTACTTCCACAACCTTAAGTCCCTGGCCGATACCCCATGGCGACCGCGCCTCGTCTACGGCGGGGACATTGCCCAGCAACGTGCGGCCTGCGAAGTGCTGCCGTGGCGGGACCTGGCAAGCGCCGCCTGGGACTGATGCCCTACGGCCGGTTGCGCCCATAGCGGTCGTGGCTGGACACCCAGTCGCCGGCGAGGATGGCGCAGCTCAGCGAGATGTCGCCCGCCAGCACCACACCGCCGCAGATCTCGGCGAACTTGTGGGCCTTGCCGCGGCCATAGCAGCCGAGCAGCTCCAGCCCCTCGCGCTGGGTGGCGAGGCCAGTGCCGCCGCCGTAGGTGGCGACGATCAGTGACGGCAGGGTCACCGACCAGTAGTAGTCGCCATTGTCGCGGAGCTGGGCGTAGGTGATGGCGGCGTGGGATTCCGACACATTGGCGGCGTCCTGTCCGGTGGCGATGAACACCGCGGCCAGGCCGTTGGCGGCATGGGCACCGTTGTTGGCGGAGCCCGCCATGAAGGCGCCGGCCTGGGACACCTGACGCATGCGGAACAAGGCCTCGGTGCTGGTGCCCATGACGCGCCGCACGGCCTCATCGGTGAGCGTGCACTCGGCCACCACCCGCTTGCCGCGGGTGAGCAGGGTGTTGATCTGGGAGTGCTTCTTATCGGTATCGATGTTGCCGGACAGCACGAAGTCCGGATGGTCCGGATGCTCGGCGCGAATCCACTCACAGGCCGCCAGCGTCGCCTTGCTCACCATGTTCTGGCCGGCGGCATCGCCGGTGGTGAAGTTGAAGCGCAGATAGCGCAGGGGACCAATGGCGAACTGCATGACGTCGCGCAGCTTGCCGGATCGCGTGGTGGCCTCGGCCGCAGCCCGGATGCCGTCCATGTGGTCCACCACCCACTCGCCGAATTTCCGGGCGGCCAGGGCATGGTCGAACTGGAACACGGGCGAGCGCTGCATGGCCTCGTCCACCACCGTGGCGCGCACGCCGCCGCACTCGGCCAGCAAGCGCATACCGCGGTTGTAGCTGGCCACCAGGGTGCCCTCAGTGGTGGCCATCGGCACATAGAAATCGCCCTGGGCGTGTTCGCCGATCATGCGCAGCGGCCCAGCCAGGCCCGCCGGCACCTGGGCAACACCGGTGAAGTGCTCGATGTTGCCGGGCAACTGGTCCAGGGGCTGCGAGTAGTGCCCCATGTGCGGCAGCGCGGTGCCGGCCTCGCCTTCTGCAAAGGCGCGGCGGGCCGCGGCCGCGGCTTCGCTGTAGTCGTTGTCGGCGTCGCGCGGAATACGGCGGCGGGGCGGTGGTGTGGTCATGGGGTTTCTCCGGTGCTCGTCCGAGTGTAGCGGGCGCGCCCATGATCGATAGCGCTAAGCTGCCGCTTCCGCACCCGTGGGAGGCAGGCATGGCAGGCTGGCGCATCGACGATATCCCCGATCTGCAGGGCAAGGTCGCCCTCATCACCGGGGCCAACAGCGGGCTTGGGCTGCACAGCGCCGAGGCCTTGGCGCAGCGCGGCGCTACCGTGGTGATGGCCTGCCGCGACGCCGGCCGTGCCGACGCCGCGCGACAGCAGATTCTGGCGGCCGCACCCGGCGCTGCGGTGGAGGTGCTGTCGGCCGACATGAGCGATCTCGCGTCGGTAAAGGCCATGGCGGCGGCCTTTCTGGCGCGGCACCCACGGCTCGATATCCTGATGCACAACGCTGGCGTGGCGGCGCCGCCACTGACACGAACCGACGCCGGACACGAGCTGCAGTTCGCCACCAATCTGCTGGCGCCGTTCGCGCTCACCGGCCATCTGCTGGACGTGTTGAAGGCCACCCCCGGCAGCCGGGTGGTGACGGTGGCTAGCCTGGCGCACCGCTTCGGCAAGCTGGATATCGATGACCTCGACTGGCGGCGCCGGCGCTACAACGAATGGACGGCCTACGGTGCCACCAAGCTCGGCCTGCTCATGTACACCTACGAATTGCAGCGACGCCTGGCGGCCGCGGCCGCGCCGGTGATCGCGGTGGCGGCCCATCCCGGCTTTTCCATCACCAACCTTCCGCGCAGCAGCGGCATGAAGCTGGCGGGCACCTGGTGGGGTCGTCGCGCACTGGCGCTGGGCAATCGGCTGTTGGGACAGTCCGGTGCCCAGGGCGCGCTATGCCAGCTCTATGCCGCCACCGCCGCCGATGTCCAGGGCGGTGACTACATCGGCCCCAACGGCTTCAAGGAGATGACCGGCGCGCCGCGCAAGGTGCAGTCCGAGCCGATCACCCACAACCGGGTGCTGGCACGCCAGTTGTGGGACCGGCTGACGATCCTCTCGGGGAAGTCCTACCTGCCGGATTAAAGGCGGCGGGTCAGTGTCCCGCCGCCTTTTGCTTGGCGTGGCTGGTGGCCTGGTGCATCAGGCGGTCAGTCCAGGCAATGCCCAGGGCCGAGATGATGAACACCATGTGGATGATGGTCTGCCACATCACGCCCGCTTCGGTGGCGTTGGTGCACTTGACCCCCGCCGCGGCCTCGGCACACAGGGGCAGGCCACCCAGGGCGCCAGCCTCGATGAAGGTCTTCAGCAGGTGAATGGACGAGATGCCGATGATGGCCATCGCCAGTTTCACCTTGAGCACCGAGGCGTTGACGTGGCTGAGCCACTCGGGCTGGTCCGGGTGCCCCTCCAGCCGCAGGCGCGAGACAAAGGTCTCGTAGCCGCCGACAATCACCATCACCAGCAGGTTGGAGATCATCACCACGTCGATCAGTGCCAGCACGATCAGCATCACCTCCTGCTCGCCCAACTCGAAGGCGCCGTGAATGAGGTGCCACAGTTCCTTCAGGAACAGCACCACATACACACACTGGGCGAGGATCAGCCCCAGATAGAGCGGCAGCTGCAGCCAGCGCGAGGAGAAGATCAGGGCCGGCAACGGGCCCATCGTTTTGGGAGCATTGAGCGACATCGGCACCACACCGCGGCGGAAAAGGGCGCCGGATTCTAGCAGCCCGCCACGGGCCGCCGAATGACGTTCAGCGGGCGCCGTAGCCGCGTGCTACCAAGGTGATCAGCAGCGCCATCAGCGCAATCAGGGTGAGCTGGATGTGCACCAGCGGCATGGTCTTGCGCACCACCATCGGGCTAGGCAGCCCCCCGCCGGCCGACAAGGTGCGCGACCAGCGGCGGAAGCGCAGGGTGGGCACCAGGGAGACAGCGAAGGCAATGACATAGGCCGTGAGCAGCCCGTGCATCAGCCCGTTGCTCCAGTAGTAGTCCGCGCCCTTGCCGCCGTAGTACATCCGCAGCACGCCGGTCACCAGCACCCCGATCGCGTTGATCCCGTAAAACAGGTCGACGCGCGGCAGCAGGCGCACCGTATCGGCGGTGGCGGGCAGCCGCAGGAGATACAGCTCGGCGACGGCGGCACCGGCCATCATCAGCATGGTGACGTAATGCAACCAGGGGAGGACCACGGTGCTCAGCATGGGAGGCCTCAGGGCGTCGGACGAGCCCGCAGTGTAGCGGCTTGGCCTGCGTCGGTTGGCGACGGCACCACGATGATCGCCAGCGCAAGCCCCAGCGTCGCACCATGCGCAACGCGTGAACTCTGAAAAGCGGCCGATATCATACTGAGACACCTCGAAAAGAGGCGATGACGGCGGGAGGAGTACCCGCCGTCATCACAGTGCCGGTTCGGAGGGGGAAACGACCCTTGCCGGCGCGGAGGAGAGGATCCGCATTCCCGAAACATCACTTAATAAGACGCATTAGCAGCCAGATTCCGCACCTTTCAGCCCGCTTTTTTACAAATTCGGCCCGAAGCGTCTGTCTTGTAGGCAAAAAAAGGGACGCCCGAAGGCGCCCAGATCGGCACGGAAACCCCGAAGGATCACCGCGCCAAAACACCCTGAAGCCGACTTACGACCGCTTCACGGGCACCGTCTGGGTGCAGGTGTTGCGCAGGGTTTCCAGGTCGCCGCGGGCAAACGTCTCCGACACGCCGTCTGGGTCGGTGACGGTGACATCGCCATTGGGCTGGAAGCTGAGCGTGGCGGTCAGCGGCACGTCCTCCTCATCCACCTCCACCGTTTCGCCGTTGGTGAGCGTGATGCTGCCGGCCACGATGTTGTCGGTGTTCAGCTCCAGCACGGTGGTGGTTTCAAGCTCAATCCCCCCTCCCAGGCACTGGTCGTCGGCGGTGGACGCCGTGCGCAACGGCCCGTCAAGGAAAAACCACGGCTCACCCGTGACGTCGCGGCGGATGAAACGGATGGGGGCGGCGCCATCGGTGCCGTTGACGCCATACCGGATGGCGAACACGGTCTCCGCCTTGTCTTCGCCCTCGGCTTGCGTCGCCATCGCGTTGATCAACAGCAGGTTCTGCGCCGTGCCATGGGTTTCGAAGGTGTTGCCGCCGATGTCCACCGGTTCGGCCGGGCCCGCAAAGTGCAGGCCGTCGATTTCCACGCGGTCGGTGCGCGTGGTG
This sequence comes from uncultured Polycyclovorans sp., assembly GCA_964425915.1. Taxonomy (GTDB): domain Bacteria; phylum Pseudomonadota; class Gammaproteobacteria; order Nevskiales; family Nevskiaceae; genus Polycyclovorans. The sequence goes on from CAYROO010000002.1 coordinate 329,636, forward strand.
GTGTCATCGACCCTGGACCGGTATCGCACGCGGTAGGGATAGCCGGTGTACTGGTCGCCATAGAGGTCATAGGCGCCATCACACAGACCGTCGCCACAGGTCACCTCGACCCGCGCGGTGTCGAAGGCGCTGATGGTCTGCAAGGTGACCGCCGCGTCGTCGGGATCGGGCGTGGTGCACCCATAGGCGTAGTTGTTGACCACCGTCGCCTCGGTGCCTTCCTCTCCGAAGAACGGATACACGATCTGCTGCTCGGGCTTGACTGTGTAGTACACCCGGCCGCCATCGACACATTTGATGATCGGGGGCGTGGTCACCAGCGGTCGTTCGATTTGGTCGTAGTCTCGACCTTCAAGCGTCACGTCGTAGATCAGCGCCGCCTGATACGCGAGGTCGGCAGCCGCCAGCGAGGCCGGCGCGTTGAAGGCCTCCGCCAGGTCTTCCCGCGGGATCGCGGGCCAGTTGGGCACGTCAAACTGGTCGAGATTGTCCGAGCTGGACGAGCAGGCTGTCAGCACCGCCGCTGCCGCCAGTGCGCCAAATAAGGTGTAAGGAGGTTTTCGCATCGTCATCATCCATGTTGTCCGTATATTTCCCCACCGCATGGCGAGCTCTTCGTCTCGCGCTTGAGATGACAGACGGGTGACAGGCGGAAAGGGTTCCATGGATCGGACATCCGGAACGTCCGCTGGGTGGATGATGGCAAGGGGGCATAGAGAACGCGCTGCGTGCCAAGCCGGCGGACTTTCGGGATAAGTACGAAGTGCCTGTGCGAGTTCCGTAAACCGGAACCCACCCGCACTTAGCTTAGGCACGTCTCGCAGTGTGGGCTGCCTTGTGCATCATTGCGTCCCAGTTATCGATCGGCTTGGCTTGCTGGTCCCATTCACGGACCTTTCTGGTCAGCCGACGTTGCAAGTCGCGGTCCTCCACGTCCTGCTTTAGCACCAGGCCGCCCGGCGGAACATCGAGGCCAGTGCGTTGCCGCTTGCCCTTTTGCAGGCGGAGGCGGGTCTCGTGAGCCCGTCCGTCTCGCGACCTGTCTCTATGCGGCATATCGGCGAACGCTACTTGATCAGTCCCGTGACCTGCTTCAGAAGCGACGGCAAACGATGGACGGCCACATCCCACACCAACAAGTCGTCCACCTCTGCGTAGCCGTGGATGAGCACATTCCGAAATGCAATCACCTTGCGGTACTCGGGAATGCTCGCCGCGAGATCCGGGGCAACTCGCGACAGCTTGTTCATTGCCTCGCCGACGATCTCGAACTGCCGATCAACTCCTGACCACAGCAGAGGCGTCGCAAGGTAGTCCTCCAGGATTTGCCCTCAATGAAGCTGGCCAGTTGCTGCGCGGCTCACTGGATATCAAAGAGGTACTTGCTGGACTCAGGCGGCATAGAGCAATTCCTTGGTCTCGTTCACCGACCTCAGGAAATGCGGGTTGCGGATGGCGCGGGCCACGACCAGGTCGACCGGGCGGCGGAATAGGGCCGTGAGGTCTTCAAGCAGGCCAAAGTAATGGTCTGCGTAGTGCCCGCCCGAGAGGGGCTCGAACTCCACCAGGAAGTCCAGATCGCTGGCGTCCGGGTCGAATCCTTTGCCGCGGGCGGAGCCGAACAGCTCCAGCCGCCGCACCTTGTGCTGCTCGCACAGGCGACGAAGTTCGTCCTGATGGTGGTGGATTTCGTCGATCATCCTGGATAAATCCTATCCAACTCAGTGGCTTTAGACCACCTCAGCGGATGGTCGGGCCCAGCCTACTGGATTGGGAACCATCTGCCGGCGCCCAAAGAAAACGGCAGCAGGGCGAACCATGCTGCCGTAGGGCCTCCTGCTGGGAGGAGGAGAGCCGATTGCTGTGTGATGAGTGCGAAGTGATCCCACCTCACCGTGGCGAAGGTCCGGCATAGCTGGAGCAATCCGGGTATGCGGATGCGACGAATACCCTGCCGTACTTACGCAGCCAATTCCTTGATCAACTCAGGGTGCTTGTCCAGCACGCGAAACAGGTTGACAACTGCGGGCACGGGGCGAGCTTCGCCGCGTTCGTAGCGAGAGAAGGCGTTGTGGCCTCCGCCGGTCAATGCTGCGGCCTGCTTCTGGGTCAGGCGCAGCTTGCGGCGCACGCGGAGCAGCAGCATGCGCTCGGCCTCGTCCACTTTGTCCATGAAGGCCTGAACTTCTGCTGCCGTCGAAGCGCTTTCGGTTCCGGTCATTACGCCTTCGTCGCAATGGCTGCACCACGCGCCCACCTGGCCGTAAATCAGGGTTTCGCCGCGGTAGGTAAAGCTGATCTGCTTCGTGCCGTGGCGCAGTCGCCCTTCGCCGCACTCCGGGCAAACCTTGCCGTTGAATTTCTTAGCCATCGCCGCGCTCCTTGAATGAGACCACGAAGTACTCATCCATCTTCTGAAACTTCAAGTACAGCGCCCGTCAGCGGTACGCAGCGTGATAGACATCCTGCCAGACACGATGATCGGCGTAGGTGGTCATGGATTTGTAGAAGCAGCGCCGATCCAGCCCTTGAATGACCTGCAAGGCCTCTGTTTCCGACATCCGCGCCAGCCGCATGCCTTGCTGCGCTGATCGTGTCAGGTACAAATCCGCCACCGACTGCATCTGTCGCTGGATATCACCCAGCGCGTAATGCGGTGTGCGCTTTTCCATAATTAAAGGCTACCCTTAAAGGGTATTCGGTGCAACTAGGAGGGCTCCAACGGAAGGCGGCAGCAGGGCGAACCCTGCTGCCGTAGAACATCCAACCGCAAGGCGTGTCGGTGGATGCTTCCTCACCACCCGATCGGTCACACGTCCAGCTAAAGCCCCGCACTCTTAGCCTCGAACTCGCTATCGGATTTGTCGAGATAGATCATGTGGTCGGCGGCGAGGCGGAGGTTGCCGTCCCGCACGCGGCTGAACACATCTAACTCGATGCCGCCACCGTAGCTGTTGCCGCTCTCCGATTCGCCGAAGCTGTCCCGGTTGAGCAGCGTGCTGCCGGGGGTGAAGTTGGCGTCGCCTTCGAACCCGGCTTTGCCGCGGGCGTAGCCGGCAAGGCCGTGGATGCTGACCCTGTTGTTGAATGGATAGCGGGTCGGCGGATTGGCGCCCATTAGTTCTTTGAGGCCGAAGTCGCCATCCACCGCCGCCAGGGTGGGGTCGGCGATCCTGTATCGAGCGCCGCTGACAATCACATCGGCTAAGGCGCTACCCGAGTAGACCCCATCGGGGTCTGCCCCGGTTTGTTCAGAGTTTCACCGGCCTGGCCTTCCATTTCGCGCTTACCGAGTTGGGTCCTCCTAGGACGTGGGCGTTGGTTTGGCGCGGTGACGCCGGAGAAACCGGATAGCGCTAAAGGTGTTGAAACACGTGACGAGTAGCCCTATCGCCGCCAGCAGCAGGCCGACAATCGTGATGCCCTCGGCGAGCGTGATGGCAGTGCCCCCCCAGGAGCTTTCCGCTCGCGCACCGGCCTGCCATAGGTACATCGAGACCGTTCCAAAGACGAGATAACCCAAGAGGTAACCGAATGCTTCAATACGCAAATGCTTGCCTTGCCGAGGTGCGAATGCTCGCTCAGCGGGTTGCCACATGACATGTTCGCGGTGCGCATCGTAGGCCTGAAGCACATCAAGTCCCTCCAACTCAAAGGCTTCGATGATCTGACCCACTTCGGATGGTGGCACACGCACCCCCAGGCCCCTTTGCATGGCGATTTGCTGCAGCAAGGTGCAGTGCGTCTCTGACGCTACTTTTTGCGCATTGGCCCAGGCGGTCAGTCGCGCAATTCCAAGGTCGTCTCGCCGATCAATTCGGCCGACGATCCACTGAATGCACCCACCAATGATGGGTAGCACCACAAGGACCAGCCCGACCAACCCAAGGCCGGTCCCCTCCGCAACTGCCATCGCTGTTCTCCCAGTTCACCTATTCCGTAAGACGTTTTCAAAATCGATTTCCGCACATTGGCGAGAACGCCTACGCCAAACGTCGGCGCAGTAACGGAGCGCCCTGTTTCGTACCGCAGACGCTTTCGGCACCAACAAGGGCACATTTCCTACCGCCAAAAGAAAACGGCAGCTGGGCGAACCCGGCTGCCGTTGGGCACATTCGTAACGACCCTTAATCAATTGCTACCACCGATAGCGAAACCCCGCGGTCGCGTTGATGCTGTCGAATTCGTCGCTGAAGGTGCCAGCAAGGCCCAGCAGCACCGCCATGCGGCCGTCCTGGCTGGCCAGGGTGGCGCTGCTTTCCACTTCGATGAAGCCGCCATCGAGGGTGCTGGCGACCATCGGGCTTTCGGCGCCCTGGTTTTCCAGCGCGGCGGCGGCCTCGCCATCGAATTCGTGGGCGTAGCGCAGCTGCAAAGCCAGATCGGTGCGGGGTACCAGCCAGCTCAGCCGCTCAGCGGCCAGTCGCAGGCCCAGGCTGCCGCGCAGGCTGGTGGCGGTGTCGTAGCGCACATCCACGCCCTGCACATTGGGGTCGGTGTCGTCGGCCGCCACACGCAGATCATCAAGGTCGCTGACAACCCACGCCAGGCCCAGCAGCGGCTCCACGGCCAGGCGACCGCGCTGCAGGCCGCGCCAGCCGGCTTCCATGCGCAAGCCGTAGGTGGTGATGTCGGTATTGAGGATGGCCGAGTCCGGCTGTAGGTCCAGCCCCGGCACGTCGGCATCGGCGGTCAGCACGTTCACGCTCAGCACGCTGTCGATGAACCATGTGGGGGTCAGCAGGCTGGCATAGGCGCCGGCCAGCATGCCCTCCAGGTTGATATCGTTGGGGCTGTCGTCAAATTGGTAATCGACACTGCCATAGCCTGCCATGCCGCCCACCAGCCAACGACGCTCGGCGGTGCCGCCGATCACGAAGTCACGCCCCAGGCTGAGGTTGAAGACCTCCTGGGTGTAGTCGTTATTGAAGGTGAACACGGCGCCACCCGCGCGCGACACCGGGCGGGCCTGACGGTCGCCGCTGCCGCTTTCGAGGCGCGCCCAAGCATTGCCTACCTGCGGCTGGCCGGCGGCCAAGGCTTCCCGGATATCGCTCTGGCGGCCAAACAGCGACCCCGAACCCTGCCGCCAAAGCTGTTGCGCACCATGGGCCAGCAGCGGCATCTGCCACCCGGTGCCGCCCACCACCCCATACAGTTTGTGCTGCTGGGTGTCGGGGTCATAGGCCAGTGGAAAGATGAAGATGCCCTTGTCGATCACGCCGCCATGGGCGGGGCTGTAGCTGGAGGACTCCGGGCTCAGCACGAAGTGGCCGGCGCCGCTGCTGCCGCCGGCCACATCGACAATGACAATGCCTTCCGGATTGAAGGCGCCGCGCTCGCCGCCGTAGATGTCGTATACAACCACGGCGGTCTGCCCCTCGGTGCTGCCCCCCTTGAGGTTGAGGCAGTCACTGGCCGGTAAAAACCCGGTATCGGCATCGCGCAGGCTGGCGTCACAGCCGCCCTGGCGACCGCCCAGATCGGTATCGACAAACAGGCGGCTGCCGGGCAGGCCCTGGAAGGTGGTGCCTTCAGCCGAGAGGATGTCGTCGTTCCACAGGTCGGTGGAGCGCACGGCTTGTTCCTTGATGCCGGGGACTGCGCCCGCACTCTGCCGCTGAATGAATCGATAGGCGACGCCCAGATAGAGATCCCCCGCGTTTTCCAGCCGGGTGAGCTGGCTCAGGCGGATCTCGGCCTGCGCCCGTTGCCGAAAGTCCAGCGGCAGTGCGCCCGAGCCAACAGTTTGGGTGCCGGCACCGACCCCGATGGCGCCGTCCACCCGCAGCAGGTTATTGCCGCCCCCGAAGTCCAGGGTGGTCAGCACATCGCCCGAGCGGTTCTCCGGTGTATGCAGCCAGCCGTTGACCTCCAGATGCACCTCGCTGTCGCTGCTGGACAGCTGGTCCACGCCCTGCAGCTCCCAGCGGTTGAAGGCCGCCACGGTTATGGCGCTGGTGGCGAAGCCGCTCAAATCCACCGCACTGAGCCGTGCCAAGTTCACGAAGCGCTCAGTCTGAAGATTGAAGTTAGGCTCGCCCTCAAGCGGGTAGATCACCTCGGCATCCATGCGCAAGCTCAGGTGATCGCCGCTGTCGGGCAGGCTGCCACCCGACAGGCTGGCCCGCGCCTGGGAAGAGAGGTTTGGCGCGATGACCGAGCCGGCAAACACGCAGCTGATGTCGCCGCTGCCGCTACAGCTGAGGCTGGCCTGGGCGCTCGCCGCCGCGGGCAGGCCGAGCAGGCCGACCAGCAGCAGCCCGCGCCCGGCCGTGAACTTTGAATAGAGCTTCATGGCGGTCTCCTCAGAATTGCTTGGTGACGCTCAGGCCCACCAGGCGCGGGTCCAGCGTAAAGACGTTGGTGGTGAGTCCGGAGTCGTCCGAGTTGAGGAAGCTGCCGGTGATGGGCGCTTCGTCAAACGCGTTCTTCACATAGGCCTCGAAGGTGAGCCCCCAGTCCGGACGCGACAGCCACAGCGAGAAATTGGTATTGGTCCAGTCGCGCAGGCGGTCGTACTCGGTGTTGTAGACGCGGGCAAAGGATTTGTCCTGCCAGTAGAAGTCGACGCGTCCGGTGGCTTCCCAGCGCGGGCTCAGGTCTACCCGGTACTGGGCGCCGGTGGCCACCGTCCAGCGCGGCGCGTTCGGGAGCTGGCGGCCGGAGAGATCCTTACGAAAGCCCTGGCCCGCGTTTGGCGACATGCTGCGGTAGTCGTAGGTGATGTGGGTATCGTTGATCTGCACCTCACCGTCAGGGCCCAAGCCGAACCCGGTCGGTCCACCGCCGGGGCACAGCGCACCCAGGGGCAGGGTGGCCGCGGGGTCATCGAAGGCCTCCAGCATGGCCTCCACCACCACCGACGGGATCACGCAGTTGGAGCTGCTCACCACAAAGGGCTTGGCCACCAGCCACTCATCGATGACATCCCAGGTCTGCACCACGGGATTGCCCTCATCATCGAGCGTTTCGATGGTGAGCGGCGCGCCCTGCACAGCGTAGGGGCGGTTGCCGCCATCCGTGCGGTCCATCAGGTCCAGTGAGGTCTCACCATTGGCGATGCGGGTGCGCAGGTGGCCGATGGCGGCATTGAGCTGCAGGTCCGGCGTGGGCGACAGCATCAGCTCCAGCTCGGCGCCCCAGACCGTCGCATCAAAGTTCTCGTTGGCGGCCGAGCGATCGACGATCTTGCTGACCTGATAGTCGCGGTAGTCGTAGTAGAAGACATTGCCATTGACGATGAGCCCGCCGCCAAACAGCATGTTCTTGCTGCCCACCTCGACGGCATTGACGTATTCGGGCTGGAATACCGGCGGTGCCGCGGCCGCGATGCCGCCACTGTTCTCGGCGTTGATCAGGCCGGCCGGCGGCGCGATGGAGGGCGGATTGGCGCCGCCACCCTTGTAGCCGCGCGACAGTGACAGATACACCAGGGTCTCGTCCCACCAGGGCAGGTTCAGCCGTGGCTTCCAATCCAGCACGATGCGACCGGTGGGCTCGCGCCACTCCTGGACGATGTCCGGGCTGGCTAGAAAACCACGGCCGCCCGGTGCGTTGCCGGCAATGGAACAGGCCACCCGTTCGGTCACAGCTCGCCCCAGACAGGCATCCGGCCCATCGCCGGGGCTGATGAAGTCCAGTTCGCGGTAGTCGTTCAACAGCAGTTGGCTGGGCAGCGGCGTGAATTCCTTGCGGTCCCAGGTGACCCGTACGCCGGCGGTGAGCTTGAGGGTTTCGGTGGCATTCCAGTACAGCTCACCAAATACGGCGGAGGAGGTGAGCCGGTAAGGATTGGCGCTGAGGAAGAAGTTGTGGCCCTCGGGGTTGGCGGCCACCGCCTCCAGCGGCTTGGGGTCGACAAAGACACAGCCCAGCCCCTGGTCGAGACAGCGCGAGCGCTGGGTAACTCCGTCGTAGTTGAAGGGGAAGAAGTGCGTGAGGAGGGTGAGGGCGTTGGCAAAAACGAAGTAGTCGTTCTTGGTGCGGAAGCGCGTGTAGTTGGCGCCCAGGCTGAAGTTAACCGGGCCGTCCAGGCTGGATACCAGGCGGAACTCCTGGTTGAACTGGCTGCTGGTGCTTTGCGAGATATCCTGCGCCACCAGCGAATCCGAACACTTCAACTGCGGGTCGCAGAAGATGCCGTCGGCCAGCACGCTGGCGCCGGGGTAGGTGCCGCGCACCTCGGGGTCACAACTGTTGTTGAAGAATCCGGGGAACAGCTCGGCGATGCCGCAGGCCTCGTTGGCATCACTGAAGATGGCGAAGGCCTGGAAGCGGTTGTAGTCCTGGGTGGAGTACAGCATGTCTTCAACGTAGACCGTCTGCGAGGAGAAGGTAAGGCCGTCGGACCAGTCGTGGTCAAAACTGAACTCGAAGATGTCGGCCTCGGCCTGATAGGCCGGTTGCAGGGCGGAGTAGATGGTGCGGATGTCACGCGATTGCCCGCGGCCGCGGTAGGGATCCGGGTTGCAGAGGTCGAGTGGCAGCACATTTCCGTAGATCGCCGCCTCGGCACAGGGCGGGTTGGGATCCGGCGTGGGATTGAAGAAGGAGTTCGGGAAATATGGGTTCAAGCCCAGGGTGCCGGCACCGGTGCCGGACAGCGAAAATACGGGCCCGATGAACAGGCCGGAGACGAAGGGCAGCGACATGCCGTTGGGCGTGCCGTAGGCCCCATGGGCCGCGCCTACGGTATCCGTGGGGTTCAGGCCGGGCGCACCGGTGTCATACAGGGAGCCGGGCAGGCAGCCCTGTGACAGGAAGGCGCGAAATACGGGAATGACATTGGCGGTGCTGGCATCGCCCACCATGTCGGGGCCCGGGTCGTGATGGCAGAGCTGCTTGGAGGTGCGGACTCGCTGGTCGTCTTCCTCAAATCGTTCCCACAGCAGGTTGGCGCGGAAGGTGTCGGTGGGCTGCCAGCCGAGGGTGACGCGGCCGGTCCAGAGATCGCGGTTGTCGACGTCACTGCCGTCGAACTCGTTGAAGCCAAAGCCGTCGCGCTTGGTGGTGGCGCCCGCCAGACGCAGTGCCACGTTTTCATCCAGCGGGATGTTGGCGTGGCCCCGATAGCGACGGGCGTTGTAGCTGCCCACTTCCGCCTTCACCTCGGCTGCCCACAAGCCCATTTCCGGCTTGGCGCTGATGACATTGATCACCCCGGCGGTGGCATTGCGCCCGTACAGCGTGCCCTGGGGACCACGCAGCACTTCAACGCGCTCGATGTCCAGATACTCCTGCTCGAACAGGCGATTGACGATGAGGGTGGTGTTGTTGAACGACACCGCCACGCCAGGATCGGTGGTGGCCGACACCGCCTGGGTGCCGATACCGCGAATCTGGAAGTTGTATCCGGTGAAGTTGGTCTTGCTGAAGGTGACGTTGGGCACCCCTTTCAGCAGGTCGAATCCGCCTTCGATTTTCTGCGCATCCAGCTGTTCCATGGAGAACGCACTGATGGCAATGGGCACGTCCTGCAGGCGCTCGGCCTTTTTCTGGCCGGTGACGATGATTTCTTCCACGCCCCCGCGCCGTGCGAGATCAATCCCTTCACCGCCAGCGGTAGGGTTTGTGGACGCACCGTCCGCACGTCTGATGGCGATGGTGGTGTCGTTTACGGACACCCAGGTGAGATTGGCGTCGTCAATCAGCAGCTGCAGCGCCGAGGTGGCGGTGAGGGTGCCGACGATGGCCTGCACGGTCTGGCCCTGAGCGCCGGCGGGTTCGTAGACCAGTTGGATGCCGGTCTGTTCGCTGAAGGCGGTAAGGGCCGCGTCCAGTGAACCGGCGGGGATGTCGAAGCGATGAGTTTGGGCCATCAGGTCGGCCGAGTTCTCGGCGCTGCCGGTGCTGACGGCGGGGGTGTCCTGCGCGTAGGCGGCAGGGCCTGTAGTGACCAGCGCGGCCATCATGGCCCACGCCATACCCCGTGCGATCCGCGCTAGGCGGGCTCCCTGGAACCGAATCATGTGATCTCCTCTTGGTGCACATCCCGACCCGGTGGTCCGGGCCGCTGGGCGGCATTCGTTTGGCGCCGCTATATCGGCTAACGGAGGCTGGGGGGTGATCCCCCCTATGACTTGGAGTGATGAGTGCTTAGTGCCGAGTGCCGAGTGCCGAGTGCCGAGTGCCGAGTGCTGGGTGCTGGGTACGCGAGGCCCGAGCGCGGCCACTTGGCTTGTGGTTTGCCGGTTAGTCGTGCGGCGCTAAGGCAACGGCGGGGCGTTGATGCAGCAGTGTAACGCCCGGGCGTTCCATCATCGTGGTCTTGGATGATCGGCGTGTCCCAACCTTGAGGGACATGTCGATTTAGTACATCGATGGCTGAATTGAAGGTACGGGACCACGCCCGCGCCCCGTTATCTAAGGAATAAAGCCGCGCCATCTTTTGTGGCGCGGCGCGGATAAAAGGCGGAGGCGATGGATGACACGAGTGTGCCGGTTGACAGCGGACTCCGGCCGCCGGAGCCTTGGGGTCCTGCCCCAAGGCCCAGGATGGCGCGCATGGAGGAGCCCGTGAAACCGGCGTTGCAGGCCCCGGTGGCAGCGGCGTCAACCGACGTATCGCCGGTATCGTTTGCGGCGTTCATCCAATTGCACCATGTGGACCTCGTCCGCTTTCTGCGTGCTCGCGTTCCCAATGAAGAGGACGCACAAGATTTGGCACAGGAGTGCTACGCACGCTTGCTGCGATACCAGCACGATCACGACACCACGTCGCTGCAGTTTCTGCTGTTCCGTATTGCCCGCAACCTGCTTACCGATGCCTGGCGCTCACGCAAGGCGCAGCACCAGGACGAGCATGTGCCGGTGGACGACCTGGAGCTGGAGGCCCCGCAGCCCACCCAGCTGGACTGCATTCACGGCGAACAGCAGATCAACGTGATCAAGAACGTGATTCGCCGCCTGCCGCCGCGCTGCCAGGCGGTGTTCGTGTTCAGCCGTATCGACGGCCTCAGCCACAACGAGATTGCCCGGCGCTGCGGCATCAGCACGCGCGCCGTGGAAAAACACATCACCAAGGCGCTCGCGGCCTGCCGCGCAGCACTGGGTGAGGACGACCACCCATGACCCACCACGAACTCGACACCCCACCTGTGGACCCCCACGAGACCCACCCCATCGCCGCCGAAGCAGAGCGCCGCTTCGTACGCTGCCTGTCGCCGGATTGCAGCGCCGAGGAACACGCCGAGACCGCGCAGTGGCGCCTCGCCAGTGCAGCACATGAGGCGGCGTACCAGCAGGTGCGGGCACTGTGGCGTGCCAGCCGCGCGCTCGCGAGCGACCCCGACGCCATGATGCTGCGCAAGGGTGCCGAATCCCATGAGCGGCGGCTGCGTGGCGAAGGCCGGGCGAGAAGCCGCCGGCTGCGTCAGGCGCTGGCGGCCGGCGTGGCGGCGGTGGCACTGGCCTGGGGCGGTTGGCAGGGCGGGCTGTTCGACGTGCTGCGTGCGCCCCCGGTGATGGCAGACCATCAGTTTGAAACCGCGGTGGGCGAGCTGCGAGTAGCGGCGTTGGCGGACGGCTCGGAGGTGGTGCTCAACACCGGCACGGCGGTGGAAGCCCACCTTGATCGCCAGCACCGCGCCGTCACCCTGCGCAGCGGCGAGGCCCTGTTTGATGTGGCGCACGACCGCCGTCGGCCCTTTGTGGTGGCGGTGGGCGAGGACACGGTAACCGCCTTGGGCACGCGCTTCCAGGTGCGCCACACTGGCGACGACGCGGTGGTCACCCTGTTTGAGGGCAAGGTGCGCATTGCCCGCGCCGACGGCAGCGCGCGTGATCTGGTGCCGGGCGAGCGTGCCCTGCTGGCCGCCACCGGCGGCATTGCCGTCAGCCGGGTGCAGGTGGAGGACGCCGATGCCTGGTCCCGCGGCTGGCTGGTGTTTCGCAACGAGCCGCTTTCGGCGGTGGTGGCCGAAGTGAATCGCTACGCCACCACGCCCATTGCACTGGCCGACCCAGCGCTGGGCAACCTGCGCCTGAGCGGCAACTTCCGGGTGGGCGACAGTGCCTCCATGGCCTCGGCGATGGCGGCACTGCTGCCGCTGCGGGTGACGACGCAGGGTGAGGGGCTGGCGTTGGCGGAGAAGTGAGGCGTGAGGGCTGAGGGCTGAGGGTTGCGACCACACCGCCGTCATGCCCGACTTCAACGGGCATCCAGGCCGCACCGTCGCAGGTGGATCCCGGCTCAAGGCCGGGATGACGATTCCTATTTATCTACCGTCATGCCCGACTTGATCGGGCATCCAGACACAGACCGTCGCGACTGGACCCCCGATCCAGTCAGGGATGACGTAGGGGTCATGGGTCGGGGGTGACGACTGAGTGCTGAGTACTGAGTGCAAAGGGGTTTGGGCAGTGAAGGCTTGGCGTCGACGGGTACAAGGTGATGGCGGCGGCGGGTGGCGGTAGCATGCGGGCATGCTCGAAAGCCAAGTCGTCACCTGCCCCTACTGCTGGGAAGCCATCGAACTGGATCTGGACCTGTCCGGCGGTTCGGCGGTGTACACCGAGGACTGCCATGTCTGCTGCCGGCCCATCCTGGTGCGGCTGACGGTGGCCGATGACCTTGAAAGCTTCCAGGTGGACGTGGAAGCGGAAAACGACTGAGCGCCGGAGCGCCGGGCTTGCTGCTATGGTGCCGGCCGCATGGCTGACCTCCCCGCTGATCCCGCGCCCCCTCTGAAACGCCTCGCCGGCTTGGCGGGGCTGTGGCCGTTCTTGCGGCCCTACGGACGGGTGGTGGCGCTGGCCTTCGTGCTGCTGTGCCTCGCGGCGGGGGCGACGCTGGCGGTGCCGATGGCCATTGCCGACCTCATCGACCATGGCTTCGCCGCCGGCGCCGAGGTGCATGGGCACTTCATCGCCCTGTTTCTGCTGGCGCTGTTTGGCGCGGTGATGGTGGCGGCGCGCTACTTCACGGTGAGCTGGATCGGCGAACGCGTCACCGCCGATCTGCGCATGGCGGTGTACCGCCGCATGCTGGCGCAGCCGCCGGGCTATTTTGAAACCACGCAGACCGGCGAGGTGCTGTCGCGGCTGACCACCGACACCACGCTGGTGCAGACGGTGGTGGGATCGTCCATTTCCATGGGCCTGCGCAGCGTGTTCCAGTCCACCGGCGGGCTGATCCTGCTGGCGGTGACCAGTTTCAAGCTGTTCGCCATCACGGTGGCCCTGCTGCTGTTGCTGATCGTGCCGGTGGTGCTGGCGGGCCGCGCGGTGCGGCGGCTATCGCGCGACTCGCAGGACCGCGTGGCCGACACCTCGGCGCTGGCGGGCGAGATTCTCAACGCGATGCCCACGGTGCAGGCCAACACCCAGGCGGCTTACGAGGATCATCGCTATGCCCGCGCGGTGATGCGCAGCTTCGGCACCGCCATTCGCCGCACCCGGGTGCGGGCGGGGCTGACGGCCGGGGTCATCGCCGGCGCCTTTGGCGCCATCGTGTTCGTGTTGTGGCTGGGTGCGCAGGCGGTGATCGCCGGCACCATGAGCCCCGGCGAACTGGCCGCCTTCGTGCTCTATGCGCTGTTCACAGCGGGTGGGCTGGGCGTGATCGCCGAGGTGTGGGGCGAGGTGATGCGCGCGGCCGGCGCCACCGAGCGCCTGATGGAACTGCTGGCGGTCACGCCCGCCATCCGCGCGCCCGCCCAGCCACAGCCGCTGCCGGAGACCGCGCAGGCGCGCATCACCTTGGAAGGGGTGCGATTCCACTATCCGTCGCGCCCCAACACCCCCGCGCTGGCCGGCATTGATCTCGACATCGCGGAGGGCGAGACGGTCGCCCTGGTGGGCCCCAGCGGGGCCGGCAAGACCACGCTGTTCCAGTTGCTGCTGCGCTTTCATGATGTCGATGCCGGCGCCATCCGCTTCAACGGCGTGGACCTGCGGGCGCTGGACCCGGAGGACTTGCGCCGCCATATTGCGTTGGTGCCGCAGGACCCGATCATCTTCAGCGCCGACGCACTTGAGAACATCCGCTATGGCCGGGCCGATGCCGACGATGAAGCGGTGATCGCCGCGGCCCGCGCCGCGCTGGCGCATGACTTCATCAGCGCGCTGCCGGAGGGGTACCGCAGCTTTCTTGGGGAGCGTGGCCTGCGCTTGTCGGGCGGACAGCGGCAACGCATTGCCATTGCCCGCGCCATTCTGCGCGATGCCCCGCTGCTGCTACTGGACGAGGCCACCAGTGCGTTGGACGCCGAAAGCGAACGGCTGGTGCAGCAGGGCCTGCAGGCCGCCATGCGAGGGCGCACCACACTGATCATTGCGCACCGTCTGTCCACGGTGCAGCGTGCGGATCGCATCGTGGTGCTGGAACAGGGCCGCATCGTGGAGCAAGGGCCGCCCGCTCGGCTGATGCAGCAGGGCGGGCTGTATGCGCGGCTGGCGAGCCTGCAGGTCGAGATGCGCCCTGCTGAGGACTGAAGCCCGACCGCTGCGTCATGCCCGACTGGATCGGGCATCCAGAGCCCAACCGGTGCAGCGGGATCCCGGCTCAAGGCCGGGATGACGTTTCCTGGCGCCCCGCCGTCATGCCCGACTGGATCGGGCATCCAGACGCCGACGGTGGCCGGTGGACCCCCGATCAAGTCGGGGGTGACGTCCGGATAATGGGTCGGGGGTGACGTTGGGGTAATGGTCGAAGGTGATCTTGGGGCAATGGGTCAGGGGTGACGACTTCGTACTGCTTGCTGCAGGGGGTGTCGATTTTCGTCGTGTTGGTTCGACGGGGTGATGAATCCGCCGTCTGCGGATGACACAGCACCCCAGGCCCGCTCAGCACGATGACCTCACACCATGTCGCTGTCTCTGATCGCCCTGCGGCTCTCTGAACACCGGTTCCAGGAGGCCCTTGCCATGACCATCCCCCCGCTCGTACAACCCTATCTGATCTTCGACGGCCAGTGTGCCGACGCCGTTGCGTTCTATCAGCAGGCCCTCGGCGCCGAGGTGAAACGGCTGATGCGCTTCAAGGATGCGCCGGAACCGCCACCGCCCGAGCGGGTGTCGCCAGGATTCGAGGACAAGGTGATGCATGTCGAGTTCAGCATCGGCGATTCGACGGTGATGGCCTCCGACAACCCCTGTCACGGCCAGTCCAAGCCAGGCGGGTTCTCGCTGTCGCTGACGGTGGCCAGCGAAGGCGAGGCGCGGCGGTACTTCGATGCGCTGTCGGAAGGTGCCGAGGTGCACATGCCGTTGGCCGCCACCTTCTGGTCGCCCTGTTTTGGCATGCTGACGGACCGTTTCGGTCTGGGCTGGATGGTGAATGTAACGGCGCCGGACGCCGCGTGAAGGGAGGCTGACCATGCGATTCATGCTGCTGATGATCCCGCGCGGATACGAAAGCGCCGAGGCCGGTACTACGCCGGATGCCACTGCGGTTGAGGCGATGATGCGGTTCAACACCGCCTTGCAGGAGGCCGGCGTGCTGCTGGCGCTGGACGGCCTGCATCCGCCTTCGATGGGGGCACGGGTGTACTTCGACGGCGCCGCGCCGCGTGTGGTGGATGGCCCGTTCGCGGAGGCCCGGGAAGTGCTGGGCGGCTACTGGATGATCGAGGTGCGGTCTCGTCAGGAGGCCATCGAATGGGCACGGCGTTGCCCGGCCGGCGCCAATGAAATCATCGAGGTCCGCCAGGTTCAGGCCATGGAGGACTTTCCCGAAGACGTGCAACGCGCCGCCGCCGGCTTTGACGAGATGCGCCAAGGGGCATGAGCGACGCGCGTGCCGCCACCCACCGGGCCATCGAGGCGATCTGGCGCATGGAGGCGCCGAAGGTCATCGCCACCCTGACCCGGCTGGTGCGGGATGTCGGGCTGGCGGAGGAGCTGGCCCAAGACGCCCTGGTGGCGGCGCTGGAGCAGTGGCCGTCGGAAGGGCTGCCGGACAAACCGGCCGCCTGGTGGGTGGCCACCGCCAAACGGCGCGGCGTTGACCGCATCCGCCACGAACAGATGCAGGCCCGCAAGCACGCAATGCTCGGCCAGGACCTGCTGGAGGAGGATGCCGCCATGCCGGATTTCGACGCCGCGGTGGACGACGACATCGGCGACGATCTGCTGCGCCTGATCTTCATCGCCTGTCATCCGGTGCTGTCCACCGACGCCCGGCTGGCCCTCACCCTGCGGCTGCTGGGCGGCCTCAGCACCGATGAGATTGCGCGTGCCTTTCTGGTCCCGGAACCCACCATCGCGCAACGGATTGTCCGTGCCAAACGCACCCTCAGCGCGGCACAGGTGCCCTTTGAGGTGCCGCCCGCGGCGGAGCGGGCCGAGCGCCTGTCCTCGGTGCTGGAAGTCATCTACCTGATCTTCAATGAGGGCTACGCCGCCACTGCAGGCGAGGACTGGGTGCGTCCCGAACTGTGCAGCGAGGCCCAGCGGCTGGGGCGGGTGCTGGCGCGGCTGGTGCCGGGCGACGGTGAGGTGTTCGGCCTGCTCGCGCTGATGGAGTTGCAGGCCTCGCGCCTGCGCGCACGCACCGCGCCCGATGGCCGACCGGTGTTGCTGCCGGACCAGGACCGTAGCCGCTGGGACCCGCTGCTGATCCGCCGCGGGCTGGCCGCCCTGGCGCAGGCCGAAGCCGTGGGCGGTGCGCTGGGGCCCTATGCGCTGCAGGCCGCCATTGCCGCATGCCATGCCCGTGCCGCGCGGGCCGACCAAACCGACTGGGCCCGCATCACCGCGCTGTACGATGCCCTGATGGCCGTGGCGCCAACGCCGGTGGTGGCCCTCAATCGGGCGGTGGCGGTGGCCATGGCCTTCGGTGCGCAAGCCGGCCTCGTTCTGGTTGATGGCTTGGGTGACGACCCGTTCATGCAGCGATACCCCCTGCTGCCCGCGGTGCGCGGCGACCTGCTGTTTCGCCTGCACCGGTTTGCAGAAGCCCGCCAGGCCTTTCTGCAGGCGGCATCGCTCACCCAGAACCGACGCGAGCAGACGCTGATGATGGAACGCGCCGCCGACTGTGTTCGTTGAGTCATGCAGGGGCGCTATGCTGCGCGCCATCATCCAGGAGGGACCCCATGGCCTATGTGATGCTGATCATCGAACCGGCGGGCGACCGCGGGACCCGCACGCCCGAAGTAGCCGACGCGCGGTACGAGGCGATGCAGGCGTATACCGACGAGCTGACCCGGCGCGGCGTGCTGGTGACCAGCCAGTCGCTGCAGAGTGACGCGCGGGGGGTCCGCATCAAGGCACAGGACGGCAGCGTCCGCCTCACCGATGGCCCCTTCGCCGAAGCCCGTGAGATGGTGGGCGGCTTCTTCCTGCTGCAGAACGTGAACCGCGACGAAGCGCTGGCGATCGCCCGCGCCTGCCCGGCGGTGGACTTCGCCACGGTGGAGCTGCGCGAAACCGGACCCTGTAACGAGGCCTGACGGGCGGGGACCGCGCGTACGGGGTAAAATCGCGCCCCTTTCCACCCATCGATCCAAGATTTGGGAGTGTCCCTGATGAAGAAGCCCGTCCGCGTCGCGATCACCGGCGCTGCTGGTCAGATTGCCTACTCGCTGATTTTCCGCGTTGCCTCCGGCGACATGCTGGGCAAGGACCAGCCGGTCATTCTGCAACTGCTGGACATCCCGGAAGGCCTGGAAAAGCTCAAGGGCACGGTGATGGAAGTGGATGACTGCGCCTTCCCGCTGGTGCAGGACATCGTGGCCACCGCTGACCCGATGGAAGCCTTTGACGGCACCGACTACGCGCTGCTGGTGGGCGCCCGTCCGCGTGGCCCCGGCATGGAACGCAAGGACCTGCTCACCGCCAACGCCGCCATTTTCTCGGTGCAGGGCAAGGCCCTGGACGCCAAGGCCAGCCGTGACGTCCGCGTACTGGTGGTGGGCAACCCCGCCAACACCAACGCGCTGATCGCCTCCAGCAACGCCAAGAGCCTCGATCCCAAGCAGTTCACCGCCATGATGCGCCTGGACCACAACCGCGCCATGAGCCAGTTGGCCGCCAAGACCGGCACGCACTCCAGCGACGTCGAAAAGCTGATCGTGTGGGGCAACCACTCCGCCACCCAGGTGCCGGACATCACCCACGCCACGGTGGCCGGCAAGGCCGCCACCGGCCTGGTGGACGAGGCCTGGCTGACCGGCGACTTCATCCCCACCGTGCAGCAGCGCGGCGCCGCCATCATCAAGGCGCGTGGCGCCTCCTCCGCCGCCTCCGCCGCCTCCGCCGCCGTCGATCACATGCGTGATTGGGCGCTGGGCACCAACGGCAAGTGGGTGACCATGGGCATTCCGTCCGACGGCAGCTATGGCATCGCCCCCGGCATCATGTTCGGCTACCCGGTGACCTGCGCCAACGGCCAGTACGAGATCGTCCAGGGCCTGGATGTGCCGGCCGCCGTGCAGGGCCGCATTGACGGCACCGAGAAGGAACTGCGTGAAGAGCGCGCCGCCATCGAAGACCTGCTGAAGTAAGGTCTGCGCGGTTTTTTGCAGCGTTGCGATAAGCCCGCCATCCGGCGGGCTTATCATTTACGGCCCATGATCGTTTCTTCCCGCTAATGGCGCTCGACCTGCTCTGTGGCGCCGACATCCCAGCCGCGCGTCTGCTCAGCCTGTTCGGCGACGACCACCCGCTGGCATCGCCCGTGGGGCTGCCCGATCACTGGTGCGGCCCGGCTGGCGAGTACGCGGTGGAAGCTTGGCAGGTCGATGAGGCCGAAGACATCCGCAGCGTGGCGCGGACCGCTTACGCGGCGGTGGTGGCGCGGTTGCAGCAGCGGGGCTTTCCTGCCCTGTTGCGCACCTGGACCTACTTCGACCGCATCAACGAAGGCGAGGGCGATGCCGAGCGCTACCGGCAGTTCTGCATCGGCCGTGCCGAAGGCCTGGGCAACAGCGAACGCTTCCCCGCCGCGACGGTGATCGGCAGCCGCCGGCCCGGCCTGTGGCTGTGGGTATTGGCGGGGCGCAGAGCGGGCCTACCGGTGGAGAACCCGCGACAGGTGCCGGCCTGGCAGTACCCGCGCATCTACGGCCCGCAGAGCCCCGGCTTTGCCCGCGCGCTGTGGCTGCCGGCTGCGCAGCGGCTGCTGGTGTCGGGCACCAGCAGTGTGGTGGGCCATCTCACGGCACATCCGTTCGATGCACCGGCGCAACTGGCCGAGACCCACCGCAACCTGCAGGCGCTGGTAGCCGAAGCGCAGTCGCGGTTCGATGTGGCGCTGGCGCCGATCAGTCTGCGGCTGTACGTCCGCGATACGGTCGGTGCCGAAGCGCTTCTGGAACGGTGCCGTCGCGAGTATCCCGGCACCCCCTGGGGCCTGCATATCGGCGATGTCTGCCGTGCTGACCTGACCGTGGAGATCGAGGGTGTTTTCGGCCCCGGCTGAGGCCGCAGCTCAGCTGGTCTTGACCCGCGCCACGGCGGTCTGCCAGCCGGCATAGAGTTGATCCGCCTGTTCCGGCGCCAGCGCGGGCTGAAAGCGACGGTCTTCGGCCCAGAGCGCCGCGATGTCATCCAGCGAGCGATACACCCCAGTGGCCAACCCGGCCAGAAAGGCTGCGCCCAGCGCGGTGGTCTCCACCACCTGCGGCCGCACCACCGGCAACTGCAGCAGGTCCGACAGACACTGGGTGAGCCAGTCGTTGACCACCATGCCACCATCCACCCGCAGTTCCACCGGGTTGAGCGCATCCTCGCGCATGGCGTTCATCAGGTCGCGGGTCTGGTAGCCGACCGACTCCAGCGCCGCCCGTACGATGTGGGCAATGCCCGAGCCGCGGGTGAGGCCAAGAATGGCGCCCCGCGCCTCCGGATCCCAGTAGGGTGCGCCAAGCCCGGTGAAGGCCGGCACCAGATAGACGCCCTGGGTGCTGTCCACCGAGCTCGCCAGCGACTCGGTTTCGCCAGCATGCTGGATCAGGTGCACCGCATCGCGCAGCCATTGCACGGCGGCGCCGGCGACGAAGATGCTGCCCTCCAAGGCAAAGGTGGGCTCGCCGTTGAGGCGATAGGCCACCGTGGTCAGCAAGCGGTTCTTGGAGCGCACCCGCTCGCGGCCGGTGTTGAGCACCATGAAGCAGCCGGTGCCGTAGGTGGACTTCACCATGCCCGGCGCAAAGCAGGCCTGGCCAATGGTGGCGGCCTGTTGGTCACCCGCGACACCGCGAATGGGGACGGGAACGTCGAGCACGCCCTCGGCGGTGTCGCCAAAATCGCCGGCGCTGTCCCGCACTTCCGGCAGCAGGGCCCGCGGCACGCCAAAGAAGGCCAGCAGCTCGTCGTCCCAGTCCTGGGTCTCCAGGTTGAACAGGGCGGTGCGGCAGGCGTTGGTGGCATCAGTGGCGTGCACGCGGCCGCCGGTGAGGTTCCAGATCAGCCAGCTGTCGATGGTGCCGAACGCCAGCTCGCCGGCTTCCGCGCGGGCCCGCGCGCCGTCCACATGATCGAGGATCCAGGCGATCTTGGTGGCCGAAAAATAGGGGTCGAGCAGCAAGCCGGTGCGGGCCGATAGCCATTCAGCGCGGTCGGCGCGATCCGCGCACCAGCGGCTGGTGCGCCGGTCCTGCCAGACGATGGCCTTGTGGATGGGCTGCCCGCTGCGGCGGTCCCACACCACCGTGGTTTCGCGCTGATTGGTGATGCCGATGGCCGTGACATCGCCCGCCTGGAGACCGGCATCGGCAATGGCGCCCCGCAGGCTGTCCTGTGTGTGCTGCCAGATCTCGGCGGCGTCGTGCTCCACCCAACCACTCTGCGGATAGTGCTGCGGCAGCTCGATCTGGTGGCTGCCCAGCGGGCGACCGTCGCGCGAGAACACCAGCGTGCGGGTGCTGGTCGTGCCTTGGTCGATGGCCACCAATGCCGTCATCGGAATGCCCTACGCGTCGAATGGGCCCTCGAACTTACGGGGCCGCGCCGCGGCTGCCAAGGGGCGGGCCGTTTCAGAGACTGCGGATGGCGTTGAAGGTGGCCACCACCGGGCCGGTCGGACCGGCCTCAGGGGAGCCGCCGGGCGGCTCCAGGCTGACGGCGAGCACCGGCGCCTCACCCGGGGGCAGCGCCTCGACGACCCGCTCAAGCTCGCCACGCACCGGCAGCACCCCCAAAGACTTTGGCGTGCCGTCTGCGCCAATCCACCAGAGCTCGGCGTCCTGATTCTGATCCAGCCGCGGCGTGCCTTCCACGCGCACCCGCATGCGGCCACCATGCAGCGGCACCGACACCAACCAGCGGCCGCCGTCGGCGGTCAGCGCGCCGACATAACTGGGCGCAGCCTCGGCGACCGCCACCGGCGGCGGCGGGACCTGGGCGGTTTCGCGGACCAGCAGCACACCCAGCACCATCGCCAGCAACGACGCTGCCATGGCCAGGGCACGCCAGCCGCGGTTGACGCCGCGGGGTGCCGCCGATGGCCGAGCCGCGGTCAGGATCGGCGGTACCCGCCCGCCCGCCGCAGCGGGCACGTCGCGTGCCGGTGTCGCCGTGATGATCTGTCGGGAGATGGCGGCCCACACGGCCGGCGGCGGTGTTTCCACCGGGAAGCCGTGGTTGAGCCGTTGGAACTGGCGCTCCCACCAATGGACGGCCGCAGCCAGTGCCGGATCGGTCGCCAGTCGCCGCTGGACGGCACGCCGAGCCGATCCGCGCAGGGTCCCGAGCGCGTAGGCGGCGGCCAGGTAGCGGCGCGCATTGACGCTGAGCCGGCTCATTCCAGGCACTCCCGCAGCCGCGACAGGCCGCGCCGAACCCAGCTCTTCACGGTGCCGAGTGGGCTGGCCAGCCGCTGTGCCAGCTCGGAATGGGTGTAGCCCTCGTAGTAGGCGAACAGCACCGCACGTCGCTGCTCGTCGGGCAGCTCGGCGAGACAGTCTTCCAGACGGTGCAGACGCTCGCCGGTGTCGGCGGCTTCCGCCGGGCCAGGTTCGAGGTCGACCGGCTCGGCACTGGCCATGCGTTCGTCGTCCAGCGACAGGTGTTCCCGCCGGGCACGCAAAAGATCCAAGGCCCGATATCGGGCGATGGTCATCAGCCAGGCCAGCGGCGTGCCCTTTTCAGGGGCATACGACTCCGCCCGGTTCCAGATTTTGAGGTAGCAGTCCTGCAAGGCTTCCTCCGCCCAGTCACGCTGCCGCAACATACGGACCAGCACGCCGAACAGATGCGAGGCAGTGAGTTCGTAGAGGCGGCGGAAGGCGATGACGTCACGTTCCGCAGTCGCCGCCAGCAGCGGGACCAGGGTGTCGGCGTCGGGGGGCGTGGCGGTAGAACGCGGCATTGGATGACTATAACGGATTGCCGATGACGTCCGGATGCCTGCGCGGCATCGGTCCGGGCCCGGCAGGCCCCGCTAGAATGGCGGACTGACCGATTGACTTCACAGGAGTGCATGCATGGCTGGCGCCTACCCCCTGACCCGACCCCGGCGGTTACGTCAGGCGCCGTTTGTCCGCGAACTGGTGCGCGAAACCCGGCTGTCGCCGGGCAACCTGGTGCAGCCGCTGTTCGTTGCCGAAGGCGACCTTGCCGGCCCGATTGCCAGCATGCCCGGGTGCGAACGGCTGCCCCTGGAGGCACTGGTGGATACGGCGGTGCGGCTGCAAGCGCTGGGCATCCCCGCCATCGCCCTGTTTCCGGTGATTCCACAAGCGCGCAAGAGCGACCGCGGGGAAGAAGCGCTCAATCCCGAGGGCCTGGTGCCGCGTGCCATCGCTGCCGTGAAGCAGGCTGCGCCCCAACTGGGGGTGATCGTCGACATCGCGCTCGACCCCTACACCACGCACGGCCACGACGGTATGCTGGATGCCGAGGGCTATGTCGACAACGATGCCACGGTGGAAGTGCTGCGCAAGCAGGCCCTGCTGTACGCGCGATCGGGCGCCGACATGGTGGCGCCGTCCGACATGATGGACGGCCGCGTAGGCGAGATCCGCCGGGTGCTGGAACGCGACGGTCTCCATCGCACCTTGATCCTGTCCTACGCAGCGAAGTACGCCAGCGCCTTCTACGGCCCCTTCCGCGACGCCGTGGGCTCCTCGGCCAATCTCGGCAAGGCGGGCAAGCAGACCTATCAGATGGACCCCGCCAACACCGACGAGGCCTTGCGCGAAGTGGCGCTGGACCTCGACGAAGGCGCCGACATCGTGATGGTGAAACCGGGTCTGCCGTATCTGGACATCATCCGCCGGGTCAAGGACCGTTTCGGCGTGCCGGTGGCGGCCTATCAGGTCAGCGGCGAGTACAGCATGATGCAGGCCGCCATAGCCCGCGACATGCTCGATGAGCGGGGCGTGCTGATGGAAGCCCTCACCTGCCTGCATCGTGCCGGCAGCGACATCATCTTCACCTACTATGCCGAGCGCGCCGCGCGCTGGCTGCGCGAGTCCCAGGCATGAAACGCTTTGCCGTCATCGGCCACCCGGTGGCCCACAGTCGCTCGCCGCTGATTCACGCCCGCTTTGCCGAGGACACCGGCGCGGCGCTGCAGTACAGCACCCTGGACATCGCGCCGGCCGAACTAGCCGACCGCATCCCGGCGCTGTTCGCCGAAGGCTGGGACGGCTTCAACGTCACCCTGCCGCACAAGGAAGCGGTGGCCGCCCTGTGTGCCGAGGTCACCCCACGGGCGGCGCAGGCCGGTGCGGTCAACACCCTGGTGCGCGGCGCCGACGGCTGGCAGGGCGACAACACCGATGGCGCCGGGCTGGTGGCAGACCTGCGGTTTCTCGGAATGGCGGTCGCGGGCAAGCGGGTGTTGGTGCTGGGCGCTGGCGGCGCCACCCGCGGCATTCTCGGCCCGCTGCTGGCCGAAAGGCCGGCGCAGTTGGTGGTGTCCAACCGCAACCCCTGGAAGCCGGAGGCTCTGGCCGAGGCCTTCGCCACCGTCGGCACGGTCATCCCGCGCACCCATCTGGCGCTCAAGGGCGATCAGTTCGATCTGGTCATCAACGCCACCTCAGCCGGCCACGGTGGACAGGCGCCGCGACTGCCGGAGGGCCTGCTGGCCCCGGGCGCCGAGGCCTACGACCTCAGCTATGGCACCGCCCATGGACCCTTCGCAGCCTGGGCGGTGGCGGCCGGTGCCAAGCGCGTACATGATGGCCTGGGGATGCTGATCGAACAGGCCGCCGAGAGCTTCGAGCGCTGGCACGGGGTGCGGCCGCCGACGGCCGAACTGCGGTCCGGCCTACGGCCCGGCTAGGCGGGACAGCGCTGCGGGCTCAACCGCCCTTGTGCTCGCGCTGCTGGGCTTCGACGGCGTCGATGCCGGGGGTGAACCAGCGTGAGGCGAGAATGCCGAGCTCGTAAAGCAGGTAGACCGGAATCGCCAGCATCAACTGCGAGATCACATCCGGCGGCGTGAAGATGGCGCCGAGGATGAAGGCGCCCACCAGCACGTACTCGCGCACGTCCTTCAGCTTGGCCGGGGTGACGAAGCCGGTACGCACCAGCAGCACGATGGCCACCGGGGTCTCGAAGGCAAAGCCGAAGGCGATGAACAGGGTCAGCACGAAGCTCAGGTAGGCGCTGATGTCGGTCATCACCGACACCCCTTCCGGCGCCATGCCGATGAGGAACCCGAACACCGTCGGCAACACCAGGAAGTAGGCGAAGGCCACTCCGGCATAGAACAGCAGGGTGGACGACAGCATCAGCGGTGCTACCAACCGCTGTTCCGAGCGATAGAGCCCGGGTGCCACGAAGGCCCAGACCTGGTAGAGCGTCCACGGCATGGAGATGAGGAAGGCCACCACGCCCGCGAGTTTGATCGGGGCGAAGAACGGGGAGGCCACCTCGGTGGCGATCATGCTGGTGCCTTCGGGCATCAGCGCGATCAGCGGGTCCGCCACCAGGGCGTAGAGATCCTTGGCAAAGAAGGTCAGTGGCAGGAAGCAAATCAAAACGCCCCAGACGATCTTCAGCAGGCGGTCGCGCAGTTCCAGCAGGTGGGCGATCAGCGGCTGTTCAGTACCGGAGGTCTCCGCGCTCATGGCTTGTCGCCCGGCGACTTCACGTCCGAGACCACCTTGTTGACGGTATCGCGGGTGGCACGCTCACCCTCCTGCAGGGCCCGCTTGGCTTCGTCGAGCTGCTTGCGCAGGTCGCTGGCGCGGGTCTCGCGGTCCAGTTCGGCGGAGAGGTTGCGCATGTACACACGCGCCTGCCCGGTCCAGCGGCCAACCGTGCGCGCCACCCGCGGCAACTTCTCGGGCCCGAGCACGATCAGGGCGATGACCAGGCAGATCGCCAGTTCAGTGAAGCTGATGTCCAGCATGGTCGGTGCGCCCCGCGGGCTGGATCAGACGTTCTGCTTGTGCTTCTTCGATTCGGCGTTGGCGTCCTGGCTCTCGGAGCGCGCCAGTTGTTCGGCCGTCTTCGGGCCGTCCGCCTCGCCGTCCTTCATCGACTCCTTGAAGTTCTTCACCGCCGCGCCGAGATCGCCGCCGGCATTGCGCAACTTCTTGGTGCCAAACACCACCAGTACGATGGCCAGCACGATCAACCAATGCCACACACTAAAGGTACCCATCTCACTCCTCCTGGATCCGCGCGGCTTTTTCCGCGAGACCCGACAGTCCAAAACGGCGAGCCAGCTCGCCTGTCACCTGATCGGCTTGCAGTCCTTTGTGGGCCAACAACACCAGGGTATGAAACCACAGGTCCGCCACTTCATGGACCAGGGCATCGGTATCCGGGTTCTTGGCGGCGATCAGCACCTCGGCCGCCTCCTCTCCCACCTTCTTGAGGATGGCGTCGTCGCCGCGCCGATACAGGCTGGCCACGTAGGACTGATCGGCTCCGGCCTGCTTGCGGTGTTCCAGCACCGCCTGCAGTTCTGCGAGCACATCGCCGCTGTTCATCAGGATAAGGTCTCGAGGTGACGGTCTGGCGACAGCTTACACCGCGGCTGGCGGCGCTGTGCCCATACCGATTACTGGCGGATGCGTACGCCCTTGTCGGCCAGGTAGGCCTTGGCTTCGCCCACCGTGTGGGTGCCATGGTGGAAGATGCTGGCGGCCAGCACCGCATCGGCACCGCCGTAGGTCAGCCCCTCGTAGAGGTGCTCCAGATTGCCCACACCGCCGCTGGCGATCAGCGGCACGGTCACCGCATCGCTGATGGCGCGCAGCAGTTCATGGTCGTAGCCAGCCTTGGTGCCGTCGCGGTCCATGCTGGTCACCAGCAACTCACCCGCGCCATAACGCACCATCCGGATTGCCCAGTCGACGGCATCCAGCCCGGTCGGCTTGCGTCCGCCATGGGTAAAGATCTCCCAACGCGGCGGCTCTTTCTTCTTGTTGACGCGCTTGGCATCGATGGCCACCACGATGCACTGCACGCCGTAGCGGTCGCTGGCCTCGGTGACGAACTCGGGTCGTGCCACGGCAGCGGTATTGATGCTCACCTTGTCGGCACCGGCGGACAGCAGCGCCCGCACATCGGCGCAGGTCCGCACACCGCCCCCCACCGTCAACGGGATATAGATTTCGCGGGCGACCGCTTCCACGGTCTGGAACAGGGTGGGGCGGTCCTCGGAGCTGGCCGTGATGTCGAGAAACACCAGCTCGTCGGCGCCCTGCTGGTCGTAGCGATGCGCCACTTCGACCGGGTCGCCGGCATCGCGGATGTCCTCGAACTTGACGCCCTTGACCACACGACCGCGGTCAATGTCGAGACAGGGGATGATGCGCTTGGCGAGCATGTCGGTCCTGCGGCGGGGCGGAGCGCTCAGGCCTCGCCGTTGACGATCTTGAGCGCTTCGCGAAGGGTGAAGCCGCCCTCGTAGAGCGCACGGCCGATCACCGCGCCGGCCACCCCTTCGCTTTCCAGGGTTTTCAGTTTGCGGATGTCATCCAGCGAGGAAACGCCGCCGCTGGCAAACACCGGGGTATTCAGGCTGCTGGCCAGACGGCCGGTGGCTTCGTCATTGAAGCCGCCCATCATGCCGTCGCGGCCGATGTCGGTATAGATGATGGCTTCGACGCCGTCGCGCTCGCAGTGCTGCGCGGTCTCAATGACATCGTGGCCGGTGATCTTGGTCCAGCCGTTGAGCGCGACGCGGCCGTCCTTGGCATCCAGGCTGACGATGATGTGGCGCGGGTACTCGATGCACAGATCGTGCAGGAAGTGCGGCGCATTGACCGCCTTGGTGCCGATGATGACGTACTGCACCCCAGCATCAAGGTAGCGCTGCACGGTCTCCTCGTCGCGGATACCGCCGCCGACCTGCACCGGAATGCTGATCGCCGAGGTGATCGCCTCGACCACCTTGAGGTTGAGTGGCTGTCCCTTCAGGGCGCCATCAAGGTCGACGACATGGAGCCGTTCGGCGCCTTCGTCGACCCATCGCTGGGCCATGCTGACAGGGTCATCGGAGAAGACGGTTACGTCATCCATTCGGCCTTGGCGCAGACGCACGCATTGGCCATTTTTGAGGTCGATCGCGGGGATGAGCAGCATGAGCTGGGCAGACAGCGGGAGGCAGATGAAGGGGTCGGCAGGTCGGTTGCGGGGCGCGCCGGGCGCGCAAGCAGTCGTATGGGCGAAATCAGCAGTGGAGAGCCTGTCGGAACCGAAGCGTGCCCCAGCCGCGGTGGCAGCGCAAGCGGCCGGCGCTCATGGCGCCCAGGTCACGAAGTTGGCAAGCAGGGCGATGCCCATGGCCTGGCTCTTTTCCGGGTGAAACTGGAACGCCACGATATTGTCGCGGGCCAGCGCCGCCGGGAACTCCAGAATGTAGTCAGACACCCCCAGCGCATGCGCTGGGTTCTTCAGCTGGGCGTGGTAGCTGTGCACAAAATAAAACCAGCTGTCGTCCGGGATGCCCGCCCAGATTGGGTGCTGGAGGGTCTGGCGAACCCGGTTCCAGCCCATGTGCGGCACCTTCAGGCGCTCGTAGGCGGTGTCCGGGGTCGGATCAGGGAAGCGCACCACCTCGCCCGGAAACAGGCCCAGGGCGTCGACGCCGCCGTTCTCCTGGCTGTGTCCCAGCATCACCTGCATGCCCAGGCAGATGCCCATGAGCGGCTTGGTCTTGGCCACTTCCAGCACCAGATCGTTGAGCTCGAGGCGCCGCAGCTCGTTCATGCAGCTGCGCACCCCGCCGACGCCCGGCAACACGATACGGTCGCACTTGAGCAGGTCCTCGGGATCGTAGGAGATCTCCACACGCGCAGCGCTGCTGACCCGCTCCAGGGCCTTGCCGAGCGAGTGCAGGTTACCCATGCCGTAGTCAATGATGCCGATGGCGGCCATAACAGCGGGAGTGCAGGATCCGGGAGCGCGGGCTTACAGCACGCCCTTGGTGGAAGGCATGGCGTTGCCGGCGCGCGGGTCCGCGCTGGCGGCCATGCGCAGGGCACGACCAAACGCCTTGAACACGGTCTCGGCAATGTGGTGACTGTTGCGGCCGCGCAGGGCGTCCACATGCAAGGTCACCTTGGCGTGGTTGACGAAACCCTGGAAGAACTCGCGGAACAAGTCGACGTCGAAACTGCCGATGCGGGCGCGGGTGAAGTCAACAAACCACTCCAGCCCGGGGCGCCCGGACAGATCGATCACCACCCGCGACAGCGCCTCGTCCAGCGGCACATAGGCATGGCCGTAACGCACCAGGCCCTTCTTGTCGCCCACGGCTTCGGCAAAAGCCTGGCCGAGGGTGATGCCAATGTCTTCCACCGTGTGGTGATCATCGATGTGACGGTCGCCGTTGGCCTTGACGGTGAGGTCCACCAGCCCGTGCCGAGCCACCTGGTCCAGCATGTGATCCAGAAACGGGATGCCCGTATCCAGGCAGGCCACGCCACTGCCGTCCAGGTTGAGTTCAACCTCGATCTGGGTTTCCAGCGTGTTGCGGCGGAGACTGGCGGTGCGAGCGGACATGGGCCCGGGGGCTGTCGAAGAGCCGCGTAGGATACTCCCCGCCTAAGCAAACGCAAGCCGGGCGTGGTTGGGGTGCAGGACCGGGAGAAGGCGCCTCAGGCTTCCAGCCAGAAGGTTACCGGCCCGTCGTTGACCAGACTGACCCGCATATCGGCCCCGAATTGCCCTGCAGCCACCGTTGGGTGCTGTGCGCGGGCCAGCGCCACCAAGCTGGCGAACAACACCCGCGCCCGGCCCGGCGGGGCCGCCGTGGAAAAGCCGGGCCGGCTGCCGCGGCGGGTATCGGCGGCCAGGGTGAACTGCGGGACCAGCAGCAATCCGCCACCCGTGTCGACCAAGGACCGGTTCATCCGGCCGGCCTCATCCTCGAACACCCGATAACCCAGCAGCCGCGCCAGCAAACGCTCCGCCCGGGCTTCGTTGTCCGTGGGTTGTATCCCGATCAGCACCAGCAGCCCGGCGCCGATCTCGGCAACGCGTTCACCCTCCACCGTCACCGCCGCGGACGTGACTCGTTGCAACAAACCGATCATCGACAATCTCCTACAACGCTGTCAGAAACCTCGGCGTTGGCGCTCGCAGACGCCCCGATACACTCGCCTCTCTGGAATTGAACGACCGATCGGTCACATCCGGTCACCGTTCCGCTTCAGAACTTCCTCCCATTGGGCATCGCCCCAGGCTCGGTCACTGCCGGGCCTTCTTTTTGCCCGCTCGGTGTACCCTTCGCGCACAAGATAAGGGTATCGCTCACGAGGAGAGGTCGTTTCATGAAGCGTCGCAATCTGTTGCTGGGCCTGGCCGCTGGGGGCGCGGCGCTGGCCGGCTGCAAACCCGCCGCCACTGCCGGGGCCGACTGTGCAGGCAGCGAGGTCAAGGCCAAGCCGATCCAATGGCGGATGTATACCACCTGGCCGAAGAACTTCCCTGGACTCGGCACCGGCGCCAACCGCCTGGCCGAACGCATCACCCAGATGTCCGGTGGCCGGCTCATTGTCACGGTCTACGGCGCAGGCGAGCGTGTGCCGGCGCTGGAGGTGTTTGACGCGGTGTCCCGCGGCAGCGCCCAGATGGGCCACGGTGGCGCTTATTACTGGAAGGGCAAAGCGCCGGCCGCGCCATTCTTCTGTAGCGTGCCGTTCGGCTTCACTGCCCAGGAAATGAACGCCTGGCTGTACTACGGCGGTGGCATGGCGCTGTGGCGCGAGCTGTACGCACCGTTCAATCTGGTGCCGTTCGACGCCGGCAATACCGGCACCCAGATGGGCGGCTGGTTCCGCAAGCGAATCGACTCGGTAGCCGACCTCAAGGGCCTGAAAATGCGTATGCCGGGCCTGGGTGGCGAGGTCCTCGACCGACTGGGTGTGACCACCGTGAACATTCCCGGCGGAGAACTGTTCACCGCGCTGTCCAACGGCACCATCGATGCTACCGAGTGGGTGGGCCCCTACAACGATCTGGCCTTCGGGCTGTACAAAGCGGCGCCCTACTACTACTACCCGGGCTGGCACGAGCCTGGCGCCTGCCTTGAGGCGATCGTCAATGCCGAGGCCTGGGCGGCCCTCCCCGAGGATCTGCAAAGCATTGTCGCCACCGCCTGTGAGTCGGTGTCCCACACGATGCTGGCGGAGATGACGGCCCGCAACCAGACGGCGCTGAAGACG
This sequence comes from uncultured Polycyclovorans sp., assembly GCA_964425915.1. Classification (GTDB taxonomy): domain Bacteria; phylum Pseudomonadota; class Gammaproteobacteria; order Nevskiales; family Nevskiaceae; genus Polycyclovorans. The sequence continues at coordinate 360,160 of CAYROO010000002.1, forward strand.
CTGGTCGAGGACCACGGCGTTACTGTGCTGCCGTTCCCGGAGGATGTGCTGTCGGCGTTGCGCGAGGCATCGGAGCAGGTGCTGCAGGAAACCGCCGAGTCTGATCCGTTTGCTGCCAAGGTCCATGCCTCGTACCAGGCCTTCCGGGCGCAGATGCTGGCCAGCACGCGCATTGCCGAGCAGGCCTACCTCAACGCCCGAGGTGCTTGAAGGCGGCGACGGCGACCCCACGATGGCCGGTGGGAACTTGGACGCCGCGGGCGCGTCTATGGCCGGTCGTTTTCCATCGATAAGGCATAACAGGATATGGACAGCGAGATTCTGATCGAAGCCCGCGGCCTCAGCCGCCGCTACGGGCCACAACTGGCGGTGGAGGACCTCAGCCTGACCCTTCGAAAGGGCGAAGTGCTGGGCCTGCTGGGCCCCAACGGGGCCGGCAAGTCGACCACCATGAAAATGCTCACCGGCACACTGGCGCCCAGCGCCGGCAGTGTGACCATCAAGGGGGTGTCGATGGCCGAGGACCCCAAGGCCGCCAAGCAGGCCCTGGGCTATCTGCCGGAACAACCGCCGGTGTACGGCGAGTTGACGGTGGACGAGTACCTCGACTTCGCCGCCGGCTTGCACGGCCTGCGCGGCAAGGCCCGCGCAGACGCCGTGGTCTCGGCCAAGGCGGACTGCGGGCTGGAAGCGGTCGGCGGCCGCCTGATCGCCAATCTGTCGAAGGGCTACCAGCAACGGGTGGGGTTGGCACAGGCCATCATCCACCGGCCCCCGGTGATCATCCTCGACGAACCCACCGTGGGCCTGGACCCGATCCAGATCCGCGAAATCCGCAGCCTCATCGCCGCCCTCGGACGCAACCACTCGGTGATTCTGTCCAGCCACATCCTTCCAGAGATCCAGGCCGTGTGTTCGCGGGTGATGATCATCGCCCGCGGTCGGGCGGTCTACGACCAACCCGTCAGTGCCACCGCCGGAGACGGCTTCGATGCCGTGGAAGTGGGCCTCAAGCGACCGCCGGCGGACAGCGCGCTGACCGCCATCGCCGGCATCAGCGGCCTGCGCCGACTGGACGCCCATCGCTTCGAATTGCAATGCCAACGTGGTGAGGATCCGCGCGAGGCGCTGGCAGCAGCCGCTGCGGCGCAGGACTGGGGTCTGTTCGAGTTGCATGCCCGCAGCCGCACCCTGGAAGACATCTTTGTGTCCCTCACCTCCAGCGACAGCCCGAGGATGGCCGCATGAACACCCTGACCATTGCCCGCGCCGAACTTCGGCGCATCTTCCTGTCACCTCTGGCTTGGGCGGTACTGGCAGTGTTGCAGCTGCTGCTCGGCTTCGTGTTCGTCAACGTGCTGTTCGAGTTCATCACCAACCCCTATCCCGGCGAGCAGTTCGGCGCTGCCGACGTGGTGGCGGGGCAGGTGTTTGGCTTTGCCACCATCCTGGTGCTGTTGATCATGCCGCTGATGACCATGCGGCTGTTTGCGGAGGAGCGGAAATCCGGCACCCTCACCTTGCTGCTGTCAGCACCGGTATCCCTGGTGGAGATCGTGCTCGGCAAGTTCCTTGGGGTGTTGGGATTCATCGGCGCGCTGTTGGCGCTGATGGCGCTGATGCCGCTGTCCTTGCTGCATGCGACCAACCTGGATCTGGGGCGAATTGCCGCCGGCTTGCTGGGCTTGGCCCTGCTGATGTCGGCGTTTGCCGCGGCGGGCCTGTTCGTGTCCTCGCTGACACGCGAGCCCACCATCGCCGCGGTGGGCAGTTTCGGCCTGCTGCTGCTGGTGTGGCTGATCAACATCCTCAGCTTCAATGACAGCATCCCGTTCGGCGAAGTGTTCAGTTACCTGTCGCTGATTGACCACTACGAGAACCTGCGTCGCGGCGTGTTCGATACCGCGGACGTCGTGTACTACCTGCTCTTCACTGCCCTGTTCCTTGGCCTGACCGTGCAGCGGCTGGACCTCGAGCGTCAGTGAGGAGACCCGTGATGAATTCAAAGCTTCAGAAGCTGTCCGGCATCGCCCTGTTCGTCGGCGTGATCGTGTTGCTGGGCGTGCTGTCGGTGCGCTTCAGCACCGCCATCGACTGGACCGCCGGCGGCCGCAACAGCCTCACCGAGGCCAGCGAAAAACAGCTGGCGGCCATGCCCGATCCCATCCTGATCCGGGTGTTCGCCTATTCCGGCGACCCGGTGCGCAAGAGCGTGGAGACCGATCTGGCGCGCTACACCCGGGTCAAGGACAACATCGAACTCAGCTTCATCGATCCCAGCACCAACCCCGAAGCGGTGCGCGAGTTCGAAATCCGTCAGCCCGGCCAGATCGTCATCGAGTACCAAGGGCGGCGTGAGACCCTGTCCGGCACCACCGAGCCGATGATCACCACCGCGCTGCAGCGCCTGGCCTACGGCGGCGAGCAGTGGGTGGTGTTCGTGCGCGGCCATGGCGAACGCAGTATCGACGACGGCGACGACCAGGGCGCCCTGTCGATCTATGCCGAGATGCTGGGTGACAAGGGGCTCAAGGTGCAGTCGCTGAGCCTGGTGGATACGCCCGAGATCCCGGACAACACCAGCGTGCTGGTGCTGGCCAGTCCCGAAAAGGACTACCTCCCGGGCGAGATCACCTTGATCCAGCAATACGTCGAGCAGGGCGGCAACCTGTTGTGGCTGGCCGACCCGGATTATCCCGCCGGCCTGACGCCACTGGCCGAGACGCTGGGGCTGGCCTGGCTGGATGGCTACGCCATCTTCCCCGAGTACCAGCTGCTGGGCACCGGCCATCCCGGCTTCTTCGTGTCTCTGGCCTACCCCGAGAACCCGGTGACCGAGGGCTTTGATCAGGTCACGCTGTTCCCGCTTGCCCGCGCCTTGGCGCTGAGTCCGCCCCAAGGTTGGCGCCAGCAGGCGCTGCTGGTCACCAGCGAAGCGGCCTGGCTGGAAACCGGCGACATCAGTGGCGGTACCGTCGCGCTCGACGACAGCGACATTCCCGGGCCGCTCACCATCGGCGCCACGTTGACGCGCTCCGTCGGTGAAGGCGACGCCGCGCGCACCCAGCGGGTCGCCTTCATCGGCGACAGCGACTTCCTCAGCAACGCGCACATCAGCGAGCTCGGCAACCAAGCTTTTGCGCTCAACCTGGCGCAGTGGCTGGCCTCGCGCGACGCCCAGCTGAACATCGACGTGCCCAAGGCCCCGGATACGGTGATCACGCTTGGCCCGACCGCCTCGTGGCTGATCTCGATCGGTTTCGTCGCGGTACTGCCCCTTCTGCTGCTCGGTTTCGGGGTCAGCCGCTGGCTGATGCGCCGCCGTCGCTGAGGGCCATGGGATGAAACGTCAACAGGTCAACGGACTGCTGGCACTCTCGGTGATCGGCCTCGGCGTCACCCTGTACGTCACCCGCGAGCAAACCCCGCCGGCTGAGCCGCTGACGGCGCTCACGGCCAGCACCATCGAGCGGATCGAGGTTGCCCACGAGGGACAGCCGGCCATTCGCTTGCAGCGCGACGGCGCCGACTGGCAGCTGACCGCCCCAGTGACCGCGCCGGCGGACAGCCTGGAGGTGAACGGCATCCTCAACCTGGCCACCTTGCCGATCAAGAAGGTGGTGGACGCAGGGGTGGATCCGGCCAATATCGGGCTCACACCGCCCGACTATCGGGTCACGCTCAATGATCAGACGCTGGCCTTCGGCGGAATGGAGCCGCTGGCCTTCCAGCGCTATGTGCAGACCGGCGGCCGTGTGCTGCTGGTGGACGACCCGCCGAGTGCCGCACTCGATGCCGACTTCAGCGACCTGGTCAGCAAGCGCCTGTTGCCTGCAGCTGCCGAGATCCGACGGATCGAGGCCCCGGGTCTGACCCTGGTCCGCGGCGATGCCGGCTGGACGTCGCCCCAACATCCGGACGCGTCCAGCGATGCGCTGATGGCCGTGGTGGAAGCCTGGCGCTCCGCCCAGTCCATGTGGAATGCGGCGCTGGAGCCCGACACCACCGCGGCCGCTGAGACCGTCACCGTGCACTTGGCGGACGGTCAGACCCGCGATTTCGGGATTGCCCGCCGCGAGCCACAGCTGGAGCTGTTGGATCCACAGCAGCAGGTGCGGCGCACCCTGTCGCGTGCGCTGGTCGATACCCTGTTGCAGCTGCCGACGGCCGATGCCGCGGTGGAAGCGGCGGCCGCTGAGGGCTCCGGCTGATCCATGCCCGAGCTGCCCGAGGTCGAGACCATCCGGCGCGGCGTCACACCGCACATCCTCGGGCGCCGGATCGAGCAAGTGGTGGTGCGCGACCGGCGACTGCGCTGGCCGGTGCCGGACGGCCTTGAGGCACGACTGCAGGGGCAGGTGGTCACCGCCACCAGCCGGCGCGGCAAGTATCTGCTGATCCACCTCGACAGCGGTGATCGGGTGATGGTGCACCTCGGGATGTCGGGTCGGCTGTTCGTGCTGTCACCGGACACGCCGCTGCGCAAACACGACCATGTCGACCTGCGCCTCAGTGGCGACGTGTTGCTGAGGCTCCAGGACCCGCGCCGCTTCGGCGCCTTGCTGCTTTGGCCGTTCGACCAGCCCGGCCACCCCCTGCTGGACCACCTCGGCCCCGAGCCGTTTGATGATGCGTTTGACGGCCCGTACCTGTTCCAGCGCTCGCGCCGACGCACCGGGCCGGTGAAGAGCTTTCTGATGGACGGCGAAACGGTGGTGGGTTGCGGCAACATTTACGCAGCCGAATCACTGTTCCGCGCCGGCATTCGCCCGACCCGCGCCGCCGGACGGGTGACGCGGCGTGAGTACGAGGCGCTGGCCGCGGCGGTGAAGGCGGTGCTGGCGGCGGCCGTGACCCAGGGCGGTACCACGCTGCGCGATTTCGCCGGTGCCCACGGCGAAGCCGGCTATTTCCAGCAGGATCTCTATGTCTACGGACGTGACGGCGAACCCTGTCGTATCTGCCAGACCCTGATCCGGCCCGGCCGCATCGGACAGCGAGCCAGTTGCTACTGCCCCGGCTGCCAGCGGTGACGCGGTGCGGGCGCCGCGATTCGTGATGCCGGACGAACAGCCGTAACGGCACGCCCCCGCCAACCCGCCCCCCTCGCCACCCCGCTCCGCCCAAGGTCACCCCGCCCCCCTGACGTCACCCCGCACTTGATGCGGGGTCCAGGCCCAACGGTCGGCACTGGATGCCCGACCAGGTCGGGCATGATGCGGCGAAAGGCATTCCCTTGGCAGCACCTTCGGCACGGTTGCCCCGAAGCGATCCGTCACATACCCTGCGGTATGTTCACCCGCCGAGCCTGCCCATGACTGCCCTGCTGTCCAGCCCGCTGACCCTGCCCTGTGGTGCCACCCTGCCGAACCGCCTGTGCAAGGCGGCCATGACCGAAGGGCTGGCCAACCCGCGTCTGCAGGCAACGCCCGAGCTCGCCACGCTGTACCGGCGATGGTCCGAGGGCGGTGCCGGACTGTTGCTGACCGGCAACGTGCAGATTGACCACAACGTACTGGAGCGCCCCGGCAATGTCGCCATCGACGGCAACGGTGGCGAAGAAGCCCTGCGTGCCTGGGCCAAGGCCGGCACGGTCGGCGGTAACCACCTGTGGATGCAGATTTCGCATGCGGGCCGCCAGTCGCCTCGCTATGTGACCACCCAGCCGCTGGGGCCCTCGGCCGTGCAGCTGGATATGCTCGGCAACTATGCCAAGCCACGGGCCATGACCGAGGCCGAGATTCTCGATTTCATCCAGCGCTTCGCGCGGGTCTCGGTGACGGCCCGTGACACCGGCTTCACCGGCGTACAGATCCATTCAGCGCATGGCTATCTGTTGTCGTCCTTCCTGTCGCCGGTCACCAACCGCCGCACCGACGCCTGGGGCGGCAGCCTGGAAAACCGCGCCCGGTTTCTGCTGGAAACGGTTCGCGCCGTGCGCAAGGCGGTGGGCGCCGATTTCCCGGTGGCGCTGAAACTGAACTCCGACGACTTCCGCAAAGGCGGCTTCTCGCACGAGGACTGCCTGCAGGTGGTGCGCTGGCTCAATGATGAGTCGCTGGACCTGCTCGAAGTCTCCGGCGGCACCTACGAGCAACCGCGACTGCTGGGCTTTGATGGCAAAGCCGAAAGCGCCGCCGAGCCGCAACGGGCCACAACCCGCGCACGCGAGGCCTACTTCCTGGACTATGCGGAGGCCATCCGCAAGGTGGCCAAGATGCCGCTGATGGTGACGGGCGGATTCCGCAGCACGGCGGGGATGGAGGCGGCCCTGCAGGAGGGTCACTGCGACGTCATCGGCCTGGGCCGCCCGCTGTGCACGGATACCGATGCGCCCGCCCGCGCCCTGCGTGGCGAACTGCCGGTGATGCCGGCCTACGAAAAATCGCTGAAACTGGGCAAGGCCCGCTGGCTGAGCGGCGCCAGCCCCATCTTTCTGTTCAAGATCATCAACGTGCTGGGCCAGCAGGGCTGGTACTACCAGCAGATTGCACGGCTGGGACGTGGCCTGCAGCCGGACCTGCAGCGCGGCGTGCTGAAAGCTTTCCTGGCCTACCTGTATGACGAGTACGCCACCGCGTTCCGCCGCTGGCGCGCCCGCTGACAGGTCGCTGTGATGCCTTCGTCGCAGAAATAGCGGGACAGCATACCGGCACCAGTATTCCGGGATAGCGATGCCATGTGGCCGCTGGTAGCCTGCCGGCCAAGCTCACTCCTCTGATCACAGACCCGCCATGGACGCCCTGCTGGACCAGCTGGCGCAATCGGTTTCCGGCGCCAAGGACCTCGAATCACTGACGCGGCCACTGCTGGAGCTGCTGGAAACCGTGACCGGCATGGAATCGGCCTATCTCACCTCGGTGGAGGCCAGCCGCGCGCGCCAGCACATTGAGTTCGCGCTCAACACCGGGACGATGACCATTCCAGAAGGCCTCAGCGTGCCCTGGGAGGACACCCTCTGCAGACGGGCGCTCGAAGAGGATGTGCAGTTCGTCAACAACGTCGAAGAGCGCTGGGGCGACTCGCAGGCGGCCAAGGCACTGGGTATCAAAACCTACCTCAGCCAGCCGATTCGCGCACAGGATGGTGCGCTCTACGGCACGCTGTGCGCGGCCAGCGGCGAACGTCGGGAAATCCCGCCGGCAACGGTCAAAGTGGTCAGCCTGTTTGCGCGGCTGATCGCTCAGCAGATCGAGCGGGAGCGCCTGCTGGACAGCCTGCGCGCTTCCAATGCTGAACTCAGCAGCCATGCCCTGACCGATGCCCTCACCGGCATCGCCAATCGCCGCGCGTTGCTGATCGAACTGGGGCGCATGCTGGCACGCGCCAATCGCAATGGCCATGGCTTGCTGCTGGCGTTTCTCGACCTCAACGGCTTCAAACAGGTCAACGACGTACACGGGCACGACGCGGGCGATGCGCTGCTGTGCCAGGTGGCACGACAGCTGGCAGCCGGCATGCGCGCGGGCGACGTGGTGGGGCGCTACGGCGGCGACGAATTCGTGGTCATTGCCAACGGCTTTGAGCCCAGCGAGCTGGCGCCGCGCCTGCAGGGTCTGGTCAGCCGCGAGCTGGCCTGGGCGGGTGGCACCATCACCTTCGGTGGCGCCAGCGTCGGCGTGGTCAGGGCACTACCCAGCGACACCGTTCCCGACCTCATGGCACGCGCTGATGCCGCCATGTATGAGGTCAAGAAGGCGCGCAAGGCCGTGCGCCGTTGATCGGCGCTTCCGTCAGCCCTCCGGCTGACGACTGAAGATGCCGATGATCGGGGTACCGTGGGCTCGCAAGGCCGGCTCAATGCGCCGATGCACCGCGTGGTAGTGATAGAACGGCACGCGCGGAAACAGATGGTGAATCGAGTGCAGGTTCTGCCCTAGCCAGAACCACTCCAGCGGCTTCATCCAGGCCGGCATCAACAGGCTGTTGGTGTTGCGATATCGGGCCGACTCCTCGTATGGCAGATGCGGCCGATAGGCGAACCAATAGGCCGTGAAGAACGCGCCCGCGAGGTAGCCCAGCAGCAACAGCAGCAGGATGCCGTCGCGCGCGACCAGCAGTGCCACGACCACGCGCCAGCCAATGGAAAAACCGATCTCGGCGAAGTAGGTCAGCTTCTCGCGCAGCGGCGCGGTCGCCCAGTAGTCGCGGAACAGGAAGGTGTTCTGCACCCACAGGAACTTGAGACCGTAGAGGATGACGGCGAGGAAGCCCCCCGACATGCCCTTGACCACGAAGTCCGGGTCCTTGTCGGGCTGATTGGTGTAGCGGTGGTGTGTGAAGTGCTCCACGCGGTGGGTGGAATAGGGCACCATGATCAACGGCGCCACCAGATAGCCGCACAGGTCGTTCAACCACTTTGTGCCCTCGCGACCGCCGTTGATGTTGCCGTGCGCCGCCTCGTGCAGGGGCGTGTAGGACATGTAGGTCAACACGGCATACACCAGCACGGCAGCCCACAGCGGCATCACGCCGGCGGCAAAGGCCCACAGGTTGCCGACGAACAGCGCCAGTACCGCCGCCACCATGGCCACCGTCGGCCAGGCCACGCGGCCGGTGTATTCTCGGGCGACATCGATGGCCTCCCGGTTCAACGCAATCAGGTCCTGCTGCATGATGTTCTCCGTCCCACTTGTTCGATGGCATCACCTTAGCGAGGCGCAGGGCGCAGGCACAGGTCTTTCGCGGCCGAACACAGAGCATTTGCGGCCATGAGCGCGGCAATCGACATTCAACACCCCGCGGTGATCGGTCAGGTGATGGTCAATTTTGGCGCGCGCTATGGCGTCGACGCCGAGAGCTGCCTGATGGACACTGGCATCACTCCCGCACAACTGAGCGATCCTGAAACCCTCATCGCCCGCGAGCAGGAAATGCGGCTGGTTGAGAACCTGATGCTGGCGCTGCCGGACGTCCCGGCGCTGGGGTTCGAACTGGGCCTGCAGTACAACATCGCCACGTTCGGAATCTGGGGCTTCGCACTGCGCATCAGCCGCACGCTTCACGAGGCCTGCGAATTTGCACTGCGCTACATCCCGCTGAGCACCGCCTATTGCCGGCTTAGCCTATTCTCCAATGCCACCCTGTTCGGCGTCGCCGCCGACCCTGAGCCCATCCCGCTGCACCTTCAGGCCTTCTTGCTGGAACGCGACATGGGCACTGCCGTGAATCTGCTGCACGAGCTGGGACTGTCCGGGGTGCGCGCTCGGCAGCTTTGCTTTCGCGGCCCTGCGCCGGCTTATGCGGCGCGCATCGCCGAGCTCAGCGGCCTGCAGCCCCAGTACCACTGCGACCGCAACGCAATCGTGCTCCAGCGCGCCGATGCCGAGCGTCCGCTGCCGATGTACGACCCCCATCTCGTGCGCCTGCTGGAAGACCAGTGTCGCGCCCAGCTCGCGCACCGCCAGCCTGCCGGCATCACCGGGCAGGTTCGGCAGCTGCTGCTGGGTCCGCTGGGACTGATCGCCTCGTTGGAAGATGTCGCGCAACACATGGCACTAGCCCCCCGCAGCCTCCGCCGCCGCCTAGAGGCGGAGGGCACCCGCTTTCGCGATCTGGTCGAAGCAGAGCGCCGGCAGTTGGCAGCACGCCTGCTGGAAAGCACGGACATGAAGCTGGATGAGCTGGCGCTGCACCTGGGCTATGGCGACACCGCCAGCTTCAATCGCGCCTTCCGGCGCTGGTTCGCGCAGGCCCCAGGTGAGTACCGGCGACGCAACCAGGCCGCCGGCTAGTCGGGTTGGCGCTGGCACAGGCGGCGGATGCTCATCGACTTGCCGTGCTCGTACCACGCGATTCACCGCTTCCAGCCCCAGGCGGAATAGGGATGCCCGAAGCCGGCGAGGGGCCGTCAGTTCAGCACCCCGGGCACCGCCAGCCGGAACGGGGCGATGCGGGCATCGAAGGTGGCCTGGCTGTCGAGCACGCGCATTTGGTAGCTGCCGTGCATGGTGCCCACCGGCGTGGTCAGTGGGCAGCCGCTGTTGTATTGGTAGCGCTCGCCCGGCGCGAGCACCGGTTGCTGGCCCACCACGCCGGCACCGCGCACTTCCTGCACCCGGCCTTCGCCGTCAGTGATGATCCAGTGGCGGTGCAGCAGCTGCACGGTTTCGCTGCCGGTATTGGTGATCTCGATGTCGTAGCCGAACATCCACTGGCTGGCGTCGGGACGGGATGCCTCGGGGAGATACCGCGGCCGCACCTGAATTCGAATGCCGCGGGTGGTGCAGTCGCTCATGGCGGGGCTCGGGTGGGTTTAGAACATGCCCGTCTGCAGACGGGCCTCCTCGGACATCATGTCCTGGCTCCAGGGCGGGTCGAACACCAGCTCGACATCGGTTTCGTTGACCGTGGGGATGCGTGAGACCTTGGTCTTGACATCGTTGACGAGAATATCGCCCATGCCGCAGCCCGGCGCGGTCAGCGTCATCTTCACCACGGCCCGCCGGCCGCCGTCGTGCAGGGGCTCGATGCGGCATTCGTAGATCAGGCCGAGGTCCACGATATTGACCGGGATCTCGGGGTCGAAGCAGGTCTTCATCTGCTCCCAGGCCGCCTTTTCGATTTCCTGATCGGTGGCATTCTCGGGGACGTCCGGACCCTGTGGCACGGTCTTGCCGAGACTGTCGGCATCCTTGCCGTCGATGCGGAACAGATGGCCTTCCACCTGAATGGTGAAGCTACCCCCCAGGGCCTGGGTGATACGCGCTTCCGCGCCCTCGGGCAGCTCCACCCGCGTGCCTTGCGGGATGAGAATGCCGATGACGTCGCGGGTCAGCTTCAGGGGTCCGTCGGTGTCCGTATTCATGGCCAATTCACAGAAGGGCGCTTAGGGTAAAGGAAGCGCCACAAACCTGCTGCAATTCGCGCGGGTTTGGGCCTTCCCCGGTGTATTCCTTTGGAGGCTTTTCTGATGAACAAATTCCTTGCGTCGGTGATCGTGCTGCCGTTGCTGGCGCTCTCCAGCGGCGTCCTGGCCGCTCCCGAGCCGGCGCCGCGGGTGATCACGGTCACGGGCCAGGGCGAGGTACGGGCAGCGCCCGACCAGGCGCAGCTGTCGCTGGCCATCGATGCCATGAATGCCGAACTGAAGACCGCCGAAGCCAAGGTCAACGAGGGCGTGCGTCAGTATCTGCGGGCGCTGGCGCAGCTGAACATCCCAGCCACCGAGATCTCCACCACCGGCGTGCAGGTTCAGCCGGAGATGGTGTGGAACGAGGACACCCGACGCAGCGAACTGGTCGGATACCGGGTGCGCCGCGACATCAGCATCCGTATCACCGATCTGGCCCGCCTGGGGGACGTGCTGGTGGCCGCCACCGATGCCGGTATCAACCACATCAACCCGCCGGTGATGGGCTCATCGAAGGCGGAGAGCCTGCTTCAGCAGGCCCTGGCGAAGGCCACGAAGGCGGCGCGTCAGCAGGCCGAAACGGTGAGTGGGGCGCTCGGCGACACGCTGGGTCCGGCGCTGCGGGTGGATGCCATGCCGCAGGCGGGGCCGGGTCCGCAGCCGATGTATCGGATGATGGCGATGTCGGCGCGCGACAGCGCGGAGAGTGGCAACGCCAGCATGGGCCTCAACACCGGGGAGATTCCGTTCACCGCCCAGGTGCAGGTGGAGTTCGAGCTGTTGCCGAGAAAGTAAGCGGCCACGGTCGAGAATTTCACCGGGCGCTGCCATAATTCACGGTTTGCGATCCGGAGTGGCACGCGTGGCGAACCCGCAGCAGGCCGTGGTTGGCGTCATCATGGGGTCTCGGTCCGACTGGGACACGATGCAGCACGCCTGTACGGTGCTGAAAGCCTTGGAAATCCCGTACGAGGCCGAGGTGGTCTCCGCCCACCGCACGCCCGATCGCCTGTTCGAGTACGCGGCTCAGGCGGTTGATCGCGGACTCAAGCTGATCATCGCGGGCGCGGGCGGCGCCGCGCACCTGCCGGGCATGTGCGCCGCCAAGACGCGCCTGCCGGTGTTGGGTGTGCCGGTGCAGAGCCGGGTGCTCAATGGGGTGGACTCGCTGCTGTCGATCGTGCAGATGCCGGCCGGCATCCCAGTGGCCACCCTGGCCATCGGTACCGCGGGCGCGACCAATGCCGGGCTGCTCGCGGCGGCCATGCTGGCCAACCATGACCCAGCGCTGGCGGCGCGGTTGGACCAGTATCGCCAAGCGCAAACCGACCGCGTGCTCGACAGCGCGCAGCTCGAAGCGCCGTCCACATGAGGGTGGGGGTGCTCGGCGCCGGCCAGCTGGGCCGGATGCTGGCGCTGGCGGGGCACCCGCTGGGCCTGTCGTTCGTGTTCTTGGATCCCGCGGACGGCGCCTGCGCAGCGCCGGTGGGGACGCAGATTCACGCCGCCTACGACGACGAAGTCGCTTTGCGTCGGCTCTGCGACGCGGTGGATGTGGTGACCTACGAGTTCGAGAACGTCCCCGCCGCCGCCGCCGCATTTGTCGCCGAACACCGGCCCTTGTTTCCCGGACCGCTTGCGCTGGCCACCGCCCAGGATCGCGCCGCCGAGAAGTCGCTGTTCGAGCGCCTGGCGATTCCGGTCCCTGGCAACGCCTGCGCCGACAGCCTGGACGAACTTCGGGCTGCGGTGGCCAAGACCGGCCTGCCGGCGGTGGTGAAGACCCGCCGCATGGGGTATGACGGCAAAGGGCAGGCGGTGCTGCGCGAAGCGGCCGACATCGAGCGCGCTTGGACGCAGTTGGGCGGCAGCCCCTTGATCGTCGAGCAGTGGGTACCGTTCGACCGTGAGGTGTCCTGCATCGGCGTGCGCGGTCGTGATGGCGAATGCCGCTTCTACCCCATCGCCACCAACGTACACCGCGACGGCATTCTGCGCCGCTCAGTGCCACAGCACGATGACCCGCTGCAGGGACTGGCTGAGCAGCACACCCGCAAGGTGATGTCCGCGCTCGACTATGTCGGTGTTATGGCCTTTGAGTTCTTCGTCAGCGGTGACCGGCTGCTGGCCAACGAGATTGCGCCGCGCGTTCACAATTCCGGGCATTGGACCCAGGACGGCGCGCTGACCTCGCAGTTTGAGAACCATCTACGCGCGGTGTTGGCGCTGCCGCTGGGCGACACCGGCTTGCGCGGGCCCTGCGGCATGCTCAACCTGATCGGGGATGCGCCGGACACCGCGACGCTGCTGGCGATGCCCGGCGCGCGTCTGCATCTGTATGGCAAGACGCCACGCGCAGGACGCAAGATCGGTCACCTCAATCTCTGTGCCGAAACGCCCGCGGCGTTGACGGCGGCCTTGGCGCGCGCTGAACCGGTGATCGACGCGGCCGGACGCGGCTAGCGACAGCTGGCGTTAGAGTCCGAGACGGCGGCGGACGTCCAGCCAAAGTTCGGCGTAGGCCTGCAGCGCCGGATCATCGGCCGGTGCAAACGCCGATAGCGGGGCGCGGTGCTCCCCCATGCGTTCGACACTGGCGGCATAGGGGATGTCGACCGCACTGTATGGCAAGGATCCAAGCGCAGCGCCTTGGTCCGCCTGGCTGCGGTGCAGCCCTCGGCGCCGGTCCACCAGGCTGTGAAAGGCCAGCAGGTGTTTGCTGGGCAGGCCTTCTTGCTTGGCGTAGTGCAGCACCTGGTCCGCGGCGCGCGCCGACAGGAAGCCGGGGATCACCGGCATCAACACCAGATCAGCGGCCTGAATGACGTTGTCGGCCAGGTGGGAAATACCCGGCGGCGCGTCCAGTACCAGCAGCTGGTAGTGCTCGGAAAAGGGTTTGATCAGCCGTGCCAGGGCCTGGCGCGGTGGGTCCACCTTGCGCAGCAGGATGTCGAGAAAGCGGTTCGACAGGCTGGCCGGCAGCAGATCCAGCCGATCGTAGCCGGTGCGTTGGACCAGCCGACCGATGGGCGTCTGGCCGTTAAGCCAGCGCTTGGGCGACAGGTCGTGGTCGGGTTTGCCTTCGAAGTACCAAGTGGCGGCACCCTGAGGGTCAAGGTCCCAGAGTAAGGTTTGGTAGCCTTGGGCCGCCGCAAATGCGGCCAGATTGACGGCGCTGCTGGTCTTGCCGACGCCTCCCTTGAGTTGGTAGAGCGCCAAGGTTTTCATCATGCGACCCGATCACCAAATGGGCGAAGGTCGCCAGAGTAGGCCACCGAGAGCACGCCGGGACCGGCGTTGATGGCCGTCGCGGCCGACATGAAGGTTTCATGCAAGGTCATATCCAGCGCTCGTACCGTGTCGGCCAGGATCTGGTAGCCCGGCAGTGTGCGGATTTCGGCGGGGTCTCCGCCAAAGCTGATACAGACGTGCTTCGAGCGTACGCCCAGGCGCAGCTGAGTGGCAAGATGCAGCAGCACGCGTTCAACCGCCCGGTCATACCCTCGTACCTTGGCCAAGGTTTGGGTTTCCCCCCGGTAGCAGAGAATGACCGGCTTGACGGAAAGTGCCGATCCCAGGGCATAGGTGAAGAAGCCGACACTGCGTTCGCCGCGTGTCACAGCACGGGTGCGCAGGTAGTAGAGATCGCCCGGGACGAAATAGGCACAGATGTGGTCGCGCAGGTCGTCCAGCCGCCGGCGGATGTCCTGGGGGCTGTATCCAGCCGCCGCCAGGTCAACCGCTTCCGCTGCCAATAGCCCCAATCCGGCCGACAGGGTCTTGCTGTCCACCACCCGGAGTGCGAACGGTGGCGCACCGGTCAACTTTCGCAACGCATTGATATCGTTGAGAATTGCGAACGATGCCTTGCTCGCGTTCTCGAACATGGCACCCCGCGTCTGCATCAGGGTAAGGCAGAAGACGTAGTCAAATTCGTCCTGCAAGTGGTCCTTGAACCACTGCCGGATTTCGGCAGCGGAGGGCGACCGCGATTCGCCATGCGAGCCCTTTTGCTTGAGGTCGCGCGCATAAAAGGCCAAGGTGGCTTCCGGGTCGCGCACATCCCAGCGACGGCCATCGGCCAGCACCAGCTCAATGGGCAGCACTCGCAGGTCCGGGCGGACCAGCATGTCGGGCGGCAGGTCGCAGCTGGCATCGACCACCACCCCGACCCGGGGCGCGGATCCCGTATTCACGCGTCCCGGCCTGGCGTTCGCTTACAGATCGAGATTGCCGACCAGCAGGGCGTTCTGCTCAATGAAGTCGCGGCGCGGCTCCACCTGTTCGCCCATCAGCGTGGTGAAGATCTGGTCGGCGGCAACGGCGTCTTCGATGTTCACCCGCACCAGACGACGCACAGCCGGATCCAGGGTGGTCTCCCACAGCTGACCGGGATTCATCTCACCCAATCCCTTGTAACGCTGGACGTGCAAACCACGACGGGCTTCGTTGAGGAACCAGCGGTAGGCTTCGTCAAAATCGGCGACCCGCGCTTCGCGTTCGCCGCGCGCCACGGTGATGGCCGGCGTTACGGTATCCCGCAAGGTGGTCCGCAACCCGGTAATACGACGCCAGTCGCCACTCTGGAAGAACTCATTGCCGAGCACGGCTTCGTGGACGACGCCGTGGCGACGCCGGCTGAGGTGCAGCTGCACGTTGTCACCGTCGATCTGCAGGCGGCCGTCGTAGCGCGCATCGTTGGCCTCGGCGTTGAGGCGCTGATTGAACTGATCGTTCCACGTGGCAAGATCCGCCGCCACCGGCAGCGGCGCCATGCGTGACAGCATATCCAGGGCCAAGGCATCGAAACGTCGTGCCCAGCGCTCCAGTGCGAGCTGGCTGAGACCGTAATCGCGCATCCATTGCCGAAGGACGTCGTCGGTGACCGAGGGTGCGCCAGCGGCGGGGTGTAGTCGGGCGTCGTCCGTAGCGGTCCGGATCAACCAATCGTTGAGCTCGTGGTCGTCCTTGACGTAGGTTTCGTGCTTGCCCGACTTCAGCTTGTAGAGCGGTGGCTGCGCAATGTAGACATGACCGCGCTCCACCAACGTGTACATATGGCGGTAGAAGAAGGTGAGCAGCAGCGTGCGGATGTGGGCCCCGTCCACGTCGGCATCGGTCATGATGATGATGCGGTGGTAGCGCAGCTTTTCCGGTTTGAAATCGTCCTTGCCAATCCCGCAGCCCAGGGCGGTGATCAAGGTGGCTACTTCCGCCGAGGACAGCATCTTTTCGATGCGGGCCTTTTCCACGTTGAGAATCTTGCCCTTCAGCGGCAGGATGGCCTGGAAGTGCCGGTCACGCCCCTGCTTGGCAGAGCCGCCGGCGGAGTCGCCCTCCACCAGGAAGATCTCCGATTTGGCGGGATCTTTCTCCTGGCAATCGGCCAGTTTTCCAGGCAGTCCGGCAATATCAAGCACACTTTTTCGGCGATTCAGTTCTTTCGCTTTGCGCGCCGCCTCACGCGCTCGCGCCGCCTCCACCACCTTGGCTGCGATGAGTTTCGCCTCGCGCGGATTCTCCAGCAGGAAATCGCGCAGACCGTCGCCGACCACGGATGAGACCACCGGCGTCACTTCCGAAGACACCAGTTTCTCCTTGGTTTGGCTGGAGAACTTGGGATCCCGGATCTTCACGCTGAGCACCGCGGTGAGCCCTTCGCGGGTGTCGTCGCCCAACAAACTAATCTTTTCCTTCTTGGTGATGCCCTCTTTTTCCAGGTATTCGCCAATGACCCGGGTGAGGGCATTGCGGAAGCCGGTCAGGTGGGAGCCACCGTCTTTTTGTGGAATATTGTTGGTGAAGCAAAAGACGTTTTCGGTATAGGCCTCATTCCATTGCAGGGCCGCCTCCACGATCACGTCGGACTGCTCGGCCTGCAAGTGCAAGATGTGCTCGTGAACCGCACTCTTGTTCTTGTTGAGGTACTGGACAAAGGCGTGGATCCCGCCCTTGTACTCAAAACAATCTTCGCGCCCGGATTGTTCTTCGCGTAGCACGATGCGCACGCCGGAGTTCAGGAACGACAGCTCGCGCAGGCGTTTGGCAAGGATGTCGTAGTGAAACTCCAGATTGGAGAAGATCGTCGGGCTGGGATAGAAGCGGATGCTGGTGCCACGCCGGTCGGTGGCTTCCATCTGCGCCAAGGGCGCATCCGGCACGCCCATGCGATACAGCTGATGGTAGTGGTGCCCGTCACGGTAGATGTCCAGCATCAACCGGTCGGACAGGGCGTTCACCACCGAGACGCCGACGCCATGCAAGCCGCCGGAGACCTTGTAGCCACTGCCGCCAAACTTTCCGCCAGCATGGAGGATGGTCATGATCACCTCAGCCGCGGAACGCCCTTCCTCGGCATGGATGTCCACCGGGATACCGCGGCCGTTGTCGTTGACCTCAACGCTGCCGTCGCTATGCAGGATCACCCGCACCTCATCGCAGAACCCGGCCAAAGCCTCGTCAATCGAGTTATCCACCACCTCGAACACCATATGGTGCAAACCGGTGCCGTCGTCGGTGTCGCCAATGTACATGCCCGGACGTTGGCGCACGGCCTCCAGGCCCTTGAGGACCCGGATCGCGCTGGAGTCGTACTGGGCGCCCTCTGCAGGTTGTGTCGTCATTATGGTTTCCGCCTCTTGAACCCGGATTTTAGCACTCGTGGACCCCCCCTTGTTCCACGTGGAACACCGACACCTGAGAAGCTCGCCAGGCCGCCGGTGGCGGAGTGAAATCAGTCAACCATCGCTGCCCTGGATACCGCAGGATCTCGTTCCACAGACGCTCAGCCGATGTCGGTGAGAGCTCAGCGGCCCAATCGTCGATCAACAGCGGACCCCACAGGCCGTTGTGTTCGGCCACTTGTTCGGCTTGCGCAAGCGCAAACGCCAACACCAGCAACTTCTGTTGGCCGCGGCTTAGACGCGCCCGCGCCTGATACTGCTCCTGCACCAGGATCCTCAATTCGGCGCGATGCGGCCCGACCCGGGTGTGCCCTCCTTGGCGATCACTGTCCAGTTGCAAGTCGAGTGCATCGGCCAGACTGGTTTGCTGTGCCGCCCAGCCAGGGTACAGGCGCAGATGGGCCGGGACCTCCGGCAACAGCTGCGCCAAGCGCGACTGAAAGCTCGGCAGTACCGCTTGTACGTAGGCCTGGCGCAATGCCGTTAAGCGTTCGCCCGCATCGGCAGCCAACTGCGTCCAGGGGCGCAACGCCGCCACGGAAGCCTGCTGACGCAACAGCTGATTACGTTGTCGAAGCGCCCGTTGGTATTGCCGCCACGCTGGCAAGAAGGCCTGTTCCACGTGGAACAATCCCCAATCGATGAGCCCACGACGGACGGCAGGCCCCTCGTCAATCATGCGGTGCAGGCCGGGTACCAGAACCAACAAGGGCAATGCGCGGGCCGCCTCCACCTGGGTCACGGCGTTTTCATTACAGCGCAGCCGCAACTGACGTTGCTGATAGCGGGCACGCCAGTCATCCGCTGCCAACCCGTCACGCGCTACCTCGATCCGGACCTGCCAGCCGCCACTATCACCGTCGCGCGCCAGCTCGTTGAGTTGGGCAGTACGGAACGACCGGCCCCGCGCCAAGACGCTGAGCGCCTCCAACAGGGTGGTTTTGCCAGCGCCATTGTCGCCGTAGAGCCAGTTCAGCGCTGGCGAAGGCGTCCACCGCAGTTGCGCGAACGCCCGGAACTGGCCAAGGGCCAGTCGGGAGATGCGCATAGATGATGCCGACTTCGCGCGTTACAGGCGCATGGGCATGACGACATAGCGGCTGCTGTCGTCATCCGGCGCCTGAATCAAACCGCTGGCATCCGCGTTGCGAAGGTCCATCACGAAGGCATCGCTATCCAGCGCACCCAAGGCATCCAGCAGGTAGTTGACGTTGAAGCCAATCTCCAGCGGGGCGCCGTCGTAATCGACTTCCAGCTCCTCCTCAGCCTCTTCATGCTCAGGGTTGTGGGTCTGCAACACCAGCTTACCGGTGCTCAAGCCCAGTTTAACCCCGCGGAATTTTTCGTTGGAGAGAATGGCGGTACGCGCCAGCGCACGGCGCACCGCGTCACGCGGCGCTTGCAAGCGTTTGTCGCCATTCTCCGGGACCACGCGCTCGTAGTCGGGGAAACGACCGTCGATGAGCTTGGTGGTCAGTCGAATGATGTCCAGATCCACTTGCAGCTGCCCATTGCCAATCGTCAGCCGAACCGGATCGTCACCATTGCCCAGCAAGCGTTGGAGCTCCAGGACCGCCTTGCGCGGCACAATGATCTGTTGTGCGTCGGCCGCACCGGTCGGTCCGTTAAGATCGCTAAGGGCAAGGCGGTGACCATCGGTAGCGACCGTGCGCACCCGATCCGCAGTCACTTCAAAGAGGGTCCCGTTGAGGTAATAGCGAACATCCTGCTGGGCCATGGCGAACTGGGTACGCTCGATCAGCACTTTCAGGCCGGCCTGTGGGACGCTGATCCGCGTGCCCTCATCCAAGGTCCCCATGGCCGGGAATTCATCCGGTCGTAGACAGGCCAGGGCATACCGGCTGCGGCCGGAACGCAGGGTGGCCTTGTCGCCGCTGATGTCCAGCGTCAGTTCCGCGCCTTCGGGCAGTCCGCGGCAGATGTCATACAGCTTTCGCGCCGGGACCGTGGCGCGACCGGGGGTCAGATTCTCAACCTGCGCCCGTGCTTGAAGCTCAATTTCGAGGTCGGTGCCAGTAACCACCAACTGATCTTCCTGCAGCTCCAGCAGGAAGTTCGACAGGATGGGCAAGGTCTGCCGTCGCTCGACCACTCCGATCACGGCCGACAGGGCCCCGAGCAGCTCGTTTCTCCCGACGTTCAGTTTCATGGCGCTTACTCAACTCTGTATGTGTATAAAGACAGAATACTTAGTAGTAGTCGGTCCGTATTTATGTGTGTAACTTCTAATTGTTTAATTAATACAGCAGCTTACATCTAATTCTTGGACCCAGAACTTGCGCACAAGGCCTCGAGTCACCTGTGTATAACCCGTGGACCCAAGTTATCCACAGTTTGTGCCCCTGCGTATACACACGCTTATCCCCGGCGCAATCCACACCTTACGCAAAGCCCAGTTGCCGGTGGAGGATTTCATAGTCCTCTCGGATCTTGGCATCCTCGTTGCGCAGCTCAGCCACCTTTCGGCAGGCGTGGAGCACGGTGGTGTGGTCCTTGCCAAAGGCCTCGCCAATCTCCGGAAGGCTATGTTGTGTCAGCTCTTTCGACAAGGCCATGGCAATCTGCCGTGGGCGCGCCAATGATCGCGTGCGCCGTGGCGAGGCCAGATCGGCGACGCGAATGTTGTAGTACGTGGCGACCGTACGCTTGATGTTGTCGATGGTCACCATGCGTTCGTAGGCCGCCAGCATGTCCCGCAAGGTTGCTCTGGCGAACTCTACGCTGAGCGGCTCTCCACGCAGCCGGGCGCTGGCGGAGAGCCTGTGCAAGGCCCCCTCCAGTTCGCGCACGTTGGAGCGGATGCGCTGTGCCACGAAGAAGGCGACATCCTCAGGCAGTCGCATGCGGACCTGCTCGGATTTCGACAGCAGGATGGCGACTCGCGTCTCCAGGTCCGGCGGCTCCACGGCCACCGCCAAGCCCCAGGTGAACCGCGACTTCAGGCGATCGTCGATCCCGTCCACGTCCTTCGGATATCGGTCGCAGGTCAGCACGATCTGCTTGCGGCCATCAATGAGCGCATTGAAGGTATGGAAAAACTCCTCCTGAGTGCGCTCCTTGTGGGCAAAGAAATGGATGTCGTCGATCAGCAGGGCGTCGACCGACCGATAGTAGAGCTTGAAGGTGTCCTGGCGACCATGCCGAATCGCCGCCACCATCTGGTTCAGCCACTGTTCGGCGCCGAGATAGGCAATGCGCGCATGGGGCTTGGCCGCCAGAATGGTGTTGCCGACGGCGTGCATCAGGTGGGTCTTGCCCAGTCCGGAGTCGCCGTAGATCAGCAGAGGGTTATAGGCGCTGCCTGGCGTTTCCACCACGTGTTGCGCAGCCGCCCGCGCCTGCGAGTTGGACTTACCTTCGATGAAGCTCGCAAACGTGTAGCGCGGATCCAGCCGCGCTTCGTATCCGGCCGGCGTATCGTCTTCTGCAGGGGTGAGCAGGGTGGTCGCCGAGTCGACATCGCGCGCCACGGTGGGTTCTGGCGAGACCACCCGTTCCGCCGCGCCGACGGCCAACTCCAGCGCCGGTGGAGGCTCGGGCGCGAGCGCCCGTACCGCGCGCTCGATGGCGTCAAGGTAGTCGTTGCGGATCTTCTCCAGCACAATGCGGTTGGGTGCCAGCAGCTGCAGACGATCGCCGAGGTGAACGGCCTGCAGGGGTCGGATCCAGATGCTCAGGTCGCGCTCCGGGAGCTCGGCTTCCAGCCAGAGCACACAGCGACGCCAGAGTTCGTCGTTCGACATGGTTACATGATTGGGGTGGTGGTCAGCGTTCAGCCCCGGGCATGCAACCCGGCGGTGCAGTGTACGCCCGCCCGCCGGGGTTATCCACAGCGCGGCCCCCTTGCGGTGAGGTCGGGGCTGCTGTAATCTCCGCGCCCCTTGTAGGTCGAGCAGCGACAGGTTTTCCCATGAAAGAAGGCATTCACCCCAAGTACGATTACGTGGTGTTCAAGGACGCTTCGGCGGACTACACCGTTCGCGTGCGTTCGACCCTGAGCAGCAAGGAAAAGATCACCTGGGAAGACGGCCAGGAGTACCCGCTGGTGAACCTCGATACTTCGTCGAAGTCGCACCCGTTCTACACCGGCAAGCGCACCGTGTCCGACACCGGTGGGCGCATCGACAAGTTCCGCAAGCGCTACGGCGGCTGATCAGACGCTGCGCTGCACAAGAACCGGGCCCAGGCCCGGTTTTTTGTTGCCCAAATGATCGCCAATGGCATGCCCCTTGCGGGAATCCTGGGGTCGACTTTGGGGCCATGGCCGGGCCTACGACCGATGTTCAGTAGCCGTGCGGGGGGAAAAGTCGGTATCCTTCCGCGCGGTCAGACTGGCGCAGCGCACTGCGCCGACCGCAATACCGCATCACGATGGCGGCCGTTGACGGATTTCCGCACCGGTTTCGTGCGAATGTCCGCCCGGTTCGCTGTCCCGCATGGACAAGAGGACAACCACACATGAGCAGCCCCACGTACAGTCTCGTCAACGACGTCACCGGCGAGAAGATCGAACTTCCGGGCGTGTCCGGCACCCTGGGGCCCGTGGGGTTGGATGTCGGCAAGGTCTATGGCAAGACCGGGGTGTTCACCTACGATCCGGGCTTCAGTTCGACCTGCTCGACCCAGTCGTCGATCACCTACATTGACGGCGACGAAGGGGTGCTGCTGTATCGCGGCTACCCGGTGGACCAGCTGGCGCAGCACTGCTCGTTTATTGAGGTGGCCTATCTGATCCTCCATGGTGAGCTGCCCAATGCGCAGCAGCTGGAAGAGTTCGATCAGAACATTCGCCGCCACACCATGATCAACGAGTCGTTGAAGGGATTCTTTAACGGCTTCCGTTACGATGCGCACCCCATGGCCATGCTCACCGGCGTGGTCGGCTCGATGTCGGCGTTCTATCACGACACCACGAACAACAAGGACCCGCGTCACCGCGAGATCTTCGCGCATCGGATGATCGCCAAGATCCCCACCATTGCGGCGGCCGCCTACAAGCGCCACGTCGGCCTGCCCTTCATGTATCCGCAGAACCACTTGGACTACTGTTCCAACTTCCTGCACATGATGTTTGCGGTGCCGGCCGAGCCGTACCACGTGGATCCGGTGGCCGCCAAGGCGCTGGACGTCCTGTTCACCCTGCACGCGGACCACGAACAGAACGCCTCCACCTCGACGGTGCGCATGGCCGGCTCCACCGGTACCAACCCCTACGCTGCGATCGCCGCTGGCATTGCCGCGCTGTGGGGACCGGCGCACGGTGGCGCCAACGAAGCCGTATTGAAAATGCTGTCCGAGATCGGTGATGTCAACAAGGTCCAGGACTTCATGAACAAGGTCAAGGACAAGAACAGCGGCGTTCGGCTGATGGGCTTTGGCCACCGCGTCTACAAGAACTTTGACCCGCGTGCCACGATCATTCGCGAGCAGTGCCACAAGGTGCTGAAGCATCTTGGCAAGGAAAACGATCCACAGTTGGAACTGGCGATGAAGCTCGAAGAGATCGCGCTGTCCGACGACTATTTCCGCGAACGCAAGCTGTACCCCAACGTCGACTTCTACTCCGGGATCATCTACAAGGCCCTCGGCATCCCGGTCAACATGTTCACGCCGATGTTTGCCGTGGCCCGCACGGTGGGTTGGGTGGCGCACTGGATCGAGATGATTTCCGAACCGTCCATGCGCATTGCACGTCCGCGTCAGGTGTATACCGGCGCCGACAAGCGCGATGTGGCGCCGATCGCCCAACGCTGATTACAGCAGGCCAGAACTCGCCCGCCCCGGCCACACGCCCGGGCGGGTTTTTTATGGTCGGGCCTCAGGTTCCCGCAACAGCGCTTCCACCTGCGCCAGCCGCAGCCGGCGCGTCGGCTTGCCATCAATGGGCGACATCGGCGCCTGGCGCTGTCCGTCGACAGGAAACACGGCGATGTCGAGCCCGACCGGCCCCGCCTCCAGCTGTACCAGCGGAATCTCCGTGTCGCGACCGCGGCCATCGCGATATCGCCGTGCGCCCTCGCGGTAAGGGATACCGCGATCCATCAGGAACAGATCCACCGTTTCTGCGGTGTCGGCGAACACCTGCAGTTGCACCCGGTGTTGCAGCGTCACAGCGCCGCTGACGGCGCCGCCCACCAGGCAGGGTTCAAAGGGCGCGAGCAGCTTCATCGCCTGGACCGCGGCCTCACGCAGTGCCCGCAGGTGTTGCCAATACGACTTGCCACCAAACAGCCGTTGGTACGCCACGACGGCGGATTCAATGGCGGCGTTGTCCGGCAATGGGGTCCCTGGGAGGCAAGCCATCTGCTCGAACGCGCGCTGCTTGGCCACGCGGTAGTCGGTGAGCTGCTGTTCGCAGAAGATGCGGGCGGCGGTTTCGACCAGTTCGGAGTGCATCGCCTTGCTGACCGCGCCCTAGAAGAGGTCGCCGAGGCCGTTGCCGCTGCCACCGCCGGGGGTGGTCAGCGGCGTCGCCGGGTCGGAGGCCTCGGGGAGATGATCGCTCTGTACGAATTCGAAACGGGCGTCTGGATCCCCCGGGCGGGCCAGGCGGCCGGTGTCGGCATCAATCCGCACACTGACCACCCCCGGCGGGGGCGGCGCAACGTCCGCCGGGACATCCTTCAATGCCACGCGGGCGTAATCCATCCAGATAGGCAGGGCGGCGCGGCCGCCCACTTCGCCACGCCCCAGCGGTCGCGGCTGGTCGAAGCCGACCCAGGCCACGCCGACCCGCGCGTGGTTGAATCCAGCGAACCAGGCATCGGTTTCGTCGTTGGTCGTGCCGGTCTTGCCGGCGATGTCATTGCGGCCCAACTCGCGGACCTTGGCCGCGGTGCCGCGTCGGGTGACATCGCGCAGCATGTCCGCGACCAGCCAGGCTGTCACCGGATCCACCTTTTGGGCCGCGGCGCGGACATCGGGCGGCAGCGCGGCCCGCACCTCTGGGTCGTCGCAGCCCCCGCAGACCTCGACCCGCGGTGGCGACCAGATCACACCGCCGTTGAGGGTCTCGACCCGTTCGATCAGTCGTGGCACCACCTCAAAACCGCCATTGGCCAGCGTACCGTAAGCCTGGGCCAGCTCCATCGGGGTGAACACGGCGCTGCCCAGCGCCATCGTGAGATCCCTAGGCAGCCGTTCCACCGGTAAGCCGAAGGCCGCCGCCGTAGCACGGGCTTGCTGAAAGCCCACCGCGTCGAGCAGGCGGATCGATACCAGGTTACGGGAATGTACCAGCGCCTCCCGCAGGCGGGTCGGGCCATAGAACTTGCCACTGTAGTTCTGCGGCCGCCAAGAGGATTCCAGGGCCGGGTCATCGAACACCACCGGTGCATCCAGCACCACCGACGCCGGGGTGTAGCCCGCTTCCAGGGCAGCGGCGTACAGGAAGGGCTTGAATCCGGAGCCCGCCTGCCGCTGCGCCTGGGTCACCCGGTTGAACTTGGCAGCGAAAAAATCATAGCCACCAACCAATGCGCGGATATCGCCGCTGCTGGGGTCCAGCGCCACGAACGCGGCCTGGGCTTGGGGAACCTGAGCCAGCCGCCACTGCTCGCCAGTTCGCCGTATCCGGATCACGTCGCCTGGCGCGAACGGTGCGCCCGTCTTTTTCCCGGTCCAACGCCAGGCATCGGCCGCCAGGCTGACGTCGCCATCAAGGGTGAATAACTGGGCGGCCTCGTCGGACAGCGACACCACCACAGCCGGAACCAGCTCGGCCCATGACGGCAGTGTGGCCAGGGTTTTCGGCCACTGATCTGGCGTCTCAAGGTCGACCTTGCCATCTGCGCCCTGCCAACCATGGCGCTCGGCGTAGGCCATCAGGCCGTTGCGCACCGCCGACACCGCGGCGGTCTGCTCGGCAGCCTCCAGCGTGGTCACCACGCGCAGTCCCTGGGTGTAAGCCGACTCGCCGAAGCGCTCAACCACGATGGCCCGCGCCATCTCCACCGCGTAATGCGCGTCGAGATCAAGTGCCGGCCGATACGGACTGACCACCATGGGCTCCGCGCGCGCTGTATCGCGCGCCGCCTCATCAATGAACCCGGCTTCGGCCATGCGCCCCAGCACATAGTTACGGCGCTCGGTGGCCCGTTGAGGATTGGCGATGGGGTTGTCGCGCGAGGGCGCCTTGGGCAGCCCCGCCAGGGTGGCGGCCTGGGCCAGCGTCAGGGCCTCGGGCGCCACATTGAAATAGACCCGCGCAGCGGCGCCGACGCCATAGGCGCGCTCACCGAGAAAGATCTTGTTGAGATAAAGCTCCAGGATCTCGGCCTTGCTCAACTCCGCCTCGATCGCCTGCGCCAACAGGATCTCACGAAACTTGCGGGTGTAGGTCTTCTCGCTGCTGAGGAAGACGTTGCGCGCCAACTGCATGGTGATGGTGCTGCCACCCTGGGCCTTCTCGCCGGTCATCAGCAGGTTGATCGCGGCGCGCGCCAGCCCGAACACATCAATCCCACCATGCGAAAAGAAGCGCTCGTCTTCGGCGGCGACGAAGGCATCGACAAGGTGACGCGGCAAAGCATCGTAGGTCATCAGTGAACGCCGCTCGCTGCCGAACTCGCCGATCAACTGGCCATCACGGGCATAGACCCGCAGGGGCTCGGACAGCTGCAGCTCGCGCAGGCTGTCAACGGAGGGCAGCCCAGCGCGTACCTGCTGTACGGTGATCCACATGGCCGCCAGGGTGAGCAGCATCAGCGCCGCCAGGATCAGGGCAAGCAAACCCCAGCCGCGGGTCAGCCGGATACCACCGCTCATGATCTGCGCGCCCCACAGCGGAACGCGGAAGGAATCTTATGTTGTGGCATCAGATATTTGCGAAACAAACTTCGAGTTGCATTGAATAGCTGTTCAGCTATATTACGGTTCGCCGTGTTAAACGCCATTGTAAGCGTCACGGGCCAGCGATAAGGGTGCGCGAGGGGCGTTATGTCCATCAAGCAGAAGCTGTTTGGCGGGGGAAGCGAGGCATTGCTCGGTCTGGACATCAGTTCCAGCGCCGTGAAAGTGCTTGAGCTCGGCCGCAAAGGGAACGGGTTTGAAGTGCTGGCCTACGCGGTCGAGCCACTGCCGCCCAACGCCGTGCTCGACAAGCAGATCGCCGAGCCGGAGGTCGTCGGACAGGCCATCCAGCGGGCCGTCGCCAAGGCGGGAACACGGACCAAGGGTGTGGCCGTCGCGGTAGCTGGCCCGGCCGTCATCACCAAGGTCGTGCAGATGTCCTCCTTCCTGCGCGAGGACGATATGGAGGCGCAGATCCGCGCCGAGGCCGATCAGTACATTCCCTACCCCATCGAAGAAGTCAGCATCGACTTTCAGGTGACCGGCCCTAGCGCCAGCGGCGGAGAGTTGGTGGATGTGCTGCTTGCGGCCTGTCGTAAGGAGCAGGTGGAGAGCCGCAGTGCCGCGGTGTCGCTCGGGGGCCTCAGGCCGCGGGTGGTCGACATTGAGAGTTACGCGCTCGAAAACGCTTGCCGCCTGCTGACCCACCAGATGCCGCGCGAAGGCCGGGAACAGACCATCGCGCTGATTGACCTAGGGGCGAGCAGCACCTCGATGTTGATGCTGCATGACCTGAAAACCGTTTACGCGCGTGACACCGCTTTCGGTGGCAAGCAGCTCACCGAAGACATCATGCGCACCTTCGGCATGTCCTACGAAGAGGCAGGCCGTGCCAAGCGTTCGGGCAGCCTTCCCGAAACGTATGCCGCCGATGTGCTCGAGCCTTTCCTGGCTGACATGACGCAGCAGATTGATCGCGGACTGCAGTTTTTCTTCTCGGCCGCTTCCCAATACACCAGCGTCGACCAGATCATTCTGGCGGGGGGTTGTGCCCAGATTCCCGAGGTCGATCGCTTCATCGAAGGCCGCCTGCGGATTCCCACCGTGGTGGCCAAGCCGTTCGCCACGCTCACGGTGACGGCACGCGCCAAGCCCAATGTGCTGGCCCGTGACGAGGCCTCACTGTTGCTGGCGGCGGGCCTGGCCCTGCGCGCCTTCGATGAGGAGGCTTGAACAATGGCCACCCGCATCAACCTACTCGACTGGCGTGCGGAACGGCGTCAACAGCGCAAGCAACAGTTCCTGACACTGTTGGCGCTGGGTTGTGTGGCCGCCGCCGCCGTGGGCGGGCTGACCTACTTCACGGCCGCCGGTGCCGTCGACCATCAGCGTGCGCGCAACCAGTACCTGAAGCAGCAGATCGCGGAAATTGATCAGAAGATCAAGGAAATCCAGGACCTGGAGCGCACCAAGGACAACCTGCTGGCGCGGATGCGGGTGATCGAATCGCTGCAGTCCAGCCGCTCCGCCACGGTTCATTTCTTCGACGAGATCGTCAACACGCTGCCCGAAGGCGTCACCCTGACCTCGCTGCGCCAGCAAGGCACCCAGGTCACCCTGGAAGGGGAGGCGGAGTCCAACGGGCGCGTCTCCGCCTATATGAAGAACCTGGATGCATCACCCTGGTTCGATGATCCCCGTCTGGTCGTGATCAAGACCGGCGAGACCGGTCGCAGTCGCGCCAGTCAGTTCACCCTGCAGGTGAAGAGTCTCACCAAAGCCACCCCGGGCGACGAGGAGGTGGCGGAATGAGAAACCCGCAGGAAATCTTCGAGGAGCTGCAATCCCTCGACCCGCAAAATCCGGGTGCCTGGCCGCTCTACGCGCGCGTCGGAGCCGTGGTCATTGCCGCCGTGGCCATCCTCGCTGCCAGCTGGTTCCTGCTGGTGAAGCCGCAGCTCGAACAGCTGGAGATCGACGAAGCCACGGAGGTCAAGCTGCGCGACGAGTTCGAGAACAAGCAGCGCAAGGTCGCCAACCTCGATGCCTACAAGGAGCAGCTCGCTGAGATGGAGCGCTCGTTCGGCTCCATGCTGCGGCAACTGCCGAGCAAGACCGAGGTCGCCAACCTGCTCAACGACATCTCGCAAACGCGGGTGGCATCGAGCCTGGAGGAGGAACTGTTCCGCCCCGCCGGCGAAGTGCCCAAGGATTTCTACGCGGAGCTGCCGAACCAGATCATCGTCCTCGGCTCCTACCACGAGATGGGTGAATTCGTCAGCGGGATCGCTGCGCTACCGCGCATCGTCACCATCGAAAACGTCGAGATCAAGCCAGTGGCCACCGGCCGCGGCCGCAACGCCACCTTGGACGGGGGCCAACTGCGCATGCAGGCGATCGCCAAGACCTACCGCTACCTCGACGACGAGGAAATTGCTGCGCAGGAAGCCGCCAAGAAGCCCCAACGCAGAGGACGCCGCTAATGCGCCGCGCCACCCTGCCCCTGCTCTGTATCGTGATCGCGGTCTCCGGCCTGTTGGGCGGCTGCAGCCGCAGCATGAGCGACCTCGAGGCCTATGTCGCCGAGGTCAAAAGCCGCAAGAGCCGCCAGATCGAACCGATCCCGCAGATCAAGCAATTCGAAAGCTTCACCTATGTGCCGGGCAATCGTCCCGACCCGTTCCAGCGCCTGGAGCCGGAAACGGATCGCGGCTTCGCCGCCGACACCACCCTGCGACCCAACATCACCCGCAACAAGGAACCGCTGGAAGAGTTCCCGCTGGACGGGCTGCGGATGATGGGCACCATTCTCTACAACGGCCGGGTCTACGCGTTGATTCGCGCGCCGGACGGCATCCTTCACCGTGTGACGCGCGGCAATCACATGGGCCAGAACTACGGCGAGATCGTGGCAATTGACGAGAGCCAGGTTCAGCTCAGCGAGATCGTCCCCGATGGCTTCGGCGGCTGGGTTCAGCGCCCGGCCGTGCTGGCCCTGACGGTGCCCTGAGCCGAGGCCTCATCCTGGAGTGGCAGACATGACTTCGACCCTTTCCCGCAAACTGAGCGCCGCGCTGATCAGCGTCGGTGGCGTGCTCTGGTTGGCGATCGCCAGTGCCCAGCCGGCAGCAATAGACAGTGCTGCGCGGCCGGCTCTGGTCTCCATGGATGCCGTGCCGCTGGCGCGCGAACAGGTGCTCATCACACTGAGTCTCTCGGGGCCGGCGCCGCAGCCGAGCAGCTTTACGATCGACAAACCGGCGCGACTGTCGGTGGATCTCCCCAACACCCGGCTGGCTTTGGCCGAGCGGTTCCGCCGCATCAACCAGGGGCGCGTGCAAAGCGTCGCGGCAGCAGAAGCGCAGGGTCGCACCCGCGTGGTCGTCGAAATGACCGAACTGGTGCCCCACTCAGTGCGGGCCGAAGGCAACCGCATCTTCATCAAACTGGCGCCTGATGCGTCTTCCGGTGCGGAAAGCGCCCCGATATCCGCCGCTGCCGCGCCGCGCGGTGCATCAACCGCGCCCGTGAGCGCGCAGATCGCCGATGTCAGTTTCCGTCGGGGCGAGAAAGGCGAGGCACGGGTACTGGTGAAACTGGGTGACGCCACTACGCCGGTCGATGTCACCGAAGAGAACGGCCAGATCATCGCCCGCTTCAAGAATGTCACCTTGCCCGAAAAGCTGGCGCGCCGGCTCGATGTGATTGACTTCGCCACCCCCGCCAAGTTCGTTGATGCGCAGCAGGTCGGGATCAACGCCGAGCTGCGCATCACGCCGGTGGATGGCGCTGACTTTGAACAGCTCGCGTACCAGTCAGATGATTTGTTTACGCTCGAACTGCAGCCGCTGACCGAAACCCAGTTGGAGGCGCGGCGTGCCGCGCAGCCCCAGTACACGGGGGAGCGCATCTCACTGTCGTTCCAGAGCATCGACCTGCGCTCACTGCTGCAGATCATTGCCGATGTCGCCGGAACCAACATGGTGATCAGCGACGCCGTGTCGGGCGAGGTCGCCATGCGTCTGCAGAATGTGCCCTGGGACCAGGCACTCGACATCATCATGCGCACCAAGGGCTTGGCGATGCGGCAGCAGGGCAACGTCATGTTGGTGGCACCGATGGACGAAATTGCGGCGCGCGAGAAGGCCGAGCTGGAAGCGGCGGCGCAGAAGGTCCAGTTGGCGCCCCTGCGTTCCGAGCTGATTCAGGTGAACTACGCCAAGGCCTCCGACATCGCCAATCTGTTGCGTGCCGGCGAAACCTCCTTGCTGTCCGAACGTGGACGTGTCACGGTTGATGATCGAACCAATACCCTGATCGTGCTGGATACGCGAGAGAAACTCGCCGAAGTGCGGGGGCTGATCGAGCGCCTCGACGTGCCGGTGCGGCAGGTGTTGATCGAGTCCCGCATCGTGGTGGCGCGAGATGATTTCCGTCGCGACATTGGTTCCCGCTTTGGTGTTACCGCCGTCGGTGAAAGCGGCAACAACGGACTGGTCACCACCAGCGGTACCAACCAGCTGGGGACCGATC
Source organism: uncultured Polycyclovorans sp. (assembly GCA_964425915.1). Lineage (GTDB taxonomy): Bacteria > Pseudomonadota > Gammaproteobacteria > Nevskiales > Nevskiaceae > Polycyclovorans. The sequence goes on from CAYROO010000002.1 coordinate 391,039, forward strand.
CCATCGTCAACGACTTCGTGACCCCGCCGGTTGGCTTCCCGGTGAATCTGCCCGGCTCGTCGCTGAACCGCTACAACGTAAACCTGCCGGCGGCGCCGCCATCCGGGACCGCCGGCTCCATCGCCTTCGCCATACTCGGCTCCGATTTCCTGATCGACCTCGAGCTTTCAGCCCTGCAAAGCGAGGGTCGGGGCGAGGTGATCTCGACTCCGCGCGTGATCACTGCCAATGGCAAGCAGGCGACCATTGAGCAGGGCACCGAGATTCCGTTTCAGACAGCGGCGGGCGGCAACCAGGCCGCCACGACGTCCTTCAAGAAGGCAGTCCTCAGTTTGACGGTGACGCCGCAGATCACCCCGGACAACCGGATCCTGATGGATCTCGACGTCACCAATGACACGGTGGGTCAGATCGTGCCCTCCGGCAACGGCGGCTCGCAGCCCAGTATCGATACCCGGCGACTGTCGACGCAGGTGCTGGTGCGCACCGGCGACACCATCGTCCTCGGGGGCATCTTCGAACAGTCCAGCAGCACCGATGCCGCCAAGATTCCCCTGTTGGGGGACATCCCGCTGTTGGGGCATCTGTTCCGCAACAATAGCCGCTCCAACACCAAGCGTGAGCTGCTGATTTTCGTCACGCCGAAGATGATTCAGGAGGGCCTTCGGGTGAACTGACCGTGGTCGCGGCCTGGGCGGACCCGCACAGGCTTGCGAGCGGCACCCGGGCGGCAGCGCACTATGGCACCGACGTCCCGGCGACTGTTTCTCATCGGCCCCATGGGCGCAGGCAAGACCACCGTCGGCCGCCGGCTGGCGGACTTGCGCGGCCTGCGCTTCGTCGACTCCGACCATGAGATCGAGCGCCGAACAGGCGTCGACATTCCCTACATCTTCGAGCGCGAAGGCGAAGCCGGGTTCCGGCAACGCGAGGCGCACATGATTGACGAGCTCACCGCGCTCGACGACATCGTGCTGGCCACCGGTGGGGGTGCTGTGCTCAACCCCGCCAACCGCGCGCTGCTTCAGGCGCGGGGTTGCGTGATCTATCTGCACGCCTCGGTGAACCAGCAACTACGGCGCACCGCCCGCAGCGACAATCGGCCCTTGTTGCGCACAGGGGAGCCGCCTCGGGCGATACTGTCGCGTCTGTTCCAGCAGCGCGACCCGCTCTACCGAGAGATTGCGCATCTGGTCATCGCCACCGACGGTCGTAACGCCCGGGCGCTGGTGCGCGACATCGAACGGTACCTGGCGTCGGTTGAGGGACATGAATCGTGAACTGACGGTGGAGCTGGCCGAGCGCCGCTACCCCATCCACATTGGACCCGGCTTGCTCGACCAGCCCGCCGCGTATGCGGTGACGCAGGGGCGCCGTTGCTTCCTGCTCACCGACGAGACGGTGGCGGGCCTGCATTTGGCGGCCGTTCGCCGCCACATCATGCTCGACGACGACGATCTCATGGTGCTGCCGGCCGGCGAGTTACAGAAGAGCTGGACCAACGCCGAGCGCGTGCTGGACCGCTTGTTGGCGCGCCGACTGCCCCGCGACGGGCTGCTGGTGGCGCTTGGCGGCGGCGTCATAGGTGATCTCGCCGGGTTCTGCGCCTCTGTGTATCAACGTGGAATCGACTTCCTGCAGATTCCCACCACCCTGCTCGCCCAGGTCGACTCCTCAGTGGGCGGCAAGACCGCCGTCAATCATCCGCGGGGCAAGAACATGATCGGGGCATTCCACCAGCCCCGCGCGGTCATCGCCGACATCGAAACCCTGCGAACCTTGCCGCGTCGCGAGCTGCTCGCCGGCGTGGCTGAGGTGATCAAGTACGGCCTGCTGGGCGACGCCGCCTTTGTCGCGTGGCTGGAGCATCATCTGGACGCCTTGCTGGCGCTCGATCCCGAAGTGACCGCCCAGACCATCGAACACTGCTGTGCCATGAAGGCGCGGATTGTTGCCGAGGACGAACGCGAGGCGGTGGGCGGCGGTGTCCGCGCCCTGCTCAATCTCGGGCACACCTTCGGCCATGCGATCGAAACCTACACCGGCTACACCGAGTGGCTACACGGTGAGGCCGTCGCCACCGGGATGGTGATGGCGGCGGACCTGTCGGTGCGATTGGGCTGGTTACCACCGGCCGATGCCGATCGCGCGCGGGCCCTGATCGCCCGTGCGGGGCTGCCGGTGCGCCCACCCCCCGGAATGACACCCGAGGATTTTCTCGATTTGATGGGCCATGACAAGAAAGTGGCCGCTGGCAAGCTGCGCCTGGTCCTCCTGCGCGCGCTCGGCATGGCGACCCTGACGGCCGACTTTGCGCCCGAGCGCCTGCAACAAACCCTTGAGGCCTTCACCGCGTGATGACACTGGCCGCCTATGCCGCGCGGCCGGAGACCAGCCGGGGCCGCCATCACCCGGAGCCGCCGGCGACGCCGCGAACCGAGTACCAACGCGACCGCGATCGCATCATTCACTCGTCCGCCTTCCGCCGCCTCGAATACAAGACCCAGGTGTTCGTCAACCACGAGGGGGACTTGTTTCGCACCCGTCTGACGCACTCGCTCGAAGTGGCGCAGATTGCGCGCACCTTGGCGCGCACCCTCGGCCTCAACGAGGACCTGTGTGAAGCCATTTCCCTGGCCCATGACCTCGGCCACACGCCGTTCGGCCATGCCGGGCAGGACGCGCTCAATCACTGCATGCGGGAGTTTGGCGGTTTCGAACACAACGCCCAGAGCCTGCGGGTGGTGGATGTCCTGGAAGACAAGTACGCCGAGTTTCAGGGGCTCAACCTCAGCTTCGAGACCCGTGAGGGCATTCTCAAGCACTGCTCCCTGGCCCGCGCACGCACCCTGGGCGATGTGGGCGAGCGCTTTCTGCAGCGCAGCCAACCGAGCTGTGAGGCCCAGTTGGCGAACCTTGCTGACGAGATCGCGTATCACAATCACGATATGGACGATGGCGTGCGGGCCGGCCTGCTGACCCTCCAACAGCTGCGCGAGGTGCCCCTGTTTCGGCGCCACCATGATGCGGTGCTGGCGCGCTACCAGGACCTGACGCCGCGCCAGGAGCGCCACGAAACCATCCGCCGCATCATCAACACCCTGGTGGTGGACCTCACAGCCCACTCGGCCGCGCGTCTGCAGGGCGTCGACTCCATCGATGCCGTTCGCGCACATTCAAAGCCGTTGATATCGTTTTCCCCGGAAATCGTGGAAGATAATCGGGTGCTAAAGCGCTTCCTGATGGACCATCTTTATCGGCACCCGCAGGTCTATCGGATGATGCGCAAGGCGCAGCGGGTGATTCAGGCGCTGTTTGATGTCTTCATGGACGATATCCGCCTGTTGCCACCGCAGTTTCACACCCATGCGCGCGAAGCCGCCACCGATGCGGATCGGGCGCGGGTGGTGGCGGATTATGTGGCGGGGATGACGGATCGCTATGCCTTGGATGAGCACGAACGGATCTTTGACCTACGACGGCTTCGCTGAGCGGTGAGGTCGCTGCAGTCGACCCGCGATCCTGGCGCAGATGCGCTGATCCCTCGCACCCCGCTGGAGGCGGGGCCCCGCTCGGGGCGCACGGCGCCATCGCGATGCCTTGGATGAGCACGAACGGATCTTTGACCTACGACGGCTTCGCTGAGCGGTGAGGTCGCTGCAGTCGACCCGCGATCCTGGCGC